>JAZOND010000028.1:0-28349 GCA_045654345.1 Alistipes sp. | reverse complement strand
ATTATACCCCCTCTCCCTAAAAATCGCGGTTTTACGCACAAAAAGTCACAAAGTCACAAAGTCACAGGGGCAGGTCACATTGTGACTTTTGTGACTTTTGTGTGACTTCGTGTTACTCGCGTTACTTTTTCTGCGTCAGCTGTTCTCAAATTGTTCTGCGTTAGCCGTTCTGCGTTAGCTTGCACGGCATCTATTTGGTGCTGTCGGAGCAAATGGAATTTGCGACCAAGCCTCCCCTCTCAAGGGGAGGTTTGGAGGGGTTGTCTATATTTTTTTATTTTTAGGCAATGCTTTTTGTTCTCGGATTTGGGAGGCCACCGAAGGTGGTGCGAATAATTAGAGCCTACACTCAAGCTTGCTTGAAAGTGTAAGGCTCTAATTGTTTGCAGTAGTCTGGAGACTACCCCAAATCCGCAGCGCATCGCGCGCACGAGCAACACGCCAACAAATACTGCTTTTTCACGGCGAAATATTTGCAAATCTAAAAGATTTGTAGTACTTTTGCTCTGTGAACGATTGAGGGGGACGGTTGAGTCCCCTTATTTTGTACTATACAGAGAATTAAAATTATCATAACACAATGGATATCAAGAAGTTAACTGAGGTTGTAGAGGAGAGTTTGGCGGGCAGCGATGTTTTTATTGTCGAGTGCACTGCCACTGTGTCGAATGAGATTTCGCTGATTTTGGATGCCGACTCGCGCGTGAGCATCGACACCTGCGTAGCAGTTTCGCGTGCTGTGGATGCTGTTTTTGACCGCGACATTGAGGATTTTTCGCTTACCGTAGCCTCTGCGGGCATTGGTGAGCCTCTCAAGCTATTGCGTCAGTATCGCAAGATTATCGGCTCGCCGATTGAGGTGCTGCTCAAGGATGGTATTAAGGTACTTGCGACCCTTGAGGATGCCACCGAGCAGGGCATTACCATCGCCTACGACGAGAAGGTGGCTGTAGAGGGCAAGAAGCGCAAGGAGCTGCAGCACATTGTCCGCACCATAGCCTTTGACGATATCAAGAGTGCCAAGGAGTATTTAGATTACAAATAATATAAAAAGTCAAGACAATGAACAATTTAAACCTTATCAGCAACTTTGCCGAGTTCAAAGAGTTGAAAAACATCGACAAGTCTACAATGATCGGTGTTCTTGAGGATGTGTTCCGCCACGCCATTCAGAAGCAGTACGGAACAGACGAGAATTTTGATGTTATCATCAACGCCGACAAGGGCGACCTTGAGATTTGGCGTAACCGTGTAGTTGTGGCAGACGAGGAGCTTGAGGACGAGGTTCTTCAGATTTCACTCTCGCAGATTAAGGCCATCGACCCTTCGTATGAGGTGGGTGACGAGTACACCGACTTTATCACCCTCGAGTCATTTGGTCGTCGTGCCGTGCTCTCGCTGCGTCAGAACCTTGCATCGCGCATCCTCGACCTCGAGAAGGCTAACCTCTACGAGAAGTACCGCGACCGCGTGGGCGAGATTGTCACAGGCGAGATTTACCAGGTGTGGAAGAAGGAGGTTCTTATCCTCGACGACGACGAGAACGAGCTTATCCTGCCTCGCATTGAGCAGATTCCAGGCGAGTTCTACCACAAGGGCGACACCCTGAAGGCTATCGTTAAGAGCGTGGAGATGAACAACAACCAGCCACGCATCATCCTCTCGCGTACAGCCAATCAGTTCCTTGAGCGTCTGTTTGAGGCTGAGGTGCCAGAGATTTATGACGGCCTTACCACCATCAAGAAGATTGCCCGCATCCCTGGCGAGCGTGCAAAGGTAGCCGTTGAGTCTTATGACGACCGCATCGACCCTGTAGGCTCTTGCGTAGGTATGAAGGGCTCACGCATCTACACCATCGTCAAGGAGCTGCACAACGAGAATATTGATGTTATCAACTACACATCAAACACCAAGCTGCTCATCCAGCGTTCACTCAACCCAGCAAAGCCTACCGAGATTATCGTCGACGAGGAGCGTCAGACAGCTTCAGTATACCTCGACCCTGATCAGGTATCGTTAGCTATCGGTAAGGGCGGTCTTAACATCAAGCTCTCGAAGATGCTTACAGGCTATAACATCGACGTATTCCGCAACATCGAGGGTGGCGACTATCCACTTACAGAGTTTGCCGATGTTATCGAGCCTTGGCAGATTGAGGCTCTGAGCGCAGTAGGCCTTGACCGCGCAAAGGCTGTTATCGCCCTTGGTGCTGAGGAGGTTGCCGAGCGTGCCGACCTTGAGGTTGAGCAGGCAGAGCGCATCATCGCCATCCTTGAGCGCGAGTTAGAGCAGAGTGAGGAGTAGCGTGTTCTCCATCATCCCGTTACCAGATTGTCGTAACACCACAAAACATTGTTAAACAAAAAAATGAGACTATATAATGGAGAACGAAAGAAAATTACGCCTTATTCAAGTAGCCAAGGAGTTCAAGGTAGGTCTTAATACCCTCACCGACTTTTTGCACAAGAAGGGTGTAGCCATCGACGGCTCACCTAATACACAGATTAGCAACGACATATACTCATTAGTAGAGCGCGAGTTCGGCTCAAACCGCACCAGCTCATCGGCTCGTGACAGCGTGCGCGAGAAGATCTCTACCAAGCAGGCCACCGTCTCTATCGAGGAGCCAAAGGCAGAGAGCGCACCACAGACAAAGCGCAATATCGAGGTGCGCGACCAGCTCCCGCAGCAGCCACGCATCCTTGGCCGTATCGAGCTTGATAAGAAGGGCAATGTCGTAAAACCACAAGCCCCAAAGGCAGAGGCACCAGCCCCAGCAGCACCAAAGCCTGCACCAGCACCAGCTCCAAAGGCAGAGCCGACACCTGCACCAGCACCTGCACCTGCACCTGCACCTGCACCAAAGGCAGAGCCTGTAGCAGAGCCTAAGTCAGGCGCTTTCCGCCCTACCGAGACTCCGACCCTCAGCGGTCCGCAGATTCTTGGCAAGATAGATGTTACAGGTATGGTTCCAGGTGGCAAGCACCGCCGTAAGAAGATTGCTCAGGAGAAGATAGATGTCACCCGTCAGCAGCCACACGGGCAGGGCGGAGGCAATAATAAGAAGAAGCATCAGGGTCAGGGAGGAAATAACAACCCTCAGAACCGCCCTAATAACAACAATAACAACCCATCAGCACAGCAGGGTGGCAACAACAAAAAGAAGCATCAGAAGCCACAGCCAAAGCCTGTAGTTCGTCCAGAGGTATCAGACGAGGAGGTATCAAAGCAGGTTAAGGATACCTTAGCACGCCTGACAGCTAAGGGTGCTAAGAATAAGGGTGCTAAGTACCGCAAGGAGAAGCGCGAGGAGGTGCAGCAGCGTATGAACGAGGCTGTAGAGCGCGAGGAGATGGAGCGCAAGGTGCTCAAGGTCACCGAGTTTGTGACCGTGAGCGAGCTTGCAACAATGATGAATGTAAACCCTATGGAGGTCATCTCAGCGTGTATGAACCTCGGCCTTATGGTATCTATCAACCAGCGTCTTGACGCTGAGGCACTTGTTGTGGTTGCCGAGGAGTTCGGCTTTACCACCGAGTTTGTGTCGGTCGAGATTCAGGAGGCTATTGGCGATGAGGAGGTAGATGCCCTTGAGGATCTTGTTCCGCGTCCACCGATTGTAACGGTAATGGGTCATGTAGACCACGGTAAGACCTCGCTGCTGGATAATATCCGTAAGACCAATGTAATTGCTGGCGAGGCGGGAGGTATCACCCAGCACATCGGTGCCTACTCAGTCGAGCTTAATGGTCAGAAGATTACCTTCCTCGACACCCCAGGTCACGAGGCGTTTACCGCTATGCGTGCGCGTGGTGCTAAGATTACCGATGTGGCAATTATCATCGTTGCGGCTGATGACAGCGTGATGCCTCAGACCATCGAGGCTATCAACCACGCTCAGGCAGCGGGCGTACCTATGGTATTTGCTATCAACAAGATTGATAAGCCTGCAGCCAATGTTGAGCGCATTAAGGAGCAGCTCGCAAATATGAACTTCCTGGTAGAGGATTGGGGAGGAAAGTACCAGAGTCAGGATGTCTCAGCCAAGCAGGGTCTTAACCTGGATAAGCTCTTGGAGAAGGTGCTTCTCGAGGCAGAGCTTCTCGACCTTAAGGCAAATCCTAACAAGAGAGCTAAGGGTGCCGTCATCGAGTCTACACTCGACAAGGGTCGTGGATATGTTGCTACCGTCCTTGTTCAGGATGGAACACTCAGAATCGGCGATGTAGTGCTTTCAGGTACCTATACAGGTCGTGTAAAGGCTATGTTCGATGAAAACGGAAAGAAGGTTACCGAGGCAGGACCTGCAACCCCTGTTCAGCTCCTTGGTCTCAATGGTGCACCTCAGGCTGGTGACTCGTTCAATGTTATGGAGGATGACCGCTCGGCACGCGAGGTGGCAAATAAGCGAGAGCAGCTGCAGCGTATGCAGGGTCTGATGACTCAGAAGCATGTTACCCTCGACGAGATTGGTCGCCGTATCGCTATCGGCTCGTTCAAGGAGCTTAATATCATCGTTAAGGGTGATGTGGACGGCTCTGTAGAGGCTATGTCAGGCTCACTTATCAAGCTGTCAAAGGAGACCGTACAGGTAAATGTTATCCACTCTGCGGTAGGTCAGATTTCAGAGAGCGATGTACTGCTTGCAACAGCATCTAACGCCATTATCGTCGGCTTCCAGGTGCGCCCATCAGCAGCAGCACGCCGTCTTGCCGAGAAGGAGGAGATTGAGATTCGCCTCTACTCGATTATCTACGACGCTATCAACGAGATTAAGGACGCTATCGAGGGTATGCTCGAGCCTGTAATGAAGGAGGAGATTGTCTGCTCTGTCGAGGTACTCGAGACCTTCAAGATTTCAAAGGTTGGTACTATCGCAGGCGGTATTGTCCGCGAGGGTAAGATTCAGCGTAACACCCCTATCCGCGTTATCCGTGACGGTATTGTAATCCACACAGGTCGCCTTGGCTCACTCAAACGCTTCAAGGACGATGTCAAGGAGGTGCTCACAGGCCACGACTGCGGTCTTAATATCGAGTCATACAACGACATCAAGGTCGGCGATATTATCGAGGGCTACGAGCAGGTAGAGGTAAAGAGAAAGTAACATTTAGAAACCTATAATTACTAAATTTCAAACATTATGATTAAGTTTGTAACAGCAGCAGAGGCTGTAAAGGTAATCAAGTCTGGTGATCACATTCACCTCAGTTCAGTAGCGTCAGCACCACAGTGCCTTATCAAGGCTATGTGCGAGCGCGGTAGCAATGGCGAGCTTAAGGATGTCCACATCCACCACCTCCACACCGAGGGTCCTGCACCATATGCAGCTCCAGAGTTCGAGGGCGTGTTCCAGCTCGACTCATTCTTCGTGGGCGGTAATGTCCGCAAGGTAACCCAGAGCGGTTATGCAGACTATATCCCAGTTTTCCTGAGCGAGACTCAGAAGCTCTATCGCAGCGGTGCCGTTCCTTGTAATGTTGCAATGATTCAGGTTTCAACCCCTGATAAGCACGGCTATGTATCTCTCGGTACATCAGTAGACGCTACCCTTGCAGCTGTTGAGTGCGCAGACTATGTATTGGCAGTTGTCAACAAGTATGTGCCACGCGCCTTCGGTGACGCTATGATTCACTCTTCACAGATCGACTTCTTCGTAGAGGACGACCAGCCACTTGAGGAGGCTCACTTCGCAGCTCCAAATGAGGTTGAGACCAAGATTGGTAACCTCTGCGCAGGCCTTATCGAGGATGGCGCAACCCTCCAGATGGGTATCGGCGCTATTCCTAACGCAGTACTTGCTCAGCTTGGCAACCACAAGAACCTCGGTGTTCATACTGAGATGTTCGCTGACGGTGTACTCCCACTCGTTGAGAAGGGCGTTATCAATGGCGCACTTAAGAATATCGATAAGGGTAAGATGGTCTCTACCTTCCTTATGGGTTCACAGAAGGTTTACGACTTTATCGACGACAACCCAGGCGTACTGATGATGGATGTAGGCTATACCAACGATCCGTTTATCATCTCAAAGAACGATAAGGTTACTGCTATCAACTCAGCACTTCAGGTAGATATCACAGGTCAGGTTTGCGCAGACTCTCTGGGCCGTAAGTTCTACTCAGGCGTAGGTGGTCAGGTAGACTTCATCTATGGTGCATCACTCTCTAAGGGTGGTAAGGCTATTATCGCAATGCCTTCTATCACTAACAAGGGCGTGTCAAAGATTTCAGATGTTCTCACCGAGGGTGCAGGCGTAGTTACTACCCGTAACCACATCCACTGGTTCGTTACTGAGAATGGCGCAGTAGACCTCTACGGCAAGAGCCTTCAGGAGCGCGCACGCCTGATTATCTCAGTTGCTCACCCATCAGCCCAGGAGGCCCTCGACGAGGCAGCCTTCAACCGCTACGGTAGCCATCACCACTATATTAAGGGCTATATGAACAAGTAGTCCCTTAATGCACTGCGGTGCTATATGCAAGGCTTTCTCCTTTGGGGAAGGCCTTTCTTTTTGCCCTTAATATAGTGGTGGAATTTTTCCACCACTTTTTGTGTTACCCACCCCCTAAATCCCCCTCCTGTGAGGGGGACTTACTTTTGCGCAGCAAAATAAGTCCAAGCGTGTTACCTATCCCCCCAAACCCCCTTTCTGTAAAGGGGGCTTCTCGCTACGCTCCATTAAAGGAGTTATACCTTAGAGTACAATATCTCAAAAGCTATATGGGCAAGTAGTCCTCATTAGACTTTTAGTACATTCCGCAAGCACTTACCTTTAATCGAGGTAGGTGCTTTGCTTTTAATATAGTGGTGAAAACACCACCTTTTGTGTTACCTATCCCCCAAACCATTTGAAAAGGGAGGCTTTGCTAACGCAGAACACTCCGAACGCACGAACACCCCCTATATGTTTGTTCGTTCGGAAATAAATTATTAACTTTGTTTTAGAATTAAAATGTTGAATTTATGGACAAGAAGAAAATTACCATCATCATAGGCAGCATAGCTATAGTGGCAACGATTATTGCAGTAGTTCTGCACTTTACAGCGGGCAAGCAAGATAAGTACACCCCTTCAGAGAAGTTTGCCGAGGCCTTCTATGCCTTAGAGGCGGTAAGTGAGCCAAGCGCAGAGCCTTCTACGAGCGCAGTAGAGCAAGTGTCTGATACTAAGATAGATATAGAGCAGACCATTCGCATAATGCACTCCTTGGAGATTGCCCAGCAGCACAGCAACTCGTTCGATGAGCTATTATTGCATCTGGCAAAGGAGGACTACTCGGGCGTTGCTCCCGAGGTGTTACACGCCAAGAAGCAGATGTTCCCCGTAATGGAGCGTCTCTACGCTCTGCAGTCGCAGTTAGATCAGGCAAGTTCGCCGATGAGCTATCTGAAGGCTATGACCGAGAGCGTTATGTCCAAGAATGCAATGACAAACCTATTGGCACTGACCAATATCGAAATAGGCCTCCTGAACACTATGGACTCGGCCTTTGATGCCTACATTGAGCAGAAGAAGCTGAGCTCCTCGTTGCAAAAAGAGCTGAAGGCCATCAACCGCGAGTACATTAAGTATGTGGAGCAGTACTCGCCCGTTTACCACAAGTATATGAAGCAGTGGGATGCCCTCTGTCTACTCAAGGACAAGGCATTTATCGACTGCTACTCAGACAATTACGCCGATGCGTTAAGCTCTGCCGAGCAGATTTTGGAGCAGCATCCGAACAATGCCGAGGGTCTGCTGCTCAAATCATTAGCCCTCATCTCGCTGGCCCAGCAGCCTCAGGCCGACAAGCCGATTATAACCGACATAGAGCAGCGACAGACCACCCCAAGCCCAAAGGTTGGAGACTCTGACGGAGTGGTGATTATCAACCCTCTCTACGCCGATGCCAACAAAACGCTGGACTACTACATCGAGCAGCACCCGAGCAAGGCAGCCCCTGCGCTTCTGCTCAAGGGTATGATTAACCGCCAGATAGGCAACGCCAAGCGTGCGATGAGCTACTTTGATCAGGCAGCTATCGAGTATCCTCGTCAGGCCGAGGCGGTTAAGGATATACTCAACGCCTACTACAACCGTGCTCACCTCTCGCAGTCTGCCGAGGGAGCCTATCTGCTCAACTACTACTGCTCAACTATGGAGGGCTACGGCATCTTCAGCCCTAACTTTCAAAAGGCAGCGATGCTCATTGAGCAAGGCAATATGGAGGAGGGTCGACAGGAGATATACAAGCACTTCTTCCGCCGTGGCAATCAGGTGGCACGCGACGGTCTGCTTTTTGATATGCAGTTCTGCGAGACTCACCTGCCCAATAGCCTGCAATCGCTATTCTTAGCCTCGTCGTACCTCGATATATCATACGAGCCAAGCAGCGTATTCCTCGGTATGGGCTCGCAGGAGGACCATATAGACATCACCCTACGCAACCGTTCCGACATCCGTTTAGAGAATGTCAGAGTATACCTCTGCATCCACTACACAGGTATGTACACAGACGACTACGCCGTTATTAAGATTGCCGAGGAGAAGAATATCATCGACCCATTCACTGAGGTTACCTTCAAGGAGGTAGGCCTCGAGGGTGGTGCCACATCTGACATTACCCACCTGCGCGCTATCGTGATGACCGACAACCAAATCGGCTGGGTCGACACCCCGACAATGAAACTCTCAAAGGTTCTGCGCCGCAATACCAACATTGTCAGTGCCTCAGAGCAGGCAGCTCGCAATGCACAATATCTCCGAGGTATGGACATCGACGCACCGGCTATCAAGAGCCTTATCGCATCAGATATGCGCATCAACAGCAAGCCTCTGCACTTAGATCCAATCACTCGTCAAACCATCCAGAAGGAGCATAGCGACATTCTCGAGTCTACCAAGGAGTTCTTCAAGCAGAGTGCCAGACTGGTATCTTTTGGTGCCTACGACCCCGATAAGAACACTCTCATTGAGCTGCCACGCCTGCTTACGCTCTTCAGCCCAATATGCACCATCCACCCTATCAGCGAGGGTTCAAATACCATCTACTCAGAGGACGAGGTGCTTGATGGCGGCTATATCCGTGCCTCATTCCCACATAAATTTGAGGATAACACCACCATTCCCGTCTGCATCTACGGCAACTGCATCGCCTTCCGCATAGATATCCAGCGAGTGGGTGACGACTACCAGCTCAAGAGCATCGAGGCGATATAACTCCTGACAATAAAAAAAGAGCCTAACACGACTTGATGAGTGTTAGGCTCTTTTAATAATAGCCAAACCTGAGCTAAACCTACGCAAAGGCGTCGAAATTTCCGATGTCGTCAGCGGGCTGATACTCCCAGTATGCATCTATAATAGAGTCAAAGATTTGCTCCTGTGCTTGGTTCATCTCGCCACCAGCTGTAGCCACTTGATATAGTAGATCCTTAGCCCAATCAAACTCATCCTCATCTAATCGTGCGACAACAACGATGGCAGTCTGCAAGTCTATAATCTGGGCGATGTTCATCACCGCCTCTATATTATCCTCTGTAACAAACTGAGCCAAGCCATAGATAAGCTTACGCGCTGCCTCCTCGTTCTGAGGGTTGTCACTCTTGGCAATCAGATTCTGCCCGATACAAAGTATTGCGCTAAAGTCGCGCTGCATAAATCTCATAGTTATTCAAGTCTTAAAAGTTCACCTACGGCATCGTTAACGGTATTGTAAATCTTGGTTAGGAGTTTCATCGACTTCACGCCCTGAATATTGTAGCCGCTGTCGGTCTCAAGGGCAAAGACGATATCTCCCAATATCGGCTGACCCGAGCCATAGAGGATGGTTCCTGTCATATTGTCACCAATATCCTCCTTGGCATATCCGTTTCGGTCAACAAGAAATACAAGGTGGCATCCGCTAAGACCTATCTGCTTGCTCAGTGCATTTAGCGGTGCGGTGTATCGAACCACCTCAGTACGTTCAGCCTTTATCTGCGCAGCAAGCTCGCTATCGAGCTCACTATAATCTTCTGTGTCTGTAAAATATGGCTGCACAAGGCCATTTGTGCGCGCGATAAGGAACGTAGGCTCATCAAGAGCATCATCCGGATCCTCCTCAAACGGAATTGTCGGCATCGGAAGGTTACATAGATCTACCAGGCCATCAAACATCTCCTTCTCCTCAGGGATAATCTGATCACCAGCACGAACAATAGCAGCAAGGAGATCAACAACCTTCTTCTTAGCATCATCATCTAATGCCGATACAAGCTCTATACACCTTTCTGGCGTGAGGTTGGGGTTGTTGTTGGCGCAGTCTATCACCGTGCGCATAGCATTGTCATCAAAGCCCTTAATGCCATACAAGAAGTTGCTCAAAGGCTTTGACTTCTCAGCCGTCGCAAGGGCGTGGGCATTCGCAATGGCTGAAGCAAGATTGAATATAGCTGCCAATGTCTCAATTGTAACTCTCATAGCGATAAATATTTAAGGATTACACTATCAATAACAAATATAATAAAATATTCACCACCTTGCAAGTTATTTTTAAATTTTCCAACTCCAAGCAGGTTATTTTACTATATTTAAATTATATACCGCTCGATAAAATAAAATTACAATCACTCCCGCGCCACATAGTTTGCTCAGCATATAAAACAGCAAAGGGCTGTACTTGTGGTACAGCCCTTTGCTAATTTATCTGTTAGCGGAAGTAGATGCCCCGCTATCACGCTAAAATTTAGAAGTAGCCAACAGTATTGTCCTCAATCTTCGCTGCCTCCTGAATAGCATACAATGCGCGAGCAGCCTGCTGCTCTGCAGTTGCCTGCTGCTTAACCTTCTCAGCCTCGATTGTCTGAGCCTCGTCAGCAGTCTTAACGCTATCGGTAGCTACTACGAATACGCCGCTTGCGCCGAAGATAGGAGCCGAGAGCTTACCCTGCTCGAGTGATGCGATAGCACCGAGTACGCGTGGCTCTACGCCGATACCTGGTACATAGTAAGCATCGAGCTTAACATTCTCGAATGTCTTAACCTCGCCCTCAACAGCTGCAGCAATCTCCTCGAGAGTTGCGCCATTCATCTTCTCCACGAGCATAGGGAACTTCTTCTCCTTGATAAGAGTAGCCTTAATCTGTGAAGCAACCTCGTTTACGGTGCGGTACTCGTTGTCGTTGATTGCAGTAAGGGTAGCAACAACATAGTGGTTGTTATCGAGCTTGATGAGCTCAGAAACATCACCCACCTTAGCCTTATTAGCCCAGAATACAACCTCGAGAGAGTGGCCATCAAGACCATAGATTGAGCGAGAAGCCTTCTCTACATTTACGGTGCGAGAAGCCTGTGACTGAGCGTCAACAGTTGCCTGGTAGCCGTCGTTCTTAGCAGTTACTGCGAAGAGGCTTGCAGCGTTGTGAACCTCGCGCTGAGTGTCCTGTGATGCAACAATCGGATAAACGAGTGATGCAACCTTATAGTGCTTCTGGATTGCGCTAACGCCCTCAACCTTGATAATCTGGATAGCGTTGCCTGTAGAAACCTTAACAACATCACCCTTCTTCTTACCAATCAGAGCATCAGCAAACTCCTGAGAGAGTGATGCATAGGTAATCTCGCCGATATTACCGCCATCAGCAGCAGTCTGAGCAAGTGAGTACTGTGAAGCCAAAGCTGCGAAGTCGCCCTTCTTAGCAACAGTTACCAAGCTATCAGCAAGCTTATCATCGGTATAGTTGAGAACGATGTGGCTGAGAGTATACTTCTCAGGAACATTGCGAACCTCGATTGCGCGAGCAGCACGCCACTCGTCAGCAACAAGAGCAGGACCATACATCTTACCAGCGGTAAGGGCTGCCTTCTCGTCAGCGGTCATCTGAGCAGCAGTGATATATGACTGAGCGATAGATACGTGGCGGTTCTCACGAGAGAATACCTTTACATCAGCAGCTGTAGCAAACTGCTCTGCAGCAGCCTTAGCGTCAGCCTCAACAGCAGCCTTATCAGCATCGGTAGGAGTTACCTCGAACTCAACCAAAGAGATTGTGCGATAAGGGGTCTGCTTGTACTGGCTCTTGTGAGCCTTGTAGTAATCCTTAATCTGGCTATCAGAAACGGTTACCAATGAGTCAGCGATAGTGTTGTAACGGCAAACAACATAACGGCCGTTGTAGCTATCGTTTGCGCTCTTTACGCCACGCTCAACCTCGAGAGCAGTAGCATAAGCACCCTTCTGAATCAGGGTATTGAACTTAACCATAGCGCGGTCAATATCAGCCTGCTTGCTGAGGAAAGACCACATCTTCTGTGCCTGTGGATTGCTCTCTACCTGAGCAAGGAAAGCAGAAACAGCCTCAGTGCTGTACTCACCGGTCTGAGGGTTGCCAAACAGACTCATCATCACATTGCTGGCACGCTCACCGCGAACCATAGCCTTGTGCTCCTCAGCACCTACAGCAAGACCGAGCTTGTTGAAGCCTGGAACAAATACCTGGTCAGTCAACAGAATCTGCCAAGTGTTTGCCAGTGCCTGCTGCGCTGCCTGATCGGTATTAAGCTCGCCCATCTGCGACTTAACATCCTCATAAGCTGCAAGGAACTCAGAATAGCTAACATCCTTACCATTGATTGAGCCAACCTCAGGGTCGTTACCTGAGAATCCCATCTCTGACTTCAGAGAGAAGATAAATGCCAAAAGCGCACCTGCGATAATTACAGAAAGCAGGATACCGAATTTGGTTCTTAAAGTGTTCAAACTTACCATATAAAAATATTTTTGTTATAAATTATCAAACAACCCGCGAATATAGTAATTTTATTCCAAATAATCCTCTTTTTTGAGCTATTTTTTCAAACATTCTATGCGTGCAAGCTCTATTCGGGAGCGAGTGGTACGCAGAATCTTGATTTTCAGGCCGTCAAACTCCATCTGCGTGCCCGCCGTAGGAAGCTCCTTATAGCGGTAGATGATGTATCCGGCAAGGGTATCATACTCCTCACTCTCAGCAATACCCAAGTCGTACTTCTCATTGAGATACTCAACCTCAAGGCGACACGAGAGGACATACTCAGAGTCAGAAATCTGCTTCTCGACCATATCCTCAACATCGTGCTCATCCTCAATCTCGCCAAATATCTGCTCAAGCACATCCTCAAGCGAGATGATACCTGCCGTACCACCGAACTCGTCAATAACAACTGCGATATTACTCTTCTGCTTGATAAACTGCGTGAGCATCTCCTGCAGCGGCATAGTCTCTGGGACATAGTCGACATTCATCAGCACCTGCTCGACTGTCGAAGGCAGGGTAAAGAGGCTCTTTGAATTTACATAGCCGATAATATTATCCACGCTCTCGCGCCACACGAAGATACGCGAGTACTTACTCTCCACAAAGCGTTCGGTCAGGCTCTCGATAGTAGCCTCGTCGATATCTACTGCCTCCATATCTACACGCGAGACCATACAGTCTCTAACACGCAGGTCGGCAAAGTCAAGCGCATTTTGGAACATCTTAATCTCCGTCTCGGTCTGGTCGTCAGTCTCAGCATTATTAGCATCGAGCAGACTCTCAAGATCGCTACGGTCAAACTCTGTCTGGCGCACAGCCTCTGCAGGCGTACGACCAAAGAGGCGCAGCAGTCCGTAAGAGACAAGCGTGGTAAACTTTGCAATAGGAAAGAGAAGAATGTAGAATACGAAGATTACAGGGGCAAAAAAGCGATAGTAGAAGTTAGGATTTGACCTTATCACCGACTTTGGCAGATACTCGGCAACGAATATCACGATGATTGTCGGGATGATAGTCTCAAGGATAAACGAGCCCTCGCTATAGATAGTATGCCAGCCCAAGCTAAAAGCTACAAGGCGAATGACCTGCGACATACATATAGAGTAGACAACAAGGGTAATATTGTTACCCACAAGAATGGTGGTGATATACTGACCCTGATTGCGCGAGAACAGCTCGGCAATATAGTCAAACACACGGCTCTGCTTGCGGTCTATCTCGTGCTTGAGACGGTTCTTATTCAGAAACGCAATCTCCATACCCGAGAAGAAGGCCGAGAGCAGCAACATCAGCAGTATGATTACTATCGAGGTTAGCATTTTTAACTATTCGGTCTAATTTACAGAGTCTACCTTATATATATTATTGCAATCGTCTATTATTATCCTCATTGCCAATATTGCGCTTATCCAATTGTGGCGCAGTTGGACGGTTGTAAGCAGCACTATTACCAGGCTTTTTACTCTTTATAGGCGAACCTTTTTTAGGTTTCTGAACAGCCTGAGGCCTATTTGCAGGCTCTGTAGGCTTCTGTGCCGGCAATGAATCTACTGCCGTAGAGTCCTGAGGCATCATATTCTCCCTCATCATCACCTTACCCTTCCAATGGCGGAAGTTGAGCTCTACCATATCCTCGTCAGAGTCAAAGCCCTCAGTAAAATGGGTGTCGTCTGCCGTAACAATCTTGGTATCTACATTAGAGTAGATGCGCTTGGTAGTCGAGTTCCAGAACAGCTGCTGGGTATATACCTTTGTGCCGTCGTGCTTGACGATAGTCACATTACCCTTAGCCTCCCAGAGCTTACGATTCTCATAGTAGATGGCATAGTTAGCCTCCAAAGTGGCATTGACCGTGGTCAGCGAGTCATCCTGGTATGTTGTAATGGTAACACCCTTGCGGAACTCGCGATATGGGTCACGACCAAGTGTATAACCCTCAAGCAATGGAGTGGTAAAGCGGTACGAGCGACGACCATTCTCCGAGACTACGATTGTAAGGTGTTGACTGCTCTCGGTCATAATAGCGTCGAGAGACTCATCAACAACCTTCTTCTCCTCCTTGCACGAAAAGAGCAAAGCACTCCCTATAAAAAGGAGTGCTATTGCTAAATATCTGTGCAATAAATTTCTCACTGAACAGTATTTTACTTTTTACTGTACGCGAGGACGAACGCGTGTAGCTACGCCCTGAGCGAAACCGCAGTTTACTACAAATGTAGAGCCATCTGCAAGCTCGTTGAAGAAGCACTCCTCCTTAGTAGGGAATGCACCACGGTAAGCTGCTGCAAGC
This sequence comes from Alistipes sp., assembly GCA_045654345.1. Lineage (GTDB taxonomy): Bacteria > Bacteroidota > Bacteroidia > Bacteroidales > Rikenellaceae > Alistipes. The sequence goes on along the minus strand of JAZOND010000028.1, from coordinate 13,301 downwards.
TGATTTGCTGCATCAACGCGCTCAGCATCCTGTGCCTCGAGCAGTGGAAGAGCCTTCTGAATAAGGTCGTATGCTACCCAATAGATAGCGTCCTTAGCAAGACCAGAGCAACCCTTAGCACCATTTACATAGCACTGAGCAAGGAAGAATGGAGCGTGTGCGTTCTCTGGGTTGATAGACTGAGCCTCACGGAATGCCTCTACAGCCTCTGAGAAGTTGTTCATACTCATATCGAGGATACCGATACGAACATAGAGCTTCTCGCGCTCAGCAGCATTCTCCTCAACAGCAAGAGCCTCGCGGAGGTACTGGTTAGCCTTGTCAAAATTCTTCTTATCCTGGAAGCACTGAGCAAGAGCCATAGCAACCTCTGATGATGGCTGGTTTGCATACTGCTTCTCACCTACCTCCAAGAAGAAGTCGCTTGAGCACTTAGCACGATACAGAAGCTTGAATGCCTGCTCTACGATCTTAACATCATCTGGGTTGTCAGCAATCTTCTTGCTGAAGATAGTCTCGATATTCTCGCAAGATGCAGCACCACTAAGACCGAAGCACTGCTCAAACTGCTCCTTGTACTGAATCTGCTCTGGAGCGAGGTTCTCAAAGTACTGAGCGTGAGCGTCATATGCGTTTACAACAGCCATTGCATCTACGATATCGTTCTGATAGTCATCGCAGATATTCTTGAAGTAGATAGCAACGAACTCTGGATCTACAACACCTGCCTCAACCTGTGCAGCAATAGCAGTCTCAAATGCCTCTGCTACGCCCTCACGGTCATCAGCCTTGTAGGTCAGATACTCACGAGCCTTACGCTCGAGAAGGTATACCTTACCACGCTTAGGGTGGTTACCAAAGTGCTGGATACGGATATCGTAGAGCAAAAGGATTGAGTCTACAAACATCTTCTTCTCAGCCAAAGTCTCAGCGCGGTTTACGCGATCCTTATAGAGCTTAACACCATTTGCATAGATGTTCTCAGATGCATCTGGGCAAGATGCGAGCAGCTGCTGAAGATAGCGTGCTGCTGAGTTGAAGTTGCGGTTTGCAACCTCCTCCTTCAAATAAGAGCTTGCAAGGATGTTCTCCTTACGCTCCTCTGGTGTGTTACCCCACTTAGCATACTTTGGGTCACTGAAATCCTGCGCTACGGCAGAAGTCGCCACTGCAGCCATTGCGGCTACGAGAAAATACTTAATTGCCTTCATTTTACCTTATTTTGTGTTATTATATTTTAGTCAATCTTAGGACGAACAAACCAATAATCTTCACCAAAGAGTGAGAAGCCGAGGCTCACCTTGATATAGTTCTGACGAATCAGGCCAATACGCTGACCGGTCTTCGGCATCAGCACCGAGGTGTGACGACCTCTACCGCCGACCTCAATACCTGCGTTGATGCTTGTCGCACCCATAAATCGGAGAGGGAAACCAAGACCTGCAGTTACAGCCCACTGGTCAATTCTATGACCCTCGAAGCTCTGGTAGTAGTCGCCATAGCGAGCACCGATACGGTATGACACTCGCTTGAAGAAGTTACGCACATCAAAGCGGTTAGGAATATACTCAAAACCAGCCTTGTATGTATGTGTGTCTACATATCTGATACTCATTCCGCTATATGCATCCTCCTGATAGAAGGCATTCTCACCGCCCCAATTCTGGTAAGCGTAGTCAAATGACGCGATAAACTTTGAGTCCTGATAAGTAATACCTGCATTTACAGCGTGCGGCAGACGCATCTGACCGCGAGAGTCCTCCTGCGAAACGATGGTCGAAGAGTAGTCGCCAATATATATAGTCTGCGACAACTTCGGTCTAAGCGGGCCACCATAGTCGTAAGTAGCTCCCAGGGTAAGCAGTCGCTTGTTGTCTGCAATCACATTCCACTGCATACCTACCTGAAACTTAAAGTTCGAGAATGCGTAGTCATCAAGACCGATTGTTGAAACATAGTTTCCTGTGCCTACATAGTCACCGTAAACCGATGTTGAGTAGTTGTGCTGGATGTTACCCCAATAGTACTTAGCAGCAATACCGATAGATACACCTCTGACAAACTCCCAACCAAAGCCGGCCTTCACCTCAGTAATATCGCCATCACCCTGGTAGTTGTATGTCACGCCACCTACAGAGCCCCAAATATCCTCGCTCTGCTCAAAAGAGTGCATCTTGTAACCCACGCTACCATACGGAGTGAGGCTCAAACCGAAGCCCAAGCCCTTAGCTATAGGCATCTGCACTGCAATCTCGCGGAAGTTGATTGTATTCTTTGCATTGGCAGCAGTTGTGTATTTATCAATAGACGATGAGCTATACTTGCGCTGCTCGTTTCTCAAGAAGTTACCCTCAATACCTACCTCGAGCATAAAGCTCTTTGGAAGTGTTGCGCTATAGCCTGCAGGGTTCAGAAGGCTGGCCATCTGAGTGCTTCGCATAGCTACACCCGTACCACCCATTGAACGGTTAATAGTATTACCCCAGGTACCCAACTCACCAACACCGTACATTGTGTATGGTGAATATGCATTCATCGCCGCCTGCTGAGCCGACAAAGTGCCCACGCTGGCAAGACCACAAACGACAATGGCAATCGCCATTACCAAGGCTTTGATATATCTATTTTCTCTCTGCATTATACTCTAAAATTCTATTAAGTCCACTATACATAACTTTGCGACCTGCAAATATCGCATTTTTAATTTGATTAACAAAATATTCAGCGTCTCCTCCGATAAAAATAATCAAGTTTTCTTCATTTTTTTTGCAAAATGACTCAATATACCCTTTTACTTCGTAAAAAACACTCTGCATAACGCCAAATATTATCGCATCCGCAGTATTATGCCCAACCCTCGGAAGCTCACCCTCTAAAGCCCTCGGCGAGCAGAGTGGAAGGGTGGCAGTTTTAAGGTGCAAAGCCTCAAGTCGCATATCTACACCAGGAGAGATATTACCTCCGCGAAAAACTCCGCAATCGACAAAATCTATGGTTATCGCCGTGCCTGCATCAATTACAACCATCTGTCTGTCAGCACCATATAACTCTACTGCACCCACCGCTGCAGCTATGCGATCCGTACCAAGCGTTGTACGGTCATAATCTACCTCTATGGGCAGTGGCGTTGAACGGTCAAAACAAAGAACATATTGCACCCTGCGCTCAAGCAACTCTCTACTCCTCTGTGCATCACCACGAGTCGACGAGACAATCGCCTTTGCAGGTGCATACCTGTCACAAATATCTGAGACAACATCCTCAGTCAGCTCAGGGGTAACCACCTCCTCAAGGATATTGTTTCCTACACCTATAACGGCAATTTTATGAAAAGTATTGCCCGTATCTATGATTAAATTAACCTCTACCATTGTCACTCGATATAATCATGGCTCATATTGCCGTTAAATTGCATATTGACATTCCCTCCAAACCTCCCTTTGACAAAGGGAGGCTTAATTACAGAAGGCTCGTATGAAAAGTATTGCCCGTATCTATGATTAAATTAACTACACTCATCGTCTCTCGATTTTATCTCGACTAATATTGCCGTTAAATTGCATATTGACATTTTCGCCAACCCTCTACTCCTTCAACTCCTTAAGTATTCTAACGCCCTCAGCTACTGACTCAACCTTGCGCACGGTCAGGGCGAGTTTTGTATCGCGCTGCTTAAGGACAAAGCGTTCAGGCTGTGAGGTTACACGGCGCAGCAGGGTCATAAACTGCTCAGTCTTATAGAATGGCGAGTGGTCATCACCCACAAAGGCGACAATCATAAGTCCATTCTTGACCTTCACGCGCTCGATACCAAGTTCGGCCGCCACCCAACGCAGGCGCACCACATCGAGCAGCTGCTGTGCTGCATTTGGCAGTCGTCCAAAGCGGTCGGTAAGGCGTGTCTCAAACTGCTGCAGTCGCTGCTCGTCGACTATCGAATCCAACTCACGATAGAGCCTTAGTCGCTCGGCTGGCTGCTGCACATAATCGGCTGGCAATGAGGCATCTACACCAAGCTCGACAGACACATCGTCGACATAACTTATTCTATCAACCACCTTCTGCTCCTCGGCCGACAGACCCGCCACATCAAGCCCCTCGGCACGCAGCTCGGCTATAGCCTCATTGAGAATCTTCTGGTACGCCTCAAAGCCTATATCTGCCACAAAGCCACTCTGCTCAGCACCCAGCAGGTTACCCGCACCGCGAATATCCAAATCCTGCATTGCGATATTGAATCCAGAGCCCAAATCTGAAAACTCCTCAATAGCCCTCAGTCTACGGCGTGCATCGCTCGAGAGCAGCTCATCTGGCTTGCTTAATAGGTAGCAGTATGCCTTACGGTCACTTCGACCCACACGGCCTCGTAGCTGGTGGAGGTTGCTCAGTCCAAAGTGGTCGGCATTGTTGATAATTATCGTGTTTACATTCGGGATATCTACACCGCTTTCGATAATAGATGTTGCCACAAGCACATCGCTCTCGCCATAGATAAAGTCCATAATGAGCTTCTCCATATCGGCCGCCTTCATCCTTCCGTGGGCTGCAATAACCCTCGCCTTTGGGCATAGGCGGGTAATCATACCGCGAATATCCTCGAGTTGCTCGACATTGTTGTGTATAAAGTATACCTGACCGCCACGCGACAGCTCTGCCTCAATAGCATCCTTGACAAGCTCCTCAGAGAATGTATGTGACTCTGTAATAATAGGTTGGCGGTTTGGTGGCGGAGTTGAGATTACCGACAAATCGCGTGAGCCCATAAGCGAGAACTGCAGTGTTCGCGGTATAGGTGTTGCTGTGAGGGTCAGCGTATCTACATTGACGCTCAGCTGCGTGAGCTTCTCCTTTGCAGCCACGCCAAAGCGTTGCTCCTCGTCGATAATAAGCAGTCCTAAATCTCTGAACTTAATCTCCTTGCCTAACATCTTATGCGTACCGATAAGGATATCAATCTGACCCGACTCAAGCTCCTGAACTATCTGTCGCGTCTGCTTGGCACTCTTTGAGCGATTTAGATACTCAACCTTCACAGGCATATCGCGTAGTCGCTCCATAAACGAGCGGTAGTGCTGCAGCGCAAGGATAGTAGTAGGCACAAGCACTGCCACCTGCTTACCATCCACAGCCGCCTTAAAGGCTGCACGAATAGCCACCTCGGTCTTACCAAAGCCAACATCGCCACATATCAGTCGATCCATCGGGCGTGACGACTCCATATCGCTCTTCACCGCCTCGATAGCCCTCTGCTGGTCTGGGGTCTCCTCATAGCGGAACGAGGCCTCCATAGCCTGTTGCAGGTAGCTATCTGCCGAGAAGGCGAAGCCCTCGCTGGCCTTACGCTTAGCATAAAGAGCAATAAGCTCGCGCGAGATATCCTTAACAGCCTTCTTGGTTGCTGTCTTGAGCTTCTGCCAAGCACCGCTACCTAACTTATGAACCTTCGGACGCTCACCATCGCCACTCTTATAGCGAGAGATGCAGTGTAGCGAGTGTACATTTATAAACAACACATCGCCATCGCGATAGACAAGCTTGATAACCTCCCTCGGCTTGCCGCCCATAGGGTCCTGCAGCGTCACCAGACCATCAAAACGACCTACGCCGTGGTCTATATGCACCACATAGTCACCCACGCGCAGAGCATTCAGTTCGGCCACGGTCATCTGCTCATCGCGCTTAATCTCTCCATTTATCTTATAGCGGCGATAGCGGTCAAATATCTGATGCTCAGTATATAAGCACAAATGTGTATCGTAATCGACAAATCCCTCGTGCAGCAGCACGCGGAGCATCTCTATCTTTACATTGTGGCGATTTATGCTATGGAAGATATTCTCCAATCGCTCCATCTGTGCCAAATTATCCGACAGCACAGCGCACCTAAATCCCTCCTCGCGACGGGCAGCAATATCATCGGCTAACATCTCGAAGTTCTTGCCAAACTGACGCTGTGGCTGGGTGTGGAACACCACCGTAGCCGTAGCAACGCGCTCCTGCAGGTTGTTGCGAAGCATCATCACCCTGCTATCTGTCATATCGGCAAGAAGCTCGCGACGCGAAGTGAGCTGCTCTACCACTCTCTGTGGCTCATCACTCTGATTGAGCAACTTGACCCTCAGATCATCCACCTTCTTAAGGGCATAGTCGGCATCGTAAAACCAATATGTCGCCTCACCACCTGCGAAGGCTGCAAATGAGACCTGACTACCCTCTGTACGATTTATATTTGAGATAATATCTATACTCTGCAGTGTATCGGACGAGAGCTGATTACCAATCTCAAAACGTCTGAGAGACTCCACCTCATCACCAAAAAAGTCCAAACGATATGGGCGTGACTCGGCATACGAAAAGACATCGACAATACCTCCTCGCACAGAGTACTGCCCCGGCTCATATACAAAGTCTACACGCGTAAATCCCTGCTGGTCAAGTATTTCAACAAGATCAGCAATAACTACCGTATCGCCCGTAGATATTGTTATCGAGTTTTCAGAGAGCTGCGCAGCACCCACCACACGCTCGGCAAGTGCCTCGGGGTAGGTGCAAAGGACAAGGTAATCCTTGCTACCAAGATTCTGGATAGCATTCATCGCATTGGTTCTCATAACCACGCTCTGCGCCTCCTCAGCGCCATAGAGTACAGAGCGTTTATAGGCAGACGGGAAGAAGAGCACCCTCTTCTCGTCAAGCAAGGCGTAGAGGTCGTTCATCACATATGCTGCCGCATCACGATCCTCTGCCACCACTATATGCAACCCACCGCATCGCTCTACGGCGGCTGCTAAATAAAACGAAAGGGCTCCTCCGACCAAATCATTAAGATAGACGGTGTTGCCCTTCTGTTTAAGCTCTCTTTGCAACTGCGCAAACGGCTTTGTCTGCACAGCTGTCTCTACTATTTTATGCATTGTTACAGGTTATACCCTACTCTTTTTTATCCTTTGGCTCATTAGGTTTTCTACCTCGGCGGCGGCCTTTGCCACCCTGCTTCGGCTCCTTATTTTCGCTATTCTCCTGAGTCTGGTTTGACTCCTTTGCAGGCTTCGGCTCCTTCTTATTACTCTTTGCAGGGGCCTTCTTCTGCTTGCGACGACCTATATAGTCGGGATGTAACATATTCTCTCCCTTGCTGTCAAGATACTGCACATCTACAATACCCGCAGCCTGAGATGCGGTAATAGAGATATACATACCAAAGCGCAGTGCCCAACGCATACGCAGGCTAAATAGTCCCTGCTTAAGATATGCGGCAATATATGGGCTGACCACAAGGTTTACATAACGCTCGCCGTGCTCCTCGGCAAGCAGCGACAACTGATTCTCAATAGTACGCTCAATAAGCACTGTAGGCTCTATTTTGCCCGTTCCGCCACAGGTAGGACACACCTCCTGAATATCCTTAATCGCCACAGGGCGAATGCGCTGACGGGTAATCTGCATAAGACCGAACTTAGTCAGCGGAAGGATTGTGTGACGAGCCTTATCGGTAGCCATAAGCTGCTGCATATGGTCGTACAGTATCTGGCGACTCTGCGCCTTGTGCATATCAATAAAGTCGATAATCACTATACCGCCCAAATCGCGCAGACGAAGCTGGCGAGCAATCTCGGCTGCAGCGGCTAAGTTAACCTCAAGCACGTGCTCCTCCTGATTGTCATCAGCCTTAGTGCGGTTGCCCGAGTTGACATCTATCACATTCATAGCCTCAGTAGACTCGATGATAAGATAGGCACCACGCTTGAGCGACACATAGCGGGCAAAGAGTGATTTTATCTGGCGGGAGATATCGAAGTTGTCAAAGATAGGTACCGACCCACGGTATAGTTTTACCAACTTCACCTTCTCCGGGTCTACCGTCTGAATATAACTGCGAATTTCGTTGTACATACCCTCGTCGTCTACACAAATCTGGGTAAACGAGCCATCGAGGGAGTCACGAATAATTGTATTGGCGCGACTCATCTCCCCCATAAGCAGTGCCGGAGCCTGATGGCGGCGAATCTGCTGAAGTGTCTTATTCCACTTCTCTACGGCTACAAGGATATCCTGCTCGACATCAAGGTCGGTTGCATTTGTTGCCGCAGTACGGATAATCACACCAAAATTCTTTGGAAGTACGCCCGCAGCAACACGCTTGAGGCGTTTCTTCTCCTCGTTAGAGCGGATCTTCTGCGAAAGGAAGACCTTTGAGGAGAATGGGACAAGGACTATATTTCTTCCCGCCAACGAGATATCGCAAGTCAGACGCGGTCCCTTAGTAGAGATGGCCTCCTTTGAGACCTGAACCATTACGGTCTGACCTACTTGCAGATGGTCAGAGATTCTGCCATCCTTCTCCATCGGGTTATCAAGACGCATAGACTCAAGTCTGATGCTCTTCTTACCGGGAGCCCAACTATCGACAATCTTGTCGAGAGACGCGAAGTGTGGTCCTAAATCCTGATAGTGGATAAAAGCGTCGCGCTCGTGACCTATATTCACAAACGCGGCATTGAGTCCGGGCATAATCTTGCGCACCTTGCCTAAGTATATGTCACCCACAGCGAAACCTGTCTGCGCCATATCCTTACCAAGCTCTACCAACACCTTATCCTCACAGAGGGCGATGTTTATCTCGGTAGATGTTACATTGATAATTAACTCGCGGTTCATATTACAAGATTATGAGGAAATTTACTTTTAGGTAGGTTCTTTTACTCTATTTATCGAACATACCTTTAATAGGAACGCTAAAAGGGATATTTCCCCTTTAGCGTTATAATCCTATTTAAGCAATATGCCAGCGGGCATACTACTTCTTCTTATGACGATCCTTACGCAGACGCTTCTTACGCTTGTGGGTCGCCATCTTGTGACGCTTATGCTTCTTTCCGTTTGGCATAGTTGTAAATATTTAAGTTAAACAATAGTGACTAATTAATTACTTTACCTTAGCAGTGAAAGTCTTAGCTGGCTTGAAAGCCGGAATATTGTGCTCAGGAATAGTGATTGTAGTGTTCTTTGAGATGTTGCGAGCAACCTTCTCTGCACGAGTCTTGATGATAAACGAGCCGAAACCACGAAGGTATACATTCTCACCACGGCCCAGAGAGTCCTTAATCTCATCCATAAAGGTCTCTACGATAGCCTGAATCTGAACCTTCTCTACGCCGGTTCTCTTTGCGATCTCTGTTACGATATCTGCCTTTGTCATAGCTCTAAAATTTTTGTTTATAAATTACTTTTGCTCAATTTTGTCCTTAATGCTCTTATACAGAGCGAAATCGGCGACAAATATACACTTAATTTTACAAAAGGTAAAACTTTTGACCTTTTTTTTTGAGAAAATGTGCAATTTATAGCCAAATTATCAACCGCTGACTTTCACGCCTACGCTTGCGAAAATTACTTGCGATACTCAGCTACGCCCTGCTTGAGGAACTCTGCAAAGGCTGCTGCATCAAGATTATAACCGCGTGGTTCGACAAGAATCTTCTCATCCTTACCCTGCAGTACATAGTACGGCTGAGCGTTTACGCCAAAGCGAGTCAAGGCATAATGTGCATTCACCTTACCAAGGCTCTTAAGTACTGTTCCGTTATCGGTAGTAACCCACTCACTCTGAGGGAGTGTCATCTTATCGTCTGTATAGAGTGCGCAGATTACATACTCATCGCGAAGCAACTGAAGCACCTCAGGGTTGCTCCAAACGCGTGCCTCCATCTCGCGGCAGTTAACACATCCGTGGCCTGTAAAGTCGATAAACACCGGCTTATCGACCTTCTCTGCATATGCCTCAGCCTGCTCAAGGTCGAAGAAGCCCTCAAGACCGTGTGGCAGGTGGAGTACATCTCCATACTTAACCTCGCCCTCGATAGTCTGACCATTTGCCGGAGCTACCTTAGCCTGCGAAAGGTCGAAGTCGAGGGTTGTCTGTGGCGGCAAGTAACCTGAGAGTTTCTCAAGTGGAGCACCCCACATACCTGGGATAAGGTATACCACAAATGAGAACACACCGATAGCAAGTGCCAGACGACCTACGCTCAGGTGCTTAAGCTCGCTGTCGTGTGCAAAACGAATCTTACCAAGAAGGTAGAAACCAAGCAGTGTAAATACAACAATCCAGATTGCCAGATATACCTCGCGGTCGAGGATACCCCAGTGGTAAACCTGATCGGCAACGCTGAGGAACTTAAAGCCCAACGCAACCTCTACAAAACCGAGCACAACCTTCACAGAGTTGAGCCAACCACCACTCTTAGGCAGCTTCTTAAGCACCGATGGGAAGAAGGCGAAGATAGTAAATGGAAGTGCGAATGTGATCGAGAATGCGAGCATTGTAATAATTGGGCCCCAGAACTCGCCTGATGTTGACTTGATAAGCACAGAACCCACAATCGGACCTGTACAAGAGAATGATACAAGCACCAGCGTGAGGGCCATAAAGAAGATACCTGTAACACCACCCTTCTCGCTATTTGCATCACTCTTATTGACCAACCAAGATGGCAGGGTAATCTCGAAAGCACCGAAGAACGACGCTGCGAAGACCATAAATACAAGGAAGAAGAGGATATTTGGAATCCAGTGTGTTGCAAGCCACTGGAAGATATCTGCAGTAACAGCACCCTGACCTATAAAGGTGGTAATCAGAATAATTACCGCGATAGGCAGAGTGTAGAGTAGTACGATAAACAGTCCGTAGAGCGAAGCGTTGATTCGACCCTTAGCAGGTGAGCCGCTACCCTTCATAAAGAACGACACTGTCATCGGAATCATCGGGAACACGCAAGGTGTAACCAGCGCAGCCAAGCCCCAGATGATAGCCTCCAAAATCAGAGCCCACATTGAGCCGCTACCAGCCACATCCTTAACAGCATTAACCTCAGCAGCAGGAGCCGCTGAGCCAACCTCAAACTTAAGAGATGCCTCTGTAGGAGGGGTGCAGCTGCCCTCTGTACAAGCCTGATACTCAACAAGTGCGTCAATAGTAGCACCTGCAGAGGCAACAGTTACATCCTGCTCAAAAACAGCCTGGCCTTCATACTCACCATACTCACCAAAGAACTCATCAGTAACCTTCTTTGCTATTGAAAGTGCACGAATCTCACCATTAAGAGTTGCGCCCTCAGAGAGGGTAAACTTGATAGTTGTAGGGGTAATCATATGGGTAGCATCGTAGATATGCCAACCCTCAGCAATATCAGCCTTGATAACAAGGGTGTAGTTGCCATTGCCGTTGTCCTTAACCTCCTTGTTCCAAACTACAGTTTGGTCCTGAGCCATCGCTGTAAATGACACAAGAGCAAGGAAAATAAATAAAATTTTGCGCATATAATGTCTTTTTTACAATTTTATACAATATTTAGCTTGCAAATGTAGTTATAATTTTCAAAAAGTGCAACTCAATGAGGCAGTTTGAGATGTATTTACACTCTCTGTATAAATTATTTACGGGTCATTGGCACCGTAAATTTTGCTATGCAGTCGGTTATGCTGATATCGAATTACGATAAAAGCAGCTCCTAACCGAGTGGTATATATATGAAACACGGCAAGGTGTACAAAATGGTATCTTTCTGTCTCAAAAGTTTGGTAATGTCCTAAATAATACATAAATTTGCATAAAACTATGACTTATATGGTAAATAATGAGCTTTTTCCTTACAAGATTGACTTTCTTGACCAGAAGGAGGGTATCGAATATGTAGCTTGTCGCAACGCGGCATTGGTACACATAAATTCGCTTGACAAGCACATTGACAGCTCGATGAAGTATCCGGCCAAGCTAAACGGATTTATCACCATTATCTGCACCAGGGGTGAGGTCACCCTCTCGGCGCATATGATTGACTACACAATCAAGCAGAGCGATGTATTTATCGCACCTACGGCTGTGGTCGAGTTTAAAAGGTGTAAAGACTGCGAGATATACATTGCAGCCTTTAATAGCGACTTTGCCGCAAGTATGAACATCGACCTGCAGGTTATTATGCCTATCATATCATCCCTGCACTCGCAGTGTCTTATCCACACCATCAACAACCCTATTCTTGTTCAGGCTCTACACCACTCGTTCAACTCTATACACAGCGAGTTTTTAAAGCCTATACCTAACAGTGGGGCTGCCAAGTTCCGCGAGATGAGCATCAGGCATATGTACGCCTCGATGATATACCGCCTCTGCGAGTTTATCACCCAGTGCAACAACGATATCAAGACAAGCATTACTCAGAAAGACCGCAGCAGCGACTACTTCAAGCAGCTCATACATCTGCTCCACGAGCACTACAAGGCCGAGCGCAGTGTCGAGTTCTACGCCAGCAAGATGGGACTGACGCCCAAACACCTCTCGCGCGTGGTACGCACATACTCGGGCAAGAGCGTACATCAGTGGATTGACGAATTTGTGGTCTTAGAGATCAAAAATCTGCTCAAGTTCTCAGATATGTCTATCCAGCAGATATCCTACGAACTCAACTTCCCGAACCCGTCATTTATGGGTCAATACTTCAAACGCATCACGGGTCAAACCCCTGGCGAGTACCGCAAGGAGATGTAACATAAACGTCTGTATAACACTCAGTTATACAGACGTTTTTCTATTATAGTACTCCGATATATAGACCGTAAATATCGGAAAGAACATCATCCCCACAACGGGCAGTATCACACAGACCACCTTGCCCACCACAGTGACGGGAAATATCTCCGCACCCACCGTAGTCACATTCATACACGCCCACCACAGCGCATCGCCAAACGATGTCAGTTTGGCATTAACGCCCATCTCGCAGTCGTAAAACAGCAGTGCCGAGATATAGGTAAACATCGTCACCGTAAGCACATAGGCTGCCATAAGTCGACGACGACGACCCTCCACCAACCACTCGAGAATAACAATAGTGGCCATTATTGATATAACTATCGGCGCAAAAGCGAGCATCCGCAGGTGCGTATGCGACACATCTACCCCACTCCACCCCAGAATATCCATATACGGCACCGAGGCGATAGCAAATATGGTGTCCCTTATCCAATGCTCGCGTCTATATTCCCTCTCCGTAAGCCTAAAAATTGCCGTGACAAAGAATATAGAGCACACCACCAACTGCAACGACCTATACCACGACGAAAATCCACCCGAGCCCCCGCCCGTAACCTCAAACGATATACCCACAAGCAACACCACGCTGGCCACCAACGACACCGCATTGAAGATGTTTACAACAACAAAAAATACCGACTTAGAGCCTCCCATACGCGAATTTGTAATAAAAACTCTTTTTTTTCTGCAAAAACTTTGCAAAACAAAA
>JAZOND010000027.1:0-97513 GCA_045654345.1 Alistipes sp. | reverse complement strand
ATTATACCCCCTCTCCCTAAAAATCGCGGTTTTACGCACAAAAAGTCACAAAGTCACAAAGTCACAGGGGCAGGTCACATTGTGACTTTTGTGACTTTTGTGTGACTTCGTGTTACTCGCGTTACTTTTTCTGCGTCAGCTTGTACTGCGTTAGCTATGGATAAGGTATCTTATACCTTTGGTATAAGATTTTAGTCAAGGACTAAAATCTTGTACTCCCAAGGGCGGATGTCGCCCCACATATGTTCGTAGAGGGTGGTGGTGTTGCCCGTCAGGGCGTCGGTATACTGGCCTGCGTAGATGCCAGTATGGAAGTCGCAGAAGACCGTATATGGCGAGAGGTTGGCGATGACCACAACGCGAGCGTTATCCTTCTCGCGCACGAAGGTCATAAGGCAGTCGGGGGCGTTGTTTACTATCTCGATAAAGTTTCCGCCTCTATCTGCCGAGTGCAGTGCAGGGTTGTTGTGTCTTAAGGTGCAGAGTGAGCGGTAAAGGTCTGTGTATCTGTTATTTGCAAACTCTGGCATAGGGTCGGCATCGAAGAAAGCGAAGCTATGGTCATAGCCGAACTCCTGCCCCGTATATATCAGTGGCAGTGCCCCTGGCAGGGTGAATGTGAGGGCTGTCATAGCGTCAAGCGCGCCCCCGAAGCGGGTAAATTCGCTACCAGACCAGCTATTTTCGTCGTGGTTTGAGGTGAAGGTCATACGCATACTCCAGCGTGGAAAACGCTTCATATCGGCATACAGCACATCGCGCAGCGACCATACGCGGGTATTTCCCTTGGCAATATCGCAGAGCGTGTGGTGCAGCTTCCAGGCGTAGCAGGCATCAAAGGCGTTCTGGAAGAGGTTTTCTTCTTCAGCCTCGGCAAGCAGGAAGATATCGGGCTTAATTGCCGCAAGGTGAAAGCGCACAACCTGCCAAAACTCGATAGGCATAAGCATAGCCATATCGCAACGAAAGCCGTCGATATTATGCTCTGTAATCCAGAACTTCATAGCCTCAATCTGACCCATCCACACCTGCTGGTTGTCGTAGTTCAGCTGGGCAGTGTCGCTCCAATCCCACGGCACGGCAGGGGAGCCATCCTCTGCTCTCTTGTACCACTCTGCGGGCTTGGTAGTCAGCCACTTAGCATCGCGTGAAGTGTGGTTTGCCACCCAGTCGAGGACAACCTTCATACCCAAACTATGGGCTGTAGCAACAAAGGTGTCGAAGGCGTTGAAATCGCCAAACTCGGGGTTGATGGCGCAGTAGTCAGAGATAGAGTAGTAAGAGCCTAACGAGCCCTTGCGCTCGACCACTCCAATAGGGTATACGGGCATAAGCCAGATGCAGTCGATGCCCAGATAGGCAAGGCGTGGCAGCTGTTCTGTGGCGGCAGCAAGTGTTCCGTCGGTAGTTAGCTGGCGGACATTCATCTCGTAGATTACAGCACTATAACTCCATTCTGGATGCTTCATACTATTAGGTGTTGGTTAATATCATACAAAGATAGTAAATTTTTTTAGGAATAAGCGTAATTTTGTACGAATATTTTTTAACTTTGCAATTCAAAATTAATTAAAAATATATATATGTATATGAAAAAGGTTAATGAGCTAAAGAACAGCTACACCAGCCCGCAGCTGATGCTCTATAGCGTTACTGCCGAGCAGGGCTTTGCAGTCTCTGACGAGATGGGCTATCCTGGAGAGAATCCTGACTTTAACGATTTTGGTGAATTTTAAACTTTTATGGCTATGAACAGAGTACTATTTACACTTACAGCTATTGCAGCCCTTGCGAGCTCTTGTACTAAGGAGCTGGGCGAGCAGAATATTGTAGAGCAGAGTGCCACTATCGCCGTAGAGGTTACCCCTGCCGATGCGCGTACCTATGTTGACGGCACTGCTATCCGCTGGGCGGAGAGTGGCGAGAGCCTGAGCATCATCTCGTTTGTGGATGAGAGCACCTCGCGCTCAATGACTATGACCGACCCTGACTATAAACTGACAGATAACCGCGCACTGTTTACTGCAAGCATCCGTAAGGTCGACGGGGCAAGCAAGTACACCCTCGGTGCCTTCTATCCGTATACCTACAAGTCTACACTCTCGTCAGTAAGCCTTACCGTTGCTCAGGAGCAGAACTCAACAGCCGAGACTTTCGACCCTGCTACAGATATTTTGGTCTCTGCTAACCCAGTGGTAAGCACTACCTACCCTGATAAGGTTAGCTTCCAGTTTGCGCGTATGGTTGCCTTTGCAAAGATGACCCTCAAGGGTATCGAGGCGGGCGAGAAGATTCAGAGCGTAGTCTTTTCTTCACCTGCTAAGCCTGCGGGTGCTGTTACCTTCAAGGTTCACGAGCCAAATACCGTGGAGAATGCCGTGTGGTACAACAACTACGAGGATATCACCATCAAGGCTAACGGCCGCGTGGCTACAGGCACAGATACCTTCTGGTTCACCGCCGTGCCTACCGACCTTAGCGGCAGCCAGTTCACCGTGACCGTTATCACCGATGCCAATAAGTATACCAAGACCGTAGACCTTACAGGCAAAACTCTTAACCTCGAGCGTGCCGATGTGGCTGTGTTCACCGTTAAGGAGCTTACAAAGGTCGAGAAGCCGCAGGTATATAAGCTGCTGACCGACCTCTCGGCACTTAATGCTGGCGATAAGGTTATCTTCTCAACAAAGAAGGTCGAGTCGTCTACAGCAAAGCTGCTCTCGACAGTCGAGGATGGCTCTGCGCTCAAGTTTAGCGACTATGTGACCATCAGCGCAGCACTCGAGATTGAGGCTAACGCCCTTCCAGAGAACGCAGGCGTATTTACCGTTGAGGCAGGCGCAACTGAGGGCACCCTCGCATTCAAGGAGCAGACTAAGGGCTACCTCTTTGGTACCTACGATAGCGATGCTTGGGCTTCTGACCTCTCGTTTAAGGCCACTAAGGATGCTGAGGCATCGTGGAGCGTAGAGCTTATGAGCAGCTATGCTGCAAAGATCTACAGCACCACCCACAGCCGTTACCTGAATAACTATAGCGGTACCAAGTTCAACTTCGCAAGTAGCCAGAGCACTTACTACTACTATATCTTCTACATCGACGGCACTTCAGAGGCTCCTGAGACCCCTGAGACTCCAGAGGTTACTCCGCTCTCAACCCCAGTCGTTACTGCTACTGCCGAGGCTAATACCATCACCGTATCGTGGGCAGCCGTTGCTGGCGCAGCAGACTATACCGTCACTTGCGGCGATGCAACCATCACCACAGAGGCTACAATTGCCACTTTTGAGAACTTGGAGTACCAGACTACATACGCTATCTCTGTTGTTGCAAACCCTGCCGATAACGCCGTAAATAGCGCATCTGAGGCTGCTCAGACTACAGTTACTACCGAGGCTGAGCCGACTACTGGCGGCGATGCACAGAGCCTTACAATCAGCTTCCCAGCTGACTTCCCAGCGGGTGTTGCAAGTAGCACAGCAGTAGGAACTATCTCAGATGGCGACATCCTTGTATCTTCTACTGGCTCTTGGCGCGTAGATAAATCAGATGGTAGAGATTGTATCTATATCGGTCGCACTTCAGGCAGCGAGTTGCGTATTGAGGCTAAGAATGGCGCAGTAATCACATCGGTTACACTCACCTCATACCCAGGCTATTATGTAGACCTGAAGGCTAAGGAGTACGATGGCTACACCACCACCACCTTCAAGAACGCCACCACCGCCGAGTGGACAGGCGAGTGTAAGAGCCGCATCGTCTATACCCCTGCAGGCAACTCACACTCAAATATACAGTCTATTACTGTGAATTACACCAAGTAATTTTATCGTGATAGCGTGGTATCTACTTCCGCTAACCCAAAAATCAGCAAAGGGCAGTACGCTTAGTACAGCCCTTCGCTTTTTTTTGTGCCGAGCGTGGTATCTACCCCACTCTGACGATAAAATTGGTGCGAGAAATAATCGGCGTGCAAACCGAACAAAAACGAACGAACAGACCGAACACCCCTGTTCGGTTGTTCGTTTGTTCGTTTGACTGCGTCAGCCGTTTCGCGTTAGCTGTTCTGCGTCAGCCGTTCTGCGTTAGCTGTTTTGCGTTAGCCAGGAGCCGAGGACTGTTTGGTGCACCCGGAGCAAATGGAATTTGCGACCAAGCCTCCCCTATCAAGGGGAGGTTTGGAGGGGTTGTCAATATTTTTTATATTTTAGATAACGCTTGTTCTCGGATTTGGGAGGCCACCGAAGGTGGTACGAGAAAAGGCAGCTATCCGAGGTCAAGTCCAGCTTGAAACCGAGGGATAGTTGCCTTTTATCGTGAGCCTTTAGGCTATCCAAATCCGCAACGCCTACTTATAGCTAATCACATCGAAATTGTCTAACTTAATATCGGCAATGCTCTGACCTTTAGCCAGCACCAGCGAGGTGAGCGGGTTACCCTGCAGATAGAGGGTGCTCAGGGCGCGGTTGTTGCTGCAATCCATAGTTACCAGACGGCAGTCGTTGGCTACCAGCGTCTCGAGCTTGGTGAGTGTCGATACATCGAGGGTGGTGATAGATGTGTTCTGGCACTGCAGCTCTGTGAGGGCTGTGCAAGCGGATACCTTTACCTCTGTAAGGCTGTTTCCACCGCAGCAGAGAGATGTGAGCGACTTGAACTTACTTGCGTCAAAGCTGCCTGCAAGGCGGTTATTGCTGCAGTCTACTTTGTGCAGAGATGTGCAGTTGTCTATCTTGAGCTCAGAGATAAGGTTGTTCTGACAAGCCACATATGTAAGTGCCTTATTAGCCGACAGGTCGAGGGTAGAGATGTTGTTTGTGTAGCACTCGAGGAAGTCGAGCTTAGGCAGACCGCTTAAGTCGAGTGAGGCGATGCTGTTGTCGTAGCAACCCAATGACGAGAGGGCTGGCACTCCGCTCAGGTCGAGAGATATGAGGTTGTTTGAGCCTACAGCCACAATCTGCAACTTAGGGCAGTTGTTGAACTTAGCCTCGCGCAGAGCGTTTATGCGCAGGTCGAGGTATACAAGCTCAGCCATACCACTCACATTGATGCTCTTGAGCTTGTTCTGATATGCCATAATAAACATAATGTTGTCACAACCCTCGTGGTAGAACTTGTCAATCTTGTTCATATAGCAGTAGAGCCACTTGAGTGATTTACAGCCATTTACATTGAGCGTAGTGATGTTGTTGTAGCAGCAGTCTACATACTCGAGCTTCTCCAGACCACTCAGGTCGAGCGATGTGAGAAGGTTGCCGTCGCACTCGAGGTTTTTAAGGTTTACGAAGTTCTTGATACCCTTGAGCGAGGTTATAGCCTCCTGCTCAGTCTCGCTGCTCTCGTCGAGTGTAAGAATAAGGTCTGTCACAACAGCCGCCTCCTCGGTTGAGAGGGCGCCGTCGCCGTTGATGTCGTATGAGGTAAGTACCAGCGACTCGAATACAGGACACTCGAAGGTCAGTTCACCGCCTGCGGTAGTGCCACCTGCAGCTGCCTGCTCAAGGCTGATGCTCTTCTCGGCAGTTGTAGTGCCTATAGTTGCAATTACCAGAATATCGCCCTGACGCGAGGTGTTGCTTGTGTTCTCGGTAGCTACGATGGTAATGGTGTCATCAGCCTTCGACACCTCAGCCCACGATACGGCACTGATAGCCTCCCAGCTCTCGGCATTGGTGATAACATCTACACTCATCACGCCACCCTCGGCAGGGATTGTAAGTGCAACCTCGCTCAGTGCCAGCGAGATTTCAGGCTTTGCCTGCTCCTCGTTTACGCTATTGTCGGTGTGGCAAGAGGGGGTGAGCAGCAGAGCAAATGCTGCAACTGCTACCCAAAATATATTATTGATTTTCTTCATAATCTATTGATTAGTAAGCCTTTACGCAACGAACATTGTAACCATTACCCCAGCCTGCAGACTGAATAGCGTCGAACATAGGGGCGTGGTAGTAGAAACGGAATGACATCTCCGATGCCTGCATCTCTGAGGTCCAGAGGTAAGCATATCCGCTACTCTTCTGCACCTTGATCAGCGAACCTCCATCTGTAGGGTGTGCGCTGCGGCAGCCTGATGATGGGAACCAAGACTCAACGCCAGCTGCTGTGGTATTTACAAAGCCGTCGTCGGTATATACGCTGTTGTAAGAGTCGAGACATACCCACATAGCCTTTCGAGGCACCTGATAGCCAACTGGACACGGGTCGTAGTTGGTCTTCTGGAATGGACGCCAGAGGCTCTTGTCAGGGTCGTACATAATATTGTTCTTCTCAGTAGGGTCCAGACCCTTAAGGTCGAGCCAGTTTGCCTGAGTGCCGGTACCGCCTGTGAGGAATGTCATCGGGTGAGCTGCTGCGTAGTCAAATGTACCAATCTGGCTGTTTGTAGGGGTTGCCTGCCACTTAGCAACATCATACTTAGTGTTGCATACGGTCAACTGATCGCTGTTGCCAAATGGCTTAACCTTCTCAACCCACTCCAGACGACCATTTGCAGCCACATACTCCTGCTCTCTCTCCTCGGCCTTGTCGCCAATGAATGGATCCTTACGACCCCACTGGTAGTAGAGACCGAATGTCTCGTAACCACCCCAGAGGGTTGCTGCGGTAGCACCGAGGTTACGGTCCATACAGTAGTAGCCGTCAGTAAGGCCGCCACTCTGCTCGATAAAGTTGTTCTGGTAGTCGTATACCTCAGGCTTGTCGGTCATCCAGATGTGCCAAGACCAGATAATAGTACCCTCAGCGTTAAATGCAGCCAGCAGGGCGTTACCCTTGTAGTCAGATGCTGTGAAGGTAACAGTGCCCTCAGCGTAGTTTACATTGCTGATAAGCACATTGCCATCCTGACCCTCTACCTTTGAAACCCACAGCCAATCTACCTTGGCAATGTCGTTGATAGGGGTGTTGTCCACCTTGCGGGTCTTAAAGCTGTAGTCGCCAGCCATATGCACCATATAGCAGTTAGCATAGCCGAGCTTGCTGAGGTTGTTGCCATCACCCTGCTCGCTCTGCCACTCCACCTCTGCAATAGCAGTTACGGTGTTGCGAGTAAGAATGCCACCGGCAATCTCCTGACTCATAGTCTGACCATTGGTGTCGAGCATATTGAGGGTAAAGCCCTCAGAGTAGTCGTCTGCAGGCAGCACGAAGCTAAATGTAGCACCATTCTCGATGCTTACGCCCGCAGTGCCGCAGTCGATAAATACCTCCTTAGAGGCATCAGCGTTGAGCGACAGACGCGCAGTCTCGGTAGACATATCTACCACGCCCGAGCCAGCCAAACGACGGTTATTCTTGCCCATCAGGCTAATCTGACGAAGATTGTGCGGGCCTGTAACCTTGACTGTAGCTACACCACCTAAGTAGGTGAGTGTCAGATTGTTAGTTGTAGACTTTGCCACAGCAGGGTTGATAGTGGCAAGGGTTGCATTGTAACGCTGTGTGGTAGGAATTGCAATTCGCATAGACTGACCGCTCAGACCATTTGCCGACGCAGATGATGTAGAGGCGTAGTATACCTCTGCGGTAGATACGGGACCAAACTCGCCAGTGGCAGTACCCTGACCACCTACAATCTGTGCAGGGACACCGTTTACATAGAGCATAGAGCCACTTGTCCAGCTGTTTGCTGTGCCTAAAGCGTCGTTCTCGAGGGTTGCTGTAACATAAGTAGGGGCCTCAGCATCAGGCTCATATACAACATTTACAAGCTGCACATCGCCACGCATAATCTCTACTGCAGGCAGTGAAATGCCACTCATAATCTCCTCATTTGTGCCGTATACGGTAAGGCTGAAACCTGAGTATGCATCAGCTGGCAGAGCCACATCTACATTGGCAGGCAGAGCCACACCCTGACCTAAGTCTACGGTAATAGAGCGGCTGCCGTCACCTGCAAGCTCGAGCATTGGCGCACCTGCGAAGTCCATATTTGCGCTACCCTGACCTGCAATAGCACGGTCGAGTGAGCTGAGAACTACGCGAGTAATAGTGCCGCTGCCCTCTACTGCAAGACGCAGTGTACCGAGCAGGTTCTTAAATACAAGGTTTGTGTTGCCGTTAGATGCAACCATAGGCTGAATCATAGTAATCGCAGGGCCCTGAATAGCAGGTACCTCTACATTGAGGTAGGTATCCTCGATATTGCCCTTACCAAAGTCATAGGCAGCATAGTAGTAGTCAGCTGCGGTCACATTCTCAATTGTTGTGGTAGACTTGCCACCCTCGACAACTGTGTACTTGATGTTGTTGATTACCACCTCGTCACCCGACTTCCACTCTCTACCATTCTCCAATGTAGCAAGTACCTTTACCGGAGCCTTCTCCTCCACAGTTGTAGACGAGTTGTCACAAGCTGGAGTAAGCAGAAGTGCCAAAGCCGAAATAGACGCATAAATGATCTTTCTCATACTTCAATAAATTTATTTTGGTTTGTTTATATGCTTAGCGGACGCAAAAATAGTTAATTTTTAAAAATTAAAATGCTTTTATGCGATTTTTATCACAATTTTGATAGCGATAAACGATAAACCGTTGACGGATATATACTCTGTATTGTTGCTTGTCAGACTGATAGAGTCTTGAGAATAGAAAAATTTTGAATCTTGGAAAAAAATAGCTATCTTTGTCCGACTTTGCGTATGCGTATGCGCACGGGTGATGTTTTAGAAATAATAATTAATAACATACAAAATGAAATTATCTTCATCTATTTTACTTGTAATCTGCGCTATTGTGCTCAGCGGTTGTACCGCTATTAAGCGTACAGCCTATCTTCAGGATGTGCAGAATGACTCTGCCGTTGCGGTTGCCACCGAGCAGCAGATTCGTATCAAGCCTTACGACCGCCTTACTATTGTTGTGTCGAGTAAGGATGCCGAGCTTGCAGCTCCGTTCAATGTTATGACATCGTACAACTCGCTCTCGACAAGCCCTGTGGGTCAGACTTCGGTGACAAGTTCAGCAGGTCTTCAGGTGCGTACTGTGGATGAGCAGGGCAATCTATATATGCCGATTATCGGCACTATTCCTTGTGCAGGTAAGACTCGCTCGGAGCTTGCTGCCGATATTGCTCGCCGTATTATCGAGGGCGGCTATATCTCAGATGCTGCGGTGAACATCCAGTTTGCAGATATGAAGATCTTCGTTATGGGAGAGGTTACTCGCGCAGGTCAGTTTGATGTTACCCGCGACCAGATAACCATTCTCGAGGCACTTGCTATGGCTGGCGATATGACCATCTATGGTAACCGTGAGAATGTGACCGTTGTCCGTAAGGAGGATGGTAAGACCAAGACCTACCTTGTCAACCTGCTCGACTCGAGTTGTTTTACCTCTCCGGCATACTATCTACAGCAGGGCGATGTGGTCTATGTTCAGCCAAAGAAGCAGCGTGCAGCATCGGGTGAGGTTAATCAGAACCGTAGCTTCTGGATCTCTATTGTCAGCACTCTTATCTCTGCTGCGTCACTTATCGTAACTATTACCAAATTGAACTAATATGGAACAGAATACAGATCAGGGCTTTGTAAATAACCCAGAGAGCAATCCTGCAGATGTGCAGACCTTCACTCTCCGCGATATGGTCACTATGGTTCTGCATAATTGGTATTGGTTTGCAATATCTATTGTGCTCTTTGTTGGTGCCGGTGCGCTATATATTATGAAGAGCTCGCCTGTCTATCAGCGTAATGCCACTATTATGGTTAAGGATAGCCGTAAGGGTAGTGGAGCCAATGAGATGGCTATCTTCGGCGAGATTGCGGGCCTATCTACCCGTCGCAATGTAGATAATGAGCTGTTCGTGCTTCAGGCACGCCGCCTTATGGTTGAGGTTGTAGATCGTCTGGGCCTTACTGTGGGTTATACCACCCGCTCGGGTCTTCGTACCGTAGACCTCTATCGTCGTAGCCCTATTGAGGTTAAGTTTGTTAATGATAACGACACTGAGCGTTGCTCATTCAAGGTCGACCTTGGTGCCACTGAGGCTACTATCTACGACTTTAAGCGCGTAACTATAGGTGACGAGCAGAGCGACGATAAGGAGTTTACCGCTACCGTCCCTTATGGTGGCAGCGTTATCACCCCGTCGGGAGAGCTTGTTGTAAACCAGACCCTCTATATGGAGGAGGAGTATATCGGCAAGACCATCACCGTGAGCAAGAACACTCGCGAGAATGTGGCTACCCGCTACCGCACAGCTATGAAGTCGAGCGTGGCAAATAAGATGTCGTCTATTATCAACATCTCGCTTAATGATATCGTTGCACGCCGTGCTGAGGATATTATCAACACCCTTATAGATGTCTATAACGAGGATGCAGTCAACGATAAGCAGCAGATTGCAGAGGCTACTGCCGACTTTATTGATGTCCGCCTTGCCATTATCAGCAAGGAGCTGGGTGCTGTAGATAGCGACATTAAGACCTTCAAGACTCGCAATAGTATGGTCGACATTCAGGCTGAGACAGAGCGTAACCTTACCGTCTCTACCAAGCTGCAGACCGATGTGCTGAGCACCGAGAGTCAGCTCGAGATGTCAAACTTTATCAAGGAGTATCTCAACGACCCTGAGAAGGAGAATAGCCTTATCCCAGCAACAGGCTTTGGTAATAGCGGTACTGCTACTTCATTGGCATCCCAGATTGCGGCATATAATGAGCTTGTTCTGCGTCGTGAGAAGCTGCTGCAGAATAGCTCAGCCAGCAACCCTATCATCCAGCAGATAAATACCAATCGCGTGGCGATGAAGAATGCTATCCTTGCCTCGTTAGACTCTCATATCGCAACTCTCGACATCCAGCTTAAGAACCTGCGCCGCGAGCAGAGCAAGACCGAGGCTCGTATCAGTAGCGTACCTCTTCAGGAGCAGGAGTACCTTACTATCGCTCGTCAGCAGCGCATTAAGGAGGAGCTCTACCTCTACCTGCTCAATAAGCGCGAGGAGAATGCTATCTCGCTTGCCATTACCGAGAATACAGCCCGCATTATCGACTCAGCCTTTGGCCCTATGCGCCCTGTGGCACCTCGTAAGAGCTTTGTTATGCTTATCGTGCTGTTCTTGGGTTGTGCAGTGCCATTCGGCATACTCTACCTGCGTGAGCTGCTCGACACTACCGTGCGTAGCCGTCAGGATATTGAGAAGTATACTAAGGTTCCATACCTTGGCGACATCCCAGTCTTTACAGGTAAGAAGGGTGCTCGCGGTGTTGCTGTGCGTGAGAATGGTCGTGATAGCGTATCGGAGGCGTTCCGCATTATCCGCACCAATATGGGCTTTATGAACACCAACGGTAAGCAACAGGTGTTCCTCATCACTTCGTCAAATGAGCACGCCGGTAAGACCTTCGTCTCTACCAACCTCGCTATGACATACGCCTTCTCTGGTAACAAAGTGCTGCTTATCGACCTCGACCTTCGTCGTCGTACACTCAGTAAGCATATGGGTCAGCGCAATAACCCTGTAGGTATCTCGAAGTATATGAGCGACCGCAGCGTTACTGTTACGGATATTGTCAGCCCAAGCGAGCTGCACGAGAACCTGCACTGCATCTACGCAGGTCTGCAGCCGCCTAACCCGGCAGAGCAGCTGCTCTCAGACCGCCTCGACACCCTTATCGAGGAGTGCCGTAAGCTCTATGACTATGTGATTATTGATAGCGTACCTGCGCTGGTTATCGCTGATGCCCTTATCGCCAGCCGTATTGCCGATTTGAGCCTCTATGTTGTTCGTGAGGGTCTGCTCGACCGTCGTCAGCTGCCAGATATTGATAACCTCTATCGCCATAATAAGCTGCGCAATATGAGTATCGTACTCAATGGTGCCTCTGAGCGTAGCCACCGTTATGGCTATACATATACCTACACCAGCCACGATGACGATGAGTTTGTATATAGCACTTGGGAGAAGATGCTCTGCTATATAGGCCTTCGTAAGTGGGTTAATAAGCGTAAATTATCAAGATAATAATGGGACAGATTGTAATTGCTGTAGACTTTGACGGCACTTGCGTTACACACGACTACCCTTATATCGGTAGCGATATTGGCGCAGTGCCCGTGCTGCGTGAGCTTGCTGATGCAGGCTATCGCCTTGTGCTCAATACTATGCGTAGCGGTAAGTTAGAGAAGGAGGCTGTTGCTTGGTTCAAGAGCAATAATATTCCCCTCTATGGCATCAATATCAACCCCGATCAGAAGTCTTGGACATCATCGCCTAAGGTCTATGCCGACCTCTATATTGACGATGGTGCATTGGGTGTGCCTCTGACAACATCACCCTCTTCAGTCCGTCCGTTTGTGGATTGGGTAAAGGTGAGAGAGTGGTTAGTAAAGGAGGGCTACTTGTAATTTGCCCTTCTGATTGCCTATATTGCTTTGGGTAAACCATCGTAGATGATATAAGAAAAGATAGTCCTGCTGGTCAAGCTTGCTTGAAACCAAAAGCAGGACTATCTTTTATTGTAATAGCTGTAGGCAATCCCGAATCCGCAACAGCCAGAAAGCAAAACACTCTACCTGCGCACCATACGGCGGAGGGTCTCAACGATCTCTTTAGCTGCGTCGAGTCGGAAGATGATGGCACCGAGGGTGTATACAGCAACGCCTGTTGCTATCTGTACGAAGAATCTGATGGTCAGGTTGCAATCGGCCATCTCTATGGCGCACCATCGTACGGCTATATACATCACGCAGCAGAGCAGAGCTGTGGGCAGTAACGCTCGTACCACTTGCCACGGTGTGAGGGTTGCTGTACGCAGCGATGCTGCTATGTTGAGAATAAACTCTACTACGGCCATAGCAACAAGTCCCCAGGCTATGGCAGTCACTGAGTGAGGTATGGTCAGGGCGAGGATGATGGTCATAATGCCCTTCTTTATAATCTCGAGACGGAGGATAACCTTGCCGTCGCCGCTAACCTTGAGTATGTTGTATGCAATCATTGATAGCGGATAAAAAAGACCTGCGAGCGATAGTATCTTGAAGTAGGGCACCGTAGCAGCCCAGCGATCGGTAAGCAGTAGTGTGAACATATCCTCTGCCACGGCAATCATACCGATCATTACGGGGAACATCACGGCAGCTACAATCATCAATACGCGACGATAGCTGTCAGCCAGCTTTGCAGGGTTGTCCTTGACATTGGCAAGGGCAGGGTAGGTGACGCTCTGGAACGATTGTACTGCCGAGGTTACGGGTAGCTCCTTGAGCTTCTGTGCCTGATTGAAGTAGCCGAGGGTGTCGGCAGAGTACATTTTACCTATAAATAGCTGCGCTATATTATTATATAGGTATGAAATCATATCTGTGCCCATCAGCCTGAATGAGAAGCTTCCCATACTCTTCAGCGCGTGGATGCTGAACTGACCACTACACCTCCACGAACCGTAAATCCATAGTAGCAGAGCCTTGACCACCATCTGCGCAATTCTCTGACCGACCAACGACCAAACTCCGCAGTTGTTTAACGCCATAACTATGGCCACGCCACCTGCTACAGCAGAGGATGCGAAGTTTATGCGCGAGAGCGTTGCAAATCGGAACTCACGAGCAAAGATAGTGTTCTGTATGACGCATAACGCGCTGAGTGGCAATAGTAGCATCAGCACAGGAGCTATGCGGGTGATTATCGGCAGGTTGTAGTATGAGGCTATCAGCGGACTGATGGCTACAAGTAGGGCATAGAGGGCGATAGATACGCCGATGTTGAAGATAAATACGCTCTTGTAGTCGGTATCAGTTGGCTCAGTCTTGCCAATGAGCGTCTGCGAGTATCCGCTATCTATAACAACGATAGATAGGGCTGTAAAGAATGTGAGTATGGCAAGCACACCGAAGTCTTCGGGTAGCAGCAGTCGCGCCACCACGATGCTAACCACCATCTGCAACGCCATAGAGCCTAACTTCTCAGCCACGCTCCACGCCACACCGGAGGCTACCTTGTCTCTCAGTTGCTGTGCCATAATTTACTACTGCTCAAGGTGGAGCTTAAGTGCCTCAATACCAAGGCGATACGAGTTGAGTCCAAAGCCCACTACGCTGCCTATGGCTACGCTGCCAATGAGCGTTGTGTGACGAAACTCCTCACGCGCTGCAATATTGGAGATGTGAATCTCCACTACAGGAGTGTCAATTGCCGAGATGGCATCGCGAATAACCACCGAGGTGTGGGTGTATCCGCCTGCGTTGAGCAACACACCGTCGTAGTTACCCTCAGCATTGTGTAGTGCCGTTACAATCTCGCCCTCGATGTTGGACTGATAGTACTCTATGGTCTGGTCAGGATATAACGCCTGCAGACGAGGAATAAAGCTGTCGAAACTCTCACAGCCATAGACGCCCTTGTCGCGCTTACCCTGCAGGTTGAGGTTTGCTCCGTTGAGGATTAGAATCTTCATAGTCTAAAAATTACAAAAATGCCGAAATCGCAACATACAGATGTATGCAGAGACTTCGGCACTATTTATATGGTCGTATTACTTTGCAAGCAGACAAGCCAGGGCGATAGAGAACTTCTTAGAGGCTGCAGAGTCACCGCGTGAAGTGAGCACGCAAGGAACCTTAGCGCCCATAACGATAGCGGCAATCTCGCCACCGGCAAGGTGTGATACAGACTTAAAGAACACATTACCAGATTCGATGTTAGGGAACAGCAGCGCGTCAACATCGCCTGCGATAGCAGAACCCTTAACCTTCTTGTGGTCAGCAACCTCCTTGAAGAGGGCTACATCGAGTGAGAGCGGGCCGTCAACAATAACATTGCCGAGCTGACCGCGATCTGCCATCTTTGCAAGCATAGCACCCTCGATAGATGATACTGATGCTGGGAGCACCTGCTCTGATGGAGCTACGCAACCAACCTTAGGTGTGTCAACGCCTAAAGCTACAGCTACCTGACGCAGATACTCAATCTGCTGCTGCTTCTGCTTGATATCCGGCTGAAGGATAATCGCGATATCAGATGCAAGCAGGAGCTTGTGGTAGCCAGACCACTCAAATACAGATACGTGGCTAAGCACAGCCTTAGGAGGGCAGAGACCAAGATCCTTGTTGAGAATTGCGCGCATATACTTATCAGTTGGCAGCATACCCTTCATAAGTACATCAGCATCGCCTGACGCTACAGCTGTAGCAGCGAGCTTAGCAGCCTTAACATCGCTCTTCTCGTCGATAATCTGGAATACAGAGCTGTCGATGTTGAGGTCCTTGCACACCTTCTCGATAGTGATGCGGTCACCGTAGAGGATAGGGGTTACCAGACCCTCGTTGTATGCATCGTAAACAGCCTCAATGGTGTGAGAGTCCTGTCCATAAGCTACTGCAAGACGCTTCTTGCCACGAGCCTGAGCAGCCTCTACTATTTCTTGTAAATGCTTCATAGTCAATTATTTATTTTGTCAAGTTATATGTATCAGTAGCGATAACAAGCTCCTCGTTTGTTGCAATTACAGCAACCTTTACGCGAGAGTTCTCAGTCGAGATGATGGTATCAGTGCCGCGAGTAGGGCGGTTTACTGCGTCGTTAATCTCAACGCCCATAAACTCCAGACCCATAGTTGCGCGAGCACGCAGATCCCAAGAGTTCTCACCAACACCACCGGTGAAGATGATAAGGTCTACACCACCCATCAGGGCTGCATACTTACCTATATACTGGCGTACGCGGTCGTAGTAGAGGTCACGAGCAACAATAGCGCGTGGGTTACCTGCATCATATGCATCGTCAATATCACGCATATCGCTTGAGATGCCAGACAGGCCCTCAACGCCAGAACGCTTGTTTATCATATTGTTGATATCTGCAAGATTCATACCCTCCTTCTCAGCGATGAAGAGCAGAGCCGATGGGTCAACATCACCGCAGCGAGTACCCATAACAAGGCCGTCTACAGGAGAGAAGCCCATAGAGGTGCAGACACTCTTACCATTCTTAATAGCGGTAACAGATGCGCCATTGCCGATGTGGCAAGTTACAATCTTAGAGTTCTCAAGGTCAAGACCTGTAAGCTCAGCACCCACCTTAGCTACAAACTTGTGGCTTGTTCCGTGGAAGCCGTAGCGACGCACGCGATACTTCTCATAGTACTCGTATGGCAGAGCATAGAGGTAGTTGATTGGCTCGATGCTCTGGTGGAATGAGGTGTCAAATACAGCCACCTGCTTTACATTTGGCAATACCTGCTCGATAGAGAGGATACCCTCGAGGTTTGCAGGGTTGTGGAGTGGAGCGATGTCGAACAGTGAGCGAATCTTAGCCTTAACATCCTCGTTAACAATGCAGCTGCACTCGAAGAACTCACCACCGTGAGCTACACGATGACCTACAGCCTTAACCTCATCCAGAGAAGAGATAACACCGTGCTCAGGGTTGGTCAGCGCGTCGAGTACAAGGCGGATACCTGTAGTGTGGTTAGCGATAGGCTGGTGTAACTTAAATACATCTTTGCCCACCGGCTTGTGAACAAGGTCGCCCTCAGACAGGCCAATACGATCAACAATACCCTTAGCAAGCAGCGTGTTGCTGCCCTCGCAGATGTCGATAACCTGATACTTGATCGACGAACTGCCGCAATTCAAAACTAAAATAACCATATCTTTTGTGAAATTTGTTTCCAAGAGGCAAAGATAGTAAATATTTATAAATATTTAGCCATCTTCGACAAAAATGACTGTTTTCTGCAGAATATCTGCTATTTACTGCCCGTATCGAACTTAAAACCGATACCTTTGTGGGTGATAATGGTTCGGTCACCCAGCTTGCGCCTCAGTCGGCGAATGTGGACATCCAAAGTGCGGTCGCCAACAACCACCTCGCCGCCCCAAATATGCTCAAAAATCTCTTCTCGGGTAAATACTTTTTCGGGCTGGGAAATGAGCAAATTGAGTAGTTCAAACTCCTTGCGCGGAAGGATAAATTCGCCCTTGGGAGAGATGACTTTGCGGCTGATGTTGTCGATGGAAATTTGCGACTCCGTTTTAGGTGTGTCTCTCTGTTTAAGACGCTTCATTATAGCTCCGACGCGACTGCATAACACCTTCATACTCACAGGCTTAGTGATGTAGTCGTCGGCACCTGCACGAAAACTGCTGAGCTGACACTCCTCCTCTTGTATGGCTGATAAAAAGAGGATTATTGTCTGCTCTAATTCGGGGATTTTTCGCATCTTTTCGCAGGCACTTCTGCCATCCATAATCGGCATCATCATATCGAGAATTATAAGGTGCGGCAACACCTGTCGAGCCACCTCGATAGCCTCGGCACCATTGGTGGCGGTGAATATCTGATAGCCCTCCTTTCGCAGGTTGTAACCCATAAATTCGCGGATATCGTCCTCGTCGTCAACTATGAGTATTCGCTGTGTCATCAAAATGCTTTTTGTCTATAAATAACTTTACAAAGTTATGAAAAAATAACTTAAATTGCCAAATTGTGCAAAAAAGTGCAATAAAATTAGAGTCTGTCCTTTGAATTTTGATTTGCTTTTTCTATCTTTGTGCGATACTTTTTTTAATAAAATAGTATGGTACTTTTTTAAACAAAATAAACGATATGTCTACTACTATTAAACCTATGGAGACTCCCGATGTGGAGGTTGTCAGCGTTGCTGAGGATGCGTCTATCAATTGTGTTGATCAGAGTTTAAATGATGTCGATTGTACGGCCGATGATTTAGAGTCGGATGCGGTCATCGAGGAGCCTGTTGAGGTTGAGGTAGAGTATCAGATTGCCGGTAAGAGCAAGGCTGAGCTTGTTGATATGCTTGCCTTTTTGCTCGAGCAGGATATAGTACCAGATGTTCGCCAGTATGTTGACGATATTAAGACCGCCTTTTACAAGATTCACCGCGCTCAGGTAGATAGCCGCCTTAAGGAGGCTGCCGAGGGTCAGGAGGTTGTTGTTGAGGCTGATGCTGACGAGCTTCGCCTTAAGGAGCTCCTCAAGGTATACAGAGAGCGTCGTGATCGCGCTGTTGCCGAGACCGAGAAGGTTAAGGAGGAGAACTATCGTCAGAAGGCGGAGATTATCGAGGAACTTAAGGCTCTTATCTCTGCAGAGGAGACTATTAATGTAACCTTTGCTCGTTTCCGCGAGCTGCAGTCTCGTTGGAAGGCTATCGGTCAGGTTCCGCAGGCTAAGATTAACGACCTTTGGGAGACCTATAACCTCCACGTAGAGCGTTTTTATGACTTTGTGAATATCAATAAGGAGTTGCGCGATTTGGATTGGAAGAAGAATCTCGAGGCTAAGACGGCTCTGTGTCAGGCTGCTGAGGCTCTTGCTGCAGAGGATAATGTTGTTGAGGCATTCCGTAAGTTGCAGAAGCTCCACGAGCAGTGGCGCGAGACAGGTCCTGTGGCTGCAGAGTATAAGGAGTCGCTCTGGGAGCGTTTCAAGGCTGCATCGGCAGTGGTTAACCGTCGCCATCAGGAGCACTTCGAGTCTCTTAAGCAGGAGCAGGTTAATAATCTGGCCGCTAAGACAGCTCTCTGTGAGGCTGCTGAGGCTTTGGTAGCAGTAGTTCCTGCAAACCATAAGGAGTGGAATCGTGCATCAGAGCGTCTTATCGAGCTTCAGGCTCAGTGGCGCACCATCGGCTTTGCTCCAAAGAAGGATAATGCCAAGATTTACGACCGCTTCCGTGCTGCTTGTGACCGTTTCTTCGAGCTTAAGCACACCTACTATGCTGATGTTAAGGACGATATGGAGCAGAACCTTGCCCTCAAGGAGTCACTCTGTCAGGCTGCTGAGGCGCTGCAGGAGAGCGAGGATTGGAAGGCTGCAACCGAGCAACTTCTCGAGCTGCAGGCGCAGTGGAAGAAGGTGGGTGCCGTATCTCGTCGCCACGCAGATGCTATTTGGCAGCGTTTCCGTGCCGCTTGTGACCGTTTCTTTGAGCGCAAGAGCGCGCACTTCGCAACAGTCGAGGATAAGTTCTCTGCAAACCTTGCTAAGAAGCAGGCTCTGCTTGAGGAGATGAATAACGCCGATGTGAGCGTAGGCGGTTATGAGGCTATTAAGGAGTATCAGCGTCGCTGGGGCGAGATTGGTTTTGTGCCTATTAAGCATAAGGATGAGATTCAGAAACAATATAAGCAGGCTCTTGATCGTCTGTTTGCAGTTGTTCGCGGTGCTGACCGTGAGAGTTCGCTCAACCGCTTTAAGGAGCGTGTGAATACTATGCGTCAGAGTGGTGACCGTCGCCTGCGTAGCGAGCGCGAGAAACTCTACAACAGAGTGCGTCAGCTCGAGCAGGAGGTTGCAACCCTTGAAAATAATATCGGCTTCTTCTCAAAGTCAAAGGGCGCAGAGTCTATGATTGCTGAGGTTAAGGTCAAGATTGAGGCAACAAAGCGCGAGATTGCCGATATCGTGGCAAAGATTAAGATGATTGATGGTCAGTAGCCATGTTTAGAGTGCGGCGGTTGACGCCGTTCTCTATTTGTTAAGCAGATTAAATTGTTAATTAGGTTAAAATAATAAATTTTATAATTATGAAACTTTCAAAGCCAAAGTATATCTTCGTTACAGGAGGTGTGGCATCATCACTCGGAAAGGGTATTATCTCTTCATCACTTGCAAGACTGTTGCAGGCTCGTGGATATGTGACAACAATCCAGAAGTTTGACCCATATATCAATGTTGATCCGGGCACTCTTAACCCATACGAGCACGGTGAGTGTTATGTTACTGATGATGGTACAGAGGCAGACCTCGACCTTGGTCACTATGAGCGATTTACATCTATCGCTACCTCGAATAAGAACACCGTTACCACAGGTAAGATCTATAAGACCGTAATCGAGAAGGAGCGTCGTGGTGACTATATGGGTAAGACCGTGCAGGTTATCCCTCACATTACTGACGAGATTAAGCGTCGCATCCAGCTCAATGGTCAGACTAAGCAGTTCGATATTATTATCACCGAGATTGGTGGTACTGTTGGTGATATCGAGTCACTGCCATTTATCGAGTCTGTTCGCCAGCTGCGTAACTCTTTGGGTTACCAGAATACAGCCCTTGTACACCTTGCGTGGGTGCCATATCTTGCAGCATCGGGTGAGGTTAAGACCAAGCCTACACAGCACTCTGTAAAGGCGTTGCTCGAGAATGGTCTTCAGCCGGATGTGCTTGTGCTTCGTGCCGAGAATCCACTCGAGACATCTATCAAGCGTAAGATTGCCCTCTTCTGCAATGTTATGCCTGAGGCGGTAGTCGAGTCAGTAGATATGCCTACAATCTATGAGGTGCCACTGCGTCTGTTTGAGCAGAATATGGACCTTGTAGTTATGCAGCGTCTCGGCCTACCAACAGAGAATAGCGAGTCAGACCTTTGCGCTTGGCGTGCATTTGTTGACAAGGTTAAGAACCCTACCAAGTTCGTAGAGGTTGCCCTTGTTGGTAAGTATACCGAGCTGCCAGATGCCTATAAGAGTATCAACGAGTCATTTATCCACGCAGGTGCTATGAACGACTGCAAGGTTAAGGTTCGTTATGTTAAGGCAGAGAAGGTTACAGCAGAGAGTGCTGCAGAACTGTTTGATGGCGTATCTGGTATCTTCGTTGCTCCAGGCTCTGGTCGTCGTGGCGTAGATGGTAAGATTGCCGCTGTTCAGTATGCTCGTGAGAATAACCTCCCATTCTTCGGTGTAGGTCTGGGTATGCACTGCGCAGTTGTAGAGTTTGCTCGCAATGTGTTGGGTTATGCTGATGCAGCATCTTCAGAGCTTGATAACACCACTAAGCACCCTGTTATCGACCTTATGGAGGACAGCAAGAGTGATAAGGGCGATGTTCGCCGTATCGGTGGCTATGTATGTACCCTCGATCCTGAGTCAAAGGCTGCTAAGGCTTACGGCATCACCTCAGTTATGGAGCGTCATAGCAATCGCTATGAGTTCAATAGCGAGTATCGCGAGGCATTCGAGGCTGCAGGTATGAAGTGCGTAGGTATCAACCCAGAGACCCAGCTTGTTGAGGTACTCGAGCTTGAAAATCACCCTTGGTTTATCGCTACCCAGTATCACCCTGAGTACAAGAGTACAGTAGAGCACCCTGCACCGCTGTTTGTAGACTTTGTAGCGGCTGCACTTAAATATTCTGAAAATAAATAAAACGAAATGGAAAATAAAGGAACAAATAAACTATCAATTATCGGATTTATCCTTATCGGCGTAGTCTTCTTCGGCTATATGTTGTATAACAACTATCAGATGGAGAAGTACAACGAGCAACTTGCCCTCGAGCAGACTGTTGAGGCTGTAGCTGCTGAGGCTTCTGCTGTAGCGGCAGAGCAGACTCAGGCTGAGGCTCAGAGTGTAACAGAGGCTGCCCCAGCAGTGGTTGTAGATCCTCTTATCCTTGATGGCACAGAGGTTGCAGAGACTGTTGTTGAGAACGACTATCTGACACTCAAGTTCTCGACTCTCGGTGGTCAGATTATAGATGCAACCCTTAAGCAGCACACCAAGTATGCACCAAAGGAGGAGCGTAATGAGCTGGTTAAGCTCTTCGACCCAATGAGTGCGCGCTTCGATATGAGCTTCTTTATCAAGGACGGATTGAAGAATGCAAAGGTATCTACCATCGAGCATAACTTCACTCTGCTCCCTGTTGAGACTCTTGAGGATAAGCAGTGCGTGACCTTCCGTCTGCCATTTAAGGGTGGCGAGTCACTCGACTTTGTATATACCATTTATAATCAGAAGGCAGAGGAGCGCGACTACCTCGTAGACTTCGATGTTCGCTTTAACAATCTGGCGCCTATTATGGCAAACCAGAGCTCTATCGGCATTGCTTGGAGCAATCGCAGCTACCAGAACGAGCGTAGTTATAAGAACGAGAATATGTACACCAACCTCTACTACCGCCACCCAGGTGAGACAGGTATTGAGGATCTGGGTGTCTCTGAGGGCTCAAAGTCTGATAATGTATCTACATCAGTTGATTGGGTAGCTTTCAAGCAGCAGTACTTTACCTCGGCAATCATTCCGCAGAATGTAAACTTTACATATGCAGACCTTGCCTATACCACTGCACCTGAGAAGTCGGGCTTTATGAAGGATTACTCAATGGTTGCCGCTGTGCCTTACACTCCGCAGACTGAGGGTTATAACTTCAACTTCTACTTAGGTCCAAATAAGTTTACTGTACTCAAGGAGTTGGTAGATAGCAATGGTGAGAGCCTCTCACTCGAGCGCGTTATTCCGTTAGGTTGGATCTTCTCGACATATATCAGCCGCTGGTTGGTAATTCCGCTCTTTAACTTCCTGAGCAAGTATATCGAGAGCTTCGGTCTTATTATCCTCATCCTTACTCTTGTGGTTAAGCTGCTTATCTCGCCACTTACATATAAGAGCTACCTCTCTACTGCCAAGATGCGTGCAGTACGACCTGAACTTGATGCAATCAATGCCAAGTACCCTCGTCAGGAGGATGCTATGAAGAAGCAGCAGGCTACTATGGAGCTCTACAATAAGGCGGGCATCAGCCCTATGAGCGGCTGTCTGCCTATGCTTATTCAGATGCCGATTCTGATTGCGATGTTCCGCTTCTTCCCTGCATCTATCGAGCTTCGTGGTCAGTCATTCCTCTGGAGCGATGACCTCTCATCTTATGATAGTGTTCTCGATTTGCCGTTCAATATCCCATTCTATGGCGACCATATCTCACTATTCTGTCTGCTGATGACCGTTGTTATGTTTGCTTACTCTTATCTGAACTATAAGCAGACCGCATCTACACAGCCACAGATGCCAGGTATGAAGTTTATGATGGTATATATGATGCCGCTGATGCTCCTCTTCTGGTTCAATAGCTACTCAAGTGGTCTTTGCTACTACTACCTGCTCTCAAATATCATCACAATGGTAATGATGTATGGTATCCGTTACTTTGTCGATGACGAGAAGGTAAGAGCCAAGATTAACTCCAAGATGGCTAACACCAAGGGTAAGAAGTCACGCTTCCAGCAGCGTTATGAGGAGCTTATGCGTCAGCAGGAGCAGATGAAACGATAGGGAAGAGGTTTAAAATGGCTTTTATTCGCACAATATCTAACGAAGATGTTGCACAACTTCCTGCAGCGCAGTTTGAGGGGGAGATAGTTATTGTTCAAACCCCTCAGGCACTTGCTGCGGCGTGTGATTACCTCTCTAAGTGTTCTATTTTAGGTTTCGATACCGAGACGCGCCCATCCTTTACTGCGGGCGTTACCAATAAGGTGTCGCTGTTGCAGTTGTTTGGTGGAGAAAAGTGTTTTCTTATCCGCCTTAACCGTGTGCAGATGAGCAAGCAGCTTACAGATATCCTGCATAACCCTAATATAATAAAGGTAGGGGCAGCGGTGAAGAATGATATTGTGGTGCTCAATAAGCTGCGCCACTTTACTGCTGGCGGCTTTGTCGATTTGCAAGAGATTGTGGGTAACTACGGCATTGATGATAAGAGTTTGCGTAAGATTTCGGGCATTGTGCTGGGTAAGAAGGTCTCAAAGGCTCAGCGTCTGAGTAATTGGGAGGCAAATACCTTAACACCACAACAGCAACTCTATGCCGCCACAGATGCGTGGGTCTGCGTAGAGATATATAAACATCTTCTAAATGCGTAAATTAAACATAAATGCCGACCTGTTTGGTCGGCATTTATTGTATCTATATGATAGGTAGTGCTACTTGCAGCTAACCATCTTGTACTTGTCAATCAGTAGCTCTACAACAGCATTTGTAGCCTTCGGGAATACCTTGCGCAGGTCAATCTCGTCGGTAGTGGTGAGTATCGACTTGAGGTTGCGCATAAAGGTGTCCTTAATCTCTGTAGCAAGGTTTACCTTGACAATACCGTTAGCAATAGCCTGCTGTACCATCTGGTGCGGAATGCCTGAGCTGCCGTGCAGAACAAGGGCAACATCAGTTGCGGCGTGAATCTGTGCCAGACGCTCAATGTCGAGCTTCGGAGCCTGCTTGTAGAATCCGTGAGCTGAGCCGATAGATACGGCAAGGGCATCGACGCCTGTCTGCTCAACAAAGAGCTTTGCCTCCTGAGGTGTTGTAAAGCCGCCACCCTGTTGCTGACCGAGCTTGGCAACATAACCCAACTCTGCCTCTACATTTACGCCATAAGGGGCTGCAAGCTCAACTACGCGACGAGTAGTCTCTACATTTACCTCAAACGGCTCCTCGCTGGCATCAATCATCACCGAGTCAAAGCCTGCATCAAGACAACGCTCAACAAGCTCTACGCTGCCACCGTGGTCGAGGTGTATCCAGCCATTTACGCCATAGTCAGAAATTGCCTGACGCGCCATAACAACAGCGTTCTTTAGACCCATATAGTCGATGCTCGAGCGTGTGAGCTGTAGCAGTACGGGAGCTGAGGTGGCCTGAGCAGCACGCATAACGCCCTGCAGAGTCTCGAGATTATAGAAGTTGGTTGCCAGCACAGCACACTTCTGCTGCTGACACTCTTTGAGTAGTTGTTTTACATTCATTGTTTTTTATCCTTTAAAAATAGGTGTTCGAGAAGTAGTATCAAGATAATGCCCATCACAAATCCGTTGCCGACAATTGGGCGAATAAGTGCCGGTATGGCAGATAGAGCCTCGGTCGGAGCAAAGGATAGTATGGTGGTAAACATAATCGGAATGGCAAGTATCACACCATCCTTAAATGTAGGTGTGGCATTTGTGGCGTGTATCATATGTAGACCCGCTGCAATCTGTGTAGACATCAGGTATAGCAGCACCACACCCATCACAGGTGAAGGAATGGTTAGCAGCACTGACACAGCCTCGGGGATAAATGCCAAGATAATCATCGCCACAGCAGCCGGCAGAACGGTATAGCGCGAAGCACACGAGGTCGATGCCACAACGCCTGGCGAGAGCGAGTAGTCCACAGGGCCGATAACGCCCATAGCACCAGCTACCATATTCATAATACCCTGAACCACCATACCGCGCTTCTGGCGTGACTCCATCTTGTCGGCACCCACAAGCTCGCCTAATGACTGCACTGAGCCTACTTGGTTGATAAACAGAGCTATGTAGCAGAAGATAAATGCTATGATAATGCCCGCATCTACCTCAATGCCGCTAAGGAAGAGCTGCGGAGCTGTGCTGTCGCTGACAAAACTATCAGGGAAACCCGTATAGGCGTAGTAGATAATAGAGCCTACAACCATTGCCACGATAACCACCATCGACTTCCATACGCCCTTGAGCAGATTATTTGCCACAGCCATAGTAATTACGGTAACTACAGCAAAAATCATAGCAAAGAGCTGGTGCGCGGTGTCTGAGAATATCATACCAACTATCGGCTTTACAATAGTAAAGGCAATAAGCAGAACAATAGCCGCAACAATGCGTGGGGTAAATACACTCTGAATCTTGCGCATAAGACCCGAGATTGAGAGTAGAACTATTATTACGCCACCAATGACCATCGACGGATATATAGCCTCACTGCTGCCGCCTAACTGCGAGGCTGCAAGTACACCCATAAGCAGTACTGCCGCAGGACCTGCAATAAGTGGTAGACGGTGACCCCATAATGAGTTGATAATCATTGTAATACCCATCACGGCAAATAGCTTCTGGGTAAAGAACAGCATCTGTCCCTCGGGGGCTACAAAGGTGCTGGTGAGCACTACGGGTATGCATATCATCAACCATTGCATACCATAGAGCAACATCGCCCCAAAAGAGGGGCGACTATTGAGTGGGAACTTAAAATCCATTATTTACACATCTCTTTAATAAGTTTGGTGGCAAGCACAGGGTTGTCTGTAGTGATGTAGTCAACGCCCTGGCTGATTACCCAGCGCAACTCCTCCTCCTTGTCTACTGTCCAAACATTTACGCTCAGACCGAGCTTGTGGCACTGCTTAATCCACTGAGGCTTCTTCTTGAGTACTGAGTAGTTGTAGTCAATGCCTGCAATGCCCATACTCTGCACATACTCAGGATCATAATCTCCATTCAGATATGCAATTGGTGTACCCTTTGGGGCAAGACGCTCAAGCTCAAAGCATACCCACGGGCGGAAGGCGATGTACTCAACCATATCGTTCAGACCATACTTGGCAACCATATCTACAGTCTTGCGGACAATCTCGCTCTCCTTAGCCTTTGAGTAGTGGCTCTTAATCTCAATAATAAGCTTGGTCTTGTCGCTCTTCTTCAACTGCTCAAGGTACTGCTCAAGGGTAGGGATTATCTCTCCATTCTCAAGTGGAATAGCCTTCAGCTCGTCGTATGTACTGCGCTGAATATCAAGGCGGGTAATATTCTCGCCCTTGCGATAAATCTTGTCAGGGTGTAGGCCGCCGTGTGCCACAACAATAACACCATCTTTGGTAAGGTTTATATCGCACTCAGAGCCGTACAGACCCAACTTTTGTGCCTGTGCAAGTGCCTCAATAGAGTTGCGGCAAGAGCCGTCTATAGCGTGATAGCCACGGTGTGCAATAACCTTTGGCTGTGCAAATGCAGCTACCGAAATCATCGCTGCTGCAGCAAGTGTGATAATCTTTTTCATTCTATTTAGCTGTATTACATTTATTTCTTTTAACAAAATTAGAAATTTTCTTTAAAACTCGCAATTTATTCTCTAAAAAATATTATCTTTGTCACAAGTAGAACAAATTTAATAAAATAGTGCATATATGGCTAACAAAATTTCTGTATCAGTAATGTGCTCAGACCTTATGAATCTTGAGCGCGACATCAAGACTCTTGAGCGCAACGGTATCGACTGGTTGCATATCGATGTTATGGATGGTCACTTCGTTCCAAATATGACATTTGGTCCTGACTTCCCTAACGCTATGCACAAGGTTACCGATATGCCTCTCGATATCCACCTTATGTGTGAGGAGCCTGAGTTTATCTGCTCTAAGATAGATGTTCACGCAGGTGATATCATTTCTACTCACGTTGAGCTTGATAAGGATTTGAGCGAGTTTGCTGCAGACATCCACTCTAAGGGTGCAATGTTCGGTGTTGTTATCAACCCGGATACTCCTGTTGAGGCTGTGGCTCCACATATGGCTTATACTGATATGGTAACCCTTATGCTTGTTCACCCAGGCTTCTCTGGTGCTAAGCTTGTTGACGGTATCCTCGATAAGGTTGCTCAGATGCGTCAGTGGCTTGACAACAACGGCTATGAGAAGGTGCTTATCAGCGTTGACGGCTCTGTATCTTGCGAGCGTGCCGAGCTTATGGCAGGTATGGGTGCAAATGTATTCGTAGGTGGTACCGCTGGTGTATACCGCAAGGGTATGACCCTCGATGAGTCTATTCCACAGTTGCGTGCAGCTATCTCTAAGTAGTTATGAACGAAAAGATGAATAAGGTATTCGATTTTCTGCAGCAGCAGGAGATCGAATACTCTTTTTATACCCACCCCGAGGCACCGACCATCGAGATTGCCCGCCAATATTG
Source organism: Alistipes sp. (assembly GCA_045654345.1). Lineage (GTDB taxonomy): Bacteria > Bacteroidota > Bacteroidia > Bacteroidales > Rikenellaceae > Alistipes. Next base: position 70,067 of record JAZOND010000027.1, on the reverse strand, counting down.
GCATAACGATGGCTCAAAGCACTGCAAGAACCTATTCTTTCGCAACCATAAGGGTAACCGCCACTACCTTGTGGTCTTTGATAGCGAGCAGAGCCTTGCTATACACGACCTTGAGCAGCGTCTGCGTCAGGGTAAGCTCTCATTTGCCTCAGAGCAGCGTATGGAGCGTTACCTCGGCCTTAAGCCCGGCTCGGTATCTCCCTTTGGCCTTATAAATGATGCCGAGAACCACGTTCACCTCTTCCTTGACAAGAACCTGCTGGACTATCCGTCTCTATCTTTCCACCCAAACGATAATCGTGCCACGGTGGTAATCTCGCAGCAGATGTTTGCCAAGTACCTTGCGGCAGTGGGTAATACCTTTGAATATATAGAGCTGTATTAAAGAGGTTGTATAATAGAAAATAGCTCCGAAGTGATGCTTCGGAGCTATTTATTTACTTATGAGGTTTATCCTCCTCGATAATGTATATTCGCTCGTTTTGGCGTTGCATATTATATCGCTCGCGGGCGTACTTCTCGAGATACTCATCCATCTTGAGCTGTTTGATGGTGATACTGTCGGCAGAAATGGAGTTGAGCAGCTCTGTCTTGCGCCTCTCGAGCTGTCGGATGTGACGCTTAGATTTGATTATAGACCACGCCGACTGGGCGATGATAAATAGTGTGAGTAGTGATACAACAATGGTAAGGATACGCCAAAATAGTAGTGACGCATCGGCAAACAAATTTTTGAAAAAGTTGCCCTTCTTTGCCATTATGGTATGCGCATAAATTTGTGACTCTGAATAGATATGCTCCACTTAGGATTTGCCTTGGCGTACTCCACTATGGCGTGCATCATCTCGGCAGAACGGCTCCACTCAGGCTGCAGGTAGAGCAGACAGTTCTCGTCTACCTTGGCTGCATTCTGCTCTGCCCAGGCAAAGTCCTCCTCGGTCTCGATAATGACCTTCAACTCGTCAGCCTTGGCAAATGCCTCCTCTAAAGGTGGCTGCTTGCGCTTTGGTGAGAGGCAAACCCAGTCAAAGGTACCACTGAAAGGGTGGCTGCCCGAGGTCTCGAGGAATATCTGCAGACCCTGCTCGCTGAGCTTTGTGGTCAGCGGCTCAAGAGGGTAGAGCAGAGGCTCTCCGCCCGTGATGACGATAGACTTGGCACTGCACTCAACGGCACGACGCACAACCACATCTATATCTGTTGGGGGATAGAGCTTGGGGTTCCAGGTGTACTTGGCATCGCACCACTTACAGCCTACATCGCATCCGCCAAGGCGAATGAAATATGCGGGCTTACCCGTGTGAAATCCCTCGCCCTGAATGGTGTAGAAATCCTCTACCAATGGCAGTAACTCTCCGCCTTGCAGAATGTCGATGTTACTCATTGTCAACGACATATATATCCTTCAGTCCGCGACCAACCTGATCGTAGTCAAGACCGTAGCCTACAATAAACTCATTGCCAATCTCCATAGCCACATACTTAATCTCGCGGTTGTAGAGGTGCTTCTCCGGCTTGTAGAAGAGTGTGCATACCTCAATGCTGCGAGGGTTGAGGGTCTGGAGATACTCAATCATATGCTCGATGCTGTGACCTGTCTCAACAATATCCTCAACAAGGATAATATCGCGATCGGTAATGTCAAAGTCGATACCCAACTTCTGCTGCACATTGCCTGTAGACTGAGTTCCCTGGTATGATGATACCTGAATAAATGTCACCTCGTTGGTAAAGTTAACCTTGCGCATAACATCGGCAAGGAATACAAAAGCACCGCATAGCACACCTACGAAGATAGGGGGCTTCTGGGTATTGGCATAGTCTGCATTGAGTCGCTCGGCAACCTTTTTCACAGCAACATCAATCTGCTCTGCAGGAATCATCACCTTGAAGGTGCGGTCATTGAGTTTTATCTTCTCCATTTGGGTTTTCTATATCTTTGAGAGTCTGAAAACTATTCGTATCTACCTGACTTAAGGCGATTTACCTCATCTACGGTAAGGAAACGCCAAGCACCGCGCTTGAGGTTTTTCTTTGTCAGACCAGCATAGTATACACGGTCGAGTTTTGTCACCTGATAGCCCAAATGCTCGAACATACGGCGCACAATACGATTGCGGCCAGAGTGAATCTCAACGCCCACAGACTTTTTGTCATCCTTAAGCCAAGAGATCTCGTCGAAGTATGACTCACCATCCTCAAGGGTTACGCCCTCAGCAAGGGTGTCGAAGTCTGCGCGAGTCAGCGGCTTGTCGAGTGTCACCTCGTAAACCTTCTTCTTCTTGAGTGACGGATGTGTCAGTGTGCGGGTAATATCACCATCGTTTGTGAAGAGCAACAGACCAAGAGAGTTCTTGTCAAGACGACCTACAGGGTAGATGCGCTCAGTGCAAGCACCCGAAACAAGCTCCATAACGGTCTTGGCTGCGTGGTCATCCTCAATGGTTGTAACATAGCCCTTAGGCTTGTTGAGCAGCAGGTAAACCTTGTGCTCGCCCTGAATCTTCTCGCCATTGAAACGAACCTCGTCACCAGGCATAACCTTAGTACCAAGCTCGGTTACGATAACGCCATTTACACTTACAAGACCTGCTGTAATCAGCTCGTCAGCCTCACGGCGTGAGCATACGCCAGACTGGGCCACAAAGCGGTTGAGACGAATCTCGCCAGTCTGCTTGTTAGGGTTGAACTTAGGGTAGCTCTTGCGCTCCTGTGTGCGTGGCTTGCCCTTGAAACCGCCCTCGGTACGCTTACCAAATGGCTTACCAGAGGTGTGACCACCCTGACTCTTGCCCTTAAAGCCGCCCTCGGTGCGCTTGCCAAAAGGCTTGCTATCTGGGCGTGATGAACGCTCTGGGCGAGTTGATGGGCGTGATGGACGAGAGCCGCGCTCACTGCGCTCTGGCTGTGTATACTCGTCACGCAGACGGTTGTCCTCGGTGAAATGAGGATTATATGATGCGCGCTTAGGGCGCGAGAAGGTGCGATCTGTACGTGAGAAGTTGCGCTCTGGACGCTCAGTACGCTCGGTGCGCTCCTTTGGAGCAGCTGTACGCACACGCTTGTCCTTTGCAAAACGCGAAAGGGTAGAAGAGTTCTCTGTGTTAAACTTTGCCATTGTAAAGCTGTGTTCTATAAATTATTGTATTTTGGCTGCAAAGGTAGTCAAAATTTTGATAGAGTGGTGACAAAAAGGTATAAATATACCTCTTTACCTTATAAATAGACCCTAATAGGAGGTTTTGTAAGCTCTGCGGAGCCTACTGTTTTGCAGATGGTGTTGGCTGATGCAGCACTAAACTTGTGGTCTGGTTGTAGCTGCCCACGATAAGCCACGCCGTGCGGTTAGAGACGCTCTTGTTTGGCTCTACGGTTAGCTTGATGCCTGAACGACCTGTCATAAGTGCCCTTGACTCGTCGTAGTTAGGGATAACCTCAAGGGAGATCCAACCCTCACGCGGCACCATATTGCCCTCAGAGGTAAAGTCCCACGCATCCTCAAAGGTGTACTTTATTGTTGCGTAGTCCACACCTGTAGAGTGTACGGGGATAATCACCTGACCACCATTGGCAGGCAGGGTGTACTCCTCGACATCAAACCATACGGTTGGCTTGTCGATTAAAATGTCAGGATCGTTCTGATTATTAGTGCAGGCAGTGGCCAAAATAACACAGCAAATAGTTGCAAAAAAGAGTCTTTTCATAGGTCTATAGTGGTTATTTTCAATTACTTAGCAAGAGCCGCAGGCTGAACGATAGTAACGGCATCTGATATGCCAAGGCTGGTTACGGTAATAGCTGCGCGACGCTCAGAGTTTGAGTTATTTGGCTCTACGACAACCACGATGCCAGAAGTCCAAGTTGCCAGGGCGCGAGAGCTCTGGTAGTCGTCAATAACCTTTACTATCTGAACCCAACCCTGGGTAGGAATCTTGTCTCCATTGCTCTCTATCTCCCAGTTAGCGTTGTCAGAGTAGCCGACTGTAACATTGTCAACACCAGTACTCTTTACGGGGATAATCAGTTCGCCGCCAGCTGCGGGAATCATATAGCTGCTGTTCTCAAAATATACTATTGGATAGTCTTTTAGAACTATATCGCAACTTATTGCAAAGAGCGCTGCCGCAATGGCAAGAGCTGTACAAAAGAACTTTTTCATAGTTTAATTGGCAATTTATTTATATAATTTCTACAAAGTTATAAAACTTGTGGCTCTTTTCCAAATTTTAGTTACATTTGCAATATGAATAGGGAAATTTTTAGAATTGCGGTACCAAATATTATATCGAGTATCACCGTTCCGCTGATGGGTATCTTCTCGACTGCCATAGCGGGTCATACGGGTGATAGTGCCGCTACAATTGGCGCACTTGCTATCGGTGTTTCGATATTTAATTTTATCTATTGGAACTGCTCGTTTATCCGTATGGGTACCAGCGGCATTACCGCGCAAGCATTTGGTGCTAAGGACTTTACGACCACAACAGCTATGCTCTATAGAGCTGTGGCTGTCTCGGCTTTGTTGGGCATTATTATGTTGCTGTTGCAGTATCCGTTAGGGGAGTTGTCGATATGGATGATGAATGGAAATCAGATGGTTTCCGACTACTTTTATGCCCGTATTTGGGCAGTGCCTGCGGGTATTATGCTCTTTGGTCTTAACGGCTGGTTTACGGGTATGCAGAACGCCATCATTCCGATGTGTACCTCGATTTTTATCAATATCCTTCACCTGAGTCTCAGCTATTGGTTTGTCTTTGGTTGCGATATGAGTATCGAGGGCATTGCTTATGCGGCTGTTGTTGCGCAGTGGAGCGGAATGCTGCTCTCGATACTGCTGCTGGTAATCTTCTTTAGGGAAACGCTGCGCAAGGTGACACTTGCACAGGTGGTGGATATGAGCGAGCTGAAGGAGTTTTTTGCTGTCAACAGAGATATCATTATCCGCACATTCTGCATTGTTGCCGTCTATACATTTTTCACTGCCGCCTCGGCGCGTATGGAGAGTGATATAGTGCTGGCTGTCAACACTATGCTGCTGCAGCTCTTTACTCTGTTCTCGTATATGAACGACGGCTTTGCCTATGCAGCAGAGGCCCTTACGGGTAGGTTTATCGGGGCTAAGGATCAGGCCTCGCTCCGCCTCTGTATTCGTCGTAGTGTTGTCTGGTCGATTGGTACGGCTGTTATTTGCATTGCGGTCTATGTTGGCTGGTGGGAGCAGATTATTGCTATGTTTGTAGGTGATAAGGCGCAACTACCTGAGATTATGGAAGTTGCAGGTCAGTATATTGGCTGGGTTATAGCTATTCCTGCAGCGGCTGCGCTGCCATTCTTGATGGATGGAATTATGGTTGGCGCAACCCTTACTCGCATACTTCGCAACTCGATGTTGCTCTCTACGGTGGCCTACTTTGTGCTCTACTATTCGCTGCACCCTTTGATTGGAAATAATGCCCTTTGGCTGGCCTTTGCAATGTATATGGCTCTGCGTGGTGTGGCGCAATATTTTATGTCAAATCGCCTCGAAATGGTCTATAAAAAGAGCGATAAATAGCCTTAAAAGCCTTTTCTGGGTAAATAGATGGTCAAAGAGTTTTGATTTTCGATATAATTTATTATCTTTGCGTGATTATAGTATTAATCAAATAATAGAAGATAAATAATAATTAAAAAAATAGGACATTCCTTATGGAAGAACAGGTATTGATAGATGTAATTGCGCAGGCAATTCTGGATAAAAAGGGCAAGGGTGTTGTATCACTCGACTTAAGTGGTATGGATGGCACCATCTGCTCTCACTTTGTGGTTTGTAATGCCGACTCGACTACTCAGGTTGCGGCTATTGCCGACTCTATTGAGGAGGCTGTTTATCTCAAGTTGGGTCAGAATCCTTGGCGTGTTGAGGGTAAGCAGACAGGCCTTTGGGTGGCTATGGACTATATTGATGTTGTGGTTCATATCTTCCAGAGCGAGCTTCGTGACTACTATCGCCTTGAGGATCTATGGGCAGATGCCCCTATGGTGGAGTACAACGACGAGGTGTAGCGGCTACATTTTGTAGCACTTTTTTTGCTTTTGTACAATCTTGTGCGGCGAGTATTCGTTGTACAGCAGAAGTTGTACAATAATACTGTGTAAAAATTATGGCAAGTAAGAAGAAAAACAATACATTTTTCAGCTTCCGTCCCAATATGATGTGGTTGTGGACGGTAGTCTTTATCGCAATTATAGGCTTTGCCTTCTTTGGTGGTGATAAGGATGCACCAAAGCAGAGCGATTGGCGTCAGACCGAGCAGTTTATCTCTCGCGGTATGGTTAGTAAAATCGAGGTTGTCAACCGCGATAAGGCCCTTGTAACCCTTACCCCTGAGGCTGTTAAGGAGTTGAAGGCCGAGCAGGAGTCTGAGTTTGTAAATATTCCGGAACAGGGACATCAGCTTGAGTTCCAGATTGGCTCTGTAGATACCTTCCGTCAGGATTTTGATAAGGCCGTGGAGACCTCGCCTACAGATGTGAAGCTGGTCTACGACAATAACCGTGGTGGCTGGATGGATTCGCTGTTTAGCTGGCTGCCGTGGGTCTTCTTTATCGTTATCTGGCTGCTGCTTATGCGTGGCTTTAGCCGTGGCGGTGCCGGTGGCGGTGGCGGCGGCATTATGAATGTCGGTAAGGCGCGTGCGCAGGAGTTTGACCAATCAGACCCTAATCGCAAGATTACATTTAAGGATGTTGCAGGTCTTGAGGAGGCGAAGGTCGAGATTATGGAGATTGTCGACTTCCTTAAGAATGCGGGTAAGTACCGCGAGCTGGGTGCAAAGATTCCAAAGGGCGCACTGCTTGTAGGTCCTCCGGGAACGGGTAAGACATTGCTTGCCAAGGCTGTGGCAGGTGAGGCTAATGTGCCATTCCTCTCTATCTCGGGTTCTGACTTTGTCGAGATGTTCGTGGGTGTGGGTGCTTCGCGTGTGCGAGACCTCTTTGAGCAGGCAAAGCAGAAGGCCCCTTGTATTGTATTTATCGACGAGATCGACGCTATAGGTCGTGCTCGTGGTCGCAATGCAGGCTTCTCGGGTAACGATGAGCGCGAGAATACGCTCAACCAGTTGCTCACAGAGATGGACGGCTTCCAGACCAATGCAGGCGTGATTGTGCTTGCTGCTACAAACCGCGCCGATATCCTTGACAAGGCACTGATGCGTGCTGGCCGCTTTGATCGTCAGATTGAGGTTGGTCTGCCAGAGATTCACGAGCGTAAGGAGATCTTCGAGGTACACCTGCGTAAGCTCAAGCTCGATCCGGATTTGGATCGCGAGTTCTTGGCTCGCCAGACACCTGGCTTCTCGGGTGCCGATATTGCCAATGTATGTAACGAGGCAGCACTTATCGCTGCTCGAAACAATAAGAAGTTCGTGTCTAAGGAGGACTTCCTTGCTGCTATCGACCGTATTATCGGTGGCCTTGAGCGTAAGAATAAGGTTATCTCAGCTGCCGAGAAGCGCACTATCGCCTTCCACGAGGCGGGTCACGCTACTGTTAGCTGGAAGCTTAAGCACGCCAATCCGCTTATCAAGGTGACTATCATCCCACGCGGTAAGGCACTTGGTGCAGCGTGGTATCTGCCAGAGGAGCGTCAGATTACCACTAAGGCTCAGTGGATGGACGAGATTGCAGCAACCCTTGCAGGTCGAGTGTCAGAGCAGATATTCTTCGGCCACCTCTCTACAGGTGCGCTGAACGACCTTGAGCGTGTGACCAAGCAGGTCTACGCAATGGTTGCCTACTACGGTATGAGCGATAAGGTGGGTACTATCAGCTACTACGACTCTACAGGTCAGAGCGATATGGCATTTACCAAGCCGTACTCAGAGCGCACTGCACAGCAGATTGATGACGAGGTGAAGGCTATTATTGCCGAGGCGTATGCTATGGCTGAGCGCACAATTCTCGAGAACCGTGAGGGTCTTACAGCCCTTGCAGAGCTGCTGCTTGAGCGCGAGGTAGTCTTTACTGAGGATGTAGAGCGCATCTTCGGTAAGCGTGATGGTCAGAAGAACCAGGAGCCAGCTGCAGAGACCGCTCCAGAGGCTACTGAGACCGCCACTGAGAATGCTTAAGAAAACCTAACTAACCTAAACTATATGGATAAAACTAAACTTAAGAACTTAACCGTGCGCACCCTTAGCGGGGCAGTGCTGGCGGCTATACTCTTCGGGGTGACACTCCTCTCTCCGTGGGGTTATATAGCTCTGCTGGCAGTAATTACAGCTATTGGCATATGGGAGTTCTATAATCTTGCAGCTGCTTGCGGTTACACACCTCAGAGAGTTATGGGCGTTGTGCTGGGCGTAATTCTCTTTGGCCTTGGCGCAGCTATATTTGCCTCATTTGCCATCTCGCGCTCATTAGAGGCAGAGATGGTTATTCTCGCGGCGTTGCTCTACGCTCTTGTGGCTATACCGACAGTATTTGTCTGCGAGCTGTTCCGCAATGTGGAGCATCCTATTGCTAATGTGGCAACAACGCTTGGCGGTGTACTCTATGTGGCATTTCCTATGGCACTTATGCTGGCAATACCACTTCTGCTGGGCAATGGAGCGTGGAATCCGTGGTGTGCGCTGTGCTATATCCTCACAATCTGGGCTAATGATTCGTTTGCATACCTTACAGGTATGAGCATCGGTCGTCATCGTATGTGCGAGCGCATCTCTCCGAAGAAGAGCTGGGAGGGCTTTGTAGGTGGTGTTATTGCCGCTATAGGCTTTGCTGCTCTGTGGGGCTATCTGCTCGATGCAAATGTGTTGATTTGGGCAGGTATGGGCGCAATTATTGCCGTTACGGGTGTGGCTGGCGACTTTGTAGAGTCGCTCTTTAAGCGTAGCGCGGGCGTGAAGGATTCGGGTACTATTATGCCTGGTCACGGCGGTGTGCTTGATAGATTCGATGCGCTGTTTATCTCTGCGCCATATGTGGTGCTCTATCTGATACTTGTAAGTTAATTGAAATAATATAGAAATTATGAAGATAAATAAAGAGGGTTATAAGATTATTACCATTTCGGGTGTTGGTCTTGCTGCAGTTTGGACACTGCTGTATTATATGGTAGCGGTACGCGAGAGCATCTGGCTACTTGTTCTTATTTCGGTGCTGCTTTTGGCATTCTGGTTCTTTATCGTTTCGTTCTTCCGCGAGCCACGAAGAATTAAGATTCACGATGAGAATTTGGTATTCTCACCTTGCGATGGTCGCGTGGTGGTTACTGAGGTTGTTCAGGATGACGAGTACTTCAAGGGTAAGCGTATGCAGGTGTCTATCTTTATGTCTGTTACCAATGTACACATCAACTGGTTCCCTGTAGGTGGTGTGGTTAAGTACTTCAAGTACCACCCTGGTCGCTTCCTGCTTGCTTGGCATCCTAAGTCATCTACCGATAATGAGCGCACAACAACTGTTGTCGAGACTAAGAATGGTGTGGAGGTTCTCTTCCGCCAGATTGCGGGCTTTGTTGCGCGTCGTATCGTAAGCTATGTAAAGGTTGATGAGGTTGTAAATCAGAATGATAAGTGCGGCTTTATCAAGTTTGGCTCGCGTATTGATATTCTGTTACCTGAGAATGCAGAGCTTCTTGTAGAGATTGGTGACCGCGTAGTTGGTACCCAGACTCCTATTGCGCGTATTGGCGATTTTGGCGTAGAGGATGCTGATGAGTAGTCAGAGCAATATTGGCAAGTGGGTCGCAGGAGTGGCTGTGATGCTGATTGTAGGTGCGCTATTGTGGTACTTCAGCTCTACGGTTGTCTATATCCTTATCTCGGCGGTGCTGGCCATCGTCTTTAGGCCAGTTGTCAACTTCCTCTCTAATATCAAGGTGGGTAAGTGGTATGTTCCGCGTGCATTGGCGGCACTTGTTACCCTTGTGCTAATATGGATAGCGTTGGTAGGCTTCTGCCTGCTGGTGGTACCTATCGTGGTTAGCAAACTATCGTCACTCTCGACCCTTGATCTAAGGGCTGTGGTTGCACATATACAGCAGCCCGTTGAGCATATTCAGCAGTATCTTAGCTCTATGGGCATTGTGTGGCAGCAGAGTGTGTCTGTTTCAGATTTCCTCGTCGATTGGCTGCGTAGGGTGCTGAATTATCAAACTCTCAATAGTGCATTTACCTCTGTGGTGGATATTACAACCTCCACGGTTATCGCATTCTTCTCTGTGTCGTTTATCACATTCTTCTTCCTTAAGGAGGATGGTTTGTTCTATAAGATGGTCAGTGCGCTGTTCCCTGAGAGATATAAGGAGAATATTAATCGCGCACTTGATAAGATTACATCACTTCTGTCGCGCTACTTTGCGGGTCTTATGGCTGAGAGCTTTATACTTATGACGGTAATCTCGGTGGTGCTTATGATTTTTGGTGTCAGTGCATCTAATGCCTGCTTTATCGGTGTGATTATGGGCGTGATGAATGTCATCCCATATGCAGGTCCGCTGATGGGTGGCGTAGCTTCGCTTTTTGTGGGTGTTGTCTCGCCAATCGAGGGTGCAACTATCGGTTATACCCTTGCCGTTATTGCTGGTACGCTGCTTACTATCAAGGCCTTGGATGACTTTGTGCTGCAGCCGACGCTCTACTCTGAGAGGGTAAATGCCCATCCGTTAGAGGTCTTTATCGTGTTGCTTATGGCAGGCTCTTTGGGCGGGATTGTAGGTATGCTGCTTGCTATACCATCATATACAGTGCTGCGCGTATTTGCAAAGGAGTTCTTCTCGCAGTATGCGCTTGTTAAAAAATTGACAAAGGATATCTAATGGAGGGCGTTGTTGTTCAGGCAGAGGTGGTTTCGGGCAATAGGTTGGGTCGTAAGCTGGGCTTTCCTACTGCCAATATGGATATATCGGCTCGCGAGGATATTACCAATGGCGTCTATCGCTCGGAGATAGAGATTGATGGGGTTATCTACCACGCTATGTCTAATGTGGGCATCCGCCCATCTGTTGAGAGTACGGGTCGCTGGCTCGAGACCCATATCTTCGACTTTCGTGGCGATCTGTATGGCAGAAGGCTTACTGTGCGACTTGTCGAGAAGATTCGTAATGAGCGTAAGTTCTCATCTGTAGCCGAGCTTAGAGCGCAGCTTGAGCACGATATGGAGTATTGCAAAATGGAGATAGAAAAATAGATATATAAATATGAAAAAGTCAGTAGTTTCATCATTCGATGTAGATCATCGTACACTGCGCGAGGGCCTTTACCTCCGCTCAACTTATAAGATTGACGAAAAGGTGTCTATCCTCTCGTGGGATCTTCGCTTCTGCGCACCTATGGATCGCAAGCCTCTCGAGGCTGGTGTTGTCCACACTATTGAGCACCTTATGGCATACCACCTTAGACTTGATGAGCAGATTGGGTCGGCTATCGTTAGCTTCTGCCCAATGGGCTGCCAGACAGGCTTTTACCTCTCAACTACAAACAGCGTAACTGCTGCCGATATCGCAGCTGCCCTTACGCGCGTATATAATAAGGTATTCCCAATCGCCTCGACCGATGATATTGTCGGCCTGAACGAAATTCAGTGCGGAAACCCTTACCTCTACTCTGTTGAGGGTACAAATGAGGCAATGAAGAACTATATTAATGTGCTGAGCCTATGCGAGTTCTAATTGTTGCCCCAACCACGCGCGAGTATAAATATATGCGCGCAACGCTCGATGCTCTGACAACCCCAAAGCACGACTATACACTTATCTGCTCGGGTATCGGCAAGGCTGGTGCTGCGGCTGGTGTTATGAACGCAATCGCAAGGGCAGAGCAGCCATTTGAGGCTGTTGCCGTTATCGGCTTTGCGGCTGGTAGTGCTGACTTTAAGCAGGGAGATGTTGTTGCTCCTGCTCGCACTATCTACCACGACTGCGATGTGCCTGAGGGCTTTATTCCTGAGCTTACTGATCCGTATATGCTTGCCGGTCAGGATGATATAACCGTCTTTACGGGCGACTCGTTTGTCAATGCTGGTAGCGTAACCGAGATTATGAACCGCTTTAATACTGCCAGCGCAATCTTCGATATGGAGATTATGGCTGTGGCTATTGCTGTGCGTGATTATGCTGGTGGCATTCCATTGCTGGCCGTTAAGTATATCTCCGATGTTCCCCAGAGTGGCCATAACGAGTGGTCGTATGACGAGTTTGCCAATAGCCACTCAGACTTTAGTCCTCTGCTGTGTAAGATAGAAGAGATTTTGTAAAAAATACTCATATGAAGAGACTGTTAACCCTATTTGTAGTATTGCTTGCCTTCCTTGCTGCTACGGCGCAGGTCGAGCACTCAATTATTCTCGACCAGAGCACTTTCCGTCCTGTTCAGGATGATCCGCTTTCGGGCGTAAATATCGACCCTATAGCAAAGGATGCATCTCGCAATGCGTGCGCGCGAGTAAAGATAAAGTTTGCCAATATGAATCGTGCCGAGGTTGATGCACTGGCGGTTAAGTTTCTGTCAAATACTGACCTTGTTCGCCAGTATGTAGCTGAATATTTTGACAATGTGCTGATTCTTGAGATGACAGCCAAGCCAAACACACGCTTCTATGTGCAAAGCCCCGACTTCGGCGAGAGTAACGAGGTCTGTCTCAACCTTGAGGGTAACAAGGTGTATCAGATGATGGCGCGACTAAACCAGTTGTATTCTATAGTTGTCAGCTCTAATATGCCCGATGTGGAGGTCTATCTTGATGATTGCTATCAGGGTAATACCGATAAAAACAATCAACTCTCTATACACGATGTCATTCCAGGCTCTCACCGCTTGAAACTGAAGATTGGCAACGATGTGGCTGAACAGAATATTGTCGTGCATCGTGGCAGTATAGCCTTTAAGGTCGATATTAACCTTGCTGCACCGACACAAAGCTACTCGATTGTAGTTATGTCCAATATGCCTGATGTGGAGGTGTTTGTTGACGGTAATTATAAAGGTATCACAGATAGCAACAATCAACTCTCTATACCCGATGTTGCCTCGGGAACACACCAGCTAAAACTCAAGTTCGGCACAACCGCGGCAGAGCAGACTATCGCCGTACATCGCAATAGCATATTCTTTAAACAAGATTTGCGACTATCTCCATTTGACAGACCCGCAAGCTCGTCATCGGCTTCAACTCCTGACGTATCAGAAAAACGATATAAGGTAGGCGATTACTACAACGAAAATGGCAAGGAGGGTGTAGTCTTTGAGGTTTCTGCTGACGGCAAGCACGGTAAGATAGTAAGTATGAATCAGTCTCCGGAAAAATTACAATGGTGTTCCGATAAGAAAGAGCGCAAACGCCGAGTAGGTGCAAGTAGCGAGACTGACGGAGCAAAGAATATGGCAGTAGTCAAGGCTATACAGGGTTGGGAGAGTATGTATCCTGCCTTTAAGTGGTGTGCCGATTTGGGCGAAGGATGGTATTTGCCGGCAAAACAAGAGTTGCAGACTATCCAGAAAAATATGTCGGAACTCAATGTCTATTTAATAGATAAACTTGATAAAGGTAACTTCTGGAAGAGTGGTGATTGGTATTGGTCTTCGTCTGAGTGCAGCAGTAACCTCGCGTACTACGTCGTTTTCTCGAGTGGCTATGACAACGACACCAGTAAGTTCTACTATTACGCAGTGCGTGCTGTCCTCGCTTTTTAAATTAACTATTTATCTATTTAATAATATTGCCCGCTTGACAAAGCGGGCTTTGTTTTACTTGTGACGATGCTATGTTTGCAATGGGCAGATTTCGGCTACCACGCAGTCTTTTTGTCGCGGTCCCAGTTGCCGATTTCCATATCGCGGATGTCAGACCCGTCGATAGTAAAGCGTATGGCGGTGCGGACATTATGGAATCCGTAGCATCCTGCAGCACCTGGGTTTATGTGTAGCAGGTCGTAGACATTGTCGTAGATAACCTTGAGGATGTGCGAGTGGCCTGCGATAAATATAGTTGGCTTTGTCTCCTGAATCTTCTGCAGAGCCTTAGGGTGGTAGTGGCGCGGATAGCCGCCAATGTGGGTCATAAGCACCTTGACGCCTTCGCACTCAAAGCAGTTGAACTCTGAGTAGTTGTACCTTACGGAGGTGTTGTCTATATTGCCAAATACGGCGCGTAGGGGCTTAAATTGCGCTATCTGGTTTGCGCACTCGAGGCTGCCAATATCGCCTGCGTGCCAAATTTCGTCAACATCCTTGAGAAAGAGTTTCAGGCAGTCGTCAAAGGTGTTGTGGGTGTCAGATATTACGCCTATACGCTTCATTACTTGCTGTAATTGCTTGATAGATAATCGCTTACCTTGAATCGGGTTTTGACCTTCGGATATTTATTGTCGCTCACCTCCTGCAAGACTGTAATCTGCTGACCCTTAACTACTACGCGGTTGATAAAGGCTGTAATCTCCTCAATGTTGTCATACATCGGGTCGCCAGCCATATCGTGGTCGCGGTACTGCGCCGAGTAGAACCAATGAGGTACGCCCATCTTTGCGAGCTGCTTGCTGATAAACTTAGAACCAAAGAATCCTACGCCCATAGCCGAGGCCTTATTGTAGGGCACATTGCTGTCTGCATTTCCGTGGAATAGGAGCATAGGGCACGGAGTTTTATCCCACTTCGGCTTGCCCGAAACGGAGAAGATAGCACCCGCGAAGCTCACCACACCTGCATAGTTGAATTCGCCAAGTTGTGCTGCACGAGGGTCTGCATTGCAGATCATATTCTCGGCCTGCAGAGAGGTGATAGCACCTGCACTCGAGCCACACGCGATAATCTTGGAGGTGTCAATATTCCACTTATCAGCATTATCAAGCACCACCTTGGTTGCGCTGAGCATATCCTCGGCAGCGTACTCGACAGCATTCTTCATAGTGATAACTGCGCCCCTAAGTCCTGAGTCTCCGATACCATTAGCAAGGTGCTTGCGGTAGTCGATGCTGACCACATCATATCCAGCCTCTGTCAGAGCCTTGAAGTAGGGCAGATAGCCCTTATCGGCCTTGGTTCCACGAGCAAAGGCACCGCCAAAGGCAAATATCACGCAGGGACGCAGACCCTCGACACCTACGGCTGTGTAGTGGTCAAAGTATAGCTTCTCGCCCTGACGCTCGGCGTAGAGGTGTGAGGTTTGAGCAGTTGCTGTAAGGGCAACAGCTATAGTTGCAAATAGTGTAAAGAGTCTTTTCATATTATTTGTTGTATTTGTCACCCCACAACTCAGTTATGCGTGCTGCAATCTTCTGCTCAGTCGGGTTTGTGGTTATCGGATGGTAGAACTGCGTGCCGGCAAGGCTATCAGGCATAAACTCCTGTTCGACAAAGCCGCCCTCATAGCTGTGCGCATACTTGTAGTCGGCAGCATACCCTTCTTTGCGCATAAGGTCGGTAACGGCATTGCGCAGATGGAGTGGCACAGGACGGTTTGTAGTATCTTTATTGACAAAGGCAAGAGCCTCATTTATAGCAGCATAGGCACTATTGCTCTTAGGCGATGTAGCCAGATATATGGTAGTCTCGGCTAAGGTTATACGCGCCTCGGGCATACCAATCTTATGCACCGTGTCGAAGCAGGCATTAGCAAGCAGTAGCGCGTTAGGATTTGCAAGACCTATATCTTCAGAGGCGAGAATTACAAGGCGACGGGCAATAAACCTCGGCTCCTCACCGCCCGCAAGCATACGGGCAAGGTAGTATATGGCTGCATTGGGGTCTGAGCCGCGCACAGACTTGATAAATGCCGAGATTACATCGTAGTGCTGCTCGCCATTCTTGTCGTAGAGGGCTATGTTCTGCTGTAGCGCATCGGTGACGGTTTGGTTGTTAAGGATAATATTGCCATCAGTTGCGCTGGTGATTATGTCAATGATATTGAGCAACTTACGCGCATCGCCACCTGCAAAGCGGAAGAGGGCGTCGGTCTGCTCGACGGTAATTGTACGCTTCTGTAGCTCTGTGTCGGTGGTTATGGCGCGATTAAGCAGCTCGGCAAGCTGGCCCTCGTCCATAGACTTGAGGGTATACACCTGACAGCGACTGAGCAGAGGCGTGATGACCTCGAAAGATGGATTCTCTGTAGTGGCACCGATAAGCACCACCTCTCCCTTCTCCACAGCACCGAGGAGCGAGTCCTGCTGGGACTTGTTGAAGCGGTGAATCTCGTCGATAAATAGCAGCGGAGTAGCCGAGCTGAAGAACTGCTGACGCTTAGCCGTCTCGATAACCTCGCGCACCTCCTTCACACCCGAAGTTACAGCCGAGAGGGTGTAGAATGGGCGACCAAGCTCTGTGGCAACAATCCTTGCAAGGGTGGTCTTACCCACGCCAGGAGGGCCCCAGAGAATGAATGATGGTACATTCTTGCTCTCTATAAAGCGACGGAACACACCCGTAGGACCGACCAGGTGATCCTGACCGATATAATCATCAAGTTTCTGAGGGCGAAGCCTCTCTGCAAGTGGTGCTGCCATAATGCGCAAAGGTAATAAATAAATTGTAAATTTCCATTTTATTGTATATCTTTATACCCAAAAGGCGCATTCTGAGATTTTATAGAACCTATCTAAAGAGGAAAATAGTACCAACGATTGTATTTATACTAAACCTATAGAGAATATTATGAAGAGAATTTTATCTGTTTTGGCACTTCTGAGTGTTATTTTCTGCTCTTGCGCAAAGGAGGGCAGTTATACACTTACCTCGCCTGATGGTAAGGTGGTGGCTGAGGTTACCGTCGATGGCGGTACAAGTTATACGGTGGCCTATAATGGCAATGTGGTGGTCAGTAAGGCCACTGCGGCAATGGTTCTTACCGATGGTACAACCCTTGGTGCCGGTAAGGTGCGCAAGGTGACACCTTACTCTGTGAATAAGACTATCGCAGCCCAGCTCTATACTCGCAATGAGGTTGCAGATAACTACAACGCCCTGAAGGTTGAGTTTGCAGACCGCTCGGCTATCGAGTTCCGTGCCTATGATGAGGGCGTGGTGTATCGCTTCTCAACTACTCGTAATGGCGAGATGACCGTTCAGAATGAGGTCTATAGCCTTGCTTTTGATAAGCCTTATAACTGCTGGATTGCCTACAATAACCTGACAGGGACTAAGAAGGATAAGTACTTTACATCTTTTGAGCATCTCTATAAGTATCTGCCTATCAACGAGGTAGATGCTGCTCGAGTGGCTTTTACTCCTGTTGTTGTAGATGTCGACGGCGTTAAGGTTCTTATTGCCGAGAGCGATGTTGAGAACTATCCTGGTATGTTTATCGGCAATGCCGACAGCGACTGCGCTCTTGAGGGAGAACTTGCACCTGTGCCTGCCGAGGAGGTTGTTGGCGGACACAATAAGTTGCAGGGCATTGTCACTGCACGAGAGAGCTATATCGCTAAGTGCCAGGGTACAAGAGCCTTCCCTTGGCGTGTGTTGATTATCTCTGATGACGACACTAAGATTGCCAACTCGGATATGATCTATCGCCTCGCTTCGCCTTCTCGCGTAGAGGATGCTTCGTGGATTGTACCTGGTAAGGTTGCTTGGGAGTGGTGGAACCATTGGGGACTTACCGATGTGAACTTTAAGGCTGGTGTGAACACCGAGACATATAAGGCATATATCGACTTTGCAGCGCAGTATGGTGTTGAGTATGTGATTCTCGACGAGGGCTGGGCGACTAAGTATGAGAATAACTTGCTGAGTATTGTTCCTGCTATTGATATGCAGGGCATCCTTGACTATGCGGCACAGAAGGGGGTGGGAATTATCCTCTGGGCAGGCTATAACGCCTTTAATGTCGATATGGAGCGTGTATGCCAGCACTACTCTGCGCTTGGCGTAAAGGGCTTTAAAATCGACTTTATGGATCGCGATGACCAGACTATGACCCAGTTCTACTACCGCGCGGCTGAGACTTGCGCTAAGTATAAGCTGATGGTAGATTTTCACGGCTGCGCTAAGCCTGCGGGTCTGAATAGAACATACCCTAATGTGGTTAACTTCGAGGCTGTACACGGTCTGGAGCAGATGAAGTGGCGCAAGCCTGATACCGACCAGATGGAGTACGATGTGACCATTCCGTTTATCCGTATGGTTGCAGGCCCAATCGACTACACTCAGGGCGCAATGCTCAACGCCACTAAGGATAAGTACCAGCCAAATAATAAGCAGCCGATGAGTCAAGGTACTCGCTGCCACCAGCTGGCTGCTTATGCAGTATTCTACTCTCCTCTCTCTATGCTCTGCGACTCTCCTTCCAACTATCGCAAAAATGTTGAGTGCGCCGAGTTTATTGCCTCTGTGCCAACCGTTTGGGAGCAGAGTGTTGTGCTTGATGGTAAGATTGGACAGTATGTTATCACTGCTCGCCGTAGCGGAAAGACTTGGTATGTGGGCGGTATGACCAACTGGGATGCCCGTACCCTTGAGGTAGACCTCAGCCAGCTGGGACTTGCTGCTGGTGCAGAGGTTGATATCTTCGCAGATGGCAAGCGTGCCTCAGTCGACGGTACTGACTACACTCGTCAGAGCATCACCCTGCCAGAGAGTGGTGTTATCAGCGTAGAGCTTGCTCCAGGTGGTGGATTTATGCTTACCGTCAAAGGTGAATAAATCAAGTGTAATAATAAAATAGGGATAGCTTCTTGCGAGGCTATCCCTATTTTGTTAGTTGAGAGTTTAATTTGTGCTTTAGTTGCTGTTGTCGATACCCAATTTTATGGAAATATTACTAAACATACCGACAAAACAACTTTGGTTGCTTTCTGGGGTAAATAGCGCAATTAAATACTCTTTATCATCTACTGATTATCAAACTGCTTACCCATAAACCATCGGGGTAGGTTGCAGCCGATGTAGTTGCCGGCAATGGCCCAAAGCCACGCTGAAAGTAGTGCCCACTCGGCCTTACCACAAAAGAGTGCAAGGGCGTAGTAGAAGGCATCAGCCACGCAGTGGGGTAGACCGCAGAGGATAAACACGGGAACGCCAAAGAGCAGTGGCAGATAGTGTTTCTGTCGTGCGCCATAAACCGCGAGGGTCATAATCATACCCGTACCAGCCGAGGTTATAAGCAGCTTATGCCACGGGGCAGTAAGGCGTGCAGAGAGTATCGCATCAAGGCCCGATGTAACAGCATCCGAGGTGCAATATGAGGCTATAGTAGCCGCTATAGCGCAGCCCACAGCGTTGAGGGCTATCATTACAACGAGCTTTGCGGCATCCTTATATGGCAGAAATCCCGCCTTACCCGTAAAGAGTTGCGCACCACACATAACAACGCTCAGCAGTCCAAAGGCAAAGAGCACAGCTCCCGCCACGCCACCAACGCGCAGGTATACAAGTCCGCCAATACCAATCAGCAGACCTGCGAACACAGACATAGATATAAAGTTCTTCATTTACTATAACAAAAGAAAAGGCTGCAACTCTCTGCAGCCTTAACTATACTTACTCAGGTTTTACAAGTGAGAGGTAGAGCTCCTCGAGCTGCTCTGGTGCTACAGGTGATGGACCATCGAGCATCACATCGCGACCTGCATTGTTCTTAGGGAAGGCGATGTAGTCACGGATAGACTCAGAGCCACCGAACAGAGAGCAGAGGCGGTCAAAGCCGAATGCCAGACCTCCGTGTGGTGGTGCACCGAACTTGAAGGCGTTGATAAGGAAGCCAAACTGAGCCTCAGCCTGCTCTGGAGTAAATCCGAGGCACTTGAAGATAGTCTGCTGCAGCTGTGCATCGTGGATACGGATACTACCGCCACCAAGCTCAGTACCGTTGCAGACAAAGTCGTATGCATTTGCGCGAACGCGACCTGGATCAGACTCAAGGTACTGCACATCCTCAGGCTTAGGAGAGGTGAATGGGTGGTGCATAGCGTAGAAACGCTCAGTCTCCTCGTCCCACTCGAACATAGGGAAGTCAACAACCCACAGCGGAGCGAACTTGAACGGATCGCGCAGACCAAGCTGCTGACCAACCTCAAGACGCAGGGTACAGAGCTGTGTGAGAACCTTAAACTTCTTGCCGCACATAACAAGGCAGAGGTCACCCTCCTTTGCGCCCAGACGATTAGCAATAGCGCGCAGCGACTCAGCATCGAAGAACTTGTCGATAGATGACTTGATGTTGCCACCCTCCTCAAGACGGATCCATACAAGACCCTTAGCACCAACCTGTGGACGCTTAACAAACTCTGTCAGAGCATCAATCTGCTTACGGGTGTATGATGCGCAACCTGTTGCAGCGAAACCTACAACATACTCGGCGTCGTCAAAGACTGAGAAATTGTGGCCGTGTGCAAGGTCGGTAATGTCATTAAACTCCATACCGAAGCGAAGGTCTGGCTTATCAGAACCGTACTTCTCCATAGCCTCAATCCAAGGCATACGGCGCAGTGGCTCGTTAAACTCAACGCCAAGTACGCTCTTGAACATATGCTTAGCCCAACGCTCGAAGATAGAGAGTACATCCTCCTGCTCAACAAAAGCCATCTCGCAGTCAATCTGTGTAAACTCAGGCTGACGGTCAGCACGCAGGTCCTCGTCACGGAAGCAGCGAACAATCTGGAAGTAGCGGTCGTAACCAGCCACCATAAGCAGCTGCTTGAGTGTCTGTGGCGACTGTGGCAGGGCGTAGAACTCGTTAGGATTCATACGGCTTGGTACGATAAAGTCGCGCGCACCCTCTGGGGTAGACTTGATAAGGTATGGTGTCTCAATCTCAAGGAAGCCCTCGCTGTCAAGGAAACGACGAATCTCCTGGGCCATCTTGTGACGCAGAATCATATTGCGCTGCAGAGGCGGACGACGAAGGTCGAGATAGCGGTACTTCATACGAAGGTCATCACCGCCGTCAGAGTGCTCCTCGATAGTAAATGGAGGTGTAACAGCCTCGGTGAGGATAGTGATATTCTCAGCAACAACCTCAATGTCGCCGGTAGCCATCTTAGGGTTCTTGCTGCTACGCTCAATTACGCGGCCGGTAACCTGGATAACATACTCACGACCCAGGCGTGCTGCAGCCTCTTTGGTCTGCTCTGCCGAGCCCTCTTCAACAACAATCTGAGTGATGCCGTAGCGGTCACGCAGGTCAATAAATGCCATAGCTCCCAGGTTGCGTACCTTCTGCACCCAACCCGCCAGAGTGACGGTCTGATTGATATTTGCGGAACGAAGTTCTCCGCAGGTGTGACTTCTGTACATAAGGAATGTTCTATAAATTATTAAATTGTCTCTTTTCGTTTTAGGGTAAATTCTATTTCGGCCGCTTTTGGCTCTTTTTCCGTCTATTTTGCACATTCTCTCGGTTACAATAGGTTATTGCTCCCTCAAGATTGTTGCGAAATAGCCACGAAATACCCTCCAAAATCGCCGCGAATAATTTATAGAACCTCCCTTATTTTATTTGTATTGTTTGTATTATCTTGTTAACTTTGCGGTGTTTTAACCCACAAAGATATAAAAAATATGGATAGTATGCACCAAACAGACGAAAAATATATGCGTTTTGCAATAAATGAGGCGCAAAAGGCGTTCGATAGTGACGAGGTACCTGTCGGTGCGGTGGTTGTTGCGGGGGGAAAGGTTATTGCCCGCGCATACAATTTGGTTGAGACGCTAACCGATGTTACGGCCCACGCTGAGATGCAGGCAATCACTGCAGCAGCCTCGGCTCTGGGTGGTAAGTATCTGCAGGACTGCACTCTCTATGTGACTGTGGAGCCGTGTGTTATGTGCGCAGGAGCCCTTGCGTGGAGTCAGATTGGCAGAATTGTCTATGGAGCTTCAGATCCTAAGCGAGGCTATGCTCGTTTTGGTAAAGTGCTGCTCCATCCGCGCACGGAGGTGGTTAGTGGCGTGCTATCTGATGAATGTGAGAAACTTATGACCGATTTTTTTGCAAAGTTAAGGTAAAAGCGTTACCTTTGCAGCTTGTTGGGCTTTTTTAAGCAAAGAACAAAATTTAAACTTAATAAAAACTTAATAAAAACTTAATAAATTACTGATTTCAACTATGAAAAAACTTGTTTTGATGGCTGTTGCATTGTTCTCTGTTGCAATGGTATCGGCACAGAGCGCAAGCGAGATTACTGCTAAGTACAACGAGGCAGCTGCTGCTCTTCAGGCAAAGAATTGGACAAAGGCTCTTGAGAACTTCGAGTCTGTTGTTAAGGGCGGTGTGGACTCTGAGGATAGCAATGTTCTCAGCCTTGTAGCTACTTCAAAGAAGTATATCCCTACTTGCTACCAGCGTCTGGGTACTGCTGCTGCCGGTGCAAAGAAGTGGGACGAGGCTGTTAAGTACCTCTCAACTGCTGCTGAGAAGGCTGAGCTTTGGGGCGATAGCACTGCAAAGACTAAGGCTAACCAGATTCTGGCTAAGGTTTACCAGGCTCAGGGTGGTGAGGCGTTCAACGCTGGCGACTACGCTGCTGCTGTAGCTGTATTTGAGAAGGGCTATGCTGCAAACAAGCGTAATACAGGTATGGCACTCAACCTTGCTGAGAGCTACTTTAAGCTCGGTGAGTACCAGAAGGGTATGGATGTTTGTACTAACATCTGCGGTATGAACGCAACTAAGTATGCTGAGGCTATCGCTGAGGCTAAGGAGAAGATGGCTATGTACACCAATAACGAGGTTGCTCGTCTCCAGCAGGCTGGTGATCAGGACGGTATCATCGCTATGGCTGAGTCTATGCTTGCTACAGATCCTGCATCTGCACTTGCTGAGAAGATTCGTCTCCAGGCTTACAACAACAAGAAGGACTACGCTAAGGTTATCGAGCTTGGTGAGACTGCTGCTCTTGCACAGACTACTGAGGATGGTCAGAGCGATGTATACTTCATCATCGGTGCTGCTTACAACGCTAAGTACAACGCTGGTGGTAACACCGACGCTGCTCTTAAGGATAAGGCTGTATCTTACCTCCAGAAGGTTACTGCTGGTGGTAGCGTTGAGGCTGCTAAGGCTGCTCTTGAGAACCTTAAGTAATAGTACTCACATAGAGAGTTATGGGGCTGTGAAAACAGCCTCTTTTTGTATGTATGAAACAGATTGTAACTATATTTTGCCTACTCTGCCTTGTAGCTTGCGGTGGTGCGCAGCAGAAGGGTAAAGAGACCAAGCAGCCAAAGAAGAGCTACCGCTTTAGCTATGTTATCCCGCCAGCGCATCTTGTTGACTCTGAGGTCGGAGAGTGGATGGCTGAGCACTATTGGGATCGCTTCGATTTTGCCGATACCCTCTTCTGTCAGCGTGCCGATAGCACCGAGATGATGCGTGTCTATGCCGAGTATGTGGCATCATATGTGGGTCCATATAATGGCGAGCCAATTAAGAGGCTTATGGATAAGGCATCCTCGTCACGCGCTATGCTCGACTACTTCGTTGCTATGTCCGAGAAGCTCTTCCACGACCCTAACTCGCCACTGCGTAGCGATGAGCTATATATCCCCGTCCTCGAGGCACAGATTGCAGCTCCATTCTACGATGAGTATGAGAAGATGGTGCCCGAGTACGACCTTGCTCTGGCCTCGCAGAACAGAATCCTACAGAAGGCTAACGACTTCCGATTTACTACAGCATCGGGTCGCTCGCAGAACCTATACTCTGTCAAGGCCGACTTTATACTTATATATATAAATAACCCAGGCTGCCCAATGTGTCGCGATATTCAGCAGCAGATTGTCTCCTCGCAGCTTATATGCCAGCTTATAGCCGAAAAACACCTCAAGGTGGTGGCTCTCTATCCCGATCAGGATATCTCGCTCTGGAAGGCTCACCCACTGCCTGCAAATTGGATTAATGGCTACGATAAGGGCTGCGTAGTGGAGAAAAACCGTCTCTATGACCTGCGTGCAATACCTGCACTCTACCTGCTTGATGCCGATAAACGAGTGCTGGTCAAGGATTCAACCTCCATACCGCAAATCGAACAAGTACTGCTCCAGTGTATAAACCAGTAGCAGATAAGTAAAACTTATTATAGTATAAGGAAAAAGAATTTTGATATTTCGAAAAATGTTTTTACCTTTGCAGTAGGAAAATAAAACAGAAGTAAAACATTTAAAACTTTAACACTATGAATAAGAAATTTCGTTGCACAGTTTGTGGTTATATTCACGAGGGAAATGAGGCTCCTGAGCGTTGTCCTCTTTGTAAGGTTCCTGCTGATAAGTTTGTAGAGATTGAGGAGCAGAGCGGTAACCTCGAGTTTGCTACCGAGCATGTTCTTGGTGATGGTCTTGGTTCAAGCCCGGAGTTGCTTGAGGGTCTTAAGAACCACTTTATGGGTGAGTGCACCGAGGTAGGTATGTACCTTGCTATGAGCCGTCAGGCAGACCGTGAGGGCTATCCTGAGATTGCTGAGGCTTACAAGCGTTACGCTTGGGAGGAGGCAGAGCACGCTGCAAAGTTTGCAGAGCTCCTCGGTGAGGTAGTTTGGGATACTAAGACCAACCTGTTCAAGCGTATGAACGCCGAGAGTGGTGCTTGTGAGGATAAGTTCCGTCTTGCTCGTATGGCTAAGGAGCAGAACCTCGACGCCGTACACGACACCGTTCACGAGATGGCTAAGGATGAGGCTCGTCACGGAAAGGGTTTTGAGGGGCTCTACAACCGCTACTTTAAATAATTTGGCGTGATAGTGGCGCATTTGCGTCACATCCCTTAAATATCAGCGACGGCTGTACTTCTTGTACTATCCGTCGCTGCTTTTTTTCACGATGCACCGCAACTACACCACTCTGACGCCAAATTGTGGTGCACATACAGCCCTTCGCTGTTTTCTATGCCGAGCGTTGAAAATCCTCGCTTAAAAGTTAGTTTTTAAGTGCAGATAATACTCATCGTGTAGACTCTGACGCCAAATTGTGTACGAAGAATGGATAATAGTGCAAAAGTCTGGCTTTAGTGTTGTTCTGCGTTAGCAAGGAAACCCGATTATTGCGCACACATCGTAGCAAATGGAATTTGCGACCAAGTTCCACTTTTGTTATACCAAGTATAATAAATAGAGCCTACACTCAAGCAAGCTTGAAAGTGTAAGCTCTATTTTATTGAATAGCTGTAGGCTATTTCACGCTTAGCTCTCCTGTCAGGCGGATATCGGCAGAGGATGCGCCCACGAAGATGGTAAAGGCACCTGGCTCTACGACGAACTTGCGGTGGATAGGGTCGAAGAATCTAAAGGCCTCATCATCGAGCTCTACGGTTACGCGTCGAGTCTCTCCAGCCTTGAGGTATACCTTACTGAAGCCCTTAAGCTCCTTAGCAGGGCGGATGAGTGAGCACTCGTTATCGTGAACATATACCTGAGCAACCTCGGCAGCTGCGACCTTACCTGTGTTGGTAATATCGAAGCATACGGCGTACTTATCACCCTGCTGGGCGATTGAGAGGTTCGAGTAGTTGAAGGTGGTATAGCTCAGTCCATATCCGAATGGGAACAGAGGCTTGATACCACTCTTATCGTAGCCACGGTAGCCCATAAAGATACCCTCACGGTACTCTACGCGTGGGTGTGGGTTGATGGCGTGTGAGCGTACGCGGTCAACATTCTCGTGGTAGTTATGATAGCACGGGTTATCCTCCAGGCGGGCCTCGATAGAGATAGGCAGCTTGCCTGATGGAGAGATTTTACCTGTGATAATCTCCGAGATTGCAAGACCTCCCTGCTGACCAGGGTACCACGCCATAAGCACAGCCTTAACATCGTCAATCCACGGAGTCATCTCCATAGCACCACCGCCATTGAGCACAACCACCACATTATTGTTAATCTTGAGTATCGACTTTAGATATGCTAACTGTCCTGGAGGCAGGGTGAAGGTGCGGTCTGAGTTCTCCTTCTCGGTATAGCTGTCAAAGCCGAGGCAGGCAACAATGCAGTCGGCATTGCGGAACAGCTCTACATTCTGCATATCGTCTGTTGGTGGCACATCGAAAGTAAGTCCCAGCGCAATGCGGCCTGACATATTGTGGTGCTCGACAACGAACTTATATACATTGTCTGCCTTGAGGCTAAGATTTGTAAAACCACTCTGTCCAGAGTCTCTGCCCCAAGTGTCGGCAATCTTTTTGTCGTTGATAAAGAGGCGGAAGCCGTCGTTGCTGCTGACCATCATATCGTAGTTCTCATCCTTCTTAGGCTTGTAGTAGAAGGTGTGACGGGTAGATATGCCCTCCATAACAAGATCCTCGTGAGCCTCGATAGCATCGGTGCGAATAGCCACCTTATCGGTAACAAAGGTGTGCTTAGGTGCTCCCTGCAGCTGATCGTTGTCGTAGTACTCGGCATAGACGCCTGCAGTGGTCATCGCCTCATCAGCAAAGCTGTCCTCGAGGTGGGTGAGGGTGTTCTTAGAGATGACTGTAGTCTTAATGCGCTTGTCGATATTTGACATTCCCTCAGCCACAGAGTATGAGAATAGCGGAGTTACAAAGCCGCTACCGCCACCTGTGACAATCTTGTCGGCATTAGGGCCGCAGACAACAACCTTACCCTTCTTGAACGGCAGGAAGTTGCCCTCATTCTTGAGCATAACCACTGCTGACTGCGAGAGCTTATGTGCCACAGCGTCGCACTCAGGGTTGTTCTGTGGCAGGGTGCTGTCTAACTGCTCGCGCTTGTCGAACTCGAAGGCGAAGATGTTCTGGATGATATTCTGACACTTAACATCGAGTGAACGCTCGTCAAGAACGCCCTGCTCTATAAGCTGCTTGATAAGCTCAGGCTTAAGACACTCGGCAAGAGGCATCTCAAGGTCAACACCCCAGCGGATAACATTCACAGGCGAGTAGCAAGATGTCCAATCCGACATCACAAAGCCATCAAAGTCCCACTGACCACGCAGCACCTGCTGATTGAGATATCGGCTCTCAGAGGCGTGCTGGCCATTGAGCAGGTTGTAAGAGGTCATAATAGAGGCTACATTGGCCTCTTTGACCGCCTTCTCGAAGGCTGGGAAGTATATCTCGTTGAGGGTACGCTCGTCAACATCTGTCGATACGCTATGGCGAGCCCACTCCTGATTGTTACCTGCAAAGTGCTTGATGCAGGCCATTACGCCCATACTCTGCACACCTTTAATATATGCGCTTGCAACCTCACCAGCAAGGAAAGGATCCTCGCCAAAGTACTCGAAGTTGCGACCACAGAGTGGTGAACGGTATATGTTGGCACCAGGGCCGAGCAGAATATGCACACCACGCGCACGGGCATCCTTACCCAGCGAGAGTCCCATCTGATTTATCAGCTCTGTGTCCCAAGTTGCCGCTGCAGCAATACCTGAAGGGTAGAGGGTACTCTTGGTGTTGTTGCGCACACCCTGCGGGCCGTCAGCCATACGCACAGCAGGCAGACCAAGACGGTCTATGGCGCGGATATACCATCGCTCATAGCCTGCGATGTAGTCAATCTTCTCCTCAAGGGTCATCTGCTTAACAACCTCGGCGGCACGCTGCTTGTGCTGCTCGGTGACCTTGTACTGCGCCGATAACGGAAGTGATAGCACAGCCAAAATAAGTAGTAAAATAGGTTTTTTCATAATATACGGTTTAGCTTAAGCAAAAGTAGTGAAAAAATATAGAAAGTCCAAGAGTTGTTTATCCTCGGCTTCAGTGCAAAGAAAAAGCCCAGCTTTCGCTGAGCTTTTTCTTTATTCTTTAACCGTGGTTGTCCCTTACTCCTTAGGCTCGATGAAGATGTAGAAGAGCAGTGGAGCATATGGTGAAATCTCGGTCTCGATAGTGGTGGTTGTGTCACTATAGTCATAGTAGTTGGTATAACCGCCGTAGTAGTTGTAGTAGTTGTAGTAGCTATACGAGTTGTAATACGACGAGCCCATCATACTATAGTAGTTATAGAGGTTTGCCAAAGCGTTATAGGCTGCTGAGCTACTTGATGTTGTGCTTGTTGATGCAGCCACGCCAGCAGAGCCGTATGCGTAACCCGAAGTGGTAACAATAGCACCCCAGCGACCATAGTGTAGCTTAGGAATGCCGTGTGCCCACGCGCTGATATACTCATCCTTGCTTGTCGATACAGAGTATGAGATAGACTCACCTACAGTTGAATCCTCCTCCTTACCAAAGGCAAGCTCGCGCACCTCGTCGATATTTGAGTCGAAAATATAGCCGTCAAGGAATCGACCTACATACCAAATCAGTGCATCGCCCTCCTGACCAACAGCCTCAAGTTCAGTGGTCTGCTTAATCTTGTCTGCAAACTTCTCGTTGAGAATATCCCACAACTTCTTGTCAAAGGCTGCCATATCGGCATAGCGGTCAGAGTCCTTGTATGGATTGTTAATACCTGCCTGGTCAATGCGACCATAGCTTAAGTGTGTAAGATTGTTAGCTGGGGTAAAGTCGGTGCTGTAATAGATGCCATCGAGATACTCCTTCTTGTCATCAGTATTCTCGGTATCCTCAGTATCAGAGCTGTCGTCAGTATTGTCACCATCGTCAGTGTCCTCCTCGTCGGTCTGTTCAATCTGGTGCCATACGGTCTGCTCATTCTGGGCGTTACATAGCTTAACCAACTCGTCAACAAGGTCTAACTCGTTGTCTGATGGGCTCTTAACCACGCGCATAACCTCTACATCGAGAATCATAGGTACACTTGCATCTAATGAATACTGACCCTCGTAGCCACCATCAGCCGACGAACCATTGCTGCTATATGCAATAGTAGATGGCAGGTAGAGGCGCACCTTTGAACCCTTGCGCAGAACAAGCTCTGTGCCCTTGCAGATAGACTGCTTGTCGGCACGAGAGATATACTCCTCACTCAGCGTAAGCTTATTGCGCGAAGCCAAGTAGCTACCCTCGACAATAGCATAGAACTCCTCCTTACCACAGTAATTACCATAAGCAATGTAGTGTGTGTAGTCGGTATATGTAGCCTGCATACGGGCAATAATCTCGTCACGGGTAGAGAATACATTGCCGTCCATATCGTAGCCTGTAAAGTTGTAGAACACCCAGCAGGTATCCTGCTCCATAATAGGCTGAGTACCAAAGTCATTGCCGTTGGCAGGAGTGTCGTCCTCGCCCCACTTGAGCACATCTACATAGTAGCCACCCTCCTGCTGATAGTTGCCTACCAACTCGGGACGATTCTTCTTAATCCACGCCTTGAGCGAGCGCGCCTCAAGCTCTGTGCGGTTGTAGTCAGGCTCCTTAACACAAGAGCTCAACACAAAGAGCGAGAGTAATAGAGTGATTATAATCTTCATATTCTTCATAATCTATAGAGTACTATTTTGAAACACTTAAAATCTTAATATACCACGCCACAGAGCTGTTCTTGGCCACAGAACCTATCGCCTGCTTGCCATATGCGGCATTCGAGGTGATGTATACCTGCACCGAGTCCTGATCTCTGCAGCCTACCAACGCCGCCTCAAGTCCCTCAAGCACCTCTCCACGACCAAGCCTTACGGTCAGCGGCTCTGCCTTCCATATCAACTTGTCGTAAGTGTGGTTGTTGCTCGCCTCCACAGCCGATATAGATGCCTGAATGTTAGACCAATACATATCCTTTATCTGCGGCTCCGAACCCGTAAAAGAGTAGGCGTTAAACTGTATGTCGATAATGCTGTTTGGCTCCACCTCGACCCACTCGTGACGGTCAGCCTCGTAGTAGTTGACAATGTGTCGGTATGCCGAGTTGTTAAAGTTGGTGTAGAAGGCAGGATTCTCCTCCAATACACTGCTAACCTCCTGCTCGTCAACCATACGGCGTGTAGATGTAAGATACTTCACGATGCTATCCTTCTGCTTCGTGAGCATATCCTCATCCTTCGAGCAGCCGCACAATATAGCAGCCACCATTATAACCACGCAATATAAACCTCGTTTCATAGCCATATAACGCGCAAAGATAATAATTATTGCGGTAAATTCCAAATCATTCTATGATTTTAGCCAGCAGCGCGCACAGCAGATAAAAGTAACGCTCGTTACTTTTATCTGCTGTGCGCGCTATTGGCTGTTGGCTATTACAGCTGCTTTAAGGCCAAGCGGATGGCCTCCTCGACGCGTAAATCGGGGTTTTCTTTGAATAGCTTTTTGAGGACTTTTTCTGATGCGGTCTTTTGGAAGCCGAGCATAACGAGTGCCGAGAGTGCCTCGCTAAAGGTTTCATTATCAGATACATCTACCTTGCCGGCTATCTTGTCGTCGGTCTTGAGGTCAATCATCTTGCCACTCAGCTCGACGATGATTTTCTGCGCAGTCTTGAGTCCTAATCCCTTGACATTTTTGAGCAGTACGGCATTGCCCGTGCCGATGATATTGCGCAGCTCTGCGGGTGAGTAAGTAGACTGAATCATTCGCGCCGTATTGCCACCCACGCCCGACACGCCTATAAGCAGTCGGAACAGCTCGCG
Source organism: Alistipes sp. (assembly GCA_045654345.1). Lineage (GTDB taxonomy): Bacteria > Bacteroidota > Bacteroidia > Bacteroidales > Rikenellaceae > Alistipes. The sequence continues at coordinate 39,660 of JAZOND010000027.1, read as the reverse complement.
CTCTGCCTTAGTGGCAAAGCCGTAGAGGATATGCGCATCCTCGCGCACAATATAGTGGGTATAGAGCATAGCCTGCTCGTTGTGTTCAATCTCGGAATATGTCTGCAGCGATATATTTATAAAGTATCCCACGCCCCCAGCCTCGATAATGGCATAGGCGGGTGCTATTTCTGCAAGTTTTCCTGTAATATATTCGTACATAGTATTTTAGGTTACAAAAGTTTTCTCTTTACTACAGCTGGGTTTCCTGCGGCAAGGCTGTCGTCTGGTATATCCTTGGTCACTACGCTACCTGCAGCGATGATGCAGCGGTCACCGATAGTCACGCCAGGGCAGATGGTCACGCTGCCACCAATCCAGCAGTCGTCGCCGATTTTGATAGGCATACCTGTCTCGATGGGCTTGCGACGCTCGAGATAGTTTGTCGGGTGCTGAGGGGTGTAGAAACCGCAGTTTGGGCCAATTTTGGTGTAGTTGCCGATAGTTATGCCTCCCGAGTCGAGGAAGGTGCAGTTTTTATTAATAAAGGAGTGCTCGCCCACCTTGATTCTGAAGCCTACATCGCAGTAGAAGGGTACGGAGATGGTCGAACTCTCTGCCATATCTGGAATAAGCTCGCGCAGCAGCTTTGGGAACTCGGGGTCACGACGGGTCATAGAGTTGAGTTTGACGAGTAGCTTCTTGCTGCGAGCAAAGGCGTGCTCAACTTCGGGGTCGTGGAAGTTGTATAGCTCCCCGGACATCATCTTCTCAAATTCGCTTTTCATTGTTCGGCTGTTTTTAATAGTACAAAGATACAATTTTTCCCGAAACTATCGTTAGTCTGCGAAAAAAAGTGTAATTTAGCACCGATGAGAGAACGTTTAACGGCTATACTTAAGCAATATTGGGGCTATGATCAGTTCCGAGAGACGCAGTATGAGATTATCAACTCTGTGCTTTCGGGCGTTGATACTCTTGCGCTTATGCCTACAGGTGGCGGTAAGTCAATTACTTACCAGCTGCCCACATTGGCTATGGATGGAATGTGTATCGTGGTCACGCCTCTGATTGCGCTGATGAAGGATCAGGTCGATGGCCTTAAGCGTCGTGGTATCTCGGCTGTGGCTGTTAATGCGGGTATGTCGCAACGCAAGATAGACCGATTGCTGGATAACTGCGCCTATGGAGATGTTAAGTTCCTCTATGTCTCGCCCGAGCGACTCGATACTGCGCTGTTCCGCAGCCGCGTGTTGAAGATGAATGTCTCGCTCATTGCCGTTGATGAGGCTCACTGTATCTCTCAGTGGGGCCACGACTTCCGCCCTTCGTATCTCCATATCGCCAGCCTCAGGGAGCTTATTCCCGATGTGCCCGTGCTGGCACTTACCGCCACGGCGACAGATAAGGTGGCGCGCGATATTATGGATAATCTGCACTTCAGTAAGCACAATATCATCCGAGGCTCGTTTGCTCGTCCAAATCTGAGCTATGTGGTGCGCAAGGTGGAGGATAAGCAGGGTAATCTGCTGCGCATTATAGAGCGTGTAGCAGGCTCGGGTATCGTCTATGTTCGCAAGCGCGATACGGCTGAGGGCTTGTGCAAATGGCTTAAGGAGCAGGGCGTTAGCGTGTCGTACTACCACGGCGGACTGCCTGCCGAGGAGCGTAATATACGACAGGATGAGTGGGTTACGGGCAAGGTGCGCGTGATGGTTGCCACCAATGCTTTCGGTATGGGTATTGATAAGGGCAATGTGCGCTTTGTTGTTCACTACACTATGAGCGACAACCTGGAGAGTTACTATCAGGAGGCTGGTCGTGCGGGTCGAGATTTGCAGCGTAGCTATGCGGTGCTTATGGTGGCACCTGAGGATTGTCCGAACCTTACCCGAAGGATAGAGAACAGTTTCCAGCCTATAGAGCAGGTCAAGGCTCTGTATGAGAAGATTTGCGCCTTTATGATGATAGCCATCGGCGATGGTCAGGGTAGTAGTTATGTGTTTAATCTTCACGAGTTTTGCAAGCACGAGCGACTCTTTCCCACAACCGTTTTAGGGGCGTTGGATCTGCTGTCGCGTAATGAGTATATGACCTATGTTGACTCGGCAGATAACCCCGCTCGCGTGATTTTCAAGGTTAGCCGTGACGAGTTGTATAAGTATAAGTTTAGTCCGCGCGTGGAGACGGTGGTGCTCTTTCTGCTGCGCTTGTATAACGGCCTTTTTACAGAGTTTAGAGCCATTGACGAGTCGCTTATTGCGGCCAATTGCAACTTTAGTATCGAGGAGGTTCACGAGGCTCTGCGAGAGCTGTGGCGTAGTCAGATTATCCGCTATGTGCCTGCCATCACCTCGCCGATGATATATATGAACAAGGAGCGTCTTCCAGTCTCCTCGCTCTATATTGCTCCCCATACCTATGGATACCGTAAGGAGCAGATGCTCAAGCAGTTTAATACTATGATTGCCTATGCTAATAATGAGACGGAGTGCCGTAGTGTGGTGCTGTCGCGCTACTTTGGCGATACGGGCGTAGAGCCTTGCGGTTGCTGCGATATATGCCTTGAGAAGCGTAGGGCAGGGGACACCACAGCCGTTAAAGCCAAGATTGTCGAGCTGCTCAGTCAGGGTAGCTTCGATATTGTCGAGATAGCCAACCGCATACACGCCCCCGAGAAGCATATTATCCAAGCTGTCAAAGAGCTTGCCGAGGCAGAGCGTGTGCGAATAGACAATTTCTGTACTGTCACTCTACTCCCGACAGAGGGTCGGTAAAATCGTTACACCCCGTAAAAACGGCTAAAAAGGGGCAATAATCGCAAATTTCCCGCGTTTAACATTAAATTAGCGTTAAAAGATAGAGGCAAAGTTGCCTAAATCAAAAAAAAATGCTATTTTTGCGCGTGTTTATTTAAGCGAAAAATCGTAACAAACTAAACTTATATTATGGAATTAGAAAAGAATGATGGTCTTGTCGGTAGAATCGATAAAGTGAATATCGAGGAGCAGATGAAGACCGCCTACATCAACTACTCGATGTCGGTAATTGTCTCTCGTGCCCTGCCTGATGTCAGGGACGGACTCAAGCCGGTGCATCGTCGTATCCTCTTCGATATGAGCGAGCACCTGCACCTCTACCACGACAAAGAGACCCGTAAGTCAGCCCGTATCGTGGGTGATGTACTCGGTAAGTTCCACCCGCACGGTGACTCATCAGTGTACGATGCTATGTGTCGTATGGCTCAGCATTGGGCTATGCGCTATCCGCTCGTTGATGGTCAGGGTAACTTCGGTTCTATGGACGGTGACTCTCCTGCGGCTATGCGTTATACCGAGGCTCGCCTTCAGAAGATCTCTGCTGAGGTTATGGCCGATATCGACAAGCAGACTATCGACTGGACTCCAAACTTCGATGGTGAGGAGCTCGAGCCTACAGTGCTGCCTACAAAGATTCCGTTGCTGCTCGTTAATGGTGCCAGTGGTATTGCGGTAGGTATGGCAACCAATATGGCTCCACATAATTTGGGAGAGGTTGTAGACGCCTGCTGCGCATATATCGACAACCCTGACTGCCTCTGTGAGGATCTTCTCCACTTTGTTAAGGGTCCGGACTTCCCTACAGGTGGTATTCTCTATGGCTATGCAGGTATTAAGGATGCTCTGCTTACAGGTCGTGGCCGCGTAGTTATTCGTGCTAAGTACGAGATTGAGACTACCAAGAACAACCGCCAGCAGATTGTCTTTACCGAGATGCCATATATGGTTCGCAAGGATGAGCTTTGCGACACTATCGGCAAGATGATTAAGGATGGTAAGATTGAGGGTATTGCCGATGTAAACGACGAGTCATCAGATCGCGATGGTGTTCGTCTGGTAGTGCTTCTTAAGCAGGATGCTGTTGCCAATGTGGTTGTAAATATGCTCTTCAAGCACACTTCGCTCCAGTCATCATTTGCTGTTAACAATATTGCCCTTGTAAATGGTCGTCCTGAGCTTCTTAACCTCAAGCAGCTTATCGCGCACTTCGTAGACCACCGTCACGAGGTTGTTGTTCGTCGCACACAGCACGACCTTAAGGTTGCACAGGATCGTCTGCACATTGTTCTTGGTCTGCTCATCGCGCAGGACAATATCGACGAGGTTGTACACACTATCCGCGCACAGCGCACCCCTGAGGATGCACGCCAGGCCCTTATGGTTCGCTTCGATTTGAGCGAGCTTCAGGCAGCGGCTATCGTGGCTATGCGCCTTGGTGCCCTGACAGGCCTTGAGCACGGCAAGCTCACTGCAGAGCGTGATCAGCTGGAGGCTAATATTGCAGAGTACACCGCTATTTTGGGCAGCGTAGAGCGTCAGTTAGCAATCGTTAAGGCTGAGCTTATCGAGGTTCGCGAGCAGTATGCTGACGAGCGTCGTTCAGAGATTGTCTACTCTTCAGAGGAGTTTAATCCTGAGGACTTCTATGCTGATGAGGATATGGTAATTACCATCTCTCACCTGGGCTATATCAAGCGTACATCGCTCTCTGAGTACCGCACACAGAATCGTGGTGGTGTAGGAGCTAAGGGTAGTGCAACTCGCGATGAGGACTTTATCGAGCACATCTATGTGGCATCTATGCACAATACAATGATGTTCTTTACCGAAAAGGGTCGTTGTTATTGGCTTAAGGTATACGAAATTCCTGAGGGTACTCGTTCTTCTAAGGGAAGAGCTATCCAGAATGTCATTCAGATTGAGCCGGATGATAAGGTTCGCGCATATATCAACTGCAAGAAGCTCAATGATGCCGAGTATGTTGACAACAATTACATCATTATGTGTACTCGTGAGGGTATTATCAAGAAGACCAAGCTTGAGGCCTACTCACGCCCACGCGCAAATGGTGTCAATGCAATCGTTATCCGCGAGTCTGACCAGCTCATCGAGGCTAAGCTGACAAGTGGTAAGGCTGAGGTGCTCATCGCTTCACGCGAGGGTAAGGCTATCCGCTTCAATGAGGAGATTGTCCGCCCTGTAGGCCGTGTAAGTATGGGTGTTCGCGGTATTGCTCTTGAGGATGGCAACGAGGCTATCGGTATGATTTGTATCGAGCCGGATGCTCAGCAGGATGTACTCGTACTCTCAGAGAATGGCTTCGGTAAGCGTACCGACCTTGAGGAGTATCGTATTACCAACCGCGGTGGTAAGGGTGTTAAGACCATCAATATTACCGAGAAGACAGGTAAGCTGATATCTCTGCAGGCAGTAACCGACCAGAACGACCTGATGATTATCAACCGCTCAGGTATTACTATCCGCACCGCTGTAGACCAGATTCGCCTTGCGGGTCGTGCTACTCAGGGTGTTAAGATTATCAACCTGCGCGAGGGCGATACCATCGCTTCAGTTATGGCAGTGCCAAAGAGCGAGGAGGAGACCGAGATTATCGAGGGCGTAGAGGCTGTAGAGACTGCAGAGACAACACAGACCGCTGAAACTGCTCCGACAACAGATAGTGTAAATAACGAACAATAACAAACCAAATTTTAATATTATGAAAAAGTTTATCTTGATGGTAGCTGCTGCTTTGGTACTCGCTGTACCTGCTGCTACTGCACAGAAAGTCAATGAGGCTTCAACTCTTGCAAAACTTACTAAGAGCGATGCCGAGATTAAGGATGCTAAGAAGTCTGCAAAGGCTTCAGTATGGGTAAATCGTGCAAAGGTTTACGCTGACGCCCTTATGGAGCCAACAAAGGCTCTGTCAACATCTCTCGATGCAACATTCCTTCAGTACACTATGCTCGCTCCAACTGAGAAGAATCAGGATGAGCAGGGTCGTGAGATCTGGGTATACCCTTGGGTATCTGTTTATTTGAAGGGTGGCCGCGTAGAGGCTTGGAAGCAGACTCGCGAGATTAAGGATGGTCTGTATGAGGTTATCGTTGAGGCTGCGTCTAAGGCTATCGAGCTCGATCCTAAGACCACCGCTAAGGTTAAGCCGGTACTCGACCTGGTTATTAACTACTACTCACAGCTCGGTGAGGTTAGCACCACTATTCCTGACTACGAGCTTGCTATCGACGCATTTATCAAGGCTGCTAAGATTCAGGAGTGCAGCCTCTATGAGGGCGTTGACGCTAAGTACTACTACTACGCAGGTCAGATGTCTGCATTCCTCGGTGCTGATAACAAGCAGTACTTCATCGACGGTGAGCAGTATCTGAACAAGGCTCTCGAGCTTGGCTATAACGACGATAATGGTACTATCTACTACTACCTCTTCCACTGCTACTATGGTCAGCGTGACGACAACCGCGACAACCTTCTCAAGGCTAAGAACATCCTTCTTGAGGGTATCGAGAAGTTCCCAAAGAACGAGCGTATCCTCGATGGCCTTATGTCTCTCTACACTGCTGAGGAGGGCGTAGGTGACCCAGCTGAGCTCGTAACTATGATCGACAAGTTCCTTGCTGAGACTCCGGATAACACTGACCTCTGGTTCGGTCGTGGCCGCGTGTTCTACAAACTTAAGAACTTTGATGAGTGTATCACTTCATTCAAGAAGATTGACACCCTCAAGCCAAACGATTATGACACTAACTTCTATATCGGCTACTTCTATGTAGAGAAGGCAGAGCACGAGAACCGTCAGTTCAACAGCAAGCTCGATAGCTTCACCAGCCAGGACGAGTACCTGGCAGAGCGTAAGCGTGTACGCTCAGTATATATGGAGGCTATCCCTTACCTCGAGAAGGCACACGAGCTCAACCCTGAGAACGCAGACTGCGCTCAGATCCTTAAGGAGGTATGTTTCCTTCTTCGTGAGGAGCCAGGTGTGATGGATAAGTACACCAAGTATAATGCTGTGTATAAGAAGCTTAAGGGCCTCGAGTAGCATTTTATCGTGATAGTGCGGCATTAGCTGCACATCCCTCAAATCCCCAAATGGGAAATACGCTTAGTATGTCCCATCTGGGGATTTTTTACGATGCACACCTACTACCGCACTCTGAAGATAAAATGGGGTGGTGCAAGGAATGTGCATAGTCCATTTCGTATTTAGCCGAGCGTTGGCTCGCCTTGGCAACCCTTCACTGCTGCGCCTCTGTAGTATCAGGCGCAATGCTATGCATTTCAACGCTCAAACACACCAACAGGAATGGTTGAAATGCTATCTGGCAGCATTACATCCGTCAGCATCTTGCATAGGTTAAATGTGTTGTTTCCGATGGCAGCAACCTTGTATGTAGTGCCCTGATGCGATACCGTTGTGGGTATGGTAATATTCCCCACATATGCCATTAACCTGAAAATCAAAGGCATATCATACTATATACTATTGTATTAGCCTTGCGTTCACTTAAAGATAGTACAGGATAGTAATTTTGTGCTAAAGGCCAAATAAAAAGCCTCCCTTTGAAAGGAAGGCTTACTATATTATCTCTGTTTTGTGCTACTTCTTAGCCTCGAGAATTGGCATATTGGCCTCGGTAGGGATGTAGACTACCTTGTCTGGAATATTGTTCTGCTGGCGCACCCAGAGGTACTGGATGTATGTTGTTGTCAGCGAGCCGTTCTCGATGCGGATGGCCTCTGCGGCACCCTTAGCGCGCTCAATCTCAGCCTGTGCGTTGAGTTTCTCGGCCTCGAGGTTAGCCTTAGCCTCCTCAATTTTGATCTGACGATTCTGCTCAGCCTTTGCTAACTCGGCGCGGCCACTCATCTCCTGCTGCCATACATTGTACATCGGAATACCGAACATAAGTCCGAGGATTACTGCCAGGGCGATAATAGCGAGCACTACAAGGCCCCATACTGTCTTTGCGGTGTTGTTCATATCTCTAAGGTTTTATGGTTAATAAAAAAGGACTGACATCTTGTCAGTCCTTGTTGTTGCTATTCAGCCTCCTCACGGTGAAGTTTCTCAACATAAATAGCGTGTGCCATCTTCTCGCGCTTTGCAATTGAAGGCTTTGTGAAGTACTGACGAGCGCGAAGCTCCTTCAGAACACCTGTACGCTCATACTTACGCTTAAACTTCTTAAGGGCGCGCTCAATGTTCTCACCCTCCTTAACCGGCATAATAATCATAATATTGTCTTTTTTTTAGTTTGTTATTGTTTGTTGTTTTTTGTTTGCAGTATGGGGTCCTTGTAAACCTTGCCTACGACCCTCGGACTGCGACCGCTTTAGTTCTTCTCCTGATTCAAATCTAAAGGGATAGTGCCGAAATGAAGATACGGCTCAAGCGATAACGCCTGCTCCTGAGTAAATATGTTGTCACTTACAATCTCTTCAAACGACTTCCAGCCTCCTTTCGATTTGCGCAGTTCAATAATACGGTTTATAGCCCTTCGAGTCATATATGGATGCATCTCCATCTCAAAGGCGGGTGCAAAGTTAATATCAATTTTTGAAAAAACACAACTATCGCAGTAAATTTCTTTAGAAAAAAGTGCAAAATTTTCGCTTGTAACGCATTTTAACTCTAAAAGTTGCTCAATGGAGTGATATCCGCCGAGTAATTTGCGATATTCGACTATCGCCTGCGCGCTCTTAGGCCCTATGCCTCGGACCTTTACGAGGGCTATGCTGTCGGCAGAATTTATCTCAACCTTGCCACCAAAGGGCTTGGGCTCGGGAAAGATAACATACCTTGCAAGCGAGTCTGCCATCTGGGGACTCACTGCCCAGCAGTCCGATAGCTCGGCCATATTGCGTATGCCCTCAAGACCCTTGTCGCGGTACTCAATAAGCCCCTCGGCCTGACGATAAGTAAAGCCAATACTCTGCAGGTAGGCCATACCCACGGTATCAATCCTAAAACGCTCATATGGGTGCGGTGTGTGGGCTGCTATCTTTGCCTGCCATTGGCTACTCTTTAATGCGCGAATAGAGTCAGCAGCGCGATATTTTGCACTATCAATAGTGTAGCTGTAAGCCTTGGCTCTAAAGGTCTCTCCGATAACTATATAGGGGCGTAGTGCGCTGAATATAGAGTCTGTAACACCATAGCAGAGCGCAAATTCCTCGGCAATCTCGAACACCTTGCCACGCGCACGATACTTCAGTATGGACACGGCTGTACGCTTGTCAAATCCAAGGGCAAGCAGCTGTTCGTAGCTTACCGTATTGGGGTCGAAAACAAATAGTGAGTCTTGTGACTCGGTAGGGGATAGGGCAGTTTCTGTGGCGATGTCTATAGAGCTGTGGCTCACCCTGTCTGCAAGTGTTGTTACCAGAGTCAGGACAAGAACACCAACTATCAGAGCGACTACTCCGACTATCTGCTTTTTGGTCATCATTACCACTCAGCTCTGTCAGAAAGTAATAACTTGCGGTATACTCGCGAAGGCGATGCGATAAAATCGCCTATACCATATTCGCTCCAGCGACTATCGACAAGGTCGATAACATCCTCTGTCGAGGTAACCACATTAGGGAAGCGTCGAGGGTTACCCTCAGCCCCTGGCACCTTGGCACGGGCATCAATGGTGAGTTTTCCCTCAGCAAGGGCTATGTCGCGGCTCGGGTCTGTATTTGCTGCAGCAATCCACAATAGATCCTCTCCGCTAAGCTCACTTGCGCGAGTGTCAAAAAGGACTATAAAGTTGCACTCAACACCCCTCTGCTTGGCGATAGAGGCAATATCTACCGCTGCATTGTTGTCGGCAAAGAGCAGCAGAGTGCTCCACCTCTCGACAAGGTCAGTACGCATAGTTACCCCCTCTGGAAGGAGTATATTGTCGGCAACAGAAGCTTTACGATTATTATCAACCACCTCGGTGAGGTTTAGGGCCAACTTACCACCATAGCCACAAGTAGCAGTGGCGTGGTCAAGCACATCGTAGATGCCCTCTCCGCGAATAACTGCGCTCTTAGGGTCGCAATTTCGCAGCAACTGAGCTATCTGATCACTGTCACGAACAACCGTGGTCGGTGGGGTGAGGACAAGATACTTGTTAAACATCATCTGTCCTGCGCTCCACATACCTTGAGTGACCTTTGTGGCTTGACCCTTGTAGCGGCTGCTGATAGAGATGATGGCGATGTTGTGCGATGTTCCGGCTGCAGGCATTGTCATATCGACAATCTCGGGCTGCATAACAAGGCGTATAGGCGCAAGGAAGATTCGCTCTGTGGCTATAGATATATAGGCATCCTCCTGAGGAGGTACACCAACTACGGTTGCAGGGTATACTGCATCTTTGCGATGGGTAATTGCTGTGATGTGAAAGCGAGGGTAGAGGTCTTTGAGCGAGTAGAAACCCGTATGGTCGCCAAAGTCGCCCTCTACTGCCAGCGGTTCTGCTGGGTCTACATAGCCCTCGATGACAAAGTCGCAGTCCTCAGGTACATATATGTCGTTTGTAATACACTTGACCAACTTTACGGGCTTACGACGCAGAAAACCAGCCAACAGATACTCGTCCATATTGTCGGGCATCGGGGCCGTTGCGGCATAGGTGTAGGTAGGATCACCACCGATAGCTACAGATACGGGCATAATCTTGCCTGCTGCCTTGTAGCCGTCGTAGTGGCGCGCACCTGTCTTATGACGATGCCAATGCATACCCGTAGTGTGGCTGTCAAAGACCTGCATACGGTACATACCAACATTACGAACACCTGTTTGCGGATCGAGGGTATTTACCATCGGTAGTGTAACAAAACGACCACCATCGCAGCCCCAGCTCTTGAGTATCGGCAGCTTGTCTAACGACGCATCCTCGCCCTGCAGAACTACCTGCTGACACGCTCCACGACGCTTGAGCTTCTTGGGAAACCATTTAGACACCTCCGCCAATAGCGGCAGCATACTCAGTTTGTCAGCAATCGAGTCCTTGGGTGTTGTAACTTGCTTCAGTAGCGAGTCTATGCGAGTGGTTATATCCTCGGGCTTATCAACCCCTAATGCCAGCGATATACGACGACAAGAGCCCATCATATTTGTTATCACAGGGAATGCACTGTCGGTATTCTCAAAAAACAACGCCTTACCTCCGCCCGCGCTCTTGGCCTGACGGTCTGTAAGCTCTGCAATCTCGTATACACTTGTCACGGGCGCAGATATGCGTATCAGCTCCCCAGCAGCCTCAAGTGCCGCGATATAATCTCTAAGACTCTTATACATAATTACTTATTTGCAGCAGCAATACGCTCCTCCATAGTCTTTTTCTCTCTGTTCCACGCAAAGGCGCAAACGACAATAGATATGGTAGAGCCGATAATAAAGATCCAGAAGGCGGTATTCCAAGCAAAGTCTCCCTGATTGAGGATGCGACCCAAGACAATCTTCGATAGTATAGCATCACCAAATAGATAACCAAACAGACTCAAGAAACCTGCAACAGTGCCAGCAGCATTCTTAGGCACCAACGCAAGACCCTGAATGCCAATCATAGCCACAGGAGCATATACAGCACCACCCACAAGGGCGAGTGATGAGTAGATAATCCACTTAATAGGAATGGTGGTAAATGCCGAGATGACATCTGCCTGCCAATACATAAATATACCCAGCACCACGGCAATCATAAACAGCACATTGATAGGAGCACAACGGCCATTGAAGAACTTGCTCGAGATCCAGCCACCGAGGATAGTACCAGGGATACCTGCATACTCAAAAATTGCAAATGCAAATGATGCAGACTCATCATCCCACTTAAAGGTCTCGGTAAGATATGTCGGAGACCAGTCGGCAACACCATAGCGGATAAAATAGATAAATACATTGGCAAAACCGATGAGCCAGAGCATCTTATTCTTAAAGATATAGTCTACAAACAGACGGCGGAACGGAATCTTATCCTCCTCACCCGCAGCTGTCTTTGCACCTGAGTAGTCATTCCTATACTGCTCAATTGGTGGCAGACCGCACGACTCTGGTGTGTCACGAATAGTCCACCAGCAGTATATCGCAAAGAGCATTGCCACAACAGCAGGTGCAATAAAGGCAGCACGCCAAGTCTCGCCAATGCCAAAGGCTGTGAATATTATAATTCCGAGCGGAATAAGCACGCCTAACGTACCGTTACCTACATTGTGAGCCGTATTCCATACCGACATCTTAAAGCTACGCTCATTTGTCGAGAACCAATGTGCCAGCACACGACCACACGGAGGCCAACCCATACCCGATAACCAACCTGCAAGCAGCATAAAGCCAAACATCACCCAAGTGGTTACGCCATAGTTGCCATTGGCTCCCATTGGGTAGTTGATAACGCCCGCTATAATCATCACTAATGATGAGAGCACAAGACCAACGGTCATAAACTTACGTGCATCTGAGCGATCAGACAGACTGCCCATAAGGAACTTACTGAAAGCATAAGCAATCGGAATACCCGACATAGCGATACCTACGCCAGCCTTGTCGATAAGTCCCTGCTCAATCATTCCCGGAGCAGCAAGTGACAGGTTTTTGCGGACAAGATAGTATGCAGCATAGCCGAGGAAAATTCCGAGGAATACCTTCAGACGCATCTGCTTATACTCTTTGTCGATCTTCTCTTTTGCAATTTGTGGCTTTTTAGCCGGAGGGTTAAAGAAACTAAGTAGGCCCATTATTATTGTGTTTTTAGGTTACGGTTGGAATGGTTATAGTTTGATGTCGTAAATCTGAATTACGCCCACAAGGTGCTTGTCATTGTCCACTACAAGCAGAGAGTTAATCTTGTGCTGAGTCATCATCTTCTCAGCCTCAATAAGCTTCTCCTCAGGGTGAATCATCTTAGGCAACTTTGAGGCGATATCCATCGGGCTGATGTTGAAAAAATCGGCCTGACGGCTCTCCATTGCTCGACGCACATCTCCATCTGTTACAATGCCAAGTATCTCCTTATCGCGGCAGATGATAATCAGACCCAGACCGCCCTGAGAGATGCGCTGAATCATCTCGATAGCAGAGCAGTTTTCGTCTACTATAGGCAGCTCTGTGCGGTGCATAACATTACCCACGCGCATAAGCAGTCGACGACCAAGGCTACCACCTGGGTGGAGTCGCGCATAGTCCATAGATGTAAACTCGCGCACCTTCATCAGCGAGCAAGCCAGAGCATCACCCATAGCCAGCTGAGCTGTGGTAGAGGTTGTCGGAGCGAGCTTGAGTATGCAAGCCTCACGCTCTACGCGCACATCGAGGTGTATGTTCGAGTTCTTAGCAAGTGATGAGTTGCTGTTTCCCGTCATTGAGATAAGCGGATTGCCGTTGTCGAGGATAAATGGCACGATTTTAAGCACCTCATCGGTCTCGCCAGAGTATGAGAGGGCAACCACAACATCACCCTTAGAAATCATGCCTAAATCGCCGTGAAAGGCCTCTCCTGGGTGCATATAGAAGCTCGGTGTACCTGTGCTGGCAAGTGTTGCGGCAATCTTCTTTGCCACAAGGCCACTCTTGCCCATACCGGTCATTATGACCTTACCATTACACGCCAAGATGGTCTGTACTGTACGCACAAACTCCTCACCCAGATCATTCTTTATTCTGAGTAACGCATCGGCCTCGGTCTGCAGGGCATCCTTCGCCACATCGAGGATTAAATCTCTACTATTCATAATTTATAATAATGATTTTACAACATTCTCAAGATTGTCAAGGCAGAGCATATTTGGTCCGTCGCTCAACGCATTGTCCGGATCGGGGTGTACCTCAAAGAAGTAACCGTTTGCACCAAAAGCCTTTGCTGCAAGAGCCATAGCCGGTACATACTCGCGATTACCACCTGTCTTACCACCCGCAGCACCTGGTCGCTGAACAGAGTGGGTGCAGTCCATAATTACGCGCGGAGAGATAGCGAGCATATCGGGGATATTGCGGAAGTCAACAACAAGGTTGTTGTATCCAAAGCTATTTCCACGCTCAGTAAGCCACACATCGGTAGCACCCGACTCAATAGCCTTCTGATACGGATACTGCATATCTACACCCGAGAGGAACTGAGCCTTCTTGATGTTTACACTCTTGCCGGTCTTGGCTGCTGCAACGAGCAGGTCGGTCTGACGACAGAGGAATGCTGGTATCTGCAGCACATCTACAACCTGACCTGCAGCCTCTGCCTGCCAAGCCTCGTGTATGTCTGTAAGGGTCTTTAGGCCCCACTTGCTCTTGATGTCAGAGAGCATCTGCAATCCCTTCTCAATGCCTACACCGCGATACGACGAGATAGAGGTGCGATTTGCCTTGTCAAATGACGACTTGAAGATAATATCTACGCCAAGTCGATTGTTTATATCTACTATACGCTCGGCTACCGCGTCGAGACACTCTGCGCTCTCGATTACGCACGGGCCTGCAATAAATATTGGCTTCATAAAATAGTGTTATATATTTTACTTTAACAGATTGATAATCTCTGTGTTGATGGCGTTGACCTTTGCCTTATCCATCTTGGTTACCTTACGGTCGTAGGTCACAAAGCCGTTAACCTCACCCTCCACATCGGTGGTCTGAGTGTAGATTGCTGCCGACATACCCTGAGGGATAAATTCCTTGAGCTGTGTGGCATACTTTACATACTCGGCAGTAACCTCGTCGGTGTTGTTAAACTGGATATAACCCCAGTTGCGCTTGTTCCACCAGAGGTGATCCTTAATAGGGTAGCCAATACCGCCATACTCGCCCAGCACAACCACAAACTCAGAGCTGTGGAATGGCATTGCAGGGGCAGGATAATTGTGAATATCAAGAATGTGACCACAAAGACGCAGGTTACCACCACTTGCAGCATTTACAAGTCTTGTTGGGTCGTTAGCCGATGTCCAATCAGCTACTGTCTCGGTGTCAAACTGACCCCACGCCTCGTTGAATGGCACCCATACGCCGATAGACGGGAAGAAGCGGAGCGCATCCATAATCTCTGCCCACTCCTTGTAGTAGCGGCTCTTCTCCTCACGAGAGGCTGGCGAGTCACTACCGCCACCAATGTTATTGCGACCCCAGCCGCCCTTGTTGTCGTTTGGATAGAGAGCAAGGCAAGGCATATCCTGCCATACGATAATACCCTCGCGGTCGCAGTGGTAGTACCAGCGTGCAGGCTCAACCTTGATATGCTTACGAATAGTGTTGAAGCCCAGCTCCTTAGTCAGCTTAATGTCGCTCAGCAACGCCTCATCGGTAGGGGCGGTGTAGAGTCCGTCAGGCCACCAACCCTGATCCAGCGGGCCGTACATAAATATAGGCTTGCCGTTAAGGGTAATGCGCTTGTGACCCTGGCTGTCGCGCAGAGTTGAGAAGCTACGCATAGCGGCATATGAGTTTACGCTATCTACAACCTTGCCATTCTCAACAAGGGAGATGTTCAGGGTGTAGAGGTGCGGAGTGTCAGGGCTCCAGAACTTAGGCTGCTCAATAGGCAGTGTTGCACGCACGCCGCAGAATACAGAGGCACTGCATACGGTGTTATCACCGTCCTTAACCTCGATCTTAATTGTGCCACTTGTATTTGCACAAGCGGTCTCTACAAACAACTCGCCACGCTCAATGTCGCAGTTGGTAGTAATGCCCTCGATGTGGTTGGTCTTAGATACAGGCTCGAGCCAAACGGTCTGCCAGATGCCTGATACAGCTGTGTACCAGATGCCACTTGGGTTCAGACGCTGCTTGCCCACAGGGTTGTGTACGCTGTCTGTTGGGTCCCATACGCGAACAACTATGTGCTGCTCGCCCTTCTTCAGGGCTTCGGTGATATCCATAGAGAATGGAGCATAGCCACCTGTGTGGTTACCCACAAGAATATCGTTTACATATACCTCGGCACTCCAGTCTACTGCGCCGAAGTTGAGCATAATGCGCTGACCAGCCCACTTTGACGGAACTGTAAAGGTGCGCTCATACCAGAGCAGATTGTCCTTTGTAACTCTACCTTGTACGCCAGAGAGAGCAGACTCTACAGCAAACGGAACAAGAATCTGACCGTCAAATGTCGCAGGCTTTGCAGCCTTGAGATCTGTAATGGCGTAGTTCCACAAGCCGTTGAGGTTCATCCAATGGCTACGCTCAAGCTGCGGACGAGGATACTCGGCAAGAACATTGTTCGGATCAACCTCCTCTGCCCAAGTGGTGCGAATCTTATCTCCGGCAATCTTCCACTGTCCATTTGCGGTGGTGAAAAGCGCGACTGCTGCAAGCAGTACTAAAAAGGTCTTCTTCATAGTTGTATCTTTTTTAGGTTTTTTCTGTTATTTAAGACTCTTCAAGAACTCCTCAGCGCGAGCAAGGTCCTCGGGGGTGTCGATGCCGATAGTCTCAACATCAGAGATGCCTACGCCAATCTTATACCCATTTTCAAGCCAACGAAGCTGCTCGAGTGACTCTGCAAGCTCGAGTGATGACTGCGGCAGAGATGTTACAGCCTTCAGTACCTCTGCTCTAAAGCCATAGATGCCGATATGCTTGTAGAATGTATGCTTCTTGAGCCACTCGCTTTTATCTACTCCGCGCAAGTATGGAATTACCGAGCGAGAGAAGTATAACGCGTGCATAGAGCTGTCCACCACCACCTTAGGCGAGTTCGGATTCTCAAGTGCAGCAATGTCGTCATCTGCCGAGAATGGCTTTACGAGGGTTGCAATGTCGGTATTTGGATCTGCAAAGCACGCCTTGAGAGCCTCCAACTGCGATGGCTGGATAAATGGCTCGTCGCCCTGCACATTGATAACCACATCGTACTGATTGCCCTGCTTGCAGTATGCCTCCCAGCAGCGGTCTGTACCACTGCGGTGGGTGGTTGATGTCATCTCAACCTTGCCGCCAAAGGCCTTCACGGCATCATATATACGCTGGTTGTCTGTGGCCACAACGGCATCGTCAAGCACGCCTGCCACCTGCTCATATACGCGCTGGATAACGGTTTTACCTCCCAATACTGCAAGAGGCTTTGCAGGAAATCTTGTACTCGCATAGCGAGCTGGGATGATCGCAATGTACTTCATACTCAAACTATTTTTGGAGAGCAAGTTCTAATACTTGTTCATTGGTCTTAACATAGTGGAAGGTAATACCTGCTACATACTCAGGCTTAATCTCCTCCACATCCTTGCGGTTGTCCTCAGGAATAAGGATAGTGGTGATGCCTGCACGCTTGGCAGCAAGCACCTTCTCCTTAACGCCACCGATAGGGGTTACACGACCGCGCAGAGTGGTCTCGCCCGTCATAGCTATGCGCTCTGTAACCTTTCGACCTGTGAATGTTGATACTATCGAGGTTATCATTGTAATACCTGCACTCGGGCCATCCTTCGGCACAGCACCCTCTGGTACGTGGATGTTAAGATCGTTTTTCTCAAACATTGTAGGATCAATGCCTAACTCTGCGTGATGTGCCATAACCCACTCGTAGGCGATTGTTGCCGACTCCTTCATCACATCGCCAAGGTTACCTGTCAGCGAGAGCTTGCCCTTGCCCGGGGTCAGTAGTGACTCGATGTAAAGTATGTCACCACCCACAGCAGTCCACGCAAGACCTGTAACTACGCCGACCATATCCTTAATCTCATATTGGTCGTTGATATACTTAGGCTTGCCGAGTATCTTCTCAATATCGGCAGCCGAAATCTCTGGTGTATACTCCTCCTCAAAGGCGATATTCTTTGCACGATGGCGAGCCAGCTTGGCAATATTCTTATCCAGCGAGCGTACGCCCGACTCACGGGTGTAGTCAGATATAATCTTCTGCAACACCTCTGTAGAGAGAATCATATCACCCTCGCGCAAGCCGTGAGCCTCGCTCTGCTTTGAGATAAGGTGCTTCTGGGCAATCTGTATCTTGTCCTCGAGGATGTATCCCGAGATATTAATCAGCTCCATACGGTCACGCAACGCAGGGTTGATAGCCGAGATGTCGTTTGCCGTAGCAATAAACAGCACCTTAGACAAATCGTACTCAATGTCCAGATAGTTGTCGTGGAAGGTGGTGTTCTGCTCAGGGTCGAGCACCTCGAGCAGGGCAGATGATGGGTCGCCGTGGTTAGATACGGTCATCTTGTCTACCTCGTCGAGGATGATGACAGGGTTTGACGAGCCGCAACGCTTGATGGTCTCAATTACTCGACCAGGCATAGCTCCGATATATGTGCGGCGGTGACCACGAATCTCAGACTCGTCGTGCAGACCACCGAGGGCAATACGACCAAACTTACGCCCCAGCGCAGTAGCCACGCTCTTACCTAACGAGGTCTTGCCTACTCCCGGAGGGCCATAGAGGCAGAGGATTGGCGACTTCAAATCGCCCTTGAGTTTGATTACGGCCAGGTGCTCGAGAATACGATCCTTAACCTCCTCAAGGCCAAAGTGGTCGGCATCGAGCTGCTCGCGTGCGCAACCGAGGTCGAGGTTATCCTTAGTAACCTCATCCCACGGAAGGTCGAGCATCAGGTGGAGGTATGTCATCTGTATTGAGTACTCGGCAATAGCAGGGTTGAGACGCTCGAGCTTAGAGACCTCCTTCTCAAAGAGCTCGGCAATCTCCTTCTTCCACACCTTCTTCTTCGCAGCTTCGCGAAACTTCTCAACATCACCATTTACATCGTCACCCAACTCCTCCTGAATGGTGCGCATCTGCTGCTGGAGGTAGTAGTCACGCTGCTGCTTGTCAATCTCGGTCTTGACCTTCTCTTGAATCTCCTGCTTGAGCTCAAGCAGCTGCTGCTCGCGGATAAGAATCTCGAGCAACTTGCGTGAGCGCGCCAGCAGACCTGGAGCCTCAAGAAGTGCCTGACGGTCGTCGTCAGAGAACTCGAGGTTTGAGCATATGAAGTTAATCGTGCCTCGGTGAGAGTCGATGTTCTTAATGGCAAATGTCGCCTCCTTAGGGATTGTTGGCGATATGTCGATAATGCGCAGCGCAGTCTCCCTGACAGCCTCAACAAGGGCGTTGAACTCAGGGTTGTTCTTGTCTGGTGCAGAGTCGAGCAGCGTGGTTACGGTAGCCTTGAAGAATGGCTCGGTAGAGATATACTCACCCACCTCAATCTTTTCAAGACCAGAGAGTATTACGGTAAGGTTGCCATTCGGCATCTCAAGAATCTTGAGAATGCGCGCAGCCGTACCGATGCGGTACATATCGTCCGGTGTAGGGGTCTCAATCTCGGGATTGCGCTGAAGCACAGCACCAAGCAGACCGTCACCCGCATTTACGGCACGCACAAGGGCGATGCTCTTCTCTCTGCCGACGGTAATAGGGGTTACTGCACCCGGGAAGAGTACAGAGTTGCGCAGCGTGAGGATAGGCAGTGTCTCGGGGAGCTTAACGCTCTCGATAATGTCATCATCACCGGCAACGATAGGAATAGCCTGAAACTTGCGATCAGCAGCCTCCGCAGGGAAGCCCTTATCGTCAAATAAAATATCGTTATCGTTCTTTTTCATCTCTCTGAAATATTAGTTTTTAGCCACAAAAACGGGCGTAGTTATAATCGTACAAAGATAATACTTTTTCTTTGTAGTTCAAAGAACTAAACACTAAAATTTAGTCTTGTAGTATAAAAAACCTATTTTGTATTATTCTGCAGATTGGTCGTTAGGGGTGTAGAGATGCGATGTGCGGGTTGTAACTCGTACATTTTGGGTGTTTTCTGTCTCTTTTTAGGACTATTTTCCCTGCTCCTCTTTCTGCTTTTGGAGCGAGAGCATAAGGTCGCGATAGCGAGCTGCGGCAAGGAAGTCAAGGCTCTTGGCAGCACGCTCCATATCGGCTTGAGCCTGGCGAATCTGTGTGTCCAAGTCCTCGGTTGCAGCTGCTGGGACTGTTTGTGTAACAGCTTCTGTATCAATGAGTAGTGGAGTGGCAGAGTTGCTCTTCTGTGCCACCTTTGGGAGCATATCGTGCTCCATATTATAGCGTATCTGGCGATACCTTCTATCGTTACTCTCCTCGATAGATGTGCGCATAGTTTTAGTCACCTTACCGGCATACATAATCACAAGTCCGTTAGGGTGGCGGGCGGCACGACCGGCTATCTGAGTAATGGCGCGTACATTGCGCAGCATACCCTCCATATCGGCGTCAATAATAGCCACGAGCGACACCTCTGGCAGGTCGAGACCCTCGCGGAGCAGGTTTACACCAATCAGCACATCAAATAGTCCACCCCTCAAGTCCTCGAGAATCTGCACGCGCTCGAGCGTATCTACATCTGAGTGTATATATCGGCAACGGATGCCCATACGCTCAAAATATGTAGCAAGCTCCTCGGCTGATCGTTTGGTAAGTGTAGTGACAATTATCTTCTCATCTATGGCCGTACGCTGTGAAATCTCCTCGATAAGGTCGTCTATCTGATTCTCCGAACTACGCACCTCGAGAGGTGGGTCGATAAGGCCCGTTGGGCGTATAATCTGCTCAACTATAGCACCTTCGGAGCGTATAATCTCATACTCGGCAGGGGTGGCACTTACATAAAGTGTGGTGCCTGTGAGCGACTCGAACTCCTCAAAGCGCAGTGGGCGGTTATCCCTTGCAGCGGGTAGGCGGAAGCCGTACTCGACGAGGTTTTCTTTGCGTGCGCGATCACCGCCATACATAGCTCTTACCTGCGGTATGGTTACGTGGCTCTCGTCGACAATAAGCAGAAAATCATCGGGAAAGTAGTCGAGCAGACAGAATGGGCGAGTGCCAGGGCTGCGACCATCAAAGTATCGAGAGTAGTTCTCAATACCTGGGCAGTAGCCAAGCTCCTTAATCATCTCAAGGTCGTACTCTACGCGTTGGCGTATGCGCGATGCCTCTGTAGGCCTCTGCTCGCCCTCGAAGAATGAGACCTGATGACCCATATCTATGTATATCTGATCCACAGCTTTGGCAATGCGCTCCTTGGTTGTCACAAAGAGGTTAGCAGGGAAGATGCTCACCTCCTTAAGACTCTGCAGACGATGTCCCGACTGTGGGTCGATAAGGTATATAGCCTCGATAGTATCATCGAAGAAAAGCACTCTGTAGCAGTTGTTTCCAAAGGCGGACATAATGTCTATAGTCTCGCCCTTGACGCGGAATGTGGCAGGGGTTAGCTCAATCTCTGTGCGAGTATATAACGCCTCGACAAGGGCGTATAGAATCTGCTTGTGGTTGATAGTCTGGTCGACCTTAAGATGCAGTGTTGTGGCGTGGAAATCCTCGGGATTTCCGATGCCGTAGAGGCACGAAACACTACTTACCACTATCACATCTCTGCGACCAGATAGTAGGGTGGCGGTAGTTGCAAGACGCATCTTTTCGATGCGGTCGTTGATTGATAGATCCTTCTCGATGTATGTATCTGTAGCTGGCAGATATGCCTCGGGCTGGTAGTAGTCGTAGTAGGAGACAAAATACTCTACTGCATTGTTTGGAAAGAAGTTGCAGAACTCGCTATATAGCTGAGCAGCAAGGGTTTTGTTGTGGCTCAGGACAAGTGTTGGGCGATTTAGTGCCTTGATGACATTTGCCATAGTAAATGTCTTTCCCGAGCCTGTAACGCCCTGCAGGGTACAGCAATCAATGCCCGCCTCAAAGCTCGAAACTATCTGCTCGATGGCTTGAGGTTGGTCACCCGTAGGGCTATATTGCGAGACAAGCTTAAACGACATTGTGGCGTTAGATTATCGTTCTTCCGAGATGGTTTGACAGCGAAACCTTCAGCTTATTTAGCTGTGCCAGCTCGCGCAGTGCCAGCTCTGCCTCATCGCTATTCTCTGGGCTCTGAGCAAGCTTGAGATTCAGCTCCTCGATACGGCTACTTACAAGGCGCGACTTGTATAGCATCATCAGCTTAGGAATGCCCGAACTGAGCATCTGAGATTCGTTGAGCGAGCGCATATCCTTCTGCGACCAGATGGCACTCTCAACATAGTTGTCGTCCATTGTAAGTATATCCACGGCGGTGCTGCACACCTCAGGATCGTGGTGATTTACTATCTGGCTCTGCAGAGGGAAACGACCCTCAGTCAACTCCTGGCGGTAAATCTCTATAATTGTCTGATATACAGGCGTAGTGAGCTGCAGATAGTCGCGGTCAAGTGACGAGACAATCTCTGTAGCGGTGTTAAACTCAACAACCGTACCACCCTCCAGAATTGTGTAGTTGCTCTGTCCATATTTGAGCAGGTAGTATATAATTTCGCGCTCAAGGGTCTGTAGCGATGCCGATAGCGGAGTCTGTCCAAAGCCTGCTACAGTCTCCTCCTGCAGTGGTTGCTGCTGCTGTTGCTGACCTCGGTAGGTGTAACCACTCTCGCTACGCATCTGATTGCCCTGACGGCGGATAAATGCCTCAGCCTCAGAGTCTCCCATATTCATCATTCGGTGTCGAGCAACCTCGCTGATGAGCATATTGTTGTCCACATCCATAATGCGGGCGCACTCCTTGATAAACATCGAGCGCTGTATGGCGTCAGATATCTGAGATATCGAGCGAATAACAGAGCGTGTGACCTCAGAACGCTTTATAGGGTCATCCTTAGCATCGGCGAGCAACAATCGGGTCTTGAATGTTATAAAGTTCTCTGAGTGCTCGGCAATGTAGCTCTCTACCTGCTGTGCGCTGTGGCTACGAGCGAATGAGTCGGGATCGTCTCCATCCGGGAGCAATACCACGCGCACATTCATACCCTCAGCAAGCACAAGGTCGATACCGCGTAGCGAGGCTTTGATACCTGCAGGGTCAGAGTCATAGATTATGGTCAGGTTGTTTGTGAAGCGGCGTATCAGCCTAATCTGATCTATTGTTAGCGATGTTCCCGACGAGGCAACTACATTTTCGACTCCTGCCTGATGCATCGAAATAACATCGGTGTACCCTTCCACCATAATTGCCATATCGTGCTGACCTATAGCGCGCTTGGCAAAGAATAGACCGTATAGCTCGCGTGACTTGTTGTAGATAAGGCTCTCAGGGGAGTTCTGATACTTGGCAACGCTCTTATCTGTACGCATCGTACGGCCACCAAAGCCGACAATACGACCCGAAATATTGTGAATCGGGAACATAACCCTCTCGCGGAAACGGTCGTAGCAGCGACCATCACTCTCGCGCTCAATAGTAAGACCCGTAGCGACTAAAAACTCCTGCTTGTAGCCAGCTTTGAGGGCATCGGTGGTCATCTTGTCACCCTTGCTCGGACACATACCAAGTCCAAACTTGGCAATTGTAGCAGGGCTGAAACCACGCGCCTGGCGGAAGTAGCTCATACCCACAGGTAGACCTTCGGCCTGGTCGTTGTTCATATAGTCGATAAAGTACTGCGATACCCAATTGTTGAGGGCAAACATACTCTCGCGATTATCATTGCGGATAACATCCTGCTCGGTCATCTGTCGCTCGGCAATCTCAATGCCGTAACGCTTAGCGAGTGTCTTGAGTGCCTCGGGATAGCTCAGTGCCTCGTGCTCCATAAGGAAGTTAACCACATTGCCCGCCTTGCCACAACCGAAACACTTAAATAGACCCTTTGACGGAGATACGACAAACGAAGGCGTCTTCTCGCTATGGAAAGGACAACACGCCTGGTAGTTAGCACCTTTGCGCTTGAGAGTCACATAGTCGCCAATCACCTCTACAATATTTGCCGCCGATAATATTCGGTCAATGGTATCGCGTTCAATCATATGCGCAAAGATAATACAATTTTTTGTCTCTGCAGTCAAAATCAAAAAAAATACCCACGACATCTCTGCCGTGGGTCTGTAGTCGCCTGAGATTCAGTTACTCCCAATCGTCGACCTCTCCATCAATCGAAATTTCAATCTTCTCCTGATCAGGCGAGGTGTTAAGGGTGACTGTTATTATCTGCTCATAGCCTGGATAGAATGTCATTGAGTAGTTGAGCAGATAGGCAATGCCATCCATAGTAATCTCTACCAATGGGGTCTTACGCTCAATGTGCTGAGGTACGACAATGGCTGCATATGTGTCTTTTGATAGCTGCTTCATAGTAATAGTGTTCTTGCTACCCATTGCATAGCTCTGCAGCGAACCTTTGCTGTAGTCAACCTCTGCGGTGGTTACGGTGTTGTATAGGTGAACAACAATATCGTCGGGCAGCTCACCCTCGTACTTTGGCCCGCGCTCAAGCTTAACCACTACGCGCGACATAAGGTGCTTGAAGTGGAGCGGAACAATGCCGTTAGTGTAGCTGATATTCTCTGCCTTAGCCCAAAGTAGGTCTGAGGCCTCATATCCAGAGAGCGCGCCGTCTGCGGGTACGCTGTTCTGGTCTGGAGTGATGTCAAACAGGTCGGCGGTTGCAGACTTTGGCTGCTGATAAGGGTAGATGGCGTAAAAGTCGCACGCCTTGTTGCTCCAGTAGAGCGGACGGGTGCTGTTCCACTTTGTGCCGTCAAAGGTAAACTGCTCATTGTTAAGGTAGTTGCCCGAAATCTGGAGTGGGCTGACGCTGTCGCCCTCATACTCTACCGCATATAGGCTCAAACAATCGCCCGCCTCAAATGCGTTGTTTGTTACGCGGGTTGGGAGCGATGCCTCTACGCGAATCTTGCGGTCAGAGTACTCGCTGATGTTGTTATCTGTGGCGCAGCCTGTGCAGAGGAGCGCGAGGGCTGCAAAATATATACTCTTTTTCATTGTACTGTCAATTTTTATTTGTCAAATGGAGAGTGACCCATATACTTCGGCGGCATCTGCTTGCCCGCACCTGTGAGCGAGATTGCTGTAGGTGCAGCATCAAGCACCGAAGCCTTGCCGGTGTTGTTGCCCTGAATGTCAAGCACATCATTGGCGTAGAAGTTTGTTATGCTGAAGCTCTGATTAGAGTAAAGCATAATGCGCTCAACAATCTCCTGACGCGAAATGGCGCTAAAGTAAGGGATGTTGTTGTTCATACAAGAGACAGGCTCAGAGCGATAAATGCCTCGAGTGTGGTAGTATCCGCCCTCGTAAATATCTACAATGTCGGAGTACTTTGGATTGAAGATAAGATGACTCCATCCAACCTCATTCATATCGCCCGTAGCCTCAAGGTTGCGATACCATCCAAGTTCCTTCATATCGTTGAAATCTTTTATATGTGAACAGCAACGGCAAGTACAAGTCTGAATAAATGCATTGTGATAGATATACTCATCTGCCAGCTTAGCAAAGCCGTGACCGCCAGCCTCGTGCTGAACTATACCGCGGAAGTCGTAAGGGTAAGCGTCTGCGCTCATAGGGCAGATAGCTACCGCCGAGCCGTCACCATACATATAGGTTAAACCGCCATATTCCTTACTATTCTCAACCATTACAACGAGCGACTTATTAAAGTTCTGTTTTGTAACGCTCTCGGTCTTGAGGGCGTAGTCGATAATGGAATTGATGTTTGGCGAGATACCCTCATTAAGAGTGTACTGCGAGCCAAACTTAGCGTCGCGAATAGTGTCAACTGTGCCCACTCCACTGTCGTTAGACATACCAAAGACGGTGTAGATATTAAAGTAGTCGCGATATGTCTTATATGGTTCTACTGAGAAGAAGTGCTCTATAGCCTCGTTTGTGCCGCTGAGGTATGTGCCTTTGGCAATATCGCGGGCATCAAAGCAGTCGCCCATAAATACGAGGTTGACACCCTTATTTGGGTCAACGGCTGTTGCTTTCTGTACTGTAAGTACATCACCATCACTATACTGGTAGTCGTACTGCTCAATCTTCAGATTTGTGCGGTAGTCTTTACCATCGAGTAAGAATACAACCTCGCCCGCGCGACCTTTATGTGTCTCGGTGGTGTAGGATGAAGAACCTTCTTTCATTATTTTAATTTTGAACTCTCCAACCTCGGCAGCTGTCATCTGGTTTACGGTTACGGTAACCTCTGTCTTGCCTACGCCCGACGATGGGGTGATAGTCACCCACTCTGGGCAACTCTCGATGCTCCACGCAAAGCCCGCAGGTGCGCGGAGAACAAATGTGCGACTATGTTCAGCGCTAAGTACACGCATCTTTGAACGAGATATGTTAAAGTCGTGATGCGCTGCTATACGCTTAAACTCTCTCCACTTTGTATCTGCCTGATATTTGTTTATAGACTCCTCGGGAACTTCGAGTGTAAAGTTATCCTTTGCTACGCCTTTAAATACATTGTTCTGCAAAATCGGTGGCTCTGTTGCGCGACATATGAACTTGGTCAGACCATAACAGTTCTCAAAAGCTTCGTCCATAATAATGCCAACATCAGATGGAATTACTATACCTTCGAGGTGATAGCAATTTCTGAAAACAATCTCCTTTATGGCAATAACAGTCTCGGGTAGCTCGATGGTTCCCATAAGACGAAAACAGTTTTGAAATGCACCAGATTCAATTTGAATCAACTCTTTTGGTAGAGGAGCCAAAGTTGAAAAGTCGCAGGAAGCAAAACAATTAACAGGGATAGAAGTCAAATATGTAGGAAGTTTTAGCTCTCCTTGAAATCCGCTGTTATGGAATTGGTAACCTGCTTCATCAAAACTTAGTCCGTCGTGGAGTATAAGTTGTCCTTTCATTCCATAACAGGACTCAAAAGTACGGCCGTATAAAATTGTTATAGTCTCTGGTATTCTAAGGTCGCCGGTAAAACCGCTACAGCCACTGAATGCACCTGCTCCCAAGTACTCCAACTTCTCTGGAAGAACCAAATTGCCGGTAAAACCACCACAGCCACTGAATGCACCTCCGCCAATACTCTTGAGAGTAGAAGGGAGTGGGAGTGCTCCAGTAAACCCTGAGCATCCATCAAACGCATAGCCTCCAATCTTCTCCAATCTTGCTGGTAGGTCTAAAGATGTTAATGATGTACAATCTGAGAAAGCACTTTCTCCAATCTCTGTAACACTATCCGGAATAACCAATGCGCCCATAAGTAGTGAACATCCTTTGAACGCACTGTTTGCAATGCTGGTTATGTATTCAGGAAAAGCAAAGTAAGCAAGTGTAGTTTTATCCTTAAAAGCGCCGATTGGAATATTATCTGCAACTGATGATTTGACTTTGGCATTTCCATAAGATTTAATTTTCTTGCCTAATTTTGTTGCGCGAGCATTGGCTATCTCTTTGCGTTCAGCTGTGGTTGACGGTAGCGCGCCCTCGAAGTATTCGGTAGTAGAAGAGCTGTCGCCCTCGTAAGTAACGACATAATACCAACACTCAACAACCTTTGTCTCCTTAAGGTTTACAGCTTGGAGTATTTCCATCTTATCGCGCATAAAATCAAAATCGCCTGCGCAGATTTTACCGCTAACCTTTAGGTTTTTGATTTTGGCAGGGTTTTTCTTAGCCTCGTGTATCTTGTGTTCAAGTTCGCCCGCCTCGTCGAGGTGAACAACATAGTATTGGCGAGCCTCGCCACCATAGGTGTCGATATCTGCCTCCCAATCCTCGATTGATGTGTCGGTAAGCACAAGTTCGTAGGTGCCGTTGTGTGCCTTGCGGTTGATAGTAATGGTAAACTTTGCCATCTTGCCCGCCTCGTAGTCGGTTGTAACATCGCGCTTGAAGCGGTAGCTAATGCCGTCGATAGTAATGGCAAAGAGAGGAGTTGCGCCTACGATAGACTGAGGTACAACGATAGCGCGGAAGCCATTGTCAGTAGCTTTCATTATGATACCCTCGTTCTCTGGCTCACCTACTGCAGTCGCGATACCTGTGCTTAAGTCGATAGTGGCTGTGCGGGTGGTGTTGAGGGCAAGAACGCTCTTGCTCAAGTTGTCAAACTCGCCATTTGCAAAACCTGTACCCTCCTTTAGGATTACATTTGCAAGAGAGAGACGGTGGCTGAAGCGCAGTCCAACTTTGTTCTCACTCGGAGTTACATTTGTAGCCTTAGCCCACAAAAAGTCTGACATTGCGTGGCCTGTGCCTTGGTTTTGGTCTAAAGCCACCTCAAACTCGTAAGCGTTTACGATCTCTGGGTGTGCAAAAGGGTAGTAGGCATACAGGTCGATGTTG
This sequence comes from Alistipes sp., assembly GCA_045654345.1. GTDB lineage: Bacteria > Bacteroidota > Bacteroidia > Bacteroidales > Rikenellaceae > Alistipes. Next base: position 11,797 of record JAZOND010000027.1, on the reverse strand, counting down.
GTCTGAGCATCTTTATAGTAGAAGCTGCCACTTGAGGTAAAGGTGCCATTCTCCGTGCTGTAGGTGTACAGAGCGTTGTTTACCTGATTGCCCTCATCCATAAGTGTGCCGGCTACGGTATTGTCATTGGTGTAGTTCACTCCATACAGACCCACTTGATCGCCATCGCAGAAACCATTCTCGTCTACACGAGTGGCGTACTGCTGGTCAATATCACCCGAGATGTTGATCTGCGGTGTCCCCTGTGGTACGATGGTATTCAGCCCATCGGGATCGGTTGCACAACTTGCAAAGAGCATAGCTGCAAGACCAAAGGTTAGTAAAGTTTTTTTCATATGAGTATAGTTTTAATTTATATATTCTGACAATGTTGCTCTAATCTGCGCTACCGCCAAGGTCCTCGTCGTTATCATACCAGTCGTCAATATCGGGAGAGAGATTGTAGCCACGCTCAATCTTAAATTTTACCGCCAACAATGTGGGTGTAGTATAGTTGTGTTTCATAGTGTTATAGTTTTACGCAGTCGAGGATGGTTTTGTGCAGGGCATCGACAATAGAGTGCTTGACATATGTGCGGCGCACGGCAAGTGAAATCTTGCGGCAGTAAGCACCCTTGATGAGCGACTTAATCTGGCGTGAGTGCTCCTTGCCTATATACTCAATGGCCATCTCGGGAATGATGGTAATATTGTTTGTGCAGTCGACAATGCGCATCAGTGTGTCGAGCGAGCCTGACTCAAAGTAGTAGCGCGTCTGTGATGACTTATGTGCCTGACAGAGTTCGAGCACCTGATCACGCATACAGTTGCCACGGCTTAGTAGCACCAACTCGCGCATATCAATGTCCGAAATCAGAATATTACTCTTCTTGTAGAGCGGATTTGTTGGCGAAACATAGGCAAAAAAGCGGTCGTCAAACAGATCGTACTCCGTAAACTCGTCGCCACAAGTACCACCAGCCACCAGGGCCACATCTATGCGGTCGTGGTTCATCTGCTCGATAATCTGCTCGGTGTGCATCTCGCGAATCTCCAGCTCAACCTTAGGGTAGCGCGACACAAACTCGGGGATAAACTTGTGTAGTATGTATGGGGCAATGGTCGGGATTACGCCCAGACGAATCTTGCCTGCAATCTCGCCCTTAAACTGCAGCACAACCTCCTTTATGGAGTTGTACTCGCGCAAAGTCTCGCGAGCCTGAGATAGCACAACCTCACCCGCCTCGGTAGGGACAACGGGCTTCTTTGAACGGTCAAGGAGCATTACGCCCAATTCGCTCTCCAGAGCCTTAATCTGCATACTCAGAGAGGGTTGTGTGACAAAACAGTGGTCCGCAGCAATGGAGAAACTGCCGAAATTTGCAACTGCAAGAAGATATTCAAGTTGAATAATGGTCATATTGTGATTAGTATAATTGATACACAAAATTATAAAAAAAAACTATAACACAAACTATTTTTGTATGTTTTTATAATATGTATGTTATTTTTTATGCGATTGAAAGATAAATTTGCTATTTTAAAAGAAATTTTCTAAATTTGCTTTTTAGATTGTGCGTAGACGGCTTATTGCTTGACTTTGGGCTAAAAGTGCAACGGCCCCGTAGTTCAATGGATAGAATATTAGATTCCGGTTCTAACGATAGCGGTTCGAATCCGCTCGGGGTCACAAATATGCTGAAACGGAGAAGATTATTGAGATAGAAAACTTAAAACTTTACTATATGATAATTAAAACTAAAGAGTGTGCGTCGTGGCTTATTGGCGCGATTGCGGGTTTATGCACTGCTATAGCAATGGTGGCGGCAAAGGTCACCTGGTGGGTGGTGCTGATAGCCTCGGTGGCTATATTTGTTGCCGTATCGCTGTTTGCGTTATGGATGATTGTTAAGTATGTGGCATACAAGCTACGACCTATATATTCGATGGTTTTATCGCGTGATATTCATACGGGTGACATTGCCTCGGAGCTTAAGGATAAAAAGGTTGATGATGTGTCAACAGATTTGAGCACTTGGGCAGAGGATAACGATCGTGAGATTTTGCGTCTTAAGGAGGCTGAGAAGTTCCGCAAGCAGTATTTGGGTAATGTTGCGCACGAGCTTAAGACCCCGATTTTCAATATTCAGGGCTATATAAGCACTCTGCTTGATGGTGGCCTTGAGGATGAGGAGATTAATCGCAAGTATCTCGAAAGGGCAGATCGTAGCGTTGAGCGTATGATTAATATTCTCGGAGATCTTGATACTATCTCTCGTCTCGATAGCGATATGAACCATATATCGGCTGAGAGTTTTGACCTTGTAGCACTCTGTAAGGAGTGTGCCGAGAATGCCGAGATGGAGGCATCGAAGAGAAACATCAAGCTCATTGTCAAGGGCGCAGATAGTCTTCCATCGCGCTGCTGGGTGTCGGCAGATAAGTTTTATATTGGTCAGGTGCTTGAAAATCTGATTGTAAACTCTATCCGCTACGGTAAGGATGGTGGTACAACAAAGATTACCTGTCGCGATATGCTCGAAAAGATTCTTGTTGAGGTTGAGGATGACGGTATCGGCATTGCAAAGGGCGATCTGCCACGCGTATTTGAGCGCTTCTACAGAACCGATAAGGGGCGTAGCCGCGAGCAGGGTGGAACAGGTCTGGGCCTTGCTATTGTAAAGCATATTATCGAAAATCACGGAGAGAAGGTCTCTGTGCGCAGCGAACTGGGTGTAGGTAGCACCTTTACATTCACATTGCCTAAAGTTGAGTTATAGTATAGAGTATGACAAATTTGCTAACTATTGTTTGGGATTTTGATCCCGTGCTTATAAAGATTGGTTCGCTTGATATCCGATACTATTCGGTTATGTGGGCGTTGGCTCTGATTGTTGGCGGCTGGCTATTTAGCTACTTCTGTAAGAAGGAGGGTAGACCGCAGAAGCTTGCCGACTCGGCATTTATGTTTATTGCGTTGGGTACAATGATTGGCGCACGCGTAGGTCACTGCCTATTCTATGAGCCTGAGTACTATCTGCTTAAGCCGTGGGCTATTATTACCGAGATTCGCAATGGCGGACTTGCAAGCCACGGTGCAGCTATAGGTATTGTGACGGCAATATGGCTCTGCTCTCGCAAGAATAAGGTGCCTGTGATGTGGATGGCTGACCGATTGGGTATTATTGCACCTATTAGTGGTGCCCTTATCCGCCTTGGAAACCTCTTTAACTCTGAGATTATCGGCAATCAGACCACTATGCCGTGGGGCTTTAAGTTTATGCGTCTGCACCAGGGTGTTGCACCTGAGGCGGTGCCTGCTTGCCACCCGACACAACTTTATGAGGCGTTGTGTTATATAGCCACCTTCGCGGTGCTGATGTGGGTTTATCATAAGACCGAGGCGGAGCGTCGTCGTGGTCTGCTGTTTGGTCTTGCCCTTATTGGAATTTTCTTGTCGCGATTTATTATCGAGTTTGTGAAGATTGATCAGGTAGAGTTTGAGCAGGGTATGTTGCTCAATATGGGTCAGTGGCTCAGTATTCCATTTATTATTGTAGGCGTGGGATTTGTGTGGTATGCTCTTAAGCACCCTGCAGTTGTTGATGATAAGAAGGTTAAACAAAATAAAAAGTAAAAGTTATGGTATCTCAAGTTAACAAGTTGATCTATAACACCCTTTGTAAGGGTAGTGATATCTATTTGCCGGGTATCGGTAGTCTTGTGGTGCGTCGCTCTGCGGCTTCTGAATCTTCATCAGGTGTGATTATGCCTCCAAAGCGTAAGATCTCATTTACAGGCGAGAGCCGTGGTGAGTCTGCTGTGGATGTTATCGCAAAGGTGGCAGGCGTAGAGGGTGCGCGTGCTCAGGAGATTTATGACGGCTGGGCAAAGAGCGTTACCAATGGCGAGGTGGTTACTATCGAGGGCGTAGGTGTGCTTAACGGCAAGAGCTTTACTGCTGATCAGGCACTGCTCAATGTGCTGAATCCTAATGTTGCGGCAGCTAAGCCTGCAAAGGCTAATGGTGGTAATAGCAAGAAGATAATTATCGCAGTTATCGCAGTTTTGTCAGCCGGCCTTCTTGGCGGAGGTGCTTGGTGGTTGGTTTCAAGCTTGGGTCAGGAGCCAGAGCCTATGCCAGAGCCGGAGGTTGTTATCGAGGAGCCTGTAGTTGAGCCTACTCCTGTAGTTGTTGTTGATCCTGATGTTGAGCGTATGGTCGAGGGCGCACACTATGCAGTTTGGGGTGTATTCTCAGAGAAGGCAAATGCTCTTAAGTACAAGGCGCAGATTGAGCGTCGCTATCCGCAGATTAAGGGTATTATCTACCACCACCGTGGCGACTCTCTCTATCTCTTGGCCTTGGGTCAGGCTAATAGTCATAAAGCTTGTAAGGAACTTATCTGGGATCTTCAGGAGCTGGATGGTATTTTTGACGATATGTGGATTTTTACAAATAAATAGAGTAAAATCAATGTCTCTTGCATCCCTGATAATTAGGGTATTAGATGCGCTATACATCCCCGTAGTGGCACGATTTGTTCCTAAGCAGATCTACCGCTACGGGGCTTGTGGTGTACTTAATATGGCTGCGGATGCAACTTTATACTTTATTATATATAACTTTATTGTGGCAAAACGATTCGTAGACCTGGGCTTTGTCGTAATCTCGCCACATATTGTTTCGCTGGCTGTTGTCTTTCCCATAACGCTGTTCAACGGATTTTTGCTCAACCGCTATGTGGCATTTCGCACTACCGATATATCGGGAGTCAAGCAGTTCTGCAAATATCTGTTTACCGTACTTGTTGCCCTTGTAATAAATTATGTCTCGATGAAGATACTTGTTGAGTATTTCGGCATATGGGCAACCCCTTCAAAAATCATCACCACAGTTATCACTACAGTGTATAGCTACCTTGTTGCTCGGTTTTATACATTTAAGGCAGAATCAGATAATATGGGGTAATAATCTGTCGTATACCCCTGCCTAACCCTCGTGGAGTCTCAAAAATTTGTTTTTTCGGAATTATTGTGTATCTTTGTCCTGACGCACGCAAAAATTTTTGTATGTTTCGGGCCGATTTTGCTGTGGTAGTATTGGTGTGCTATGGCATAATTTGCAGATGGACAAAATAAAATTTTACTAATTTGTAGGACATAAATTTATGCCTTATTGCGCGGTAATTTTGCTACTTGTGTTAGCGTATCTGTTGGGATCTATTCCGAGTGCTGTCTGGATTAGCAGACGCTATTTCGGTGTGGATATTCGTCAGTTAGGCTCTAAGAATGCTGGTGCTACCAATATGCTGCGCGTCTTTGGAATGCGGGCTGCTCTGCCTGTTTTTGCAATTGATTCACTTAAGGGTTTTGTGGCCGTTACGGCAATGGGTATACTACGCCTATATCCTGAGGTTACAGGCTCGTGGATTATAAGTCTTAAGATTTTTGCGGTTATAGTTGTGGTGATAGGCCATATATTCCCAATCTTCGCCTCGTTTAAGGGCGGCAAGGGAGTTTCGACACTTGTTGGGGCTATTACGGGCATCGTACCACAGTTAGCACTTCTCTGCTTTGCGGTGTGGGTGGCAATCTTTGTTTTTACCCACTATGTATCGCTGGCGTCTATGGTTGCAGGTATAAGTTTTCCGATATTTGTATCACTATTCTCGGCTATGCACTACTATCAGGATGGGCAAATATCGTGGCTGTTTATCGTATTCTCGGTGGCAGTTGCGGTGTTGCTTGTCTGGACACACCGTGCCAATATAGCTCGTCTGCGTAGTGGTACAGAGCCTAAGACTTATATGTGGGAAAAGAAGTAACACCTTTATATAATTAATATAAATTTTATGCTAGAACAAAACTTAATTAAAATGTATGAGCAGTCATTTCGTGATAACCGCGAGATGAGTGCAGTAACTGACTATTTTTCAGGTGAGACCTACTCTTACTATGGTTTCGCTAAGGAGATTGCCAAGCTACACATTATGTTCGATGAGGCTGGTATTAAGCAGAAGGATAAGATTGCTCTTGTAGGTCGAAATACTCCACGCTGGTGTGTTGTATATATTGCAACTATTACTTACGGCGCAGTGATTGTTCCGATTCTTCAGGACTTTACACCAAATGATATTGCACATATTGTAAACCACTCAGAGAGCCGACTACTCTTCCTTACCGACTCTTATTGGGACGGACTCGATGAGGAGCAGATGCCAAATGTTGAGGCTGTGATGTCTATTACCGATTACCACGTTATCTTTGAGCGCGGTGGTGATAAGATGACCCGCTGCATCAACCAAATGACCGAGAACTATCGCAAGCGTTACCCACGCGGCTTTACTGTAGATGATATCAAGTATGCAGATGTGCCAAACGACCAGCTAATTCTTCTCAACTACACCTCTGGTACAACCGGCTACTCAAAGGGTGTAATGCTTACAGTAAATAACCTTACTGGTAATGTATTCTTTATCTCAAAGATTACAGATGGTCGTGGAGACCCCTACTTCCATAAGGGTGGCCGTACACTCTCGTTCCTGCCACTTGCACACGCCTTTGGTTGTACTGTAGACTTCCTCACTCCGCTTGCTACCGGTGGTCACATTACTCTACTCGGTAAGATTCCTACACCTAAGATTCTGATTGCAGCAATTCAGAAGGTGCAGCCTGAGGTTATCTGTGCCGTGCCTATGATTCTTGAGAAGATCTATCGTAAGCAGATTATGCCTCTGCTCGAGAAGGGCCCTCTTAGCATCGCTATGAAGTTGCCGCTTGTAAACGAGGTTGTCTTTGCACAGATTAAGAAGAAACTTGTTGACTCTTTCGGAGGTAACCTGCGTCTGTTTGTTGTGGGTGGAGCACCTATGAATAAGGAGACTGAGTCTTTCCTTATGAAGATTCACTTCCCATTCACCGTTGGTTACGGTATGACCGAGTGCGGTCCGCTTATCTCTGTTACCGAGCTGCCTGAACAGTTTAAGGCTGGCTCTTGTGGTCGCTATCTGAAGGGTATGCTCGAGGTTAAGATTGATTCTGCAGATCAGAATAATATCCCTGGCGAGATTCTTGTTCGTGGTGAGCACGTAATGCTCGGCTACTACAAGAACGAGAAGGCTACAGCAGACGCTATTGATGCTGAGGGCTGGCTCCATACAGGCGATATGGGTACTGTAGATCCTGATGGCACTCTCTATATCCGAGGCCGTTGTAAGACTATGATTCTTACCGGTAGTGGTCAGAATATCTATCCTGAGGAGATTGAGGATAAACTCAACAATATGCCACTTGTTCTTGAGTCACTCGTTCTTGAGAACGACGGTAAGCTCTACGGCCTTGTGGTGCCAGATTTTGAGACTTGCGAGCGTGAGAATATCGACCGCGCAACTCTGGAGCAGATGATGAACGAGAATCTCAAGCAGCTCAATGCCCAGGTTGCGGCTTATGAGCGTCTTGTGTCGATTAGTATCTACCCATCTGAGTTTGAGAAGACTCCGAAGAAGAGTATTAAGCGTTATCTCTATAATGTTTCAAAGCTCGGTATTAGCTAATCGTCAAATAGGCTAATGTTAGGGGTGGGTAACCACCCCTTCTTCTTATAAACAGATAGTTCAATGAAACGCAAAATGCCATTTATCCGTAAGCAGACCATCGGTGAAAATGTACTCTACACGTTGGTCTTTGTGGTGGTGTATCTTATCCCTATCTTCAACTCTTTTATGATGGCGGAGGAGCACCTTGACTTCTATAATAAGGTGTTTCGTGCGTGGAGTATTATTACCCCATATTTGGGCCTGTTTCTGTTTAATAACTACATACTTATACGCTTTCTGCTCAATAAGGGCTATGTGCTATGGTATGTAGTCTCCGCCTTTGTCTCTGTTACGGCGGTCTTCGTGCTTATCGAGACACTGGAGCGTTTTCATATCATCTCAGATGGCTATGTAGATGTGGGAATTCTCCCTCACCAGGCATCACTTGCCGATTTGGGCTGGTATTGGAATATTGTGCTGTGTGTGTTTATGTTTGCAGCAAATATCGGTATCAAAAAGTTCTACGAGTCTATGCAGAAGGATGAGGATAATGCCCGCCTGGCTCGTGAGATTGTTGAGGCAGAGATGTACTACCTTAAGTATCAGATAAATCCGCACTTTATGATGAATACACTCAATAATATTCACGCACTTGTAGATATAGATACAGAGGCGGCAAAGCAGGGTATTGTTGCACTGTCTGATATGATGCGTCACGTGGTATATAAGTCATCGGCAGAGCATATTTCGTTCCGTGAGGAGATAAAGTTTCTTGAGAATTACATTGCTCTTATGCGTGTGCGATACTCTCAGCAGATAGATATTAAGTTTAACTATCCGTCACTGTCATCTTCGACCCTTGCTGTGCCACCGCTGGTCTTTATTGTCTTTATTGAGAACGCCTTTAAGCACGGTGTGTCGCGTAAACACTCTTCGTATATCCATATAGATATGTATGTTGAGGATGATATGCTTGTGGCGCAATTTGAAAATTCGGTACATCCGACCACCAATAGCGACACCTCGTCGGGTGGTATAGGTCTTGATAATGTATCTCGCCGCTTAGAGTACATTTACGGCAATAATTTCTCGCTTGATATCGTTTCAAACGAAGAGAAGTATAGTGTAATACTTAAACTGCCAAAGAATTATGAATCTTAGCTGTATTGTTATAGATGACGAGCCGCTGGCGGTTCGACAGATGGAGAGCTATATATCTAAGGTGCCATTTCTGACACGCTTAGAGAGTTTTGATAATGCGGTAGATGCCCGTCAGTGGATTAGTGAGGGTAATAGGGTAGATATTGTCTTTGTGGATATCAATATGCCGGAGCTTACGGGCGTAGACTTTGTGCGTGGCTTGGATAATGCTCCGATGATTATCTTTACTACCGCCTACTCTGAGTATGCAGTTGAGGGCTTTAAACTCAATGCGGTGGACTATCTGCTCAAACCATTCAGTTTCTCAACCTTTGAGAAGGCTGTTAATAAGGCTCACTCGTTGGCTGAGTTGCTGAGCCTACGTAATGAGACGCACATCGAAGAGCGACTGCCTATTGGTGAGCAGGCGGCAGATAAAGAGTGTATAGCTATTCGTGCTGACCATAAGACTACGCTTGTTCGCTATGCAAATATAGTATATCTTGAGAGTGCGGGTGAGTATATTCGCCTCCACCTTGCTGATGGCACAAAGCTCGTGACCCTCTTCCGCCTTAAGAATATGGAGAGCAGCCTGCCGTCAGACCGCTTTATGCGAATACATCGCTCCTATATTGTTAATCTTGAGTATGTTACAGGATATACAAAGGGTCGTGCGTTTATCGTTGGCGATGAGGATATTCCTATTGGAGAGAACTATAAGGAGATATTTGTTGCCACTATGGAGAAGATGGGCTAATACTCCATCTGTGGAAATGAGCGCAGTGCGGAGTATTTGCCATCCTTTAACTCTAAGCAGAGGTGCTTGTGGCCATTTGTAAGTATTATATACCTTGCGCCGAGAATGGTGTTGTAGCGCGCTGCCTGCGATAATACATTGTTATCAATAGCAACCTCAGGAGCCTTGCACTCAACAAGTATAGCAGGCTTTAGGTCTTTGCCTACTACCACGATATCTGCTCGCTGAGCTGTTCCATTTATCTTTACCGAGTATTCCTGCGCTATAGAGTGGGGCAAAACCCCGCAGTGCGATATCAGAAAGGCTATAGCCATCTGCCTTACCTCCTCCTCGGGAGTTAGTAGCAGATAGCGACCTCGCAGAGGGTCCCAGACGAATGTCTGACCATCTATGACCTTGGTAACCATATTGGTGGCAGGGAAATTGATTTGAGGATTTAGAGCCATTTGACAATTATTTCGTATATTTGATGTAGTTTGATTAAGATTCTTTGAGTATCAAACCATTAAGAAGAACTTGCATGAGAATGGGCAATGGATAAGAAATTGCTAACTTGCTTTGTTACACTATATTCCTCATGCTTTTCAAATAACTCTTTTCTTAGTGCAAAGATAAGCATTTTCTTTAATTATTGGACAATGATTCTTCTCTAAATAATCGTTTTATTTCCTCAAACATAAATTCATTATACTTCAAACCGAAGCGTCCTTGAGCACAACCTTTAATGTAAAATTCAAATTCATCTTCAGAAAAAAGACTATGGCGATTATGGGTCGATGATTCTAAATTGTATGGTGACCGCGTATTGAATAGCACAAATGCCCCACGATAATAACGGCATACTCTTCTCATATTTTCTGTTGGAATATAACCTTTATATTCTTCTCCGCTTTCCCATACTTCATATGGGGCATAATCACTTGGAGACAATTCAGTCAATTCTTCATCTGCTTCAGTCGCATCAAGAGGGATATTGTTCAAATAAATAGGCTTAATATCATCATATGAATCAAGTCTAAAATAATTCCACTCAGCATCGTTTCCTACAGAGTAAAAAGTCAAAGACTTTGCTGGGAATAGACATATATACCCCATATCAATTTCTATAAACCTCTCTTCTGTATGCTTCTTAGCACCTTTATAATGCATTCCCCCACGTGGTAAAAACACATACGCTAGACTTTTATATTTACAAAGGAAATTGAGTATATCAACAATATCTTCCTGTTTTGTCCAAACAACTTTATATGGAACATTTCTAGGAAATAACTTATCGGTTATTTCTCGCCATTCATAATTATTCTTTTGATGAAAATCCAAGTTTATTTCTATCCATTTACAGAAGCGATGAATAACATCACCAATGGATGGTCTAAGTGCTGGCGCGTTATCAGTACACTCCTTTAGTAACTTATCTAATGGTGTATAATACGGAATGCTTGGTGGTATGTTGTCATCAAATGTGCCTATAGTTTCATATCGTTCTAGGGCAATTGTTGTTTCCGGACTATACTGTCCTTCAAAGCAATCATAATCTTCCGTTAGAATCATCCATATAGTTTTAGCAACAGAATAAATATCTGCTTTATATGGATTTGCATGATATCCCATACTCCTTTCCATCTCAGGAGCAATAGTTCTTTTAGCACCTATTCTTTCCTTATCTTTTTCTTTCGTAATTCTTATTGCAGCTTCAATAAAGATTAGTCCAAAGTCTGACAGATAATGTTTTCCATCGTAAAACAAGATATTCTCAGGTTTAATATCCCGATGTGCGATTTGCAACTTATGCAATGCTTCAATCCCATTCAATATATCATATATGGCATCACACTTTTCTCCCAACGAATTTAATTTGCGATTCTTTAATGGTTCCGCTAATGGCATAACATAGTATGGGGTTTCACATTCAAGATCCTTATCTATAATTGGTAAAACTACTTTTTGCGCTATCAGCTCAGGGTGCTCCTCTATAAAAGAAGTTTCCCTTTCAAATCTATCTATTTTTTCTGGTTCTTTGCTGTCTAATCTTTTTAGCGCAAAATATTCACCAGTGTCATTGCAAACTTTAAAAACGGTTGCATTTCCGCCATTACCTAAACATCCTTTAATTTTCCAATTCCCTATTTGAGCCATACATCCTCAATATTATGTTTATGATACAAAAGTAATATAAAAGTTTCATACAGAATCAAGTAAAGAAATATTTCGTAACCAGAGTTCACCAAACCACAGGCAAAGGTAACTCGTGTTCTTTTCGTCCAAGCAAGGTCAAGCCCTGCGGGTGTCGTGGAAAAATCATCCTCGCCCCGTGGGGCTTTCTGTATTTTTCCACACAACCTTGCCTGACGAGAACACGACCTTTTAGAGCCTGTAGTTTGGG
>JAZOND010000026.1:0-40259 GCA_045654345.1 Alistipes sp. | reverse complement strand
CCAAGACCTCCTTTTCCGCATAAACACCATACAGATACATATTCCGCCTTTGCGCTCCCGCAAGGAGGATATTGTGCCACTCGCCGAACGCTTTATCGAGCACTACGGCAAGAAGTATAACAAGGTGGGATTGCTTCTGCAAGGCGAGGCGGCCGAGAAGCTGATGGCGCACTCGTGGGAGGGCAATATCCGTGAGTTGCAGAACGCTATCGAAAAGGCTGTGATTATGTGCGACGGCGATATGATTGCGCCCGACCATATCGAACTACACGCTGCCACACGCCCCGTGACCGAGGCACAGACCCTCGAGGAAATGGAGCGACAGCTTATTGCCAACACCATCGAGCAGTGTGGTGGTAATCTCTCACAGGTAGCACAGCAACTTGATATCACCCGCCAGACACTCTACAACAAGATTAAACGCTACGGATTGTGAAACTGATACACAACATACCTTACGGCAAGATTGCCGTTTATGTGGCGGTCATAATTGCTGTGGCCGGCATCGGTGGGTATGTGTGGGCATCGGGACACCACGCCTATCTGATTGTCTGTGTGCCGATTATTCTCTTCTGCATATTTAGATTATTTAGGCTCTATGGCGTGATTGTAAAGCGACTGATGTTTGTCTTTAATGCTGTGCAGAATAACGACTACTCCTTCCGTTTTACCGAGAATCCACGATACACGCAGTACGCCTTTGTAAACCAGTCGCTCAATCGCATCAAGGAGGTATTAGATAATGCCAAACTGCAAATCAAGGAGCGCGAACAATACTTCCAACTGATAATGGAGTGTGCCAATGTCGGTATCGTTGTGGTTATGGAGAATGGCACGGTGACGCAAACCAATAGCAAAGCCCTACGCATTGTGGGTATGGAGCGACTGAGCCATATTGACCAACTGCAAGTGTTGAGCGAGGAGCTTTGTGAGGCGATGCACGCCGTAGCACCAAACGAGCAGCGCACAGTGCGCTATGCTACCGAGATTGGCGAACAGAGCCTTGTGCTTAGTTGCTCGGCGATGGAGTTCGATGGTAAGATGTTGCGCGTTATATCGGTGGGTAATATCCACGAGGAGCTCGACCGCAAGGAGGTGGAGTCGTGGGAGAAACTAACCCGCATCCTTACACACGAGATTATGAACTCACTCGCCCCTGTAACCTCGATTAGCCATACGCTACTCTCGTCGTCGGGCGATGCGGATACTATGCGTCAGGGACTTGAAACGATACATACGACCTCAGATAGACTGCTTCGCTTTGTCGATTCGTTCCGTGCTGTTACACGCATACCCGCACCGCAGAAAGCACCGTTCTACCTTTCGGAACTTGTGGCAGAGGCTTGTTCGCTTACAGCTCGTGAAGGAGTCGATGTCGAGGTGCGCCTTGAGCCCGAAGATACGATGCTATATGCCGACCGTGCGCTGATGTCGCAGGTGATGGTCAATCTCTTGAAAAACGCCACCGAGGCTCTTTCGACCCAGGATTGCGACCGCAAGATAACTATCCGCTCAACCATTGATGCAGAGGAGCGTATCCAAATAGAGATTACAAACAACGGCTCGGCAATTCCTGTAGAGGTCGCCGAAAATATCTTTACTCCATTCTTCACGACCAAAACCGACGGTTCGGGCATCGGCCTTGCCGTCTCTCGTCAAATCATCCGTCTCCACGGCGGCACCCTCCGCCTAAAGCACAACGAGGAGGGTAGAGTAACATTTGCGGTTGTGGTAGAGTAACGATATTTATACTTTCTTGTACTATCAATTCCGCAGTAATCTTCATACTACGACAAGAATAAAATTGTCTAATCGTGATTATCGTAGTGAAATTTTTCATATCTTTATAACAAATTATTGCGAATAAATAAAAGCCAACTATGGGCAAAACAGTAACTACATACTTAATTGATGGAGATCCAAAAGGAACTCAATACGCATTCATCAGCAATAAGATTTGCCAGATGTTTGTTGTGCCACGCTCAAATCTCGCATATCTCAATACGCAGGAGAAGTTGCAGAAACCTGCATTTTACATTTTGTTGGGCGAGGATGAAGCAACGAAGCCGCAAGCCTATATCGGAGAAACAGAGAATTTCCGCGAGCGAGTAAAGGATCACGATAGTAAGAAGTCGTTCTGGCAAAAGGCTCTTATATTTGTATCGAAAGATGCCGATATGACCAAAGCCGATGTACAATATCTAGAATATAGGGCAATAGCTGAGGCAAAGAAAGCGAATACTTTTGTATTGAGTGATAATAAGCAGACTCCCAAGGCACCAAACCTGCCCGAATATCAACAAGACTCAATGGATGAATTCTTTGAGGATGTTAAGTTTTTAGCCTCATTTATTGGCTGCAGTATCTTCGAGGTATCACAACCAAAGACGGAGCATATCTTCTATACCAAAGGTCGAGGTTGCAATGCAAAAGGCTTTTATAGTTCTAATGGTTTTACTGTGCTGAAAGGCAGTGTGATCGCCAAAACTACCGTGCCGTCGCTTAAATGGAGCGACAAGCGTAATAGTTTAGTCAGCGAGTACACCGCTATAGAAGGCGACAAACTTGTTATGACTTCCGATAAGACATTCGCAAGTCCAAGCACAGCCGCTGACTTCTGCATTGGTAGCAGTAATAATGGTTGGCTTGTGTGGAAAGACAAAGATGGAAATACATTAGACTCAGTTTATAGAACGCAGTTAGAGTAATGGATAGATATAAAACACAATTAGAGGTCTGTAAACAGATTATTGATCGTATCCGTCATATGATCAATATACAACACATTCAAAGCAACAATATTAGTTACACTGAACTATACAATGAGTTGTACAAATTGATACCTTTGATTCCGGTAGAGTATAAAGTATTTAGTGATAGGCTTAGGGATAAAATCTTACCAAACCTTAAGATGCCTGATTTTATTTCAGTGAACCAATTTGGGCAACAATTATCTACGCCACAAAATGGTATTAACCCATATGCTTTTGGTGAAGTTATTGCAACTATTACTTATCTGAATGGATATATTAATCACAGTGCATCGTCCATTTGGGATAATATTCATCCACAAATAATCTCTATTGCAAAAAGTCGTTTTGATGATGGACATTATGCGGATGCAGTTGAGGCTGCTTTTAAAGAAGTAAATGCGAGAGTAAAGGGAATCTATACGAGTAGAACATCTATTGAGAAAGATGGTGCCAAATTGATGCAAGCTGCATTTTCTGTTCAAAATCCAATAATAAAACTTGGTGATATATCAACTGAAACAGGTACAAATGTTCAACAAGGGTATATGGAAATGTTTGCAGGAGCTATGATTGGTATTAGAAATCCAAAGGCCCACAACAATCAAACTATTTCCAAAGCCGACGCCATTAGAAAGTTACATTTTGCTAGTATGCTAATGTATAAACTAGACAATGAATTGGCTTAATGCATAATAGAGGAATTATCCTATATTTACAAACAAATAGTTGATAAAGTTTATTATTTGATGATAAAATCAGTTGGTTAGTGCGACTAACCAACTGATTCTTTTTATAACCCCGTCATTCTCCCATAATCGCAGCAACTTTGTTCATCTCTTGGGCGAGAGATTCGTTCATAATATGGGCGTAGTGGAGTGTCATTCGGGTATTCGTATGGCCGAGCATTTTCGACACATTCTCCAACTTTACATTATTCGCCAGCGTGATTGTCGTGGCGAATGTATAGCGGGCGGTATGCATTGTAAGGTGTTTTTTAATGCCGCAAAAATCTGCAATCTCCTTCAAGTACGAATTCATCTTCTGATTAGCGTATACCGGAAAGACCGTTTTGTTTGCCCGACACATCGGGTGGTTGCGATATTTCTCAATCAGTTGTAAAGGATATTCTAACAGTGGCACAAAGAACTCAACCTCGGTCTTCTGGCGTTGCTTGTGAATCCACTTACGACCGTGTGCATCTTCCGTAATATGCTCGGGGCGCAGATTATAGACATCGATAAACACTAATCCGGTATAGCAGCAAAATATAAAAATATCCCGCACCATATCAAGCCTTTCGATGCCGAACTCCTTAGTGCGAATGGTGTTTACCTCCTCAATCGTCAGAAAATCCTTGACAACCTTCTTCTCCGAGAACTTGATGCCCGCAAAAGGATTAACAGTTATCCAGCCGTTAGCAATTGCAAGATTTACCACCTTTTTCAGGCACTTCATATAGCGAATCATCGTGTTTTGTGCCACACGCTTCTCAATCTTCAAGAATGCCTCAAAATCACGAATCATCTCGCCGTTGAGGTTCTTGATAGGGAAGTCGCTTGCCTGCGTGCGTTGCGCCATATACTCTCGGAGATAGCGTAGGCAGAGTTTATAACGGCTGAGTGTGACCGCATCGAACTCGATACCCACCAACTGAGCCATTCTCTCGTTATGCTCCTCGAAAGTGGCATAAAACATCTTTTGGTTGATGTGTTTGCCCTGCAAATACTCCTTGATTGTCAGCGGGTCGGCATAACCATCGCGCTCAACTAACTCTTTGTGAATCTCGTATGCTCGTGTTCGCAGTGATTCGAGATGGCGGTTAATCTCAATCGGGATAGGACCTTTGCCAATGGCTCGTTCTTTTTTGCTGTCCCATAGGTTTGCAGGCACTTTACGCAGTGTGCTCATCTCTGTAAATCTGCCATTTACGGTAATGCGCATTGAAATTGGCGACTCGCCACTCTTTCCTAAACGCGACTTGCGAATTAGGAAAAGGATTGAAAATGTACTCTTTATCATATTTCTAAATGTTAAAAAATGGTGCAATTCGCGACCTGATAAAGAGTAGTGTAAAATCCTGAAAATTGGTTAATTAGACGCTAATTCAGGAACATTTTTGGAAAATCGAAAAGTGTTCCTGAATTGCACACTTTCAACTGCTCCGAAACGCCCTAAATGGGTATATGGCGCAAAAAGAAAAACGCCGTATTTTGTTGAAATACAGCGTTTTGACTAATTTGTCATTTTCTTCAAGTGGTGCCACCGGGATTCGAACCAGGGACACAAGGATTTTCAGTCCTTTGCTCTACCAACTGAGCTATGGCACCATCGACAATACTTTTCGTGATTGCGAGTGCAAAGGTAGACAAAATTTTTATACTTGCAAACTTTTTCAAATAAAATTTACATTTTTTTATTATCTTTGTGGTTGGATTTATAAATATAGGTAGAAAATATGGCTTTAACTTGGATTTTACTCATCGTAGGTTTCTGTTTGATTACATTTGGAGCCTCGTGGCTGACAAATGGCTCGTCTGCTGTGGCGCAGAGGTTAAAAATCAGCGAATTTATCATCGGTATGACCATTGTTGCGGTAGGCACATCGCTACCTGAGCTCACTGTCAGCGTTGCCTCGACAATTAATGGCAGTGCCGATTTGGCGATTGGTAATATTGTCGGCTCAAATATATTCAACATCCTCTTTATTCTCGGACTATGTTCTGTAATTAAGCCCGTGTTATTCTCGCGCAACAATTTAAGAGTAGATATCGGTGTATGTCTTGCTGTCACATCTCTGCTTGCTCTGATGCTTTGGGGTGGCAGTCTGTCGCGCATTGAGGGCATTGCTCTGCTACTATTATATATTGCCATTATCACTATATCAATAAAGATGGGCAAAGCAGAGGCTGCTATCGAGGCGGAGGATGAGGTTAAGGATATACTGCCGTGGTGGAAGAGCATAATGTTTATCTGCGTAGGTTTTGCTGCCCTTGTTTATGGTGCAGACCTAACGCTCGACTCAGCAGTAGCCATTGCTCGAGACTTTGGTATTAGTGAGCGTATTATCGGTATCACCCTGCTTGCAGGCGGCACATCACTGCCAGAGGTTGCCGCAAGCCTTGTGGCGTTATCAAAGGGTCACGGAGCGTTGGCACTTGGCAATGTCATCGGTTCAAATATCGCCAACATACTGCTCATCTTAGGCACTTGTGCCACTATCAGCCCACTGACTATGAGCGGCATTACAGTCGTTGACCTTGGTGTTATGGTTGGTGCGGCGGTGATGCTTGTCATCTCGGCGTTGCTGTTTGGCTATCGCAAGATTACCCGTGCTGAGGGCGTGGCATTCCTTGCGGCATACATTATATATATATGGTACTTAACTCTATAGAATATATCCTATGAACTACTCACAAATAGATGCGCTACTCCATAGAGAGGTTATTCCTGCCATTGGCTGTACCGAGCCGATAGCTGTATCTCTGTGCGTTGCCAAGGCGTGCGAGACTTTAGGTCAGCAACCTGAGAAAATAGAGGTGGCTCTGAGCCCCAACATCTATAAGAATGCAATGGGCGTAGGCATTCCAAACACCGGAATGACAGGCCTGCCGATTGCCGTAGCACTTGGTGCTGTGGCGGGCAAGTCGGAGTATGAGCTGCAGGTGCTGAAAGATGCTGATATCTCAGCTGTTGACAAGGCAAAGGCGTACCTTAAGAGCGCATATATCAATATCGACATTGACCGCACCACAACCCAGATGCTATATATCCGCGTCGAGGCTTTTGCAGATCAGGATTGTGCTGTAGCCGTTATTGAGGGTGCGCATACAAACTTCACCCTTGTCAGTCGCAATGGTCAGACGCTCTTCAATGCCGAGGCTGCGGAAGGTGCTGCAACAAGTCAGGAGACAGAGCCTACACTTACGATGCAGCAGGTATACGACTATGCCACCACCGTTCCGCTCGAGCAGATTGAGTGGTTGAAGGATGCCGAAAAGATGAATATCGGCGCTGCCGAGGTTTCATTTACAGGCAGTTACGGACACGGACTTGGTCGACTGATGCACTCAAATGCCAAGGAGGCCATTTTTGGCGATACGCTCTTCACCAAAATTCTATCGTACACAAGCGGTGCGTGCGATGCTCGTATGAGTGGTGCTATGGTGCCCGTAATGAGTAACTCGGGTAGCGGCAATCAGGGCATTTCGGCAACCGTTCCCGTGGTTGTATTTGGTCGAGAGAGGGGCGTGACAGAGGAGCAGCTGCTGCGTGCGCTTGCGCTGAGCCACCTTACCGTTATATATATAAAGCAGAGCCTGGGTCGACTCTCGGCACTATGCGGTTGTGTTGTAGCGGCTACCGGCTCGAGCTGCGGTATTACATACCTTATGGGCGGAGAGTTCAAGGAGGTGTGCTATGCCGTTAAGAATATGGTTGCCAACCTTACGGGTATGATCTGCGACGGTGCTAAGCCAAGCTGCTCGCTCAAGGTTACAAGTGGTGTATCTACAGCCGTTCTCTCTGCTCTGCTGGCAATTGAGCAGCGACACACCACCTCACTGGAGGGTATTATCGACGAGGATGTAGATAAGTGCATCGCCAACCTGACAAATATTGGTCGCAATGGTATGCGTGAGACCGATAAGTTGATTCTTGAAATAATGACTAACAAATAATGAGAACTACACTACTACTTATACTATCACTCGTTACACTCTGCGCTACTGCACAGAGTGCAAGTGAGATTGCGGCATTTGACAAGGACTACAAGTTTGAGCTATACCGTCCCTACCCTGCCGAGAATAGAGATACCAATCTCTCCCCTGCACCGAAGGGTTACAAGCCATTCTATATCAGCCACTTGTCACGCCACGGCTCTCGCTGGCACTCAAGTTCAAAGACATACAGCTACCCGCTGGGTATTCTTGAGAAGGCAAATAGCGCAGGTGAACTGACAGAGCTTGGTAAGCGTTACCTTGCAGATATGCGCATCATTGCTGCTGATGCAGAGAACCGCTCGGGCGAGCTGTCTCCACTCGGCTTTGAACAGCATCGCGCTGTTGCCGAGCGAATGGTAAATAACTTCCCCGAGATTTTCCACAAGAACAGCTATATTGACTGCCGCTCGACTATCGTTCCACGCTGTATTCTGAGTATGGCATCGGCTGTGCGCCAGATTACAAGTATGATACCTACAGCCACTATCCGTATGGAGTCGAGCGAGGACAATACCTACCTGAAGGCATATGGTGGTCTTAATGCTGTAAAGAAGCAGGCAGAGAAACTGAGCGATTCGCTGCAGATAGCCTATATGCCTGATATTGAGCCATTCTTGAGTCGTATATTCACCACCGAGCAAGATATAAACAAGAGCAAGTTTGCCCACTACTCATTCCTTATGGGCGGCATCTTGGGATCTACACCGTTAGAGCAGGTCAAGGACTTGGACTACCTCTTTACCGAGGAGGAGCGTGCCGGAATGTGGCGAGCATCCAACATCCGCCGCTATGCCCTCACAGGCCCTTCAAAGCCTTTTGGAGAGGTTATCGTATCGGGCATACATCCTCTTGTCGAGAACTTTATTACCACAGCCGACCGCGCCATTGCTACGGGCGATGAGCAGGCAACACTCCGCTTTGCGCACGATGTTACTATCATTCCATTTGCTGCTATCCTCGGCATTCAAGGTGCCAATATCGTTACTGATGACTGGGCAAATGTGAGCTACAAGTGGCGCATAAACGAGGTGACTCCTATGGGTGCCAATATCCAGATTATCTTCTACCGCAGTAAGAAGAGTAGCGATATTCTGGTCAAGATTATGCATAACGAGCGCGAGCAGATTCTCGACAGCGCGGTGGCAACACCCGTTCAGGGCGTCTACTATCGCTGGACAGATATTCGCAACTACCTAATGTCAAAAATTGAGAAATAATGAGACTTAGACTACTTACCCTGCTGCTTTCAGCCGTAACCATTACCGCCTCTGCACAAAAGCTTGATGCCGAGTTCTTTGACAAGAACCCCGATGCTGCAGGTGGTATATACTACACATACCGCTTTACAGAGAGCGACATAACCCCTGCGCCAAAGGGCTATAAACCATTCTACATCAGCCACTTTGGTCGTCACGGTTCACGCTATCACGCCTCAAAGGGTGTATACAGCTATCCGCAAGCTATGCTCAATAAGGCCAAGGAGCAGGGTGCGCTGACAGAACTTGGTATGCAGATTCAGGAGGTTGTTGATCAGATTGCCACACGCGCTCGTGGCCGTGAGGCCGAGCTATCTCCACAGGGCGTAGCAGAACATCGCGGCATTGCCGAGCGTATGTCCCGCTCATTCCCGAAGCTCTTCAAGGGCAAGAGTGCCTTTATCGAAAGCCGCTCGTCGGACTATCCGCGCTGTATTCTCAGTATGGCAGCCTTCAACGAGCGTCTCAAGGAGCTTAACCCCGATCTTTCAATATATCGCACAACATACGACTCGCTACAAGTATATCTCCGCCCGTCATATGGTCGCAAGTCGATTGCCAAGGAGGCAACAAAGGTTACCGATAAGGATATAAATGCCAAGATTGCCGAGCACCTTCCAAATATCGCTCGCAGGCTCTTTACCGAGCAGTTTATTGCTCAGCAGGATAGTGCCAAGTTTTTTACAGCTATGCGCACGCTCTTCTACCTCTCTATCTGCATTCAGGATACTGAGGGTTCTGTACGCTTCCACAACCTATACACAGGTCAGGAGCGCGCCGAGATTTGGGAGCAGATAAACAAGCACCGCTACGCCCTCTATGGAGCCTCAACACGCTGGGGAGATGCTATACTTGGTGATGGTGCAAACCTTATTCGAGAGATTGTGCGCGATGCTGACGAGCTTATAGCAGCCGTAAACAGCGGTAAGACTCCGCGCACAGCATACCTGCGCTTTGGTCACGACTATACGGTCATTGCAGCCCTTGCAGTTATGCAGGTTAAGGGTCGCTGTGCTCGCGTTGATGACTTTAATACGCTGAAAGATCAGTGGGCAGACTTTCAGATAACACCTATGGCCACTAACCTGCAGTGGATATTCTACCGCAACAAGAGTGGTGATGTTCTTGTAAAGCTGCTGCATAACGAGCAGGAGGTGCGTCTGCCGATTGAAAGCGACACTGCACCATACTACCGCTGGGAGGATGTACGCAATGCATCCAACGCCCGCATTGCTGAGATTGCAGCCCTGCCAGCCGTAAAGGCGTTACCTAAAGATAGATTTTATACAGTCGGTCAATAAATATTTATTCTATGAAAATTGCAGTACCTACACGCGAGGGTGTTGTTGACAACCACTTCGGCCATTGCGACCACTATACCATCTATACTATTGAGGATAAGCAGATTATAGAGACCTCTACCCTACCATCGCCTCAGGGATGCGGATGCAAATCTAATATAGCATCGGTACTCGAGCAGATGGGCATCAGCGTAATGCTTGCCGGCAATATGGGTCAGGGTGCGCTAAACAAGCTACAGAGCCATAATATCCGCGTAATTCGCGGCTGCAGCGGTAACACAGACAGCGTTGTCGAGGCATACTTAAAGGGTTTTGTATTTGACTCGGGCATCGGCTGCTTAGCACACGAGTGCGGCGAACATAGTCACTAAAATCTTAAAACTCAAATAGTTATGAACAAACTTAAGACAAACATTATCATTGACATTCTGATGCTTGTTTCCTTTGCGGTGATGAGTGTTACGGGCTTTCTGATGGAGATTATGCCAACCTGTTCAAGTGGCAGAGGTCACGGTGCGCCTATTCTCGGCTTGGGTCGTCACGATTGGGGCGATGTTCACCTTATAGCAGCCATCTGCGTGATGGTGTTCCTTATTCTGCACATCGTACTACACTGGCAGATGGTTGACGGCTTCTTTAAGAAGCATATTGCAAATAAGGGCTTGCGATATTTTGTATATATATTGCTTGCTGCTGTCACTTTGGCAACATTTGTGCCGTGGTTCTTTGCATTTTAACCAACCATTAAATGAGTAATAATATGAAAAAGTATCGTTGTACTGTTTGCGAGTGGGTCTATGACCCAGCTGTAGGTGACCCAGATAGCGGCATTGCTCCGGGCACATCATTTGAGGCGATTCCAGAAGATTGGGTTTGCCCTATCTGTGGCGTAGGGAAAGATGATTTCGAGGTAATCGAGTAAAAAAGAGAGGTTTGCAGTGCAAACCTCTTTTACTTTATAACAGAGCCAACAGCTTGGCCATCAGCACCCCTAAGTGATTACCTGCTGCATAGCCAATAACACCTGCAGCAAGGCCCGTAACAAGCGCGCTCTTATTCTTCATCACCGCCACAACCATAGGCACAAATGGAGGAGAGTTGATAAATGCCACAGAGGAGATAACCATAGAGTCGGCATCCACGCGCATAACTCTACACATAATGGCGTGCAGAGCAAGCGACAAAAATACCGCCACAACCATAAAGGCAAGCTGGTTTATACCATCAGCAAGGTTCAGATTTGAGAAATCGGCCATCGAAGCAATCACCATACTGAAGATATATATCAGATACATTCCTGCGTAGTAGCTAAGGTCCAACGCCCTAATCTTGCGATTAAACGAGCAGACAACACCGAGGGTTGTGAGCATAAGTATAAAGACAATCATAAACCACCCCTCAGGCAGCAGCAGTGCCACGCCTGCAGATACGGCCACAAGCAGAAGTGTCACGGGGACAATAACTGCCAGCTGCTTCAGACCCACACGCGAGAGAATCTTCATATACGGATTTTCAACACTCTCGGCACTTGTAACATCAATAGCATCAGCACTGTTTATCACAGTATTGCTCTTCTGACCATACGCCCAGCGGAAGAACCTTATGCCGCAAGTAAAGAGGAAGATAAAGTAGACAAACGATATAATTATATCATACGAATTTATCAACACATATGTCTGGCTCTTAATATTAAATATAGCCTGCAACGCCGCCGCATTGAGCGTGCCACCCGTGTACATACCCGTAATAATACCGCCCACCTCGGCACCCTGGTTTATCTTGCTACCGAATAGCAGATATCCCACCGCCACAGCTACTGCCACAGAGACAAATCCACTCACCACAATCTTGAGCTGCAACCCCGCCTGCTTGCTCGAGAAGCTACAGCCAAAGAGCATCATCGGTATTGCCAACGGAATAAGTACATTAGGCAGTAAATCCTGAAGCTGAGCTATCTGCTGAGGCATACAAGGTATATTGCCCATAACCATACCTATAGCATATAGCACCATAATCGGACCAATCTTACCCACAACCGAAAAGCGGCCGGAGAGCCAGATAACAAATGCCGGTGTAACACAGAAAACCAGCAGCAGCACTATATAATTAAGCACATCCATAACTATCTAAGTTTAAGAATCTTACCCTCTTCCAACTGCTGCTTCGGACGAATGCGATTAATCCAAGCCAGACGTTTCATACGAATGCCGTAACTCTGGCTGATTGAACGCAAAGTCTCACCCTTACGCACAGTATGCATCAGCTCCCCACTCCTCCAGCGGTCGGCCTTACGCTCAATATATACAATACTACCCGCCTCGAGATTTTGCTTTGCATCTACATCGTTGAACTTGCGCAGATACCTCTCCGAAATGTCGAATATCTTACCTATCGAGGCATAGGTATCGCCCTGCTTTGCGATAATATAGCAGACCTGATTTGTGCGGTATACATTATAGCCCTTATGGCCATTAATCGTCACCTTAAACGGATCCTCAACAACCACCTCCAGCCCCTGAGAGTTACTCTGCACAGCAAACCACTCGGCATTCTCACGCGCCATCTTTCCCGAAGAGTATATTGCCATACCATCCTCTCGATCAAGGATATATAGCTTATACTTCTCGATAATTGTCACAAGTCGCTCGGCATAGTCGGGTGCTGTGGCATAACCTGCAGCCTTCAATCCGCGAGCCCAACTGCGATAGTCGGTAGATGGATATGAGAAGAGCGAATCATAGCGTGGCGAAGAGTCCAAAAACTCGGCGTGATCCTGATACGAAGCCTCAACAGATGGATAGGCACGGAAGCACTCGCCCTTAGCATCATCATCGTGATAAACCTTAGCTCCCGTCCAATATTTCTTGCACTTAATACCAAAGTGGTTGTTTGATGATAGCGAGAGTTTACTATTTCCAGCATCTGACTCAAGTATTCCCTGTGCCATAGTGATGCTGGCAGGAATACCATATCGCTCCATATGTGAAACGGCAATAGCCTTATACTTTTCGATATACTCCTCACGACTCTGTCGCTGCTGCGCAAGCAGACCATTCGGACAGATCAAGAGTAAAATGAGATAAATTATTGTAAATCTGAAATATTTCATATATCTTTGCGTTACAAGACAAAATTACTATAATTTTTTTTAACAACAAACAGGTCGATGAAAAACCTGCATATTATAACCCCGGTCAAGGACTCTATAGAGTCCACACTGCAGACCATCAAGGCTATCAAGGCCTCGCAGAGCGATGTCAACTATATATACACCATATATAACGACTTTAGCAGCGAGCATAGTACCGAGCTGCTGAAACAATATGCCCATCAGTACGACTTTGAGCTTGTAAACCTCTCGGATATTACCGACCACCCGTCGCCCAACTACCTGCTTGTCCTACAGATGGCACAGCAGCGTGCCGTGGAGGCAGGGGCCGATTTGCTGATTATCGAGAGCGATGTTGTAGTTGCGCCAGATACTATCCAGAGCCTTGCTATCGGTGCTGCAGAGCGAACCGACTGCGGTATTGCGGCATCGGTTACCGTTGATGACAACGGAGATATAAACTACCCATATGGCTATGCCAAGGGCCACGAAGGTCAGGACCATGTCACCGAGAAACACTGCAGTTTCTGCTGTTCGCTGCTCACACACGACTTTCTTAAGGCATACGACTTCCGTCAGTTAGACCCTGAGAAACATTGGTTTGATGTACACATATCGCATATGTCACAGAAGTTAGGTTTTAAAAACTACCTATTCTGCAGTCTGCCTGTCATCCACCGCCCGCACAGCAGCCGCCCGTGGAAGCAACTCAAGTACACCAATCCGCTAAAGTACTATTGGCGTAAGTTTATAGGCAAAAAGGATAAAATTTAACATTTAAAACATTAATACTATGAAGAAGCTTTTTAGAATTGTTATTGCAGCAGCAGTAATACTTTTCGTAGGTTGTGCGCCTATGTCAAAGGAGAGTTATCTATCTCAGTATGAGGATCTTGTCGAGGAGGCTGGCGATGTATTCCGCGACTGCTCTCACTCTAAATGGGCAAGTCTTGAGAAGAGATATGAGAAGTTCTCAACCGAGTACTACCAGAAGTTTGAGCACGAGCTTACAGGCAAGGAGAAGTTCAAGATTATAGGCCTTGAGGCTAAGTTTGTCGGCTACCGTTCTATTCGCGATATCAAGGACGCTTTTAGTGGTGACGACTCTGTGGGTAGCACCGTTGGTGATACTGTAGGTGATGTTAAGGCATACTTAGAGGAGGATTTTGAGGATGATATTAAGGATATCTCCAAGGATATTGAGAAGAGCGTGAAGTCACTCTCTAAGGATATCGAGAATGGCGTAGAGGATATCTCTGACGATGTAGAGGATGCTTGGAATGAGATTAGCGACGCAATTAACGACGCATTCTAACACTTCTGCACATAAACAACAAATCCCGAAAGAGTATTTCGGGATTTATTATTTTATCTATACCACTACGGTCAAAAAGTCCTTCAGACACTCAACCTCTAACGGCAGGTCGACACACTGCTGACCATCCATATCGGTAAGCGGAGATAGTGGCGAGGTAATCTTAAGCTTTGACGAGCGTAGATGTATTATATTATCATTTGGACTACCCCCCAGCAGATACTTAAGCGCCGACACCGTGCCTGCGAATATATTACACTTGCGCAACATCACACAGTCGAGCAATCCATCGTGCAATGAGGCTGCTCGAGCCAGCGGGAACTTACCGGCCGTCTCGCCATTGAAAATCAAGGTTATCATACTATCTACATCTACACTTCCGCCATCATACTCAATGTGCAACGGTATAGATTCACGGTTGTGCAACTCCTTTGAGCCTTCAATAATATAGGCAGCCTTGCCAAGGTGTCGCTTTATATTATCAGGCGTGCGCTGCGAGGTGGTAGTAAACATTCCGAAGCTCAGAATATTGACAAAATAGGCTCCATTTACCCTCCCGCAATCGACCTTCTTAGGAGTTCCTGCAACAATCTGCTGCGCCGCCTTAAGTACGCTCGAACTGATACCTAAAGCACCCGCAAAGTCATTTGCCGTGCCTGCTGGAATAATTCCTAACGGATAGTTTAAGCCCTTGGAGCTCATAGAGTTAACAATATAGTTAATCGTACCGTCACCTCCGCAGACAACGACCAAATCGTACGGTTCATCCTCTCCGTCAAAGGGGTTAGTACCAAAGCGAATCAACTTTGAGTAGACACTATATCCACCCTGCTCAAAGATAGCCTCTATCTGATCGAGCTTGCGATATGCGCGATTGCGACCCGCCTTTACATTATATAATAATAGTAACCTTTTCATATTATCTCTGTTCCAGCGTCGAGAAGATAGTAAACTCCTCCCCCGCTGCCATTATAAAATAGACCTCAACGCCTTCAGCCTTAAGTTCTGTTGCAAGCTCAATAGCAGCCTCAGCACCCATAGCCATAAACATTGTTGCCATAGCATCGGCCTCGACACATCTGCGCGTAACCACAGTTGCCGAAAGTAGAGTACCCGACACACTGCGTCCCGTCTTAGGATTTACAGTATGTACGACCTTATTACCCTGACTATCAACATAATAACGACGATAGTTACCCGATGTAGCAAGTGCCCTGTCGCTAATAGTAATTACCGCCTGCTGATACTCTCCAGGGCTCTGATTACCCTCAAATGGGCTATCGACACCCACGCGCCAATCGGTACCTCTTGGACTCTTACCTGCCGCGCGAATCTCGCCACCCACCTCGACAATATAGTCAACACAGCCCAGCTGCTCAAGCCTATCGGCAAACAGATCAACCGTGTAGCCCTTAGCAAGCGAATTTAAGTCCAACTGCAGGCGGCTATCCTCCTTAACAATGCGGCAGCCGTCCACCCTAAACTTATCAAAGCCGACAAATTGTAGCAACGAATCTATATTGGGATTGTCCACCTTCGCCTTGCCCGAGAAGCCATAGACATCGGTCAGCGGCTTTACCGTAATGTCGTACGCGCCACCACTAAGGGTGTTCATACGGGCAGCAACGGCTATATTTCTGAGCAGATGCATATCCAGCGAGTCGGTGGCATTACTATTGATACGACTCAGGAGTGAAGAGGGGTTAAATATTGACATTGAGGACTTTGCAGCAGCATCTATCTCCATAGCCTCGGCATAGATATCGCTACTTTCAAGCGATGTGCGAGCCACTACGCGGAATGTTGTACCAAGCATAAGGCCCTCCACGGTCACATACTCAGGTCGCGAGGCGCAACCCGAAAAAAGCAGTGGTAACAATGCCCATAGTATAACCCTTAGCAACCGCATCTGTCTATCTGCACATTTGATAACGCAAAGATAGTTTTTCTTCTCGAAATTACAAAATTACGCACTCCAAAGTGTCTTTATACATACGCGCGCAAAAAAAGTTTAATAAAAGTGGCCGTTTTGTTTCTAAATCAAGAAATTATGCATATCTTTGCACCGCTTTAACGCAATTCCGGTAAGGGGAATGCGGATGAAGTATTTTTTAATTATTTACAAACTTCAAAATTTTTTCACAATGGCTTATTTAACAGCAGAGAAAAAGGAGGAGATTTTCGGTCAGTACGGCAAGTCTAACAAGGACACTGGTTCACCAGAGAGCCAGATCGCACTGTTTTCGTACCGTATCAGCCACCTTACAGAGCACCTTAAGAGCAACCGTCACGACTTCGGCACCCAGCGAGCACTGCTTCGCCTGGTAGGTAAGCGTCGTCACCTGCTCGAGTACTTGAAGGAGGTTGATATCGAGCGTTACCGCGCTATCGTTAAGACCCTCAACCTTCGTAAGTAAGAAGGTCAGGAAATGGAGGCAACAACTGTTGCCTTCATTTTCTTTGTTTTTGCGTAGACAAAGTAGGTTCTATAAGTTAGATTAAGTCGTAGAACATACTTTTTACAGGACATTTATTTTTTGGACGATTATATTTGACGATTATGGAAAACAAGTTGTACAACGCTGTACAGAAGTTCATCCCACTGGAGGGTGGACGCGAGATTATGATCGAGACCGGTAAGCTGGCTAAGCAGGCTGACGGTTCGGTTGTTGTTAAGCAGGGCGACACTATGCTGCTCGCCACTGTTGTTGCCGCAAAGGATGCTAAAGAGGGAACAGACTTTATGCCTTTGCAGGTTGAGTATAAGGAGAAGTTTGCCGCTGCAGGTCGTATCCCAGGCGGTTTTATGAAGCGTGAAGGTAAGGCTTCTGACAACGAGATTCTCGTTGCTCGTCTTATCGACCGTGCGCTCCGCCCACTCTTCCCTGCAGATTACCACGCCGAGGTTTTTGTTACCGTAAACCTTATCTCGGCAGACAAAGATATTCAGGCTGATGCTCTTGCTGGTCTTGCAGCTTCAGCTGCTCTTGCCGTTTCAGACATTCCGTTTGGCGGTCCTATCTCAGAGGTTCGTGTAGCTCGTATCGGTGGTCAGTACTGCATCAACCCTACATTCTCACAGATGGCTGATTGCGATCTGGACCTTATCGTTGCAGGTACTATTGACAACATCCTTATGGTTGAGGGTGAGATGAACGAGGTTTCTGAGGAGGTTATGCTCGGTGCTATCAAGTATGCTCACGAGGCTATCAAAACTCACTGCGCTGCTCAGATTGAGCTCTCTAAGGAGCTTGGCAAGGACATTAAGCGCGAGTACTGCCACGAGACTAACGACGAGGAGCTTCGCCAGACAATCATCGCTGAGCTCTACGACAAGGCTTATGCTATCGCTACCAGCGGTACTATGAAGCACGAGCGTAGCGAGGCTTTCGAGGCTCTCGAGGCTGAGTTCGCTGCTCGCTATACTGAGGAGGAGCTCGAGGAGAAGGCTCCACTTATCCACAAGTACTTCCACGATGATGTACAGAAGATGGCTATGCGTAATATGATCCTCGACGAGGGTCTGCGCCTCGATGGCCGTAAGACAGACGAGATTCGCCCTATCTGGTGCGAGACTAACTACCTGCCTTGCGCTCACGGTTCTGCAATCTTCACCCGTGGTGAGACTCAGTCACTCTCTACTGTAACTCTCGGTACTAAGCTCGATGAGAAGATGTACGACGAGGTACTCATCCAGGGCTCTGAGCAGTTTACACTCCACTATAACTTCCCTCCATTCTCAACTGGTGAGGCTCGCCCATCTCGTGGTGTTAGCCGTCGTGAGATTGGTCACGGTAACCTCGCTTGGCGTGCGCTTAAGCCTATGGTTCCTGTAGGTGAGCAGAATCCTTACACAGTGCGTGTAGTATCAGATATCCTCGAGTCTAACGGTTCATCATCTATGGCAACTGTCTGCGCAGGCTGTATGGCTCTGATGGATGCAGGTGTTAAGATTAAGAAGCCTGTATCAGGTATCGCTATGGGTCTTATCTCTGACAGCGCAACAGGCCGTTGGGCAGTGCTCTCAGACATCCTCGGTGATGAGGATCACCTCGGTGATATGGACTTCAAGGTTACAGGTACCCGCGACGGTATTACTGCAACCCAGATGGATATCAAGGTTGACGGTCTGAGCTATGAGGTACTTGCAAAGGCTCTTGAGCAGGCTCGTCAGGGTCGATTGCACATCCTGGGTAAGATTACCGAGACTATCGCTGAGCCACGCCAGGACTACAAGCCATTTGTACCACGCATCGAGCAGATCCTTATTGACAAGGACTTCATCGGCGCAGTTATCGGCCCAGGCGGTAAGGTAATTCAGGATATTCAGAAGACTACCGGCACTACAATCACTATCACCGAGACTGACAAGAATGGTGTTGTAGATGTATTCGGCCCTAATAAGGAGGCTATCGACGCAGCTATGGCTCGTATCAAGGGTATTGTTGCCGTACCAGAGGTTGGTGAGCAGTACAATGGTACTATCAAGTCTATCGTTGCTTTCGGTGCATTCGTAGAGATTCTCCCAGGCAAGGAGGCTCTGCTCCACATCTCAGAGATTGACTACAAGCGTTTTGAGACTATGGAGGAGACTGGCCTTAAGGAGGGTGACAAGATTGATGTTAAGCTCATCGGCCTTGACTCTAAGACAGGCAAGCTCAAGCTCTCTCACAAGGCACTCCTTCCAAAGCCTGAGGGTTGGGTAGAGCCAGAGCGCAAGCCGCGTGCTGACCGTCCGGCTGACCGCAAGGGTGGTAAGGACGAGCGTCGTGGTGACCGTCGCCCACGCAAGGAGTAATTACTTTACACTCAATAAAATAGCACTTGCCCACCAAGGACAAGTGCTATTTTTTTGCGCTGCAAAAATTTCTGAGTCAGCTCATACTGCGTTAGCCAAGAGTCTAAAGCTATCTACGCTCCCATTTGTCCTGATGAGCTGCTGCTGCCGATCTCCTCGGTCGTTGAGTCGCTCTTGCGTTTGGTTCGTTTGACGGCAATACCCTGCTTACCAAAGCGATAAGATACAGAGATGCGAATAGAGCGGTTGATATTTGTCCACGCCTGATCCATTATATAGCTCGGAGTAGTTGCCTGGCTCAACATACGGATAGTGCGGCTATGCGGATTCTGAACCGAAAGAGAGATCTCGAGTTTATCCTTCAGCAGCTTCTGACCAAGGCGTGCCGAGGTTGTAAAAAACCAACTCTTACTCACCGATGACTGCTGCGGCTGGTGCTTAGCTAAATACTCACTTATAGTCAGGCGTGCCCCCTTCCACAGTCCAACGGTTACATTGACACTCTCGGAAAATGCCCAGCCCGCAACGGCTATATTCTGCTGCGGTATACCCTCCTCAAAGTATCCTGCACGCAGGTCTGCCGAAAGTTGCAGTTTCTGCGATGGACGATAAGAGAGCGAGGTCTGCAGTGCATAGGCGCGTGTACGGCCGTGGTTGAGATATGTCTGGTTCATTATACCGTTATCGTCAACAAAGGAGTAGTTTGCAACGCGGTTATTAGAGAACATCGTCATAAACTCAGGCGAGACGGTCCACTTATTATTCATCCACGCATACTTAAGGCGCAGGCTATGGGTCACACCCGTCTTAAGGTCGGGATTTCCATACGAGAGCGAGGTAACAGTCTGCGTAACATATGGCGATAGTGCGCTAACGCCAGGGCGTGAGAGTCGCTCAGAGTAGGATAGCGAGAGACTATGCCCCTCCGCAGGCTTATACGACAGCGATAGGTACGGCACAGCATTTACCAGCGCGCTTTTGTAACTCTCCGTACGACTCGGTTGTATCGTCGTGTGCGAGTTATACCACGCACCCTCAAGGCGAGCACCTGCGCGAGCAGTAAAACTCTTAAGATTAAGGGCATAGCCTGCATAGAGGGCTGCAATATGCTTATCGAGGGTTGTTGTGGTAGCTACATCCTCACCGTCAGCTGACTGAATAAGCGAGCTACGGTCAAAAGTGTGCTTCAATCCCGCCTCAAGCGAGTGGCTGCCCCACTTGTTATTATAGTCTGCCTGAAAGACATTCTCAATAGCGTCGGCGATAGTGTGGGTGTTAAAGTCGGCGGTTGTTCCATCTGGATAGATGGCATTCTCAATGTTAAACACATCTGTTGGCGGACTTACAGAGAGGTACTCCGAGATGGTCAGGTTATGATTCTGCTTATTCTTAAAAGTATGCTCATAGGCAAGTAGGAAGTCGAAACCTTGCCAGCTATTTTTACTCTCCGAGGTACCCGTATGGCTGTTGAAGAGGTTGTTGTCAGAGTCAAAATATTGCGTCTCTTCGGTGCTGTGATTATCCCAGCGACCTGTCCAATAGCTTGTCTCAAAGGTTATAAGATTCAGAGTATCAATCTGATATCCCATATTAACATTAGCATATACAGAGCCTCCACCCCAATAGTACTTGTCCATCTGGCTCATCTTTGCGTATGGCGAATTACTATTGAGAATATGCATATCAGACTCAGAAATGCCCGTAACATCATTATTTGCATCGGTGCCACCCAGATAGAGCGATGCCGAGAGCGAAAACTTATCCTTCTGAACAGCGACATTGCCCGACAGCTGACCGAAGTAGTTGCGATTAAAGTAGTTGCCGCCCACCAAGTTAACATTACCATTATAGCCGTCGAACTTAGTCTTGGAGGTGATGATATTAAGCACACCACCGGCACCCTCTGCATCGTATTTCATTGACGGATTGGAAATTACCTCAATGCGCTTGATAGATGATGCGGGCATAGATTTGATAATATCGTTAAAATTACGACCCATCGCACCTGCTGCGCGACCATTGACAAGAATCTTGTAGTCGCTCTGGCCGTTCATCAGCACCTTACCCTCAGCATCTATCGAGAGCTGCGGAATCTTACGGATAATCTCCTCAAGGGTGCTCGACTGCGCCTCGGGGTCATCCTCAACAGAGTAGCTGAGCTTCTCGGCATCAGCCGTAACTATCGGCTTCTGAATAGTCACCGCCACAGCATCAACCGCCACGCCCTCACTAAGAGTTATCTGTCCCAAGTCAATCGGCTTGCCCACAGCCGTAACCTTATGCGTAGCACTCTGATAACCTACTGACGAGACCTCAATAGTGTAGTTGCCATCAGCCTTCAACGACAGCTCAAACCGACCATCAGCACCTGCAGCAATTGCCGCCACCACAGTCCCCGACTGCTCAGCTGCCACAGTAGCATAACCCACCGCACTACCCTTACTATCCTTCACCTCACCGCGCAAAAGCGTCTGTGCCGATGCAGCAAAAAATAACAATGAAAGTGCGCATAATAGACCTAACCTTTTCATAACATCTTCTTGATTTTCTTATTTGTTACCACAAAAGTAGTAAAAAATCGGTATTCTGCAATACAAAGTAGTGTTTTTTTTTTACAAGTTTGCGTAATAAAGTACAAACTCCCGTTTATACCTATATTATAAACGGGAGTTTAAGTCAGATATTACATTTTACAATCTACCTTCGAGATTTCTAAGTTTTTTCAGCTCGCGGTAGAGCAGTACGGTTGCCAAAGTAACAGATGCGCAGTCGGCAATCGGCATAGACACCCACACGCCCGTAGCACCTAAGTACTGCGGAATTATCCACAGCAGTGGAAGCAGGAATAGCAGCTGGCGGGTCATTGAGACAAATATAGCCAGCTTGGCGTGGCCGATATACTGGAAGAAGCCTGCAGCCACGACCTGGAAGCCCACAAGCGGGAACATTATCACCACAAGTCTCATACCCTGCGTAGCAGCTGCAATCATCTGCATCTCATCGCCACCGCGACCCGAGTCAACAAAGGCGTGGGCAATAGCCTCAGGGAAAAATTGACAAGCCAAGAATCCGAGTGTTGAGATAGTCATACCGCAACCGATAGTCATAAACAGAGCCTTACGCACGCGGTCGTACTGCTTGGCACCATAGTTAAAGCCCACGATAGGCTGCATACCCTGATTAAGTCCCTGGATAACCATTATGAGTAGCATAACCACTCGGTTGATAATACCATACGCACCCACATATATATCTGCCTGACCGTGTGTCACGCTGACAACATCGTGCGCACCCGTACCGCCATAGCGCAGCAGTGCCGTATTGACAAATGCCGAGACCATAGAGGCGCATATATTGACCATAAATGGTGCAAGACCGATAGAGATAATGGCCTTAACAATCTTCCAATCAAAGACAAAGGCTGCACGACGGAAGCGCACAAAGCTATCCTTAAGGCAGAAGTGGGTAAAGGTCGTGAGGAACGATATTGCCTGTGCAATGACCGTAGCAAGCGCAGCACCCTTAATGCCCCAACCGAACTTGAAGATAAAGATATAATCCAGCAGCAGGTTCATACCCACAGCCGTGAGGATTATTCGCATAGACTTCTGCGGATATCCCGAGGCACGAATCTGCTCATTCAGACCCAGATACATATGCTGAGTCATATTACCGAGCAATATAATGCGCATATAGTCACGCGCATAGTCGATAGTCTCCGCCGACGCCTTACCGCCACTAAAGAGTTGAAGAATCGGGTCGAGGAATATCAGCATCAAGGTCATCAGCACAAGGCCGAGCACAAGGTTGAGCATAACCGCATTGGCAAGAGTCTTCTCTGCCGCCTGCATATTGCCCTCACCTAAGCGAATAGACATTCGTGCTGCAGCACCAACACCCACCATCGCACCAAAGGCACCTGCGATATTCATTATCGGCATAGTGATAGCCATACCCGCAATAGCGGCGCCACCCACACCGTGACCTACAAACACAGAGTCGGCAATGTGGTATAGTGACGAAGATGCCATAGCGATAATTGCCGGTGCAGCATAACGCCACAGCAATCCGCCTATATTATCGGTTCCTAATGAGAGTGTATTTGCCTGTTTTGCCATTAAAGGTATCTTCTAAAATATTATAAATCAAAAAAATTACACAAAATAGACAACTATATATCCATTCTGTTCCAAAATTCTCATCGTTGCCTCTCCGCCTCGGTTATCGGCAACCGTCACACTACCTGCAGCCATATCTATCTTTGATACGCAGATATCAGTTAGCAGCGACAGACTCTTATCGTGACGCAGTTTATAGTAGCACTCACGGCTACACCATATAGCCACAAGTGCTCGATTATCGACAGCCATTCGCCTCTCCTCCGTAGTCAGGAAGCGAGAACTTATACGCTGCAGATCGCGCTGGCTGCTCTCAACATCTACCGCACAAGGGTTATTACTCACAACCACAGCCACGCGCTGGGTAGTATGTGACACGCCAATATGCAGTTCACTGCCCACAACACGCGGAGCTCCAAGGCTATCGTACTCTATCTCCACCACCCTACCCAAATGACGGCTCAGCAGCGCACGCCACGAGAGATACTCGGCACGACGAACAGCCGAAAAGCTCTCAGAGAGTGCAAAGTCTGAGGGTGTGACCCACGCTCGGCACTGCTCTATGGTCAGGAGGTCTGAGATAATTAGTTTGCTATCCATTTGTCGGGGTTATGACCTTAATCTTATCTATGCGATGACCCTCAACAGAGGTTACGACAAATCGAATAGAGTGCGAGGTTATCTGCTCGCCCTTCTTAAGAAAGTTGCGTTTAATCTCGAGCATCAGCCCCGCGATAGTCTCGGCACGACCCTGCACATCGGCAAACAGCGAATTTTCAAGACCCAGCACGCGGAGCATATCTACAATATGGGTCTTACCCTCGAAGATATATGTATTCTCATCAATGCGCTCGTAGAAGCTCTCGTCAATATCGCTCTCATCAGAGATCTCGCCAACAACCTCCTCTAAGATATCCTCAAGGGTCAGCAATCCCTGCGTTGCACCATACTCGTCTACCACAATTGCCATATGCACCTTATCGTGGCGGAAGTCCTCAAGCAGGTCGGTAATCTGCTTGTGCATAGGCACAATATATGGCTCTCGGATAAGGCTCTGCCAGCCAAAGTCGTCACCCTTGCCTGCGTGAGCAATAAGATCCTTAACAAAGAGGGTTCCCTTGATATTATCAATGCTATCAGAGTAGACAGGAAGACGCGAGTAGCCCGACGAGGTGATTATCTGCTTAACCTCGCCAAAGGTCATCGTCTGCTCAACGGCAACAATATCCATTCGCGGACGCATAATCTGCTCCACCTCTCGTGAGGCGAAGTTGACAATACCCGAGAGTATACGCTGCTCCTCGGTAGATGTGGTCTTGGTCATATCTACCGCATCGGCAAGATCCTCGATAGACAGATCATTATTCTTCTGCGACAATCTATCACTAACCACCGTTGAAGTACGCACCAGCACACGGCTAATCGGATAGGCAAGCCATCTAAAGACAGTCAACGGCTGGGCAAACGTCAGAGCCACACGCAGTGCAGCTCCTTGAGCAAATACCTTTGGCAACACCTCACCAAAAAGCAGAAGAATAAATGTAACAACAACCGTATAGACCACGAAACTCAACACAGGACTGCTAAATTTAAACAGCAATCCGAGTATCTGCGTAGTGAGCACTACCGTACCGATATTTACCGCATTATTGACCACAAGAATAGTGGCCAGCAACATATCGGGATTATCCAGCAACTTGGTCGCCGCCTCTGCCGACACACTGCCACCACGGCGAACACGCCTTATCTCTGCAGGGGTAAGTGAGAAATAGGCCACCTCGGAAGATGACATCATTCCCGAGATGAGCAGCAGAACAATATCGCCTGCAATCAAAAATAGTATCTGTGGGCTAAACCCTAAATATTCCATTTTTATCGTCAATTAAACCACTAAAAATCAAGAAGTGCCTGCTGCTTTGGTGTTGTATCAACAACCTCCTCGCCTACTACCTGCGAGCCATCCATCTTGATAATCACCTTCTTGCCCTTGACCTCATTTATAAGCATCATTCCGCGACGATTCTTATACGCAGGAGTGTTGGCATCCAACTTATAACCACTCACAACACTCTTTGGCGGAATTGGCTTAGGCGCAACACGCACAGGAATAGATACACGCCACGGCTCGTTCGCCTCTACTGCCTCCTCTACCTTCGGCTGTGCTGGCTGTACGGGATGAGTTGGCTGTACTGGTTGCACTGGCTGAGTAGGCTGTACGGGTTGTACCTTCGGCTGCGCTGGTTGGGTTGGCTGAGTTGGTTGCACCACTGGCTTTACTATCTCAGCAGGCTTCTGCACCGCTGGCTGAGGGGTCTGCACCGCTGGCTTTACTGGCTCGGTGGCTGGTGTAGGGATCGTTGTAGGAGTTACAACCTTAGGCTCGACGCGCTGGATAGTCGCTGGTGCTGGTGCTGGCGTTGGCTCTACATTTACAAGTGCTGCGGGGTCTACTGCCTGCTGGCTCTTATTTGGAGAGAGAGTAAGCTTACCACCGAAGGTTTGGTGATAGTAGCTATCTGCGTGGAAGCCGGTTACGACAATAATAACCTCGATTTTATCCTCAAGTTCAGGTTTGATGCTTGTACCCCAGATAATATTCACTGGATCTATATCGCCGTGCTGATCCTCTCCTGCGGCAATAGACTGTATATAGTCCAATGCCTTATTTACCTCCTTCATCTTCAGGCAGTCAGAGCCCGAGGTTGCGAAGTTTACAAGCACCGACTTTGAGCCTCTGATTGGCACATCTCCAAACAGAGGTGAGAGTACAGCCTGCTGGATGGCCTTCACTGCGCGATCCTCACCAGCCTGAGATGCCATACCCATAACGGCATAGTGGCTATTCTTAACAACCTTACATACATCGGAGATATCGACGCTGACAAGGTCTGACTGTGTAAGTGCAATCTCGGCAATACCCTTTGAGGCGTAGGCCACAATGTCGTTTGCCATATTAAACGCATCGGTAACAGAGCGATCCTCGCAGAGTTGGATAATGGTCTCGTTCTTTATAATAATAAAGGTATCGACAAAATCCTGCATCTTGGCAATTCCATTCATTGCCTGCTCAAAGCGGTGGTTACCCTCATTAATTGACGGGGTAGTAAGTATAGCCACCACGGGGATGCCCAGCGAGTCAATCATCTGCGCAACAATAGGCGTAGCACCCGTACCTGTACCGCCACCCATACCTGCGGTAAGGAAGATCAGGTCAGGATTATGCTGCTGAACATACTCTCGAATAGCGGGCAGAGCCTCCTTAGCCTTATTCTGACCAACCTCGGCATCATTACCTGCACCCTTACCATCACCCATACATATCTTCTGGGTGTCACTAAGCGGGCTCTTGTCCAAAGCCTTACTATCGGTGTTACA
This sequence comes from Alistipes sp., assembly GCA_045654345.1. GTDB lineage: Bacteria > Bacteroidota > Bacteroidia > Bacteroidales > Rikenellaceae > Alistipes. The sequence goes on along the minus strand of JAZOND010000026.1, from coordinate 13,516 downwards.
AATCATCAGATTTACACCCTTAATGCTAAGCTTGAAGATATGGTCAACAGTATTACCACCAGCACCGCCCACGCCGATAACCATTATTCGGGCAGGAATGCCGTGTGCAGATATTCTACTATTTTTAAATTCGTTATACAGTCCCATCGGGTATATATTTTCTATCTGTTAATACTCTATTTTTCCTTTTCGTCACCACCCATTGAGCGAGAAAGGTAGCCAAATAACTTGCTAATAACGCCCTTGCTGTTCTTCTTGGTCGGCTGCTTTTTAACAGGCGCATTGCCCTGATCCTTACCGTTACCATCAACATCTGCTGAGTGGTTATCAGTAGCGGTATCAGCTTGGCTGTCAGGTGTCTGATCGCCACCCGTAATATCTATTGTCTCATCTGCTGGCTCTGTAACAGGTATTACAGGTGTTACAGGTGCAGGCTCTACAATATCCTCCTGATCGCTGCCGACAAAGTCGATCTGGTCCAACTCGCGCACATACGAAGACTGATACTGCGAAGCGTGGAGCATAATGGCCACCGCAGCGTGCTGACCAGGGGTAATCTCGCACTCACTCGGCTTTGAACCCACGCCATAGAGCACATCGGCCTTGCGGCAAGGTCTGTTCAGCTCGCGCTCAAAGAGCGAATCAATACCCTTGAGCGAAGAGCAACCACCTGTAAGCACAATTCCGCCATCTAAGAATGCAGAGAGGCCTGACTCGTCAATAACCTTACCCACCAGCTCGGCTATATCCATTACGCGAGCCTCGATGACTGTGGCAATATTACGGCGAATAATCTCCTTATTACCATCCTTAATAATCTCATTATCAGCAACATTACAGCTCATAGACTCACCATACAGATGCTTAATCTTAGTCACATTGCTACCCTTAGCAAGTATAGACTTAAGATCTGAATCTATCAGCTCGGCACCTACAGGCAGCGAATAGAAGTACTGCACCTTGCCATCGCGGATAATGGTCACATCGGTAACCTCACTACCCATATCGACCACAACAACGCCCTTCTGCGCCTCACTCTTGCTGACAAGCAGCGGATATGTAATAAGCGGAGTGACAAAGATATTCTGAATCTCGATACCAAGCTTATGGTGCATCTGCTTGAGACTGTTAATCTGGTCGTTCATACCCACAGTGAGCATATAGCGACCCTTCAACCAGCTGCCCTGCATACCCACAGGGTCAAGTGTCTGCTTCGTACCATTGACAAAGTAGCAGAGTGGAGATATCTCCCACACACCCTCAGCACAGCTCTCGGTCTTAATCTGACGCATCATATGGCGCAAAATAGTAATATCCTCATTACCAATAACACCCGTCTTCTTATTCTTCACAGGCAGAATATCCTCAACAATAACGCAGCGGGTATTGCTATCACCAAGGCCGAAATAGCCCTGCTCAATCTTAATTCCAAGTTCCTCCTCCAGCTCGTGCTTAGCGGCAAGGATTGCCGAACTGAGGTTTGGCACAGCACTCGACAGCGAGGTGCATATTCTGCCCTGCTTGATACTCTTCTTGGTACTCTGCACAGATATACCCTCAATGTTGATACTATCCGAGCCCTCAGCACGAGAGCCTACAACCATAACAACATTAGAACTTCCTAAATCTACTCCGACAAAATATTGTTTCATATAATAATAAGCAACTTTTACTGTTTCTCTCCGTTATAAGTGCAGACAATCTTATCTGCATAGTTTAAGTTAACACTCTTAAAGCTCTCCCAGCCACTTGTTATGGCAATCTTGTCGTAGAAGAGCCTGAGCTTGTGTAACTTCTGATCGCAATCCTCAACCCAACCAAACTCTATACGGTGGTTACCGCTTCGAGGTATCAGGGTAAGTGTTATGCGGTCGTCTGCAGTAGTGGTAGCCACTATCTGCACAATCTCCGACCTCCAGAATCTGTCGGCAGACAGCTGCTGGACAAAGCCGATCAATGCCTTAAAGTCATCAAAGCGACGAGATATCTGCGCAGCCTTACGGTATACAGCCTCACGCTCTGCATCAATGGCCGCAAGGGCATTGTCGCAGTCGCGCAGATGGCCGTCAATGTTACGATACAGACGCTTGCGCTCGCTCTTAAGCTCAATAACACTGTCGCGCACATCCTTACGACGCTGTCTCAGATGCTCCTGACGCTCCAATATCGGTATCTTTTTAGCAATCACCTCGCGAGCCTGAGCATCCGCCTGTTCCATAATCTGAGCAAGCAGCTCGTCCAAGCTACCCTCATACCCAGCCTTGAATACAGGGCGATAGCTACCACTGATAACAGGTGTATGTAACGCTCCGTGGTCGGGCGAGTTAAAGACATAGCCGTCGGCAGTAATGTAGCTGTCATAGCCATCGACCCTAAGCCTTAGCAGCGGTGTGCGCTGGCTGATGCTTATATGCAATGTTCCGTTATATGAGGTATAGACACTCACATTGTCAATAAAGCCCTCGTTGCAGATAAGCTCCTTGATTGCCCAATGGTCAACCATATTGACATTCACGCCGATAGTAGGAATAGGCTTATACATAAGCATCTCGCGTACGCGCTGCGAAGTGATAAGCTGTCCCGAGGCGGTAGAGTCAACAATCTCTATGGCGAGTCGCTCGACATTCTGCCCCTGCTTATGCTTATATACCAGCATTGCGCTGTAGACTACATAGGTTGCAATTGCCCCCCATATAACTATCACAAGTGCTATCTGTCCAATCTTACGCCACATACAAACTATCTACCCCTTAGCAGCCACCACATCGGCAATGGCCTGACAATAAACATCAATGTTTCCTGCACCAAAGCTAACCACCACATCGGTATCCATACCTGCCAATGCCTCGGCTATAACCTCGCGCTCGACAATTCTGCACGGCGCAGTTACAAGCTCGGCAATCATCTGCGACTCCACGCCCTCAATAGGCAACTCACGCGCAGGATATATCGGCAGCAGCACAACCTCATCAGCAAGGCTCAATGCATCGGCAAACTCCACATACAAATCCCTTGTGCGAGTGTAGAGGTGCGGCTGGAATATTGCCGTCAGCTTACGCGACGGGAACATACCCTTGACAGATGTTATAGCAGCACTAAGCTCACGCGGATGGTGGGCATAGTCGTCCATATAGACAGCCTTCGGAGTGTTGACATAGAACTCAAAGCGACGCTTAACACCCGTAAACGAAGCGAGTGCAGCACGCAGCGCATCATAGTCGACACACTTATCCTCTGCCCTTGTTGCAACGATAAAGAGTGCTGTGGCAGCCACCGCATTCTCCACATTCACCCAGCCTGGGATGCCTAAGGTACAACCCTCAACAACCCCAAACGGAGTGACTATATCAAAGCGATAGTGTCCTGTTGGCAACAACTCGATATTGGTTGCATAGAAGTCAGCCTGCTGGTCATAAGAGTAGCTGTAGAGCGTAATCTGGCTATTTCTAACCGCAACATCGACCCCCTTCTTTAATATTAGAGCACCATTAGGCAAAATTCTATCAACAAACTGCGCAAAAGCCTCCTTCACAGCCTCGTAAGTGCCGTAGATGTCGAGGTGATCTGCATCGGCAGAGGTGATTACCGCCACATCAGGCGTCAGCTGCAAAAATGAACGGTCAAACTCATCCGCCTCAACGGCCAACCTTCTACCCTGACCGAGCACAAGGTTAGAGTTGAAGTTCTTTGACACGCCACCCAAAAAGGCACTACCCTCACCCGCCGCAGCATAGTTCAGCCAGCTGACAAGGGTCGAGGTGGTAGTCTTGCCGTGCGTACCCGCTACAGCCATAACCATCTTACCCACAGACAGCTCACCCAACATCTGCGAACGCTTGAGCATACGGTAGCCACCATTGCGAAAGTGGCTCATAAGACAACTATCAGCAGGCACCGCAGGGGTGTAGACCACAATAGTATCGCTCTCAAGGAACGGCTGCGGCACACTCTCCACACAATCGTCATAGCTCACTATCGCGCCCTCGACCTCAAGCTGCGCTGTTAGAGGCGTAGCTGTGCGATCATAGCCCGCCACGGCACAGCCCTCGTGCATAAAGTAGCGCGCAAGAGCACTCATACCTATGCCGCCAATACCCAAAAAGTATATCTTTCGCTGACTCATACCCTACCGTTTAGCAATTCTTAAGCACCTCAGCAACCACGCGCTCTGCCGAGTCGGCAATGGCCAGCTTCGAGATATTCTTAGACAACATCGTCAGCTCTCCGCTGTCGGCAATCATACGCAATGCTGTAGACATTGCGCAATCTACCGCATCGGCATCTGAAACCATACGAGCCGCCTTCTTGTCAACCAACGCCTGCGCATTCTTGGTCTGATGATCCTCTGCCACATTTGGCGAAGGGACAAACAGCGTCGGCAGACCTGCCAAGCAGAGTTCCGACACTGTGCAAGCACCACTACGCGAGATAACCACATCGGCTACAGCATAGGCGTAGTCCATTCTGTCGATAAAGGCACCCTGCCAGATACCCGAGGTAGGATAGTTAGACAAAAACTGCTTCATCTCAGCCTCGTAGTAGCGTCCCGTCTGCCAAATCACCTGTACAGGCGACTTGCCACCGAGGGTCATAATCCACGAACGCATCATATTGTTCAGCGTGCGAGTACCCAACGAGCCACCCACAACCAAAATCACGGGCAACGAGCTATCAAAGCCAAAGTAGCTCAACGCCTCGGTCTTATCTACACCACCAGCAAGGAATGACGAACGCAGCGGATTGCCCGTCTTGACAATGCGCTCGGCAGGGAAAAATCGCTCCATACCGTCGTAGGCCACGCAGACACTCTTGGCTCTGCTGCCCACAATCTTATTCACCAAACCGGCATACGAGTTCTGCTCCTGAATTACGGTAGGTATGCCCATTCGCTGAGCCGCCCACAGCACGGGTGCTGACGCATAGCCGCCAAAGCCCACAACCACATCTGGCTGAAAGCCCTTGAGTATGCGCTTTGCCTCCCAAATACTCTTGATAACCTTGAATGGCAACAGCAAATTTTTGAGCGATAGCGTGCGCTGCAGACCCGCAATCGGCACACCGATAATCCTGTAGCCCGCCTTCGGCACTACATTCATCTCCATCTTGCCCTGAGCACCTACAAAAAGAATCTCAACATTCTCCTCGCCCAAAATACGCTTAAGTGCCTCAGCCACAGCTATTGCCGGATAAATATGGCCACCTGTGCCACCTCCTGAAAGTATAATTCGTTTCATAAAAAAGAGTCTAATCCCAATTAACCGCAAAGGTAGTAATTTTTCCGTCAATAGACAAAAAAATAACAGGAACGATTTTTAAAATCGCCCCTATTCCCATAAAAAAGCGAAAAACAAAAAATCCCGCCAAAGCGGGATTAATAAATAGCGGTCTATTATTCTATCTTCTGCCCATTCTCTAATGCATACTGGTAGTCAGCATCAGTGAAGGTGTAGAGATATGTTATTGACCTACCTTTGCTCTCTACCTCCTCGTAGACAGCATCATCGAGTAAGCGTGCATATGATTCAACCTGAAGAACAACTGCGTCATTTCCCGCAGCAGAACCAAATATGATTGAACCACCAGCAATCCCTTTTACCTTTAAAACTTCTGAAGGAGTGTATATACTACCCACCACCTTTACCGATTTTGTTTCACCTATTGGCGTTGTTATAACATTAGCATTATTGTCACTCAATATAGCAACCTCAGCTACGCAGCTATTCTTAAACTTGATTGTTGATGTCAAAGGTGGAGAAAAAACACAATCTGGCTTACACGCTGTAATTGCAAGCATCGCAACAACAGCAAACAAAATCTTTCTAATATCCATAGTAGTAAATTTTTATTACTCCAACCTCTGGCCATTCTCTAATGCATACTGGTAATCAGCATCGGTGAAGGTGTAGGTGTATTTACGGTGAAACTTTCCTTTATCTACTATCTGAAACTCATAGTTGTTGCTATATGCAATGTTGTACTGCACATTTGCAACTTTGGTGTAATCAATAACAACATTACCATCAAAAGTTGCTTTTACTACAGTTCTACAATACTCTGGAGACAGAACTACAAAGGCAATGTCCTTATTTGGCTCTAAGGTTATTGTTTCGGGCCAAATTTTCGAGTCCATTAATTTAATATCATCACCTCGCGTAATTACAATATAATGATTACTCTGATTCTTGAAAACAAACTCTTCGACCTCTTCGTATGTTACCATACACGCTGTTGCCGAAAAGAGAATAACTATGACCAACAAAAAATTTCTCATATTTTTTAGTATATATAGTAATTAAACAATGAGTCAATATCATCTGGATTTAAAGTAACAACACTCTATTACTCCAACCTCTGGCCATTCTCAAGTGCAAACTGGTAGTCCGCATTGGTGAAGGTGTAGGTGTATTCACGACAATTTTTTTTGTTTGTAACCAGTGTGTACGAGGATGGGTCTAACAATTTAGCGTCAACTATATTTATAGATACATCATCTCCAAAATCTATACGATATATGGACTTCTCGAGTAGTAATAACATTTCAATAGGAATCGTAAATTCTCCCATCATATTAGTGCCTATGGTTAATGTTTCCCCTGGCCTTATGGTGTAGGCATTTACATATTGGCAGTCAGTTACAACACCGTTCTCAAACACAATATCCCTTGCCTCCATAAATTTTATATCATAAGAGCTGTTGTTCGTATAGTCAATATACAAAGAGGAGATAGGGTCTGAACACGATACCAAAAATACAGCAAGTAGCAGTAATACAATATTTCTTTTCATATTTGTAACGATTTATTGATATTGCTCAAAGAATGCGAAAATTGCAGCTTTCATCTTGAAGGCATTAGGATCTGTTAATGGGTTACATTCTGCAGTTAAGGTATTTCTCACGCCATTAAAGGATGCAGAAGCCATTACAATGGACTCTATTTTATTCAGAGGAAAACATAAAGTATCTACGGGCAACCTGTTCAATACATTTTCATTTATATTATAGGAAGAACTTTGCGACAAATACCCCCGCGTTTTGGGTCTCGATGGTTATCGCATATTCGCCACGCTGGTAACCGATAGGTATATCGATAACACCCACACAACTCCCTTCGCCCCTAACTACTAAAACGGGCTGAAAGAGCGCGAGGAAGGCAAAAGTGTCAATACAGTTCACAAACAGCCTTAACAGAACGACCTGAATCGAGAGTGAAACAGAACTCTATTTTTGCCCTATCGTTTGTCGGCAATGTCGTTGTTGTAAACTTCAGTGGCTCTGTACATAATAACTTTATAGGATTCTGCGCAATATCTGCAACCTTTTGAACTACAACAGTCTGCTTATCGCCCGTAAACCCACGCTCTATATACGGCATAACACTCTGATACTCAACCGTAAACAAATCGCTCAAATCACTACAGGCTGTAAGCAATTCGTTATAATCTGTCAAGGCTGTAATCGTTATATCTTCGATACATTCATAGAAGCAACGCGGTCCGTTCTGAATATAAAAATCACTGTATATAACATTTGACGATATCTCTCCATCAGGCAAATACAGTTCTATTCCCTCTACTGTATTATAGTCGCCGAATTTATTCTGTAATTCCAAGAAACGAGCATTACCACCACCTTCTCTATCTCGATCTGAATAAGCAACCTCATCTCCGGCTACAAAAGTCAAACTTACAGACACTGTATTTCTATCATATACAGTCAAATCAATATCATTGATACCATAATATATACCAACAGTTGCATTCAATTCTCCATAAAACAACTTCGGCAATCCCTGATATTTTTCTTGACACGCTACAATAAAAACTATCAAAAGCAATAACCAACATTTAGCTCTTCTCATATCAATCACATTAGTCTATCATAATAAATGCAAATTCATCATCATAACAAAACCTTTTATCCTCTCTATTTTCATCATCAAGCATTGTATCGTCATTATCCTCACTATTGAATAAACCCATAAAGTACCAACCATTAGAATTTCCACGCCAGCCAAAGTTACAATGCAAATAATAACTATCAGTATCTCCGGAATTAGACTCTGTATTTTGCATATATCCATCAAGAACCCAAGCGTGACCGGATCCATTTCCGTGACCGGACATAAATACAGGTTTATTCCTATTTAGATAAGAAACTATATCCTCTACTCTTGCAGACAATCTCTTTTCTCCCTTTTTTACAACAGAATATCCGTAATTATTTAAACAAGTTTTAACTTTTTTAACAGTACCGGATGTTTGATTGACTTCTGTTTGATATATAACACCTATATCATCTGCAATTTGCTTAATCATTTTTGCGACATTGTCAGAGTGCACATTCAGTTTATCAGGATCATCATACTTGCTAAATGTTGCATCTTCTAAATCGTTCCAAGTTGAATTTGTGATTTCGAAATGCTCCTCAAGAGAAATATCCTTCAAATATGTAATTATTTGAGCTACTGCAATAGTTGTACATCCTGCAACTTGGAGCTCTACCTTCTCATTTGCCTGAGGTGTAGCACCTGCAAATTCCGGGAAATATTTATTAAAAGGATTTCCTTGAGTCCAAACTGTCTGAAGCAGTGGTCCTCGTTGGAAAAATCCTGTGGCATTTGACGGTGTTCGTTCTATATAAGTACCATCTTGCTGATAACATCTATTTATATAATTAACAGCAAGATAAATTAGGTATTGTTCAGGATTACATCCTCCTATCAACAATTCTCCATCTTCAGTACCATTATATCCACCACTATTGCCATTATTACCACCACCGGTATTCCCACCATTCATCCACTCATCTCCGTACGACAGAATCTCCTCGGTAGTAATACTTCCACTATCAGTCATCGCCAACAAACCCACAGCACCTGAATCATCGTCTGCATCCGGATCAAACATCTCTAGATCATCCCTAATCTGACCAACTATAGCATAACCCGTACTATCTGCAAAGTTTATCAGATGAAATCCATCATTACGAATTGGATTTGGATTAAACTTTAATCCGTCCGTATCTGTAGAGTCCGACTCTGTGCGAGTTCTGCTTCCCATCAACTGCTCGTAAGATATAAAATCTACACTCGCAATTTGGCGCACATATCCACGAGTCTGCGGATCTACTCTGTGGAGCATATCTATAACAATCTTTTTAGCTCTCTGCTCTTGAGTCAATCCACCCTGAACACTCGAATCAGCAGCTACTGATACCTCATTAAAATTCTGCACACAACTCGCACCAAACATAGCTAATGCAAGGACTAAGAAAATCTTTTTCATAAAATTTTAAGGTTTGTAAATTGTATACCTATGTGTATTTATCATAGATAGAGGTTTCCGATAAATACTCCGGCGTTTTGGGTCTCGATGGTTACGCTGTACTCGCCCGCCTTGGCGTCGATTGGAATGGAGACAAATCCATCGTAGCTATCACCATATCCTACCCACATATCGCCCGTAGTAACCGAGAATACCGTCACTGCCACACTGCCCAAGTCCGCTGCAAAATAGAGCTCTACACTACCCGCAAAATATTGTCCGTAGATTGGAGAGAGTGAGCGACCACCAGGAGTTGGAAGCTCGGTAGGTGCACCTATAGGGATAAAGACTGGAGTGGTTACAATACCTCCACTATTATTTCCACTACCGCTGTTATTTCCATTGTTGCTGCCACCTTCATCGGATGGTGGGGGCGTCTGAGGAATTTCTTCATCATCATCTGCAAATGCACAAGGGGCTGTCAATGTGAGTCCCATAACCAATAGTAAAAATAGTCTTTTCATAGCCTTATTTTTTGATATTTCACCTACTACAAAATTACAACTGCTATAGCTAATATACAAAAAAACTTGATTACAGAGCCGCTTTGTACATTATTGATTATCAGCACATTGCGACTTGCATCAAGTACTTTTTTCTTTCAATGCCTTTTTTAACCTACTTTTTGGCCACAAAAAATAGCTTTTAGAACATCGACAAAAACAGAGTTCTATTTGGGGCGTTTGAGTTAGATATTTTGGTCTTTAGGCGCGACTTTCGAGTAGAGATATTCGCGCTTGTACAGTCCATAAATATAGAGATTGTTTGATTTGAAAATCCGTAGAAAATATAACAGAGTAGTCGATACTCCTCCTCTTTTAGGCTCGGGATTTCGGTGCGCAGTTTCTGCATAATGCCCCCTTTATAATTATTTATAGACTCTTCCAGAGCCAAGAGTGTATTATCGTTATTCTTGAAACCATCGAGGATTTGGCCAAACTTTCGATATAGGTTCAGCTGTTTCTTATCCTCGCTATCATACGTATAGAAAGCGTCGCACAACTGATTAAAAATTGCAAACTCCTTGCCCATAGCTTTATACAGCGAATCGGAAATTTCGCTACTGTGAGAATCTATATCGCGGCGAATGTCCTCAATAATAGCGATATTCTGCTCTATCTGCATTATAAGCCTCCTCTCTTTGTATTTAGCGCAAAAGTGGCGGAACAGAAAAGCAATAATACTCAAAACAATAATAACAACAATAGTAGCAACTACCATCTTACGGCGCTGTTGAGCTTGTGTTTTTTCTGCAATAGCCTTAGAGCTAACAAAGTCCATAGTTGAGGCCGAGACCGACTGTGCGTGGACAACTGACAGATCATTTATCTGTTTATATAGTCCTGCTATGTACTCTTTATATCCATCGAGCTCTTTGCCTTCGATAAATTTTACGCGCGAGCTATAGTAATACATGGCTATTGAATCGGCACTATCGGCCGCCAACTCCCAGCCCATCCTAAGCAGTCTATTTGCTTTGTAACTTTCACCGCCAACCGCAAGTATATTTGCAACTGAACCGCATATTTGAGTATTATCATAGTGAGACTGGCCAAAAACCTGCTCATACTGCCTTAAAACCTCCATACCCTCGCAATAGCTCTGCTGTTTGTTATGGACAATGATTTGCATATGATAAGCACTCATTAGCGAGGTGGTATCATTAAGACTTTTCGCTAAAGACACAGCCTCGGTGAGCCTATTCAGAGCAATGTCTAATTTGTTAAATGTAGATGCTATTTGCCCTATATCAAGCAGTTGGTTTAGCTGATGACTCTTCAACTCTGTACAAAGATAGTAGCCATAGGCACGCTCTGCGCAGTCACACGCATTTTGGTAATTGTAGGTGGAGTAATATAAACGACCGAGGTGCGAGTACAGCAGCGCCAGCAGATATTTGTCGTCGACATTATCGGCGTACTGGGCGGCGTCGAGGTAGCTGAGAATGGCCTTATCGTAGAGTTGGGCGTTCTCCTGCGTGCGACCGAGGTAGTAGTATGCCTTCAGACGCTGGTGCGGGGTGCCCTTGCGGTCGTAGTACTCGGCTGAGTAGCGGATAAGCGAGTCGGAGGCCACATCTATATAGTTTTTGTCAAGGGCCACGGAGTAGAGCAGGCCGTACCTTGCCCTGCGCTCGGGGGTGAGCACGGCATAGCGTTTAATGGCGCGCATAGTGGTTAGGGCTGAGTCCACGGCGCAGCCCATTTGTCGCTCCGCGGTATCCATCATCCCATCTACGCGCCACAGCTGGCAACTGCTCAGCACTGCGCACAGCACTATAACTATCGTCCTTGACATCAATGCTTGTCTTAATATCTATTTTTGCATCCGCCACCAATAGCAAGACCCACAGCCAATCCGAAATGGGCATTTTCCTTCTTGTTATACTTATAGTACAGCGCAATCCTCGCTCTATGGAACAGTTCAACGCCAATGCGTGGCATAATTGCAAATGTAGCCTCCTCGACAGTCTGCTTAAACGGCTGATTTATAACATCTTTGATGCCCATAGCTTCATTGTGCACCAGACTCGCACCCACGCCCACACCCACAAATGGAGCAAACTGGCCCGTGCGGTTTATATTCCAATCAAAGAGCAACATTGTACTAAACGAACGAAACTTAAAGTTTTCATTATTAAGTTCCAGCTTGCGCTTAAATGTATCGCCATCTACACGCAGACCCACATCAAATGGTCGATGCTTAAAGTTGTATCTCAACTCAGCGTGGAGGTTATATCCCACCTTATTTCTGTCAAAATTGAGTTGTGCCGTAGGCGAAACCATCGCAGCACCCAGCTCAATCTCCAAAGCGCGCACCGATGATGTGCATTTTTTAGCCTCAACATTACCCATCGCACAAAGCGCAAAAATGGCCACAAGCACAAAATAAAATCTACTCTTCATAATATCTTTTTTAGCGTTTCTCAATATGTTATGTAACAAAAATATGAAAAATTTGTCAAATTACAAAATAATACATATCTTTGCGGCACCATTGCGGATATGGTGTAATTGGTAGCCACGTCAGACTTAGGATCTGATGCCGAGAGGCGTGGAGGTTCGAGTCCCTTTATCCGCACAAAGTTACCGAAGAGGAATTTCCGAAAGGATTTTCCTCTTTTTTATTTTTGTAACTTTTTGATATTCTTTGAATTATAGAGAGTGCCTGATTGCAGTTGATGGTTCGATAATTGCCAATTTCTTTATCCCATAAAATTCCGCTTGGAAACAGCAAATTTTGGATTTTCTGGCATAATTCTAATTCTGAATCACTCCACAAACTGCCTAATTTACAACAAGTTGCAACTACTTCATCAACCGTTGAGGTAAGGTTCGATAAATTTCTTTTTACCTTTGTGATTTCTATCTCGATTTTGGCGAGTTTCTCCTGGATAACCTCCACGGTAGTCGTATAAATATCTTCGTCAATATCACCCATTCCACGACTGACCTTGCACTTTTTGAGTTTATTCTCCAACTCGCTCTTCTGTTTCTTCAAAATAGACAACTGCTCCTTATGCTCGCTGTCCTCTTCGTATATGATGCTCGATACCACATCGTTAAACCATTCCAACAGCGTAGCGGGGATAGCATAGGTATCCAACAACTCGGCGTAAAGGCTGTGCACCTTCTTTGCCGATACATTGTTCTTACAACCGACCTGGTTGCACTTATAGTAGTCGATGTTTTTACGCTTGACGGTATATGCCGTTAGGGGTAAACCATCTTCGGCACAACGGATATGACGCTTTAAGGGGAAACGGGGTGTTTCCGCCTTAACTTTGTAAACACCCGTTCTACCGCTTAATATCTCTTGTACTTGCAAAAACTCCACCCACGAAATGACTGCGGGATGCTTACCGTCGATAATCTCCCCATCGGTGAATTTACTCTGAATTTTGCCCGCATAGAATGGGTTGGTGAGTATCTTATGCAACTTCTGCTTGCTCACATTCAATCCCATTGCCGACAATCTGTCCATAATACGGAAATTATCCACGCCCTGCAATTTCCACTTAAACGCCTTCTGGATAAGTTTACCCGTAGCGTTGATGGTGAATTTTGCGTTGATACTCTTACCCTCCTTGTTGTATCCCAAAGGTCGCTTACCAACCCACACACCGCTCTCCATACAGTGTTTACGACCCGACACAAACTTATTGGTACGATTGGTGTTGTCCCATTGAGCC
>JAZOND010000025.1:0-293469 GCA_045654345.1 Alistipes sp. | reverse complement strand
TTAATGGAGCGTTGAAGGGCACGGGCCGCTGGAGCGGTATGCTCGCTTCGGGAACATACATCTTCGAGGCTCGCAAGGCGGGCCATAAGAGCTCTCTGCTCTCAAAGACCATCACCTCAGCTGCTGCAAACCAGAGCTACGCACTCTCTGCACCAACCCCTATCGTTGGTAAGGTGGCTATCTCGAGCACTCCGCTTATGGCAGATGTTACCCTCGATGGCAAACCAGTCGGCCGTACGCCTATCGATATTCCAAATCTGCTTGTGGGTAGCCATACCGTCAAAATCTCTAAGTCGGGCTACGCTGATAATACACAGACTATTACAATTTCGGAGGGCAAAACCACAACAGTCAACGCCACACTGACTAAGGGCGCGAGCAATGCAAACATTGGTAATATCGAAATGGTCTATGTCAAGGGTGGTACATTTACGATGGGTGCTACGGCAGAGCAGGGTTCAGATGCTGAAAGCGACGAAAAACCAACTCACTCCGTGACCGTTTCTGATTTTTATATCGGCAAATACGAGGTTACTCAGGCCCAGTGGCGTGCCGTTATGGGTAGTAACCCAAGTACATTTACTGGCGACAACAACCCAGTTCAGCAGGTCTCTTGGAATGATGTTCAGGAGTTTATCAAGAAGTTGAATGCTCAAACTGGCAAGCGTTTCCGCCTGCCAACCGAGGCTGAGTGGGAGTACGCTGCTCGAGGTGGTAACCAGTCTAAGGGTTACAAATATAGCGGTAGCAACAACATTAGCGAAGTCGCTTGGTACGATGGTAACTCGGGAGACAAGACCCACCCAGTGGGCCAAAAGAGACCTAACGAGTTGGGTATATACGATATGTCTGGTAATGTCTGTGAGTGGTGTCAGGACTGGTATAGCAGTAGCGCATACACCAGTAGCTCGCAGACTAATCCTACGGGTCCAAGTAGTGGCTCTAGCCGCGTGCTGCGTGGTGGTGGCTGGAACCTCCACGCGGGGATCTGTCGTGTCTCGAGGCGTAGCTACAACAACCCCGACCTCCGTCTCAGCCGCTACGGCTTCCGCCTCGCCTGTCTCTCTGAGAGTGTAGCTGGCAGTAGTATAACACCATCCGCGCCAAAGACTGCGGATACCAAAACTTACAACATCGGCGACCTTGTAACGGTTAACGGCGTGAAGGGCATTGTTTTCCAAACCTCGCCAGTGGTGAAGATTGTATCTGTTAAAGAGGGCATAGATGTGTGGAGCGCAGATTCTCAGACCACCAATGCCACCGACAAAGACAATGGTAAGGCTAATATGGCAAAAATCAAGTCTATCTCAGGATGGGAAACAAAATACCCAGCCTTCAAGTGGTGTGCAGACTATGGTAATGGTTGGTATCTGCCTGCACTTAACGAGCTAAAGGCTATCTATGCTCAGCGAGATAAGATAAATAAGACATTATCAGCCAATAATATGGATAAATTAGGCTCGAAAGATAAATATAGTTGTCTCTGGTCTTCGTCTGAGCGCAGCCTTAACTACGCGTACACCGTCTATTTCTCAGATGGTTATGACGGCTACAGCAGTAAGTTCGACATTAACGCAGTGCGTGCTGTCCTCGCTTTAGAATAGTTATTGGTAATTTTAGAGTATCTAAATATGAAAAAACTTTTTCTACTATTTGCCATTGCAGTTGTTGCGTTGTGTGTCAGCTGCTCATATGAACATACTATCAATATTGATGGTATTGAGATGGTCTATGTCCGTGGTAATACCTTTACTTTGGGTGCGCTCCCGGTGCAGGATTCAGAGGCGGTGAGTCAAGAGGCGGCTACTCAGTCTATGACCGTATCGGACTTTTACATCGGCAAGTATGAGGTCACTCAGGCGCAGTGGGTTGCCATTATGGGTACAAACCCGAGCAAGCGCAAGGGTGATGACCTGCCCGTAGAGAATGTCTCTTGGAATGAGATTCAGGAGTTTATCGCTCGTCTCAACGCGCTGACAGGCGAGAGTTTCCGTCTGCCGACAGAGACCGAGTGGGAGTATGCTGCCCGAGGTGGTGTATACGCCACAAATTGCATATACAGCAGTAGTGATACCGTAAACAAATCTGCGTGGTACGATGGCAACTCAAAGGGCAAAACGCATCCTGTAGGCAAAAAGAGGTCAAATAACCTCGATTTGTACGATATGAGTGGCAATGTTTGTGAGTGGTGTATGGACTGGTATGGCGATTATAGCCTCTATCCGCAGACCAACTCTGCAGGCCCAAGTAGTGGCACTACTCGCGTCTATCGTGGTGGCAGCTGGAGCAGCGATGAGCAGTGTTGCAGTGTACTTAATCGTAGCCATAACGACCCCGACTATCGTGACGGCAATATTGGCTTCCGCTTGGCTTTGCAGATAGATGTTTATAATACCCCAATGCCCGTGTCAGATTACGATTTGAGCGTTCTGTTTTCCGACCAGACTATGGTTTTAGTCGAGGGTGGCACCTTTACGATGGGCACAACAGAGGAGCAATGCTATGATCCGTGTGGCTTTGGTGTTCCAACACACTCAGTGACCGTCTCTGACTTTTATATTGGCAGATACGAGGTTACTCAAGCTCAGTGGCGTGCCGTAATGGGTGAAAAAACCTTTGATACTATGGGCGACAATTTCCCAGCAGATTATGTCTCTTGGTACGATGCCAATGCCTTTATCAAAAAGCTCAACGCCCTGACAGGCAAGCGTTTCCGTCTTCCGACCGAGGCTGAGTGGGAGTATGCTGCAAGAGGTGGTAACCAGTCTAAGGGCTATAGATATAGCGGTAGTGATAATATTGATGAGGTTGCTTGGTATAATCTAAGCAAAGGAAATTCACACTTTGTAGGGCAGAAGGTTCCAAACGAGCTTGGTATCTACGATATGAGTGGCAATATATGGGAGTGGTGTTCTGATTTTTGGGGCGATTACAGCAGTAAGGCACAGATTAACCCTACGGGCCCAAGTACTGGTAATTATCGTGTGCTGCGTGGTGGTGCTTGGGCTCGCGGTGAGTCTGATTGTTGCGCCTCAGGTCGTGCTTCCAACACAGAAGGTATCCGTTTACCTATCTGCGGTTTTCGACTTGTACACCCTGCTAAGTAGATGATGGATAATGATTTATAACTTTATATGAAACAGATTTTTACACTATTTGCAACAGCAGCTATTGCGCTATTTTGTGGCTGTCAGAAGGGTGGCGATCAGGTTGAGGCCGATGGCCCTCTGCGCTTGGTAGAGTTTGTGCCGCAGGCGGCTGGCGGTGCTGCTACTATTGATGGTATGACCGACCTTAAGGCGTCGCTCAACTTTGAACTTACCCCAAAGCAGCGCGCTGCAGACCTTGCTACGGGCTGGAAGCAGGCTCTGACACTTACTGCACAGTGCGAGGGTCAGAATATTGTTTTAGCCATCACCAAGTGCCGCGTGAGTGCCAGCACGGGAATGATTGCCCTCACCGCATCGGGTAGCAATATGCCGGAGGCTTTTCTCGCTGGCTCGGTAACAGCTACGGCTGTGCTGACCGTTAAGGTTGGCGAGAATAGTGTCAGCTCGGCTCCATTCTCGCTTGTGCGTGGCAAGACTATTGACGACTATAACGGTTTTCAGAAGTTTCCGCAGCAGAATGAGCTTAAGGTGATGAGCTTTAATGTTCGAGTAGAGTCGTCAGAGAGTGATCCTGCCAATAATTGGTCAAACCGTAAGGCCTCTTGTATAGAGCTTATCAAGGATCACAAGCCGTGCATTATCGGTTTTCAGGAGGCTAAGTACACCTCTCAGTGGAGCTTCTTCAAGGAGCAACTCAAGGATGAGTATGACGGCTACGGCGTAAATCGCGACAACGGCAAGGAGTCAGGCTCTGGTGAGGTTATGGGTATCCTCTACAACCGCTCTAAGATTGAAAAGCTCGATGGCGGAACCTTCTGGCTCTCTGATACCCCTAATCAGGTATCTTATGGCTGGGATGCAGAGTGCCGTCGCACTGCCACTTGGGGCGTCTTTAAGCATAAGCCTACAGGTGTTAGCTTCCTCTATATCAATACCCACCTTGACCACAAGGGCACTCAGGCACGAATCAAGGGCTTGGAGCAAATTGCTCGCTTCTGTGGCAGCTACTCAGCCCTGCCAATCATCTCGGGTGATATGAATATCGAGTCTACAAACGAGGCCTTTACTGCCCTGACCTCGGCAATGATGAAAAATACACGCGACGCTGCGCCTAAGGGACAGACCGATAATAACCCGACCTATAATGCCTATACCATTAACGGTCAGTCAGTTATCGACCACATCTACTGCTACAAAACCTACGAGGTTGTCGAGTATCATACCGTGAATGAGCGTTATGGCACCGCGCCGTATGTGTCGGATCATTATCCGATTTATGCCATCATCAAACTTCTTTAATTTTGGTGTAAAACGCAGCATTAGCTGCACATCCCTCAAATTTTCAAATCCTCAAATGGGAAATACGCTTAGTATCCCATCTGGGGATTTTTTTACGATGCACACCTACTACTACATTTTGACACCAAAATGTGGTGTAGAGTCTATCTGTTGCCGTTTTATATACGGCGGTGGGCAGTGAATAGCTGCCGAAAGTAAATGTCTATTTTTTTTGTGGATTCCACAAAAAATATTACATTTGCTATTACAAAAACCAATTGTTATGAAACTGAAGCATCTTACGGGTTTGGCGTTACTCGCGCCGTCGGTGGCAGTAGCTGCTCAGAGGCCTAATATTGTCTTCTTTATCGTCGACGATATGGGTTGGGTTGATAGCTCTGTGGCCTATGGTGAGCAGGTATATCCAAACAATATGCGTTACCACACGCCCAATATGCAACGCCTTGCATCTGAGGGTGTTTTGTTGACAAATGCATATGCTTGTCCCGTATCTACCCCTACAAGAACATCTCTGATTACGGGTGTTAATGCTGCCCACTCGCGCATAACAAATTGGACCTCGACAACTCGTGATACGCCGAGTGATGCTACGGGCGGAGCGGTGGCGATGATGCAGAGCGGAGCCAACCACGACACCTCGGCTCGTTTTGCCCCTCCCGTGTGGAATATTAACGGTATGAGCCCCGTTGAGGGTGTTGATAGCACTTTATATGCAACTCCGCTGCCGCAGTTGCTCAAAGATTGTGGCTACTACACAATACATATAGGCAAGGCGCATTGGGCATCGGCAGGAACTCCTGGTGCAAGTCCGTATAATATGGGCTACAATGTTAATGTATCCGGCAATGTGGCAGGTATGCCGCGCAGCTACCAGAGTGAGGATAACTATGGCAACACTCCGCAGCTATGGAACTATTTAGCTGTGCAGAATATGACCGAGTATTACGGCACGGGCACACACCTAACCGAGGCGTTGACCCTTGAGGCTCTTAAGACGCTCGACTACCCGATAGATAACCGTCTGCCGTTCTATCTCTACTTTGCTCACTATGCAACACATACGCCTATACAGCGCGATGCACGATTTGTGCAGAAGTATCTCGATGCGGGTCTTGACGAGGGTCAGGCACGCTATGCCTCTATGGTTGAGGGTGTGGATAAGAGTTTGGGTGACCTTATGGACTACCTCGAGCAGAGGGGTGTGGCTGATAATACCATTATTATATTTATGACCGACAATGGAGGCAATGCCGAGAATAAGGCTAAGGGCGGAGTTCGCTTTATGCACAACCTACCGCTCAGAAATGGCAAAGGCTCTGTTTATGAGGGTGGTATCCGTGTGCCGCTGATGGTTAAGTGGAGCGGTAAGGTTGCCCCGGGTACGCGTGTAAATACCCCTGTGATATGCGAGGATATGTTCCCGACAATTCTCGATATGGCAGGTGTTAAAGATTACGATATTGTGCAGCAGGTAGATGGTAAGAGCCTTGTGAATTTGGTCACAAAGGGCTCGAAACTTGCAGCTAAGGCCACCAAGAAGGGTGCTGTCACAGACCAGAAGAGTGCAAATGCCTTTGTTGTTCCGCAGTCAGTATCGGGCATCGACCCTGAGCGAACACTTGTTTTTCACTATCCGCACCAATGGAAACCGTACGATCTTGTAGATATCGACTTCCTAAGTGCAGTGCGTAAGGGTGATTGGAAACTTGTCTATCGTATGTGTACAGGTACGCTCGAACTTTATAATCTAAAGGAGGATATCGGCGAGCAAAAAGATCTGGCAGCAACCTACCCGGAGAAGGTCAAGGAACTTGCAGCTGAGCTATCTGCGTGCCTTCGTGAGTGGAACTCGCCAATGCCAACTATTCGCACAACAGGACAAAAAGTTGCCCTGCCCGATGAGTTGTAGTTGAAAATATTAATAAATATTTGGATATTAGTTATAGGTTAGTTATATTTGTGTAAACAAAATTATCAATTGTTATGAAAAAGCATAATTTTAGCGCAGGCCCATCTATTCTTCCAGATGTTGCCTATCAGAATGCAGCCAAGGCTATTCTCGATTTTAACGGTACAGGTTTGTCTATACTCTCTATTTCGCACCGTACGAAGGACTTTGAGGATGTGCTCGATTCGGCGCAGTCGCTTCTTCGCGAGCTGCTCTCCATTCCTGACAACTACCATATCTACTTTGTAGGTGGTGGCGCAAGTACTCAGTTTTTTCACATCCCTGCAAACTTCTTGGGCAAAAAGGCGGGTTATGTAAACACAGGCGTTTGGACTAAAAAGGCTATTAAGGAGGCTAAGCTTTACGGTGAGGTGCAGATTGTTGCAACATCTGAAGATCGTAACTTCTGCTATATACCTAAGGGTTTTGAGATTCCGTCAGATCTTGACTACCTCTATATTTGTACAAACAATACTATTCACGGTACCGAGTATTTCGAGGATATTGACTCTCCTGTTCCGGTTATTGCCGATATGAGTTCAGATATTCTTGCTCGTCCGATAGATGTATCTAAGTATGCGGTTATCTACGGCGGTGCGCAGAAGAATTTGGCACCTGCAGGCGTTTCGTTTGTAATTATTCGCGACGATATGCTCAGCAAGGTTGTTCGCCCACTGCCTACGATGATGAATGTAAATACCCACGTGGAGAATAACTCTATGTTCAACACTCCGCCGGTATTCCCAATCTTTGTGATGAATGAGACCCTTAAGTGGATTAAGGATATGGGTGGTGTTGAGGCTATGTATAAGATGAATGTCGAGAAGGCGAAGGTTCTCTACGATGAGATTGAGCGCAATACGCTGTTCCGTCCAACTGTTGACGAGGGTGACCGTTCACTGATGAATGTAACCTTTGTTATGACTGAGGGCAATGAGGATCTTGCCCCTGAGTTCCTCAAGTTTGCAACTGAGCGCGGTATGGTAGGTATTAAGGGTCACCGCCTTGTGGGTGGCTTCCGTGCTTCGTGCTACAACGCACTGCCAAAGGAGTCTGTAGAGGCATTGGTGGCTTGTATGCAGGAGTTTGAGGCTTTACATAAGTAGAGTATGGCAACTATCGTTCCATATACTTTCGAGAAGAGAGAGGAGAAGGCATTGTATTTTACTTCATTTGTAAAAGGTATGAAAGTTCTTATAGCAACAGAGAAACCGTTTGCCAAGAGTGCGGTAGATGGTATAAAGGAGATTCTTGAGGGTGCAGGTCACACTGTAGTGCTGCTTGAGAAGTATACAGATAAGAGCCAGCTGCTCGATGCTGTGGCAGATGTAGATGCTATGATTGTGCGTAGCGACAAGATTACTTGCGATGTGCTCGAGGCGGCACCAAATCTGAAGATTGTTGTTCGCGCAGGTGCCGGTTACGACAATGTAGACTGCTGCAAGGCAAAGGCTCGCGGCGTAGTGGTTATGAACACCCCTGGTCAGAACTCAAATGCAGTGGCAGAGTTGGCTATTGCGATGATGATATTTATGTCACGCAACTGCTTTACCCCTGGCACTGGCTGCGAGATTAAGGGTAAGACCCTTGCTATCCACGCCTACGGTAATGTAGGTCGTCTTGTGGGCTGTAAGGGTAAGGCGTTGGGTATGAATGTCATTGCCTTTGATCCATTTGTGGCTGATAACTCTGTCTTTGAGTGCGATGGTGTTGAGAAGGTCGATACTATTGAGGAGCTTTACCGTCGTGCAGACTTTCTCTCGCTCCATATCCCTGCTACAGAGCAGACTAAGGGCTCTATCGGCTACGATCTTATCACCTCTATGCCTAAGGGAGCAACACTTGTAAATACTGCTCGTAAGGAGGTTATTGACGAGGCAGGATTGTGCAAGGCACTTGCGGAGCGTGAGGATCTTAAGTATGTCAGCGATGTGGCACCTGAGTGTGCCGGCGATATGTGCGCTACATTTGGTAAGCGAGTATTTGCAACCTCTAAGAAGATGGGTGCAGAGACCGCTGAGGCTAATGTTAATGCAGGTCTTGCTGCTGCTCGCCAGATAGTTGAGTTTTTCGAGACAGGATGTACCAAATTTCAGGTAAATAGATAGTTATGGTAAGAATAAAACCGTTTCAGGGCATCCGCCCACCGAAGGAGTATGCTGCCGAGGTAGCTTCTCGCCCATACGATGTGCTCAACTCTGTTGAGGCAAAGGCTGAGGCCACAGAGCGATCGCTGCTCCATATTATCAAGCCAGAGATAGACTTTGACCCTATTGCAGACGAGCATTCAGAGGAGGTTTATGCTAAGGCCGTTGAGAACTTCCGCCTCTGGCGAGAGCGTGGCTGGCTTGTTCAGGATAACAAGGAGTGCTACTATGTGTATGCACAGACTATGAATGGTAGAACACAGTATGGACTTGTTATGTGCTGCCACTTTGAGGACTACCTTGCCGGAGCAATTAAGAAGCACGAGCTTACTCGAACAGATAAGGAGGAGGATCGTATGATTCACGTGCGCAATCAGAAGGCAAATATCGAGCCTGTATTCTTTGCTTATCCCGATAATGCCGAGATTGACGCAATTGTAAATGAGACTATCTCTAAGCCTGCAGAGTATGACTTTACCGCAGCCGATACCTTCGGTCATAAGCTGTGGGTGATTGACGATGAGGCTATTTGTAATCGCATTACCGAGATTTTTGCAACTATCCCTGCTCTCTATGTGGCTGATGGTCACCACCGTACCGCAGCTGCTGCGCGTGTGGGAGCTGAGTGTAAGGCTAAAAATCCAAACCATACAGGAGAGGAGGAGTATTGCTACTTCCTTGCTGTGACATTCCCTGAGTCACACCTGAGAATTATCGACTATAATCGCGTGGTTAAGGATCTTAATGGTTTAAGTGAGGAGCAGTTCCTTGAGGCATTGAAGGCCGACTTTACTATTGAGAAGATGGGTGCAGATATATATACACCTGCTGCGCTGCATAACTTCTCAATGTACTTGGCAGGGGAGTGGTATAGCCTGACTGCTAAGGAGGGTACTTATGACGATAACGATCCTATCGGCGTGCTTGATGTGACTGTGCTGTCAAACCTTGTGCTTGATAAGATTTTGGGTATTGCTGACCTACGCACCTCAAAGCGTATTGACTTTGTAGGTGGTATTCGCGGTCTTGGTGAGCTGCAGAAGAGGGTTGATAGTGGCGAGATGAAGGTTGCCTTTGCGCTCTATCCTGTCTCTATGCGCCAGCTAATTGATATCGCCGATACGGGCAATATTATGCCGCCAAAGACCACTTGGTTTGAGCCTAAACTGCGCTCGGGTGTGGTAATTCATACTTTTGAGTAGCCAATTTGTAAATAAGAGCGTTAGAGACTGACTAAATGTTGATTTTAGTCAGTCTCTTTTTTTGAACTCTCAAAAAAAAATCATATCTTTGATAACCAAAAAATCTATCTACTATGGAGAGAATTATCGAGTGTGTGCCCAACTTTAGCGAGGGGCGAGATATGGCTGTAATAGAGTCAATTACCGCGGCAATCACCGCTGCTGCAGATGTTAAACTACTTGATGTAGACCCGGGTGAGGCTACAAACCGTACTGTTGTCACCTTTGCTGGTGCTCCCGAGGCGGTTGTTGAGGCTGCCTTTGCGGGTGTTAAGCGTGCTGCAGAGCTTATAGATATGCGCAAGCATAAGGGTGCTCATCCGCGTATGGGAGCAACTGATGTGCTGCCGCTTGTGCCTGTTGCAGGCGTGACCTTGGAGGAGTGTGCCGAGCTTGCTCGTGCGCTGGCAAAGCGTATTGCCGATGAACTGGCGGTACCTACCTACTGCTATGAGGCTGCGGCATTTACCCCTGAGCGTAAGAATCTTGCAGTTTGTCGCGAGGGTGAGTATGAGGGTCTTTCAAAGCGTTTTGGCGACCCTGCTACAGTTCCAGACTTTGGCGCAAGGGCTTGGGATGAGGCTGCTGCTCGTACGGGTGCTACGGCTGTGGGTGCTCGCGATTTTCTTATCGCAGTCAATTTTAACCTCAATACAACCTCTACTCGTAGGGCAAATGCGATTGCCTTTGATGTTCGCGAGAAGGGTCGTCCTGTACGAGAGGGTAATCCTATCGTGGGTAAGATTGTAACTGACGAGAATGGCGAGCCTGTAATGCGTCCTGGTACACTTAAGGGTACTAAGGCTATCGGTTGGTATATAGACGAGTATGGCATTGCTCAGGTGTCGATGAATATTACAGATATTGCAACCACTCCGCTGCATATCGCCTTTGATGAGGTGGCACGCGCAGCCGAGGCTCGTGGTGTTCGTGTTACGGGTACAGAGATTGTCGGTCTTGTACCTAAGCGCACACTTATTGAGGCAGGTAAGCACTTTTTGCGCAAGCAGCATCGCTCTGTGGGTGTGGCCGAGGAGGAGATTATCCGTATGGCTGTGCTCAGTATGGGTCTTGATGCTCTTAAACCGTTCAAAGCCGAGGAGAAGGTTGTCGAGTATATGCTTGCCGATAACTCTGCTAAGCGACTTATAGATATGACCTGCAAGGGCTTTGCCGTTGAGACTGCAAGTGAGTCTCCTGCCCCTGGAGGTGGCTCTATCTCGGCATATATGGGTGCGCTGGGTGCTGCTCTTGGTACTATGGTTGCTAACCTTTCGTCACATAAGGCTGGCTGGGATGAGCGTTGGGAGGAGTTTTCTGACTATGCCGAGCGCGGTCAGGCTCTTATGGCAGAGCTGCTCCATCTTGTAGATGAGGATACCGAGGCCTTTAACCGTATTATGGCAGTCTTTGCAATGCCAAAGGGCAGTGCCGAGGAGAAGGCTGCTCGTAGCGCAGCACTGCAGGCCGCTACGCTCTATGCCACTCAGGTGCCGCTTAAGACTATGAAGGTGTCGCTGCGTGTCTTTGAGATTGTCAAGGCTATGGCTGCTATAGGCAACCCTAATTCGGTGTCAGATGCGGGTGTGGGTGCGCTTGCTGCTCGTAGCGCAGTACTTGGCGCACAGCTCAATGTGAAGATTAACGCTGCAGGCCTTAAGGATAGACAGGCGGCTGAGGCTCTTATTGCCGAGGCTAATGATATTGCTGCTCAGGCTATTACACTCGAGGCGGAGACGCTTGCAATTGTAAACGAAAAGATTGGATAGATATGACCTTACACGACTTTCAGGCGGAGATTCTTGCCGGTATTCCCGAGACTCTTCCCGCACCAAAACCTTATGATACAACTATCAACCACGCTCCTAAGCGTAAAGATATACTTACAGTAGAGCAGAAAGAGCTGGCATTGCGCAACGCACTTCGCTACTTCGATCCTAAGCACCACGCAGTGCTGGCACCTGAGTTTGCAGAGGAGTTGAGGGAGTATGGTCGTATATATATGTACCGTTTCCGTCCCGACTATGAGATGTATGCTCGTCCGATAGATCACTATCCTGCACGCAGTCGTCAGGCTGCAGCCATTATGCTGATGATTCAGAATAATCTGGACAAGGCGGTGGCACAGCATCCGCACGAGCTTATAACCTATGGCGGTAATGGTGCTGTATTCCAGAATTGGGCACAGTATAGACTTACTATGCAATATCTGAGTCAGATGACTGATACACAGACGCTTGTAATGTACTCTGGTCACCCTATGGGTCTGTTCCCGTCGCATAAGGATGCTCCGAGGGCGGTGGTGACTAATGGTATGGTTATACCAAACTACTCGAAGCCGGATGATTGGGAGCGACTCAATGCCCTTGGCGTGTCGCAGTATGGACAGATGACTGCAGGCTCGTATATGTATATCGGCCCGCAGGGTATTGTTCACGGTACCACAATTACCGTTATGAATGCTGCTCGCAAACGCTTTACTGAGGGTCAGACAGATGCTCGCGGTATGCTCTTTGTCTCTTCAGGTCTTGGAGGTATGTCGGGAGCACAGCCAAAGGCTGGAAATATCTCTCAGGTGGTCAGCATCGTTGCCGAGGTAAATCCAAAGGCGGCAGAGAAGCGTCACTCACAGGGCTGGGTAGATGAGCTTCACTATGACCTTGAGGCTCTTATTGTTCGCGTGCGTGCTGCTATGGGGGCAAAGGAGGTTGTCAGCCTTGCCTATGTGGGTAATGTGGTCGATTTGTGGGAGAGGTTGGCTGTAGAGGATATATCTGTCGACCTGGGTTCTGACCAGACCTCGCTCCACAATCCGTGGGCAGGTGGTTACTATCCTGTAGGCTATAGCTATGAGGAGTCAAATAGAATGATGGCTCAGGAGCCAGAACGCTTCCGTGAGGCTGTGCAGGCATCGCTACGCCGTCAGGTGGCAGCGATCAACACCCTGACTGCTCGCGGTATGTACTTCTTTGACTATGGTAACGCCTTTCTGCTTGAGAGTTCAAGAGCCGGGGCAGATATTCTCAAGGCTGATGGTACTTTCCGCTATCCGTCTTATGTTCAGGATATTATGGGTCCTATGTTCTTTGATTACGGCTTTGGTCCATTCCGTTGGGTTTGTACTTCGGGCAAGGCAGAGGATCTGGAGGCTACAGACCGCATAGCAGCGGCTGTGTTTAAGGAGATTGCCGCTACAGCTCCAGCGGATATTGTTGGTCAGTTGGAGGATAATATACATTGGATTGTTGAGGCGGGTAAGAATCGCCTTGTCGTAGGCTCGCAGGCTCGTATTCTCTATGCCGACAGCCTTGGCCGAACAAAGATTGCCGAGGCCTTTAATCGTGCCATTGCATCGGGAGAGATTTCGGCACCTATAGTTTTGGGTCGTGACCATCACGATGTTTCGGGTACAGACTCTCCATATCGTGAGACCTCAAATATATACGATGGTTCAAATCTTACTGCCGATATGGCTGTGCAGAATGTTATCGGCGATAGCTTCCGCGGTGCTACCTGGGTATCTATCCACAACGGTGGCGGCGTAGGCTGGGGCGAGGTTATCAATGGCGGCTTCGGTATGGTTATCGACGGTAGTGCTGAGGCAGAGCGTAGATTGCGCTCGATGTTGCTCTGGGATGTAAATAACGGCATTGCCCGTCGTAGCTGGGCTCGTAATGGCGGAGCTATAGACGCTATCCGCCGCGAGATGGAGCGCACCCCTGAGCTGAAGGTAACCCTTCCAAATTTTGCAGATGACAACCTAATCAAAAATGCATTAAAATAGACCTAATTATGGATATTCATTATATTTCAGCAGAACGCCTTACCATTGCGCGTGTGGGCGAGATTATTGAGAATAAGACAACTATCGCACTTAGTACCGACGCTATAGCTCGTATTGTTCGTTGCCGCGAGTATCTGGATGATAAGATGAAGCAGAGTTCAGAGCCTATCTATGGTGTAAGTACAGGCTTTGGCTCGCTGTGTAATATCAGCATTGGAGCTGATGAGCTTGGTACGCTGCAGAAAAATCTTGTTATGTCTCACGCCTGCGGTACAGGAGATAGAGTGCCGAGTCAGGTGGTGCGACTGATGTTGTTGCTTAAGGTTCAGTCACTTAGCTATGGTCATTCTGGTGTGCAGCTTGATACTGTTCAGCGACTTATTGACTTTTATAATAACGATGTGCTGCCGGTAGTGTTCCAGCAGGGCTCTCTTGGTGCTTCAGGCGACCTTGCTCCGCTGGCACACCTCTGTCTGCCACTGCTCGGTCTTGGTCAGGTTGAGGTTGATGGTATGGTTATGGAGGCCTCGGAGGTGCTCGAGCAGTTTGGATGGGAGCCTATCGCCCTGCAGTCAAAGGAGGGTCTGGCACTGCTTAATGGAACTCAGTTTATGAGTGCTTATGGCGTTTGGTCGCTGCTTAAGTCTATGCGTCTGAGTCGTCAGGCTGACCATATTGCAGCCGTTTCGCTCGAGGCATTTGATGGCCGTATTGAGCCATTCTGCGATGAGGTACATATTGTTCGTAGCCACCGCGGTCAGTTAGATACTGCTCGCAATATGCGCCGATTGCTTGAGGGTAGCCAGATTATCAGCCAGCCAAAGGCTCACGTGCAGGATCCATACTCTTTCCGTTGTATTCCGCAGGTGCACGGTGCAACAAAGGATACAATTGCCTATGTGTCAACCGTTTTGGAGAATGAAATAAATAGCGTAACAGATAATCCGACAGTCTTCCCTGAGCAGGATATGGTTGTCAGCGCAGGAAACTTCCACGGTCAGCCTATAGCGTTGGTTATGGACTTTCTGGCTATTGCAGTTGCTGAGCTTGCCAATATCTCGGAGCGCAGAACATATCGCCTAATCTCGGGTAGTCGCGGTCTGCCGTCATTCTTGGTGGCAAATCCTGGACTTAATAGCGGATTTATGATTCCGCAGTATACAGCAGCCTCTATCGTTAGTCAGAATAAGGGTCTTTGTATGCCTGCATCGGTGGACTCTATACCATCGTCACAGAGTCAGGAGGATCACGTAAGTATGGGTTCAAATGCTGCCACAAAGCTTGCTCGCGTGGTGGATAATACCGAGCGCGTGCTGGCCATCGAGCTGTTCAATGCTGCTCAGGCGCTCGAGTTCCGTCGCCCTCTGCGCTCATCTGAGGCAGTAGAGTCGTTAGTGGCTAAGTATCGCAAGGTAGTGCCTTATATTGATAATGATAGGGTTATGTATCCGCTTATTGATAAGTCGATAACCTTTTTGCAGGAGCATAAATAATGAGATTACTCGTTAAAAATATCGGAACTATCGTCGGCATAGACTCTACTTGTCGTGAGCGTGTTGCAGGTGCTGATATGGATAGAATGGAGCGTATTGACAACGCTTGGCTGATGGCTGATGGTGGGGTTATAACCGCCTTCGGTAGTATGGATAGTTGTCCTGAAGCTGAGGGGTTTGATGTGCTCGATGCTGGTGGCGGAGTGCTCTTCCCGTCGTACTGCGATTCGCATACCCATATTGTCTATGCAGGTAGTCGTGAGCAGGAGTTTGTCGATAAGATTCACGGCCTAAGTTATGAGCAGATAGCTGCTCGAGGTGGCGGAATACTCAACTCGGCAGAGCGACTGCACAACACATCAGAGGATGAGTTGTATCGTCAGGCTATGGAGCGTGTGGCAGAGATTATCGCTATGGGTACGGGTGCTGTGGAGATTAAGTCGGGCTATGGCCTCAGTACTGAGGATGAGCTGAAGATGCTGCGCGTCATTGCTCGCATAAAGCAGAACTCACCGCTTGCTGTCAAGGCTACCTTTCTTGGTGCCCACGCTGTGCCTAAGGAGTATAAGGGTAGACAGGATGAGTATGTCGATCTGGTCTGTGAGCAGATGATTCCGGCCGTGGCGGCAGAGGGACTTGCCGAGGCTGTGGATGTGTTCTGTGACCGCGGATTTTTTACAGTAGAGCAGACTCGCCGCATTGTCGAGTGTGGTGCAAAGTACGGTATGAAGGCAAAGATTCACGCCAATGAGCTCGACTTCTCGGGCGGTGTGGAGCTTGGCGTGGAGATGGGCGCACTCTCGGTGGATCACCTTGAGTGTAGCGGTGAGGAGCAGATAGCGGTCTTGAAAGGGTCGCAGACAATGCCTACACTGTTGCCTGGCGCAGCCTTCTTCCTCGGTATGAGTTATCCGCCAGCTCGCAAGATGGTCGATGCAGGCCTTGCTGTAGCGTTGGCTTCGGACTATAACCCAGGCTCGTCGCCTTCAGGTAATATGCGATTTGTTACCTCGTTGGCATCTATCCGTATGCGCCTGACCCCAACTGAGGCTCTGTGGGCAGCTACGCTCAATGGCGCAGCGGCTATGGGACTGAGCGACAACTACGGCTCTATTACCGTGGGTA
This sequence comes from Alistipes sp., assembly GCA_045654345.1. Lineage (GTDB taxonomy): Bacteria > Bacteroidota > Bacteroidia > Bacteroidales > Rikenellaceae > Alistipes. The sequence goes on along the minus strand of JAZOND010000025.1, from coordinate 277,322 downwards.
AGGTTGCTAACTTCTTTATTACTAAACCGTTGTCTTCATTTGAATTCTTTACATATGCCTATAACACGCCGCTTATTGAGAGGGTAGTGCTATCGGGCAATGTTGTTAAATAACCCTTAAACTCAAACTTATGGTAGGAATTGACTATATTGTAATCGTACTCTACTTTTTAGGCCTTGTGGGTGTGAGCCTCTGGGTGTCGCGTAGCATTAAGTCGTCGGCAGATATGTTTATCGCCGGCCGCAACTCGTCGTGGTGGCTGTCGGGTATGTCTACCTATATGACCCTCTTCTCGGCAAGTACATTTGTAATCTGGGGAGGCGTGGCTTACCGCTCGGGCTTTGTGGCTGTGCTTATCGGTAATATGTTAGGCTTTGCCAGCTTCCTTGTGGGTAGGTATCTGTCGGGTAAGTGGCGTCAGATGAGCATTAAGTCGCCTGGAGAGTACCTTACCATCCGCTTTGGTAAGCGTTCACTCAACTTCTATACTCTGCTGGGTATTATCGGCAGAGGCTTCCATACAGCTGTGGCACTATATGCTATTGCCATTGTTATGTCTACGCTTATGACCCTGCCAGAGGGGCACTTTATGGCCGATGCAAGCGGACACCTTGCTGTAGGGTGGGGTATACTTATCCTTGGCGTAATTACGCTGCTATATACTGTGTTAGGAGGGTTCTTGGCGGTGCTTATGACCGATGTAATTCAGTTTGGAGTACTTATCGCGGTGGTGCTGTTTATGATTCCGCTCTCGATAAATGCTATTGGAGGTCTGGATAACTTTGTGGCTAATGCACCTGAGGGTTACTTTACCCCTGTTAGTGCCGAGTATCCGTGGTTTTGGCTGATATTGTGGTTCTTTGTCAATAGCTTTACCATCGGTGGCGACTGGCCGTTTGTTCAGCGATATATCAGCGTACCAACGGTGCGCGATGCTCGCAAGAGTACATACCTTGTCGGTGCGCTATACTTGCTCACACCGCTTATCTGGTACTTTCCAGCTATGGCATTCCGTCAGATGGTGCCTGATGCAAACCCTGAGCAGGCATATATCCTTATGTCCAAAACTGTGCTTATGAAGGGTATGGTAGGCGTAATGCTTGCCGCTATGGTCTCGGCTACGCTATCTACCGTATCGGGTACGCTCAATGTTTTTGCAAATGTATTTACCTATGATATATATGGTCAGCGTCATCCTGAAGTTGATGAGAAGCGACTTATTCGTATCGGTAGAATATTCACCTTGGCCTTCGGTGCAGCTATTGTCGCTCTGGCACTGCTTATTCCGTATGCTGGTGGTGCTGAGAAGGTTGTAGTAACTGTGCTTACAATGATTATCGGTCCGCTATATATTCCATCTGTCTGGGGTGTGTTCTCTAAGCGTCTGACACAGAAGCACTTGCTTACGGCGATGATAATCACATACGCTTGTGGTATTTTCGGTCTTGCCTTTAAGTTTAGTCCAACTGTGCGAGCTTCGTTTGAGTGGATTAACCCTAATGTACTTGAGTCGGTTATCGGTACAGTTGTTCCTGTGTTGCTGCTGGCAATTATGGAGTTTAGGGCAAAGATTAAAGGTACTACCGACCCGGGCTATGAGCGCATTCAGTCTACGCTTGACCCTGAGGCAGATAAGGAGCCAAGCGCAGAGATGGCTCGTGCCACAAAGCGTTACTCTCATATGGCAATTACCTGCTTTGTCGTAACGCTGCTGGCCATTGCTGCGCTGCTTGTTCAGCAGCTTGTTATGGAGAGCTATGAGGCGGCGGTTGAGCGCATTATGATAGGTGGTGTGGCTGTTATGGTCGGTATTGCAGTACTATATTTTGTATACAGATATATTGATTCTAAGAAAAATGCAAAAGGTTAGTTATTGTAGAGAATTAGAGGTACGCGGGACATACGATGTACTTGTTGCAGGCTCAGGCCCTGCAGGTATTTGCGCAGCCGTTGCTGCTGCGCGTGAGGGTGCTAAGGTGGCACTTGTTGAGCGTTATGGCGTTGTAGGTGGAAACCTTACGGCAGGCTATGTAGGCCCGATTCTCGGTATGGTGGGCAAGGGTACTATGCGCGATGAGATAGTCTCTCTGCTGGGAGTGCCAGAGAATGATATGATCGGTCAGACGGGTCGTGCTCACGACTTTGAGCGTGCCAAGATGTTGCTTGCTCAGTTTGTAAATCATCCCAATATAGATGTCTATCTGCAGACCGTTGTCACCGATGTAGTTAAAGAAGGCGATGCCGTCAAGGGTCTTGTTGTGACTGCCGGTGAGGGTCAGTTTGTGCTTGCAGGTGCAGTAACTGTTGACGCTACGGGCGACGGACTTGTTAGCTACCTGGCTGGTGCAGAGACCGAGAAGGGTCGTGATGATGGACTTATGCAGCCTGTAACTCTTGAGTTTACCATCGCAGGGGTAGATGAGAGCCGAGGTGTGATCTGTATTGGCGATGTTGACGATGTTAAGTTAGGCGATGAACGCTTTTTGGACTACTGCAAGCGTCTGGCTGTTGCGGGAGAGATTCCTGAGAAGATTGCTGCAGTGCGCCTCCATCCGATGGTCTATCCAGGCTATCGTCAGGTGAATACTACGCAGGTAAATGGGGTGGATATGACCCGTGTAGAGCAGATTTTTACTGCCGACCTTGAGCTGCGCGAGCAGATTTATACACTTGTTGACTTCTTCCATAAGCATTTGCCTGGCTATGAGAGTTGTCGCGTTATTTCGAGCGGTACAACTACAGGTGTGCGCGAGACGCGCCGCGTTATTGGCGATTATGTAATTACGGCAGAGGAGATGGCTGCTGGCTGTCGCTTTGATGATGTAATTGTCCACCGCGCCGAGTTTATAGTCGATATTCACAACCCGGCGGGATCTGGTCAGGCAGAGGATCATATCCAGTATTGCGATCCTTATGATCTGCCTTATCGCTGCTTTACCCCTAAGGGTGTTGAGAATCTATATACGGCTGGTCGCTGTATCTCGGGAACGCACCGTGCCCACGCATCATATCGCGTGATGTCTATATGTATGGCTATGGGTGAGGCCGTAGGTACTGCTGCTGCTATGTGTGCCGCTGAGGGCGTTGCTCCGCGCGCGCTCGATGTAAAGAAACTTCAGAATCGTTTAACAAATAAAGGTATAGAATTGTATGGATAAGATTATGCTTTATAGCCGCTTTAACCCGCTTAAGAGGGTGCTGTGCTATGATATCTTCGACCGAGGCTTTAATGGCTGGATGGTGTTGCTGCCAAACTTTACAGAGCATCCAGATTTTGATGTACCACCGACAAAGGTGAACAAAGATCAGTGGCCGCCGGTTATGCTTAGCTCGGCAACATACCGCTTCCCAGGTACCCACGGCTCTATGTCGGGCACCTACTCGCTCAAATTATCGACTCGTCCTGTAGCTAATCCTTACTCAATGCCACCTGCGCCAGGCTCTATGGGTCACGCCATTAAGCGACTTTCAAATATGGATCCTAATGCCCGCTACTTGCAACTCGAGTGCTGGTTCGCATATACGGGCGAGCAGAATGAGGTTGACGGTAACGGCGAGCAGCCAGGTCTGCACGAGGACTCTATCCGTGCTTTCGGTATTGGCTCAGATACTCAGGATGATGGCAACCGCTTCTTCTGGGGTGTTCGCTATCTCAATACTGTAGATGGCAAGCCTATGCGTAAGTGGCAGTATATACAGGCAACTCCTGGAACTGATAAGGATTGGGCGTTCGGTCTTGATGGTGACTGGTGTAAGTGGGGTGTCGACTGCTGGTGGTTTGGTGAGCGTCGTCCAGATGGCTACCACGCAGGCTATAAAGATGTGCCTAATGGAACTCAGAACCTTATCTATAACGAGACCGATTGTAAGATTAATTGGCAGTACCTGCGCCTGAAGGTCGATATTATTGATAAGGAGTATGTAGAGATGCAGTGTCAAAATAAGATCTTCGACCTGCGCGGTCATAAGATTACTGCTGTCGATAAGTATCGTCGCATAGATGGACTTATCAACCCCGTTATCTGGTTGGAGACCGATACAAATCGTCGCGTATTCCTCTATATAGATTCATTTGTGGTCTCTCAAGAGTAATAACTACATTTAAACCAAATACTACTATGAAACAATTTAATGCAGCGCATCTCGAGATAAAAAAGTCATTCACCGAGGGCTTTGAGACTCACCCCTACGAGGTAGGCTGGGCTGATGAGGTTATATTCTTCATCTTTGTTGAGGATATTGTTGGCAGCGGCACCCTCAATGCACACGTGCAAATCTCTCACGATGGAATTCATTGGGCTGATGAAGGTACAGAGTTTGCTCCAATTACCACAAAGGGACTCCACTTCGTAAAGGTATCTCACTTCGGTAATTATATTAGACTCAAGACCGATATTTCTGACGCCGAGTTTAAAATTCAAATTCAGATTGCCTCCAAAGGCTAATTTTGGCGTGATAGTACAGCATTAGCTGTATATCCTTCAAAGTCCGACAATGGCTGTACTACTTGTACTATCCATCGTCGGGCTTTTCCACGATATACACCTACTACTGCACTCTGATGCCAAAATTGCGGTGCGAGGAATGGGCGTAGTGCTTCTGGAGGTATATAAAAAAACGACAGAGAGAACTCTGTCGTCTGCAACTTTCTTTGTCGGGGTACCAGGATTCGAACCTGGGACCCTCTGGTCCCAAACCAGATGCGCTAACCGGACTGCGCTACACCCCGTTGTTGTATTGCGAGTGCAAAGGTAGACAAAATTTTTATACTTGCAAACTTTTTTGTAAAATTTTTTAAATTTTTTTTCGCCCTTGCCGGTTCAAAATAGCGTTACTCGCTAATTACTACATAGTTACGAGGTTTTGAAAAGTTGCACATTTTTTTTGTTATTTTTGTCGCCATTTTGATTAGCCATATTAAGGCTATTTTATCCTCGATTTTGAGTCTCACAAGTATTTAAATAAAAAATGTTATTCAATCATTAATGAATGAAATATAGTTGACAGCCTTCTTTTGTTGATAATCAATATGTTAGGGGAATGATGGTCGAAAGTGTTAGTTGTTTTGGATATATAAATAATATTTTTGGTTAAATTTATTTCTATTTTTGTGAACAACAATAGAAAAATTTTATTATTTTTGTGTCCCGAAAACAAAAGACATACACTAAATATGAACGGTCGCGTTAAATGGTTTGACTATAAGAAAGGATTTGGCTTTCTTATATGTGAAGATGGCAAAGAGGTTTTTGTACACTATTCAGGTATTTTAAAGGATGGCTTTAAGTCGCTTAACGAGGGAGAATTGGTCGAGTTTGAGATTGAGCAGATTGAGCGAGGCGAGCAGGCTATAAATGTTGTCTCTAAGGAGACGGCTGAACAATAGTGGTTGTAGAGAGCCGATTTTGCTCTATCTTCATAATTAAAGGTTAGAAAGTGTTATTGAGTCTTGCAGTATTGCAAGACTTGTTTTTTATATGATGGGTAGTTATTGGTGGTCAAAGTCGAATCGCAGCTGTATAGACTCTGTACACGGCTCGGTATTGTTGCCAACAGTAAGGCCTAACAGTCGCACGCTACGGCTGCTAATGTCAACCTCTGCGAGCAACTCGCGGCTAATATTATATAGTGTGTCGAATCTGTCTATAGGCTCGGGTAGGGTCTTGGAGCGTGTAATCTGCTGAAAGTCGTTGTATTTGACCTTTAAAACTACGGTCTTGCCGTAGAACTCGTGTCGCTTAATTCTTGCCCATACCTCGTTCTGTATAGCCGACAGCTCGTATTCAAGACCCTCCATAGTGTCAATATCTTCAAGGAAGGTGCTCTCTGCGCCCAATGACTTACGAATGCGATTAGGGGTAACCTCGCGGTTGTCAATGCCACGCGCATATCCGTAGTATAGTGCTCCAGCCTTACCAAATTGACTAATAAGTGCCTGTTGGCTCCATTCTCGTAGATCCGCGCCTGTGGTAATACCGAGGCTATGCATCTTGGCAGCAGTAACCTCGCCAATGCCAAAGAATTTCTCTATGGGTAGTTGCGAGACAAAGGTGTCGATATCCTTTGGAGGGATGACAAACAACCCATTGGGCTTGCGGTAGTCGGAGGCTATTTTGGCAAGCATCTTATTTACTGATACGCCAGCCGAGGCTGTAAGCTGTGTGGTTTGGTATATCTTCTCTTTAATCTCCTTGGCGACGATTGTAGCCGAGGGGTGATGTGTAACATCTAAGAATGCCTCATCGAGCGATAGCGGCTCGACAAGGTCTGTGTATTGGTGGAAAATGGCGCGTATCTGCTCGGATACAGCCTTGTAGGCATCAAAGCGTGGCTCTACGAAGATAAGGTCGGGGCAGAGACGTTGTGCTACCACCGATGGTAGCGCGCTTCTTACGCCATAGGGGCGAGCCTCGTAGCTGGCGGTAGATACTACTCCGCGCCTACCACTATGCCCCACAGCAATAGCGCGACCGCGAAGCGAAGGGTTGTCCCTCTGCTCCACGGCCGCGAAAAAAGCATCCATATCAATATGGATTATCTTTCTCATTGGAGAAGGATAAGCTTTGCCTGATTGTTATCCATATCCGGCATTGTCATACCGATATTGGCACCAATATAGGTTGGGTCACAAACGGTGTACTTCTTATTTGAGATGTTAAAGTAGTCGCCATAAGCGTTCTCCTTGAAGCATACAGCTGTTGCAAGGTGGTTTGGATAGTTTACAAGAGCCACCTTCAGACCCATAAGGTCGCGCACAAGGATCGAGTAGAGAATAGCTCTATCCTCGCAGTCGCTATATGGATAGAAGAAAGTCTCGTCACCAAACAGCGGACGCTCGTAGCCGAACTGCTCCGGATCGGTCTTGTAGCTAAAGCCTGTCTGAACAAAGTTGATCAGGATATTTGCAGCCTGAGCCTCGTTCTTACCCTCGATAGCCTTCTTGAGAACAGGGTAGAGCACCTGCTTGGTAGCTGGGCTGAGTGATGCGTAAGAGTGAATCTCCCAAGATACACGCGGATAGCTGTTATAGAACTCCATAAGGTTCTTGTTAACGGTCATCTGCAGTGTTAGGTCAGGATACTTTACAGACTTGTATGTACGCTGAGCACTTGCTACATATGGGAACTGAGGCTGCTCAGGAATGCTCATAGAGAAGCCCTGCTCGCCTGGGAATGCAGCCTGACAAACCTGAATGCTACCACCCTTGAAGCTCTTGTCGATAATGTAGTAAGAGGAATTCTCCATCTTGAAGAATGGGGTGTTGTAGATCTGCAGCTCTGACGGCACCATAATGTAGATGTTGTTGTTTGAGCGGGCGAGACGAATCTTGTAGCCAGCCTGGGTCATCAGATACGCCTGCAGCATTTTGCTGTTGTTGGTATCTTTTGCCTCGCAGTACTCCTCAGCAACGGTCTTGGTAAGCAGATAGTATCCCCAATCGCAGAGGTGTAACTTGTCGCGTGTAGCAATACAGTCGGCAAGCATAAGCTCAAATCGACCATCAGACAACTGCTTCCAAGCGTTAGAAACGCTACACTCAGCAGCATTTGGCAGCTGAACCTCGCCTGTACCTGGGCGGAGACGAATCTTGACGGTCTCGCCATAGAACTGAACAGGCATCTTGAGAATAAGTGGCTCCTCCTCAGGGGTTACAGTTGGAACCTCGAGGCGTGGCAACTTAGGAGTTGTTGGCTTTGGAATAGGTGAAAGATCGCCAAACTGCAGCGGCTTTGGAGCGATAGGGGTGTCAGATTCGCGCTTTGGAGCCTTAGGCTGTACCGGTGGGTCAATCTTTGGTGGAGTGATAACGGGCTCTGTCTTACCCTCTTTCCAAGCCTCTTTGAGGAACTCTGCATACTCGGCATTAGCCTTTTTGCGGAACTCGTTGTAGCTGCTTTTGGCCTCCTTGGTAAATCCTCGGAACTCCTGCATAGCCTTTCTGCGGAACTCTGCCATACTTTCGTTATGACTCTGGGCAGATACTCCGAGTGCTACAAGGGCGGCTGATATTGTTAGTATTAGTCGTTTCATAGTTGTAAAAAAAGCCGCTGACCGCACATCGTGCAACCAGCGGCTGTGTTTGTTAATGATTGTTGCAGATTACTTGCCGTTAACCATCTCCTCGATCTCGTCCTCGAGAGCCTTAGATGCAGATGCATTGAGCATCTCGATAACCTTGTCGTAGTTGTATGCGTATGCCATACGAACCTCAACAGCCTTGCTCTTAAGCTCACGGTATACAGATACAACCTTGATACCGCGTGGCAGACGGTTAGAGATAACCTCCTTAGTGCGGCTCAGAACCTTATCTACAGATACAGCCTTGTCAAGATTCTGCTGCTTGTTAGCCAAGTCGTTCTCGATGATTGCAGTAATCTCAGTGTCGAGCTGGTCGAGTGCCTGCATCTTAACGCCACGCATTGCTGAAAGCTGAGCAGCCTTGAAAGTCTCACCTACAGCTGTTGATGAACCGATCAGGTAGAGAGGCTCACCTTCGTTGTTCTTCTTATTTGTATACTCCTTCTGAGCTAAAATCTGCTCTGCAATAGAAAGGTCACCAGGAGCTACTTTCCAGCCCTCAGACTGCCAAGCTGAAATCTCAGACTTAATAGCCTTAAGCTCCTTCTTTGTTGGCTGTGCCTCAACTGCAGTGATACCGATAACTGCTGCAAGCATCAAAATCAAAATCTTCTTCATAATAGTAATAATTTAATTGGTTAATAAAAATTGTTTCTCTTATTTTCTGTTTCTAAATCTCTTTCTGACTATATAGAGAGAGGCTCTAAAAAAATATTGCACTAAAATGTTATTTTTTTCTTGACCCCGTTTCTATGTTCGTTTCTGACTATATAGAGAGAGGCTCAAAAAAAATATTGCACAAAAAGTTATTTTTTTTCAACCAAGTGCTTATTTGCCTTTAAAATCTCCGCTCTGTTGAAGGCAAGCGAGATCAAAACCTCTGTATTGCCATCCTTGCCCTTGCGCTGAAGAGCGATAATTCTCTTTGCGCGGCCAAGGTTAAGATTCTTCTCCTTCTTGAAAATTCCTAACTCTGTTAGTATCTTCTCTGCAGCAATTGTCTTACATCCCTGTATTGCCTTTGTCTCAGCCATTCTTGGAGACATACTTGCTCCCTTATTTGTGGCTATTATATATATAGGTGTGCCCTCTTCGTCCGTCATCATCTGATGCTCAACATATGTAGCTACCTGCTCCTCAATCGTAGGAGCACCCGATGTGGGCTGCCATTTCTCGGCCTTGATTTTTGCAACCTCCTTTTTGATAATCTTCTTATACTGCTTGCTTGGTGCAGCAACAACAGTAGTTGCCGCAAGCACTGCGATAATAAGTGAAAAAATTAACCGTTTCATAGGTCTAAAGGTTTTTGGTATTACAAATATAATAAAAATAACTTAAAATGTACCACCAAACCGCATAAAAAGAGGAAAAAATGCTCTTTTTTGTGTATTAACTAAGAAATTAGTTGCATAACTAAAATATTAGTTATATATTTGCACTTGGAAAATGATTTGAAATTTAATAAAACGGAAATATGAGAACAAAGATTCAAGAGCTTACTCGAGCAGAGCTTGAGATTATGCAGATACTGTGGAAGATAGAGCGCGGTTTTGTAAACAATATTTTGGAGGCTATGTCCGAGCCAAAGCCTGCGTATAATACCGTATCGACCATTGTTCGCATTCTTGAGAAGAAGGGTTTTGTTGCGCATAATAGTTTTGGCAAGAGCCACGAGTACTATCCTGTGGTAGATCGTCAGAGTTATACACGCGGCTTTATGTCCAATGTGCTTGAGAACTTCTTTGGCGGTTCTGTAGGAAATATGGTCAGCTTCTTGTCGCACGAGAAGGGCATTACTGTAAGTGAGGCTGATGAGATTATTGAGATTCTAAAGGGTGACAGATAGTATGTATGCAGTAGAGGTTGTTGTATGTAGCGCACTATTCTATGCCCTCTATCGTCTACTTCTTGAGGGTAGGGTAGCACACAGCGTGGCGCGGTGGTATTTATTGCTGTCGGTGGTGTTTTCTGTGGCACTTCCGATGCTTGAACTGCCGATACTGCCCGCAGAGCCTTTAGTCGAGGTTGCGTTGACTCCGCTTCAGGTTAGTATGGCAGAGGTTGAAATAGTCGGTGAGCCGAGTGCAGAGGCAGTGCAGTCGTTTGACTTGTGGTTGCTTTTGCCTGCAATATATTTGGCTGTGACGATGCTGTTTGTTGCGCGCTTTGTGGTAAGTCTTATAAGAATCTATAGGCTGCGAAAGAGTTGTGACATAGGTAGTTATCGTGACTGCTATTTAGCTGTGGGTGAAAAGGTTACGGAGCCTTTTAGCTTTGGCAGAACTATATTTGTATCTGTCGGTGAGCGACGGGAGCAGGTGTTGCTACACGAGTATAGTCACATATCTCACCATCATACAGCCGAGCGAATATTCTTTTCTCTTGCGCGTTGCTTTATGTGGTTTAATCCATTTGTGCACTTTATCAGCAAGGCTGTGATACAGGTGCAGGAGTGGCAGGCCGATAGCGATGTGATTAGGCAGGGCTTCGATGTTGACCAATACAGACAAATCATTTTCCACCAACTTTTCGGGTATACTCCGGATATTACCTGCGGGTTGAATAATAATTTAACTAAAAAACGATTTATTATGATGACGCAATTTAAAAGAGGTAGGTATCCTCTGCTGCGCTTGTGCGCAGTAATACCAATTGTGGTGGCTATTATCTTTGCTTTCGGTAGTGTAAAAGCACAGCCAGAGCTGCCTATGTTAGAGCCCGCTGTCGATAAGGCGGAGGAGGCAAAGACCGTTGTTGAGATACGCAATGGTGGTGAAGAGATTCTGTTAAACGAGAAAACGGTCACTCTTGAACAACTCCCGGAGCTTGTTAAAGAAGCTGAGGATGAGGTGGTTACTATTGTTGCAGATGATAATATACCGATGGGTGCGGTTTCGGATGTTAAGCAAGCACTGCGTAGCGGTGGTAAACTCAGAGTGACTTACCAAAAGGGAGACAATGCCGATGCGGTTACTATTGCTGCGGATGAAGGCTCGGAGGCTAAAGAATCTCTGCGTAGCGAGGGTAAGCTTAAGGTAAATTATCAGAAGGGTGATAGTGCAGAACCAGCAGCTACAACCGTCACCATCAAGGCACGAAATCTGCTTGAGGTTAAGGTTGCGGCTGATGGGTCAATCCTACTGCGCGGCAAGCAGTGTAATAAGGCTAAACTAAAGAGGGAGGTTAAGCGATTTATACATAACTACTATCTGCTGGCTATCAACACCCATAAGTTGCAGGTTGCGCAGCGCAGCGACAGCTACTCTGAGTTCACAACTACTGCCCTCAATATGCCTGACGGAAAGAGACTCGCTTGTCCTGTAAGCAAGGGAATTGTGTCGGTAAGTAGTGATAGTAATGCCTCGTTTGCAGCTGTAAATGAGACGCTTGAGATTGTCAGGCTTGCCTTTGATGAGCTTCGCCAGAGCCTTGCCCGCAGGGTCTATGGCAAGGGCTACGATAAGCTTGATGATACTTACAAAGCCGAGATAAATCAGGCTGTGCCTTGTAGTATTGCTTTGGCATCATAGAATTAATAAACAAATGGGATATTCGACTGAATATCCCATTATTTTTAATGTGTAAACACCTTACCAAACTGCTTCTCGCGCTTCTCGTATGCCAGGCGAGAGGTGGTAGGATACTTGAGCTTGTCGAACTCTGTTACGGCATTCTCAATGTCGCTGAGCAGCATATCTGCCATATCGCGAGTCATTCCGTGGCGCACAACTACGCGCATAACTACCATATCTTCAATGGCCTTCGGCATAGTGTATGCCGGTACCATCCAGCCACTCTGCTGCAGTGTTGCCTGCAGGTCGTAGAGGGTCCACTTGGCTGTTTTGTCGTACTCCGGGTTCATATACCAGATAAAGAGCGGGTTGTCGACACTCTTTGAGTAGTTGGCAAAGCACTTCATCTTGCCAATCTTCTCGTGGCAGTACTTGGCAATCTCCATAGATGCGCTCTGCACCTCTTTGTAGCCCTCAAATCCGTAGCGGATAAAGTTGTAGTATTGGCCGAGAATCTGCGCAGCAGGGCGTGAGAAGTTAAGTCCCACCTGCGTAATGTTGGCACCGAGGTAGTTGACAGAGAATGCCATCTGCTCAGGCAGATACTTCTTATCCTTCCATACTACCCAACCAAGGCCCGGATATACAAGGCCGTACTTGTGTCCAGAGGTCGAGATTGACCATACCCATTTGAGACGGAAGTCCCACTTGCACTCAGGCTTGATAAATGGCAGTATAAAGCCACCTGAAGCGGCATCAACGTGAATAGGAATATCGTATCCTGTCTTTGCGTTATACTTGTCTAACTCCTTGTCCAGCAGCTCAATATCGTCGTTAAGACCTGTCCAGGTTACGCCCACGATAGGCACAATGCAGATGGTGTTCTCATCGCACATCTTAATAGCCTCCTCTGCGCAGAGGGTTGGCTTGTCGAGCGAGATAGGCACGCAGCGCATCTCTACATCCCACAGCTGGCAGAACTTCTCCCATACCACCTGAAAGGCGGTACTCATCACAAGGTTAGGCTTGTCTGTACTCTTGCCCTCCTTCTTGCGCTTTGCCTTCCAGCGGAGCAGTGCCGCCACGCCGCCGAGCATACAGGCCTCCGAGCTGCCTATGCCCACAGCACCAGCCTTCCATTCAGATTTCTCAGGGGTATTCCATAGATTGGCAATAATGTTGATACAACGACCGCACATAACAGCTACGCGCGGATACTCGGTCTGGTCAATATAGTTGATATTAACCGCCTCGTTCATCAGCTTTGTGGCATATTCGTCCATATAGGTGGTCACGAATGTAGCCAGGTTCAACTTAGGTTGCGTCTGAGGGTATGTTTCGCCCTTGACAAGCTCATAGGCAATCTCGGGCTCGGTACCCTTCTGCGGAATAACCTCTACGGGTGTGCTGCATAGCGCAGCGTTTGTCATTTTTGTACTCATATCGTAAAAATTAAAGTTACAACTGACTGATATCCATAAATCGCGCCATTGTGACCATATTTTTTTCTCTGTTTGCAAAAAGGGTGTGGGTAAAAGGGTGAAATCTCGAAAAAAAGTACTATATTTGCAGGTTGAAAAGAATACAAACAAAAAATTATATATAACTATGCAGATAGCAGATAAGTACTCTCCACAGGAGATTGAACAGAAGTGGTACGACTATTGGTGCGACCACAATCTTTTCCACTCGGAGCCGGATGAGCGTGAGCCGTTTACAATCGTTATTCCGCCACCAAATGTTACAGGTATGCTCCATATGGGTCATATGCTTAACAACACCCTTCAGGATGTGCTTGTGCGTCGTGCCCGTATGCTTGGCAAGAATGCCTGCTGGGTGCCTGGTACAGACCACGCAAGTATCGCAACTGAGGCTAAGGTTGTGGCTAAGCTCAAGGCTGAGGGTATTGATAAGGCATCGCTTACTCGCGAGCAGTTCCTTGCTCACGCGTGGGAGTGGAAGGAGAAGCACGGTGGTATTATCCTCAAGCAGTTGCGTAAGTTAGGTGCTTCTTGCGATTGGGATCGTACTTGCTTTACAATGGATGAGGCTCGTACAGAGAGTGTGATTAGCGTATTCTGTGACCTCTACAATAAGGGTAAGATTTATCGCGGTGTGCGTATGGTACACTGGGATCCAAGTGCAAAGACAGCTCTGTCTGATGAGGAGGTAATATACAAGGAGTCGCAGGGTAAGCTCTACTACCTGCGCTATAAGCTCGAGGGTACTGATCGCAATATTATCGTTGCTACAACTCGCCCTGAGACTATTCTTGGTGATACCGCAGTATGCTTGAATCCTAATGATCCTCGCTATGCAGACATCCCTGAGGGCGCACGCGTAATCGTGCCACTCGTAGGTCGTTCTATTCCAATTATCCGCGACGAGTATGTAGATGTTGAGTTCGGTACAGGTGCGCTCAAGGTAACCCCAGCACACGATGTTAACGACTATATGCTCGGTGAGAAGTTCGCCCTTGAGACTATCGACATCTTCAATGATGACGGTACTATCAACGACAAGGTTGGTCTCTATGTAGGTATGGATCGCTTCGAGTGCCGTAAGCAGATTGAGAAGGATTTGGAGGCTGCAGGCCTGATGGAGAAGACCGAGGCTTATACAAACAATGTAGGCTATTCTGAGCGTACAGGCGTGGCTATCGAGCCAAAGCTCTCTATGCAGTGGTTTATGTCTATGTCTGAGATTGCAAAGCCTGCGACTAAGGCTGTGCTTGAGGATATTATCCGCTTTGTTCCAGAGAAGTATAAGAACACATATCGCCACTGGATGGAGAACATCAAGGATTGGTGTATCTCTCGCCAGCTTTGGTGGGGTCAGCGCATACCTGCATACTACCTTCCAAAGGGTGGTTATGTAGTAGCTCCTACAGCCGAGGAGGCATTGGTGCTTGCGCAGCAGAAGAGCGGTGATAACACCCTTACACTTGCAGACCTTCGTCAGGATGAGGATGTGCTTGATACTTGGTTCAGCTCTTGGTTGTGGCCTATCTCTGTATTTGATGGTATCCGCAACCCTGATAATGAGCAGATTAAGTACTACTATCCAACTAACGACCTTGTAACAGGTCCGGATATTATCTTCTTCTGGGTGGCTCGTATGATTATGGCGGGCTATGAGTATCGTGGTGAAATGCCATTCCGCAATGTATACTTTACAGGTATCGTTCGCGATAAGATTGGCCGCAAGATGAGTAAGCAGCTGGGTAACTCACCTGATCCACTCGACCTTATCGCTCAGTATGGTGCTGATGGTGTTCGTGTGGCTATGATGCTCTGTTCAAGTGCTGGTAATGACCTTATGTTCGACGATGCTCTCTGTGAGCAGGGTCGTAACTTCGGCAATAAGATTTGGAATGCATACCGCCTTATCAATGGCTGGAATGTAGACGAGAATCTTGCTCAGAGCCAGAATAATGCCGCTGCTGTGGCTTGGTTCCGTGCTAAGATGAACGCTGCCCTGACTGAGATTGAGGATAACTTTAAGAGCTATCGTATCTCTGAGGCACTTATGGTTGCCTATAAGCTCTTCTGGGATGACTTTAGCGGCTGGTACCTTGAGATGGCTAAGCCTGCTTATGGCTGCCCAATTGACAAGCAGACTATCGAGCAGACTAAGCTCTTCTTTGAGCAGCTGATGCTTGTTCTCCATCCATTTATGCCGTTCGTAACTGAGGAGATCTGGCAGGATCTTGCTCCTCGCGCGCAGGGTGAGTCTATTATGGTTAGCCCAATGCCTAAGGCTGAGGCTGCTGATGAGGCTCTGCTTGCTCGCTTTGCTCTGCTGCAGGAGGCTGTGTCAGCTATCCGTAATGTCCGTAAGCAGAAGAACCTCCCACAGAAGGAGGCTGTTGAGCTGAAGGTTATCGTTGATGAGAACTATCCAAAGGAGTTCGAGGCTGTACTCGTTAAGATGGGTAACCTCTCTGCAGTAACACCAGTAACCGAGAAGAATCCTACCGATGCCGGCTTTATCGTTAAGACCACTCAGTATTTTATCCCTATGGGCGATAATGTAAATGTTGAGGAGGAGATTGCAAAGCTCGAGAAGGATCTTGCATACTACGAGGGCTTCCTTGCATCAGTAATGAAGAAGCTCTCAAATGAGCGTTTCGTCTCTTCAGCACCAGCTCAGGTCGTTGCCAACGAGCGTGCAAAGCAGTCGGATGCTGAGGCTAAGATTGCAGCTATCCGCGAGCAGCTGACCGCACTTAAGTAATTGTGAACTTAATTTTGGCGTGATAGCGTGGCATCTACTTCCGCTAACACAAATAAACAGCAAAGGGCAGTACGATTAGTACAGCCCTTCGCTGTTTTTTGTGCCGAGCGTGGTACCTACCCCGCTCTGACACCAAAATCCGGTGCAAAGAATAAACAGAGCGCAACCCGTTTGTACCGAGCGATGTATCTACCGCATTCTATGCCCAAAATTCGGTGCAAGGAATAAATGATATACCAACTCTGATAACAAAGTACGATGAGAGGGATGATGGGTATAAACTTAGACTCCCAATATGGAACACGCTTAGTTTCCTAAGTTCTGTTTATGGGTGATTGTGCCGTTTGTGAGGATGACTATGCCATTGTTGGCGCGGAGCATCGTTTTCATCGTTTTAGAGTCGATGTTATAGCACGGCACGGGAGCGCAGTTACCGAAGGTGTAGGTAGTGGCTGGGGTGAGTGGCTCGGGGGTGAGGCAGACGACTGTGGCACCGTTATTTCGAGCAGTCTCGATAGTCTTGGCGATAGTTTGCTCGCAGCGGCTGCTGACATTGTCACGCGAGGTTATGCAGAGCATATAGAGCTCGCCCTCGGTGGCAAGCAGGGTGTTGGTGGCCTCCTCTGCTCCGTCAGAGATGTAGAACTCGAGAATCATTGACTCGACGCTGTCATTCGCGCTCTCCGATACGCGGGTATCAACCCACTCCCATTGTTGATCGTTCTGCCAAGCGTTATCATCGATACTAAACTCCTTAAGTTCGCCGGTATCTATATTGCGGTATACGAGAACCACCTGGCCATCGTTCTGGTGGTTGCGGGCCTCCTCCATAGCTTGCTCAATGTTTACACCCACCTTGTATGGCAGAAGGTCTACTAACGGAAGATTGTTGTAGCTATAGATGCCAAGCCCCATACTGACGCTAAAGAATAGTGCAGTAAGGAGTAGTTCAAGGCCCGATAAGGCAAACATACGGTCTCGACGATATCTCCACCAAACGATGATTATAAGTGGTAGCAGGGCGAGATTTTTAAAGAAACTCTGCCACGGTGTGAGTTTAATGACATCGCCAAAACATCCGCAATCCTCTACAGGCAGTATGGTCGCGCTCAGTAGGGTGAGGATGGTAAAGAATATCATTGATAGTGCGGCAAAGGTTGAACACATTCGTATTCCAACCTTAAAGAGCAGCATACAGCCCATCAACAGCTCTGCGCCGCATAGGCAGATAGAGATTACCATAATCAGAGGTTGCAACCAATCGAGGTTATATGTTACCAGATAGTTGCTCACGCTAAGTGCCGTGCCCCACGGATCCATAGACTTAACCACGCCACTGAAGATAAATGTCAGGGCGAATATGATTCTACATATGTGAGTTATCAAACGGAACCAGCGACGGTTTCTGATATGGGCAATCTGCATATAGTAGTTATTTCAGGGTTGCGAGGAGTGGAGCTACAGCATCCTTTATACGGCTAAAGATAGCCTCAGGGGTGTCCATACCGCCCTGGCTATTGCTGCAGTCGATAACTCGCAGCGCAGGATCAACCTTTGCAGCCTCGAGATATACGCTGCGCACCATTTGCTGCAGGTCGAGTGACGACTCGTGAATGTCGCTCTGACCATTCAGATAGCTTCTGTCATCGCCACTGCGCTGTGCTGTAAGCGACTGCGCTGTAAAGGCAAATGGTACATCGAGGAATAGTGAGATGTCTGGTCGTGGAATGTTGTAATATCCATACTCGGTATCTAAAATCCACTGCTTGAGACGCTGCTGACCCTGACTATCTGCAATCTTGGCGCACTGATAGCCGATATTTGAGTATACATATCTATCCACAATAACTACCTTGCCCTCGGCCTGCCACTGTCTGATTTGTGGTGCCATATCGGCGCGATCACCTGCAAAGAGCAGGGCGACGATATATGGGTCGACGCTCTCAATGCTACCCAGCTCACCACGCAGGAAACGAGCTATCAGCTCGCCATATACGGGTGAGTCGAAGCGTGGGAAGTGTACATACTCACTCTCAATGCCCATCTGGGCAATCATTGCTCTGAGCTGCTTAATCTGGGTGCTTTTGCCTGCACCATCAAGACCCTCAAGAACTATAAACATACTATCTCAACATTTTAACTGCACGAGCAACTCCCTTAACAAGGGCATCTATCTCGTCAGTGGTGTTATACAATCCGAAAGAGGCGCGACACATACCATTTACATTAAATCGCTCCATAGTAGGCTGTGCGCAGTGGTGACCCGTACGGATGGCTATGCCCATCTTGTCGAGTATCATACCTATGTCGTAGTGGTCGCAACCTGCAACATTGAAGCTAATCACAGGAGCCTTATTCTCTGTTGTGCCGTAGATGGTAAGTCCCTCAATGGTAAGCAGTTGCTCTGTGGCATAGCGGGTGAGCATACGCTCGTGAGCCTCAATTTCTGCTACGCCTATATTCTGCAAGAAGTGGATTGCCTCGGCAAGTGTCACAGCACCTACGAAGTTGGCTGTTCCTGCCTCAAACTTAAGCGGTAAGGGAGCGTAGGTAGTTTTTGCAAAGGTAACCTTGTCGACCATATCTCCGCCACCCATAAATGGAGGCATACTATCGAGAATTTCACGCTTGCCATAGAGTACGCCTATGCCTGTAGGGGCATATAACTTATGACCCGAGAAGGCGTAGAAGTCGCAGTCCATTGCCACCACATCTACACTATTGTGTACTATGCCCTGACAGCCATCAACAAGCACAACGGCACCTGCTGCGTGTGCCTTGTCAATGATTGCCTTCAGGTCGGGCTGTGTGCCTAAGGTGTTTGAAGCCTGAGTTACTGCTACAATGGCGGTGCGGCTGTCAATAAGAGTATCAAGAGCCTCAAGCTCAAGTGCTCCATTGTCTGCCACGGGAATAACCCTCAGATTAGCACCATAACGCTCGGCGGCCATCTGCCACGGAACGATATTTGAGTGGTGCTCAATCTGGCTGATAACGATATTGTCGCCCTCCTTAAGGAAGCGACTGCACCAGCTCTGCGCCACAAGGTTTATCGAGGCAGTAGCACCTGCGGTGAAGATAATCTCCTCCTTATGTCCTGCATTTATAAATGCAGCAACACTCTCGCGTGCCTGCTCATAAAGGGCAGTCATACGGTCAGAGAGGTGGTGTACTCCTCGGTGAATGTTTGCATTCAGACTCTTATACAGCTCTGCCTCGCGCTCAATGACGCATAGCGGCTTCTGGGCTGTGGCTCCGCTATCGAGGTAGATTAACGGCTTGCCATAGACTGACTGCTGCAGCAAAGGAAACTGACTGCGTATATCTTCAATGTTAAATGCCATTATAATTTACTTAACTTATCAGAGACCATCTGACCAATAGTGCAACACATAGGTTCGACTGCACAACGCTGCACCACATCCTGAATAAATCCCTCGATCTGCAGACGGCGAGCTGTCGAGCGGTCAATGCCTCTCTGTTGCATATAGAAGAGGGCATCTTTATCCTCATAGCCCACTGTAGAGCCGTGAGAGCAGCGTACATCGTCGGCATAAATCTCGAGCTGTGGCAGTGCTACTATGTGCGAGTTGTCCATCTGTATATTGCGATTCTGCTGCTGAGCATCGGTGCGCTGCGCATCGGGTGCAACATAGACAAGACCGTGGAACTCGCCCGTAGCTCTGTCTGATGATATACCCTTAATGAGTGAGTTGCTCTTGCAGTCAGAGACTAAGTGGCGTGTATTGAGGTTCAGGGTGGCGTGGTCGCTGTCTGAAACAATAAACAAACCGTTAAATGCAGCCTCTGCCTGCTGACCCTCGAGGAGGAATCGGTATGAGGCATTAGAGCTGCTCAGCAGTGCTGTAAATGTGCGACATACAGATCCTGCAGCCTGATGAACGGTGATGTTAGAGTAGCTGTCGGCACTATATAACTCAACAATGTCGAGGGTAGTGCCCTCGGCCAGATGTACCTCTACTGTTGCCTGACAACTCTGATTGTAGGCAATCACAAGTCGCACAGGGGTAGGGGTAGCTACACTGACATCGAGCTTGGTAGGGTTGACCACAACAAGGGGCTGCGTGGTGTCGACGCTGCTGTCAATAACCCCGCCCTTGAATGGCCTTAAAGCACCCGAAGAGATAAATTGCTCAACCATACTACTCCTTGTAATCGTTAATCAGCCAATCGTAACCCTGCTCCTCAAGCTTGAGGGCAAGCGACTTGTCGCCAGAGTAGATAATACGACCCTTGTAGAGTACGTGTACATAGTCAGGTACAATATAGTCGAGCAGTCGCTGATAGTGGGTAATTACTACCGTAGCATTGTCCTCTCTCTTGAGACGAGTAACGCCTGTGGCTACAATTCTGAGCGCATCAATATCCAGACCTGAGTCGGTCTCGTCGAGTATCGAGAGCTTTGGATCGAGCATAGCCATCTGGAAAATCTCGTTCTTCTTCTTCTCACCGCCAGAGAAACCCTCATTTACGGCACGAGAGGTGAGTTTGCTGTCAAGCTCTACAATTGCGCTCTTCTCGCGCATAAGCTTGAGAAACTCAGAGGCTGAAAGTGGCTCCTGACCGTTGTACTTACGCTTCTCGTTTACGGCAATCTTCATAAAGTTTGCCATTGTCACACCAGGGATCTCTACCGGATATTGGAAACCGAGAAACAGACCCTTGCGCGCTCTATCCTCGATAGATATGTCGAGCAGATTCTCGCCCATAAATGTCACCTGACCCTCTGTTACTGTAAACTTCTCATTTCCTGCAAGTACCGATGCAAGGGTACTCTTACCCGAGCCGTTCGGACCCATAATGGCGTGTACCTCACCAGCCTTAACCTCAAGGTTGATACCTCGAAGTATCTGCTTGTCGCCTACTGTGGCGTGTAAATTTTCAATCTTTAGCATATATTGTTCTATTTTTTTATTCAACAAAAGGATATTATCCAACGGAACCCTCAAGCGAGATAGCCAAAAGCTTCTGCGCCTCTACGGCAAACTCCATCGGTAACTTGGCAAGCACCTCACGGGCATAGCCGTTGACAATAAGTCCCACAGCATCCTCAGTAGATATGCCACGCTGGTTGCAGTAGAAGAGCTGCTCCTCCGAAATCTTCGATGTTGTCGCCTCGTGTTCAAGCATTGCTGTGCGGTTGCGGCAGTCGATATGAGGGAAGGTGTGAGCTCCGCACTTATCGCCAATCAGCAGCGAGTCGCACTGTGAGTAGTTGCGTACATTGTCGGCTTTAGGAGCCACCTTGACAAGTCCGCGATAGGCGTTCTGACTCTCACCTGCGCTAATACCCTTTGAGACAATGCGTGAACGGCTATTCTTGCCAATGTGTATCATCTTGGTGCCGGTATCTGCCTGCTGGCGATTGTTTGTCATCGCTACAGAGTAGAACTCGCCTACAGAGTTATCGCCTGCTAATACACAGCTTGGATACTTCCAAGTGATTGCCGAGCCGGTCTCGACCTGGGTCCACGATAGACGGGCATTTTCGTGGCAGATGCCTCGCTTGGTTACGAAGTTGTATACGCCACCCTTGCCCTCCTTGTCACCAGGGTACCAATTCTGCACGGTTGAGTATTTAACCTCGGCATCGCGCTCGACAACAATCTCGACAACGGCTGCGTGGAGCTGATTCTCATCGCGCTGTGGGGCGGTACAACCCTCGAGGTAGCTGACATAAGAGCCCTCATCGGCAACAATCAGCGTACGCTCAAACTGGCCTGTACCCTTGGCATTGATGCGGAAGTAGGTAGATAGCTCCATCGGACAGCGCACGCCCTTAGGGATGTAGCAGAATGAACCGTCAGAGAACACCGCAGCATTGAGTGCAGCGTAGAAGTTGTCGGCATAGCTTACCACTGAGCCCAAGTACTTACGCACCAACTCAGGATGCTCGCGCACAGCCTCGGAGATAGAGCAGAAGATAATTCCCTTCTCGGCAAGGGTCTGCTTAAAGGTTGTCTTGACCGAAACAGAGTCCAACACTGCATCTACAGCCACACCTGCAAGTGCCATCTGCTCCTCGAGCGGAATACCCAACTTGTCAAATGTGCGCTTGAGCTCCGGATCAACCTCGTCCATAGAGTTCAACTGCTTCTTAGGTTTTGGCTCAGCGTAGTATATAATCTTCTGAAAATCTATCTCGGGAATGGAAAGGTGTGCCCAAGTTGGCAGCTTCATACCCTGCCAATGGGCAAATGCCTTGAGACGATACTCAGTGAGCCACTCAGGCTCCTGCTTACGAGCAGATATGGCGCGTATAACGCCCTCATTCAGACCCGCCGCAAATAGCTCTGTGTCGATGTCTGAAGTAAATCCGTACTCATACTCTCTCTGCTCAAGAGAGCTGATAATATCTTGACTATTCTCTTTCATAACTATAAATTCGCACAAAGTTACGAATTTTTGTCTTATTTTCCTATATAATATACATTATATAAATGCAAAAATCGCACAAAATCTCTTTATTTTGGAGATATTCTCTGTTTGTACAGAAGTAGACGCAAAAAAAGAGGGGTAAGCTTGCGCTCAACCCCTCTACAAATTGTAGTTGCCTGCTATTTTACATCCTCCGGAGTAACTAAAACCTCACCCTCGACATAGGCCTTCAGGGCGCGTGCCATTCCGTGTCCAAACTTTCTCATCTTGTCCGGATAGACGAGCTTGCCGTTGGCGTATGCAAATGGAATCTCGATGGTGCGAGCAATCTCAATATCTTTGATATTGTCAGATGCCCACTTGGCTACATTCTTGCCATCGGTATAGTTCGCTGCACTATTCCAACTCACGCCATAAGGCATATTGTCAGACTGCTTATAGTTCAAATCTCCCTCCTGATATTTCTCCATCAGAGCCGAGAAGTTTAGCTCCTCAATGCCGTGGAACTCTTTGTATGGGGTGTAGATGTAGTTGTCGTTATACTTGTAGAGCTTCGGGTTGTGGAAGTCGATGAATATTTGTGGCTCCATCTCTGCCATAAGGCTTGCTACGGCAGCGGTCTCGGGGTAGAGGAACTCTGTATAGTCGCGATTATGGTCGTGCGGCAGACGGTGCTTGCCCTGATCACCCTCTATAGCTCCGTCCAAGTCTACAAATGGCACTACTGTAAGCTCGATATTCTCTCTAAGCCAACTGCCAAGCTGGCTATCCTCAAAGAATGTTGCCACAAGACCCTCCATAACATAGGCAGCAGGTGCCTCTGAGCAGTGGTGGCGAGCAGTGATAAATATCGACTTCTTAGGTACATTATTTTTAGTTGTCATTCTGAAAAATGGCACATCTCTGCCTTTGCGACTCTTGCATATTACGCCCGTTTCAAATTCGCCCTTTTTACGACACGCACCAAGGAACGACTCCCACATTTGCGGTGTATATGGATGGCACTCGTAGAACCAAACCTCCTTAGCATCCTCAGGAAATGAGTATGTGAACATATGAGGTGTTGCACCCTCCTCGGCCAGGTACTCGTAGCTCTTACCCTTATCCAATGATACGAGCGGACCTCGCTCACAGAGGGCAAAGCTCTTTGTAAATACAAAGGTTAACCTCTTGCCCTGACAGCCACGAGCGCGAAATGCCCAATAAAACCACGCCTTTTTAGAGCCTCGTAACTCCTGATGAACATAAACAGTGTCGTTAACTATGCGCTCAAAAACGATATTTCCCGCAGGTAACTCCTTGTCTATAATAACCTTATCGCTTGTACAAGATATAGCACTGAATAGTGCAAAGGCACTAATGGCAAATAGATAAAAGCTTTTCATTTTAGTTTTGTGTTAGTTTTGTGCAAAGATAGGAAAAGTAATGCCAATTCCTATTATAAAGTAGGTATAAATATTGCACAACCATTATTTTTGAAAAAAAAGTGTAAAATAATTTTGCATATTAAGAAAAAAGCTATACTTTTGTGCGTCGTTTCAAAAGCGATTAAAGGAAAAGGTTTAAACAAAGGTCCGGAGGGTTGGGTGAGTGGCTTAAACCAGCAGTTTGCTAAACTGCCGATATCGTAAGGTATCCACTGGTTCGAATCCAGTATCCTCCGCAATAGATGATGAAGAGTGACTTGTGTCACTCTTTTTTTGTTTGTCAATGGCTCTGTGTATGCAAGCATCCTACGCCATTAGCCAAACAAAAAGCCTGACGGCTTCATCATCTCTAGCGTCGGCTGTTGGTCTTCTTTAAGGGCTGGTTACCTCCTCGACTATTCGCGCACCAATCAAAGATTGACAGCGCTGTCTCGTCGGTGATGTCGCTTGCGCGACATTCGAATCCAGTATCCTCCGCAATTAGAGAGCAAGAAGATGTCGAAAGACATCTTCTTTGTTTTTATAGTCAATGGTGCAAACTCGTTTGCGACCATAGAACTATAAAAACAAAGATATATAGCGCAGCTATTCTTGCTCTTAAGATTGCAGGGCCCCCGCGGCGAGCGGGATGGATGGGCGTTGCGGAGCCGATTTATCGGCGTAGTAGCCAATCCAGAAATTTCTTTTTATCCCCCAAACCCCCTTTGACTCTCTCTTCCTCCTTCGCACCTCGGCAAAGTGAGCAAGCACCCTTTGCCCTCGGTTTGGCGTCGGTTCTGTAAAGGGGGCTTAATTGAAACACGCAGAAAACTCTGTCTCTATGGGTCGGATGGATGGGCGAAGTAGTCAATAAAAAACAAAAGCATCTCGAGACTCGAGATGCTTTGCCAATCATACCCTATAGGGTATAGCGGTTTATTACTTGGCCGGAGCCCACTTGCAGCGTACTGGAGATACAATTGCACCCTCCTCCTTCAGCTCCTTCATAGCCTTATCAACCTCCTTGCGATCAAGACCTGAAAGCTCTGCGATCTTACCTGCGTTCAGCGGCTCACCCGCCTGATTCATAACTGATAATACTGTCTCCTTAGTGTTCATAGTTGTAAAGTTTTAATAGTTTCTATTTCTAATATTTAATGTTATATCCATATATGAGCGTTTGCCATCTATATAGTCGGAGTAGAGGAACTCGGCCTCTCGCCCCTTCAGTATGCTACACTTGCCGCATATCTCGCAATTGTGCAAACAACGCCATTGGTCGAGTACATAGGCTAAACGCTCATCCCGTTTACTCTTGTCAATGCTTGGTGCAGCCATATTTCAAATATCCTTTGTTCTGTTTTCTGATGCAAAATTAAGTATTAATTATCATAAGTGCAAATTGTATTTTTTTATCCTGCTATAAGCAAAAACTATGCTTGCAGATATACACAAAAAATCTGCCCAACCCGAGGATTGGACAGATTTTGTACGATGAATAGCCTCTACTCCTTCTTCAGGAAGCAGGTCTTAAGCACGATGCTGCTGCCGTCAATCTTGCAATCAACCTCAGTAGGATCCTCGGTCAGGCGAATGCCCTTAACCTTTGTGCCTCGCTTAATAACCATAGACGAGCCTCTAACCTTCAGATCCTTAATTACGGTAACAGAGTCGCCATCTGCAAGCTCGGCACCGTTGCTATCCTTAGCAACCTCTACAGCTGCCTCTGCTGCCTCTGCGCTCTGGCTGAACTCGTGTGCGCAATCTGGGCACACATAGAGCGAACCGTCAAAATATACATACTCACCACCACACTTAGGACACTTTGTAATCTCACTCATAGTCGTAATCTTTTCTTTGTTTTGGGCGGGAATATCCCCGCCTTTATATTAATAATCTACAGTTTGACTCTCCAAACCGCGCACAAAGATAGTGATTTTTAGTGAGTCATAAAAACTACCAACGCAAAGATAAAGATAATAAAATATTGCTGTGGTGCGAAAGAATTGTTCAAATAAAATAGGCGTATAGATGCTCGAGTGCCACAAGTTTCTTGCTATACATCAGATTGTTACTAAAATTTTGGAGATTAATTTTTAAATTACTAAATATGCCTCTTTAAGATATATATGTAGCTGAAATAGATATTAACAAACAAAATAATTATGAAGAATTTTACCAAGTTTATCTTTGCTGTATTGCTACTTTTAGTGTCATATACAGCTTATGCGCAGGATAGCACTGCTGTAAATCGCCGTCCTAAGATTGGCGTGGTGCTCTCTGGTGGTGGTGCAAAGGGTGCAGCCCATATCGGTGTGCTCAAGTACCTCGAGGAGGCTGGTATTCCAATTGACTATGTTGCTGGAACAAGTATGGGCTCTATCGTGGGTGGTATGTATGCCTTGGGCTACTCGCCGCAGGAGATTCTCGATATTATTAGCAATGTAGACTGGAATGAGCTTATTAGTAATCAGCTCGATAGACGCCAGATGTCTTATCATCGTAAGGGTGTTAAGGGTACGCAGCTGTTTACTGTGCCGTTTAATATGAAGGGCAAAAATGAGTCTTTACAGAATATATCTTTCAAGAACTCGCTACCTAAAGGTATGGTTTCGGGAGATAATATTATGAACCTCTTCAACTCGCTCTCTGTTGGCTATTCAGACGCTATATCGTTTAACGATCTGCCGGTGCCATTCCTCTGTATTGCAACCAATATGCTTACCGGTGAGGCCGAGGTTGTTGATAAGGGTGAGTTTACTAAGGCTCTGAGAGCATCTATGGCTATTCCGATCCTCTTTGACCCTATCAAGATGAATGATGCCCTCTATGCAGATGGTGGACTTACCATTAACTTCCCTGTAGAGCAGTGTCGTGCTATGGGTGCCGATATTATTATCGGTGTAAGTATGTCTCCAGGCCTTGAGCAGGATCCAGAGAAACTATCGTCTGTTCTGTCTCAGGTAAAGCAGCTTAAGAACATCATTACCGACAAGGACTTTGATAAGTATGACGAGCAGTGCGACATCTTTATCAGTCCAGACCTTAAGGGTGTAGGTATGCTCAGCTTCGATGCTGAGAGTGTTGCTATTATCACCAATAGTGGTTACGAGGCTGCTGTAGCTAAGGCTGATGAGTTTAAGGCACTTAAGGAGCGTCTGCAGGCAGCAGCAGCCGAGCCTGCAGAGACAAAGACTGCACATAAGAAGGCTATCAACCTGCTTGATAATAAGGTTAAAATCTCTAAGATTGAGCTACTTGGCGTAGATCGTGAGATTGAGCGCTGGATGCGTCGTGTTAGCACAGTTAAGGTTGGAGATATTGTTTGCAAGGCCGATATCGACAAGACCGTTGCTAAGTACTCTGGTACAGGAAACTTCGAGAGCATCCGCTTTACTCTGCACAATGATGAGCAGACACCAGATGGTTATATCCTTCGCTTTAAGTTCGTTCAGAAGCCAGCTAATAACTTCGGTATAGGCCTTAGATTCGACTCGCAGGATATGCTATCTATGCTCTTGCACTTGGGTGTTAATAGCAACCGTATGAGTGGTTTTAAGGCGAATCTCGATGCTAAGTTAGGTGGTAACCAGTGGCTTACAGCTAAGGCCTCATATGGTCACCTTCGCTTCCCTCGAATCAACCTGGCATATAACTTCCGTAACTCAGAGCTTGATGTTTACGATTTTGATTATCTTCAGATGAATCAGAAGTTTATGCAGCATAACCTTAAGTTCTACCTCTCTGAGAACAACTTAAGAGCATTCAGCCTCGGCGTTGGTGCTCAGGCAGAGCTGGTGACTCCTCGCAAGGTTATGTATTCGTACTATGAAACAGAGGATATGGATACGAAATCGATCTTTACTTTGGGTACCTTCGCATATTTCGCTTTCGATAACCTTAATAAGCACCACTTTGCAACTCACGGTGTTAAGGGTCGTATCGACTTTACTTGGAGAGATAGCTTCTTGAAGGACAAGAGCCTCGATAAGTTGCAGATGGGTTCTGTAGTATACCAGTTCGAGAGCTATATTCCGGTTGTTCAGGATCGCTTTGTAATCGTGCCTCAGATGTACGGTAGCTTCCTCTTTGGTCCGGGAGCTAAGAATGGTATAACCGACGGCTGGAATCCTCTCTTCAAGGGTCCGGTACCTATGTATCCATATATGAACAATATTGTCGGAGGTGCAGAGATGGGTCGATATATCGACCATCATCTGCCATTTATCGGCGTGAATAAGATATCGTTTGCATTCAATAATGTAGCTATTCTTAGAGCAGATTTCCGCGTGCGCGTTTATAAAAACCACTATCTGACCGCTATGGCTAATTACGCTCGCTCAGGTATTGATATGAAGAACTTCTTCAAGCAGAACAAGACACCGCAGTGGCCAGAATTGTATGGCTATAACTCATCAAATTGGTGGGGTGCAGGTATTCGATATTCTATAGATACAAAGCTCGGCCCATTGAGCTTGGATGTCAGCTCATCGAATATCTCTCGTAAGGTAAATCTCTACTTCAGCTTCGGCCACTATTTCTAAATCCGAAGTACTATAAACCATATATAACAACCGACCTCGAGAAGCTCTCTCGGGGTCAGTTGTTTTTTTATAAATAAAGGTGATAGAAATTGTTGCGATGTCTCTCTATATTATAAACGATAATAAAATGTAAACGATATGTTGATTACAATTTCGCTACTGATTCTTGCCTATATGATTATGGGTAAGGATATTTCGGAGCTACTGGAGAAGGTTAAGAATATAGATTGGCGCAGTAAGATAAGTGCGCTGATGGATAAGTTGCGTCCGTGGGCACTCAAGGCTGGTCGTGTGGCAACGCGTCCGCTGTTGCAGTTCTACTATGTGATGAGCGATGAGAATACTTCGACCCTTGACCGTGTGCTTATCTATGCGGCAATTGTATACACAATCGTTCCTATAGATCTATTGCCTCGTGCCGTGTTTAATGTTTTAGGTGTGTTGGATGATGGCATTGCAGTGTTATATGTCTACAAGAAGATTAAGGATAAGATTACGCCAGAAATCACAGCCAAGGTTGAGGATACGCTCAACGAGTGGTTTGCTGTTGAGTATGAACTTATAGAAGGAGAGTAAAAGATATGAAAACACGAATTTTTAATCTCATTATCATTGATGAGAGTGGCTCTATGCAGAGCATCAAGAAGGCTGCTATTGACAGCGTGAATGAAACGATTCAAACGATTCGCTCGGCTCAGAAGAAGCACGAAGACCAGGAGCACTTTGTGAGCCTTGTAACTTTCAACGACGATGTAAAGACCATCTACGAGTGTGTGCCTGTGGATGAGGTTAAAGAACTTACGGCCGAGACCTACCTGCCCGATTGTTGCACCGCCTTGTACGACGCTATGGGTATTTCACTCAATGCACTGCGCAAGAAAGTTGCAGAGGATGATAAGGTGCTTGTAACGGTTGTAACCGATGGCTATGAGAATGCATCTAAGGAGTACAGTGGCAAGGCTATCAAGGCTCTTGTTGATGAACTTAAGGGCAAAGGTTGGGTATTTGCTTATATCGGTGCTAATCAGGATGTTGAGGCTGTAGCGGCGACAATTTCGATTACCAATGTGATGAAGTTTGAGGCAACAGACTGCGGTACAGCTGCTATGAGTACAAGAGTTGCGAGTGCTCGTGGTCGTCTCTTTGACCGTATTGCTGATCTTGGTTGCAATTTCTGTGCTGAAGAGGCAAATAGAGATTTTTTTGATGAGGAGAAATAGTACAACAATTATGAAACGACTGACTCAAATTTTTCAGGCACTGCTTGGTGTGGTAGCAATGATTATTACCGCCCTTGTAGCATTTGGCCGCCTCTCTTGGCGTGCAATTAGAAACTGGTGGAAGAATCGCTCGAAGTGGCTCAGTCGCTCGATTATAGCAATCTTTATTATTGTTCCCGTAGGCTTTGTTGCTCTTGTGGCTTATGCCCTCTACGAGGATGAGTATGGACGAGACTATTGGGACCGCAAGCTGTCGGACAATATTACTCTTCATTCATTCTCCGATAACAAGTGGAGAGTCTATGACAAGCAGACGGGTGAATATACCACAGACAAGATTAACTGGTTGTCAGAGGTCCCCGAGAACGACTCATTGGCTGTTTATGCATTGCCTAATAAGCGCGGTTACATCAATGTAAATACAGGTCGTATTATTATTGATGCCGAGGCTAACGACTACCGCAAAGCGTGGGTATTCTCCGATGGTTTGGCTGCTGTTATGAAGGATGACAAGATTGGGTTTATCAATGCCAATAACGAAGTTGTTATTCCGTTCCAGTTTGACTATACCGACAAGTGTCGTATGTGGGAGTTCGGTTATGTTTTCCACAATGGCTACTGCGCAATGCCGAATGCTGATGGCGACTTGGGATTGATTGATAAATCAGGTAATTGGGTTGTAGAGCCTGCTTACGATGAAATCTGGGCTCCTCACAAGAGCGGTTATCGTGTAATCGTCAAGGACAACAAGCACGGCGTTCTCAATGCGGATTGCACTGTGGTATATCCTGCCGAGTATGGTTACATTAACATTCTTTCTGACGGCTTTGTGCTTACGAAAGGTGGCAAGCAGTGGCAGGTGGATTTCGAGGGTAATACCGTGCAGGCATTTATGTTTGATGGCACATACTACCTCAAATATCCTAATGGCTATGATAGCTGTGGAGACCTCACTTACAAGTTCGCTGACTTTGTAAAGTACGAGGTAATGAATAGCTACGGTATTATGAACCGTATTACGGGCGAGCCTATCACACCAGCAGTCTACTCGGATATCAATATGCTCTCGAAGGACTTGTTTGAGGTGCAAGAGTACGATAGTTACGACTGGTACTTGCTCGATACAAAGGGAAATGTAGTTTCAAAGAGATAATGTTGGTACTATGAAATGCTTTGTACACACAATAGCGGTTATTCTTCTCTTTGCCTCTTGCTGTAGGAACACGGCAAAGGGTAATGGAATGGAGATAGTCTCGATGGTTGATGGCGTTGGCGGTGATTATACCGCCAATGCTACTGCCATTGAAGAAAAGAAGCAAGAGATGCTATCCATCGCAGACAGTGTTGGTCACTTCTGGTTTTCTGACGATACCGAGTTTCAGTCACAAGACCCTCACGCATATTGGTTGATGAACCGAATGATGCAGATGGTACAATTGGTTCAAACTGCCGATGATGGTTGGGCGTGGATGTTGGCTATGAACGAGAGTGTTGAGGAGTATAATACCCGTCTCGGTCGTAAGATAGGCTCTGTTGATGCAGCTTGTAATGCCGTCGAGGAACTTATAGACATCTACAACGCAGGAAATCAACCAGAGCTAAATACGGCGAGTTATGTAGAATCAATCTTGATGCACTATAGAGCGACATACGCATATTATTGTCTTCTCGAGTTTATAGATGACTACGACGATGAAAGTAACTGGGATGTGCAGATGAGGGCCTTATATTATCGTGAGTTCAAGGAGTGGTTCGACATTAACAACGCAGTGAATGGTCTAATGTATTTCTACACCTATGCTGCTGCGGGTTATTCGGCTCTTTCGATGGATTTAAATGGCACATTTGAGATATGGTCAAAGAACCGTCTGACAGAACTTGAAATTGAAAGGGATATTTATTGGTCGTACCGTTGGAAGCCATATGAGAGTGATTCAAAGACCATTTCTCCCAAGAGGTTTGACAAGTTGCTGGGCTATTTCAAGAGCAGAACAAATGAAACAGTCGTAAAAGAGATGGTTTCGGATTGGGCAGAAAAAGATTACGACTTTGCCCGAGAACGCATTGACGGAAAGTTTGACTTCGATAAAGTAGCCGAGATGCTTCGCTACTACGAAACAGCTTTGACTAATTGGCGTGAAGTTCGTGAGCAGATTGCTCTAATGCTCCCGAAGGAGAAACAGAAATCCTATCGTGAAATAACCAAGCAGATGCACACTCGACTTTACAATGACCTGATTGATTTGAAAGAGATAAGGTATTAAAATAATTGCTATTTTTGCCTGGTAATTTATTGGATTTGAAGCGGAGTATGAATGCAGAATTTAACAAAAGAAGGGGCATCGTCACTACTATTGTTGTAGCGGTGGCTATGCTCCTATTTTACAGCTATTTGATTGGACTTGATCTTGGAAAATGTACGACATATATAGTTGGCAAAAGTGCTGCTTATTTAGATAATATATCTTGCAAGCATTTTTCCTTTGATAATTTTCTTGACAACTGCCATCGTTTGGTAGAGTTTGTAATGCTATATCTTATACCTATGGTGTTACCTTGGCTGCTCTACTTCATATTTAGGCCTATTACTAAAATTCGCTATTGGTTATTTGTGCAAATGGGGGTTGCATTGTTCTTGTTTGTTGCTATACCATTCTCATTAATAGCAATGTCCTGCCCAAATTTGCTACCGATAAGAGCTGATAGTTTTGATTATGTTTCATTCCCCGATCCCTTTGAATTTGTTGCTATTCCTACATTGGGCGCTATAATCTCATCTCTTTCTCTTGCTGTCTTTCTGCCAACATTCTGCGCAAAGACAACAGCCCAAACCAAATGCCAAAAGTGGTCTATCCGAGCAACATTGCTTTATTGGGGTTTGGCCTTGTGTTTCTACCCATTGTACCTCTGCTTAACTCTTGGGATCTAATCGGTAAATATCAGTTGCATAGATTAATAGCCAATCACAAAAGTGATTGGCTATTAATTAATTTCTATTTTGCAATGCATTTGACACCATTGGCCTCTTTTTGCTGGAGTTGGTGTGCAAAATTACTTACCGATGCAGAACGAGGAGAAGATGGAGTGTAGGATGGTGTCCGAGGTGATGCGGCCGGTGATGCAGCCGATGTGGTGGATGGCGGTGCGGATATCCTCGGCTAGAAGGTCGGACGAAATTGAGTTATGCAGTGCCGATTGAGCTGCTACAAGAGCCTCATAGGCGTGGCAGAGAGACTCGTAGTGGCGGAGGTTTGAGACTACGGGTTCGCCACGGTAGAGTGCCGTAGTGTCAACGCAATTACGCAGCGCAGTAAGTAGATTTTCTATGCCCGAGTTATTGCGTGCTGATATGTATAGTGCATCTGTAATGTTCTGATTATCAGTAGTATCGCATTTGTTGATGACGCGGATGACTGTTTGGCTGTCAGTGGTATTTATATTCTCAAAAGAGCCATTTGGCTCAGCCATACTGATGATAATCTGTGCTTGTCCGACTGCCTTGAGTGTGCGGACAATACCCATCTGCTCAAGTGTGTCGTCGGTAGATCTAAGGCCTGCCGTATCAATAAATCGGAAGCGGATGCCGTCAATTGTAATGCTCTCCTCAATAGTGTCGCGTGTGGTTCCTGCGATGTCGGAAACCATTGCGCGGTCATCGCCTATAAGGCGGTTGAGCAGGGTGCTTTTGCCTACATTTGGAGCACCGACAATAGCTACGCTCACGCCATTGCGAATGGCATTGCCCGTGCGGAATGAATCCTTTAGTTTTGCCACTACGCCCATAGTCTGCTGCAGCAAGTTATCAAGGCGAGTTCTATCTGCAAACTCGACATCCTCCTCGCCAAAGTCGAGCTCCAACTCGAGGAGCGAAGATAGTTCTATGAGTTTGTCCCTCAGACTGTTAAGAGTATCTGAGTAGTTGCCTCGCATCTGTGTTGCGGCGATAAGGTGTGCTGCCTGTGAGTCGGCTGCGATAATGTCGGCCACAGCCTCTGCCTGTGAGAGGTCTATGCGACCTGCCGCAAAGGCTCGAGCTGAGAACTCGCCAGGTTCAGCCATACGCGCGCCACCTTTGCAGAGCAGCTCGAGAATGGTTGTTACGATATATCGTGAGCCGTGAACGGATATCTCAACGCTCTGCTCGCTCGTATATGAGTGTGGGGCGTGGAACAGCGCAACAATAACATCGTCTACGATGCGCTCTCCGTCCATAAAGTTGCCGTAGTGGATAGTGTGGCTGCTGCAATCAGTAAGTGGTTTACGGCCCTTAAAAAAACGGTCACAGAGGGCAATAGAGCCATCACCGCTGATGCGGATGACTGCAAGGGCTCCACCGACAGCTGTTGCGGGGGCTACTATAACTCCAGGGCTAAACATTATGAACGAGGTTTAGGTTTGTTAATTCTCAGTTTCTGACCAGGGCGGATAGTGGTATTCTTGAGCTTATTCCAGCGCATAATATCCTTGACGCTACAACGGTTGCGCTTTGCAATAAGTCCCAAATTATCGCCACTGCGCACGGTATAGGTATATCCGACACCCTCGGCGCGCTTCTTGTCAAGATTGGCAGGATTGATATACTCCTTCAGGTAGAGAGAGTCCTTAGCGTATATAGCATCCTGATTGGTGATAAACTCTGATACATAGCGAGTTGGCAGACGCAGCGAGTATGCCTTGCGTGCTGCAGGGATGATATCTATCTTATACTGCGGGTTAAGCTGGCGCAGTGTCTGCATTGGAATGCCCAGCGTCGAGCTGACCTGCTCAAGGTGCATAGTGCGGTTGATAGCCACCGTGTCGGTAGAGATAAACTCTGGCAGAGCATCGGGGGTGATGTTGTGCTGGCGGTGGTATGCATATACATACGATGCAGCGATAAACTTAGGCACATAGCCACGAGTCTCGGCATTCAGGTCGTAGTATATATCCCAATAGTTCTTGGCACCATCTACGCGGGCAAGGGTGCGGCTAATTCTACCAGGACCTGCGTTGTAGGCAGCAAGGGCGAGAGCCCAATCACCAAAGGTATTGTACAGATGCTTGAGGAATCGGCAGGCTGCACGGGTTGAGAGAATAGGGTCGCAACGCTCATCAACCAGAGAGTTGACCTCAAGTCCCAGATTTTTGCCGGTCTCGGGCATAAACTGCCACAGACCCACTGCACCAACTCTTGAGCCTGCAGTAGGGGAGAGGTTTGACTCTACAATAGCCAATGCGCGAAGCTCTATTGGCAGCCCTGCATTGGCAAGCTCCTGCTCAAATATAGGGAAGTAGTAGCTGGACAGACCGAGCACCTTGCTCAGTGGGCTCCACTTATTCTCCAAATAGTAGTCTATATAGTGGCGTACAACGCTGTTGTAGGGCAGATGTACAGGCGAAACCATAGCCTCGAGGCGACGCTTGTAGATTGAGTCTTGCGGCATATTACTCTCTGCCTCAATGGGGAATGAGTATAGCTGGAAGTACTCCTCACGGCTCTGCTCAATGCTCATTGTATGCCAAAGGTCGACCAGAGAGTCTATCTGGCGAGGTGTGTGTGCAAGGGTGAGGGTGTCGATGCGAGCCGATGGCTTTGCGTGTACCACGACAGTGTCGGTAACAACTACGCGCACGGTGTCATAGATGGTTATAACCTGCTCGGTTTTAGGCTTTTTCTTAAAAAGGTCTCGAAACTTTATAGGCGCAGCGTTTATGCTTGCTGAAGATATTACAGTAAGCAGCAGTGCAATATATAATTTTCTCATAAATAGTTTGATAGACAAGAGTGTTAGAATTTAAAGCATAGATTCATACCCATAGCTGCCGTAGTACCATAGCCAGGCATATAGGAGTAGTCAATCATAGGCGTAACCTCTACGCTCAGGTCGTCAGAGATGTCGTAGTCGCGCAGATGGGCATCGACGTGGGCATCTACGATTTGTAGAATATACAATCCGCCTGTAAGGATGATACAGAGGTCTCGATTACGACGATAGCTGTTTCGCAAATTCTTGAGGAACGAGGCTGCATAGCGACCACCGAACTCATCCTGCGAGCCTGATGGATATAGATTCGGGTTGGCGTCGTAGTCGGCACGCAGACGGTATGCCTTCTTAAATCGCTGGTATCCGCGGTTGTTCCAATCAATACAGTAGATGGTTGTGGCAAAACCTCCGATGACTATCGGTACACGCCAGTAGCTCTTGTTGTAAATCTGACCGGCACCCGGGCAGATGGTTGCCAGAGTAGTGGCCTTGTTTACCGACGATACCTCGTTTGTTGAGTAGCAGACAGCCGCATCGCCTAAGAAATAGATGTACGAGGCTATGGTGGTGAACATAAATGTCTGCTTGAGGGTGTTATGCTTAATCATATCACGCTGCAGAGCATTTAGCTCCTCGGTGCGATTCAGACTCGCATCGGTCATCGTCTCCCACTGTTGCTTAAGTGGCTTGTACTTCTTCTGCTGGTGTATCCACATACCTAATGAGGTACCCACGGTAGTGTAGAGTATTGGCAACTTCCAATAATCTTTGTTGTAAATCTGACCAAAACCAGGCATAACGGCAGAGCATATAGTCATCCTGCGTAGAGACATAGAGTCGCTGATAAAAGGCTCTCGACCAGCCTTGCGCTCGGCGCGACGACGCTTATGCTCGGCAGATGCAACAGAGTCCTGTAGTGCCTTGAATATCTGTGTGCGCAGAGTATCTGGCAGACTCATACGGATTGAGTCTGAGACAAGCAATAACGAGTCCTTAGGCAGTGTACGCAGCGAGTCGGCAAGTGCTACGGCACGCAGGCTATCACGACGGTGCATAGCTGTAGAGTCAATCTTCTCATACTCTCCACCGATAACCATACGACGAGGACCTCGCAGCTGGCGAGTGTAGGGATTTATCTGTCCGTATAGCGGAGTAGATATAAGCAGAATGACTGCTGTCAGAACGATCTTTACTATGTGTCTGACCATACTACTTGCTCGAAAAACGCTCGATAAAGCGATCAATATCGTTGTCAGAATCAAAGCTGATGGTAATCTTGCCACCACCTGTGCGAGTGCGCTTGATGGCAATATTCTGCGAGAAGTACTGCTCAAACAACTCTACCAGACGGGTGTAGCTCTCTGGATACTCCTCCTCAATAGCAGGGGCAGCAGTGCTCTGGCTCTTCTGTGTTAAGGTGCGGATGTAATCCTCGGTCTGACGAACAGAGAGGTTTGACTTGATAATCTTCTTCAGTACAGATGTCTGCTGCTTGTCGTTCTCGATAGAGGCAATAGCCTTTGCGTGACCCATAGAGATAACACCCTCCTTAACGGCGAGCTGTACAGGGTCGGCAAGACGCAACAGACGCATATAGTTGGCAATGGTCGAGCGACGCTTGCCCACCTTCTCGGCAAGTGAATCCTGAGTAAGGCCGCACTCCTCGATAAGACGACGCATACCGAGGGCAATCTCTATGGCATTAAGATCCTGACGCTGGATGTTCTCAACAAGCGCCATTGCGTGCAGATTCTGATCGTCCACATTGCGGATATATGCAGGAATAGTCTCAAGCTCAGCCATCTGAGCTGCGCGCCAACGACGCTCACCGCTGATAATCAGATACTTGTCACCCTGCTTGCGTACGGTTATTGGCTGAATAAGGCCAAGTGTACGAATAGAGTCGGCAAGCTCCTCGAGAGCTGTAGCGTCAAATGTTGTACGAGGCTGTGTAGGGTTAGCGATGCAGTCCGCTACACGCACCTCAGCCATCTCAGACATTGGCTTTGACTTGATGTCTATATTATCACTTCCGAAAATCGCGCCCAATCCGCGACCTAATCCCAACTGTTTTGCCATATGTTGTATTCTCTAAATTAGCAAATATTAATCTCTAATGCTTTTTATTTCTCTTCAAAAACTCCTTTGCAAGGGTCAGATATGCTGCAGCACCTGCCGAGACAGCATCGTAGAGGATTGCAGGCTTGCCGTGTGACGGAGCCTCACCCAGACGCACATTGCGCTGAATAATGGTGTCGTATGCAAGCTCGCCAAAGTACTCGCGCACCTCACTAACCACTTGGTTGTTGAGCTTGTTGCGCATATACATAGTCATCACAAAACCCTCGATCTTGAGGTTTGGATTAAAATTACCCTTAACACGGTTGTAGGTGGCAAGCAACTTGCTAAGACCCTCAAGAGCAAGATACTCGCACTGCACAGGTACAAGTATCGAGTCAGATGCTGTAAGTATGTTGACAGTAGTAAAGCCTAATGATGGCGAGCAGTCTATAAATATATAATCATACTGGTCGCGCACGCTGTCGATAATGCCCTTGATAATGTAGTGGCTCTGCTCCATAGCCGACAACTCTGTCTCGGCAGCCACAAGCTCGATACTCGATGGCAGCAGCCATAGATTCTTGACACTCTCTACGGGTAGAATTACCTCCTTAGCCTCACAGCTGCCTGTGATGCACTCGTATATACCCTTCAGGTTGATGTCAATACCCAGACCTGAGGTGGCATTTGCCTGCGGATCTGCATCGACAAGCAACACCTTATTACCCAAAAGGGCTACAGATGAGGCAAGATTTATCGCTGTGGTGGTCTTGCCTACTCCACCCTTCTGATTGGCTAATGCTACTACTTTTCCCATATTAACTATAAATAATCGCGCAAATTTAATAAATTAAATTGGAATACGCAGTATTTTTCTTAAAATTGATTATCTTTGCGTGTAATTTGATGTAAAATGGCTGAACTTAATACTGATAATAATATTGACAGTCCACTTGCCGAGGTTGATATCGAACCGATAGAGCATAAGGGAAACTTCCCGACAATCTTCGACCTTGTGGCTATGCTTGTCATTGTAGTGCTATCGCAGATTGTGGTGGCTGTAGTCTCTATGTTCTTCGGTATGGCAAAACCGGAGCTGTTTAGCGATGTTATTGTCGATATTGAGAGCTTTATAGGCTCGCAAGTGGCTGCAGGTCAGAGCACTGCCGTTACATATACACTCTCTATGGTGGTGGCGATATTTCTGTTGTGCATCTATATTCGCTGGCGTGATAAGAGGGTTACACCTCCTCGTGCATCGGCAGGTGGTTTTAATCCTAATGTTATCCTTGGCGGCCTTGTATGGTTGCTTGCTGCGGGCGTGGTTGTTGAGCCTGTTGTGGCACTGCTGCCGACCCCGTCGCAGTATGTGGGTGCGGGCTTTTGGGCTGTTATGACATCGGTGCTCTTTGCGCCTGTGTTTGAGGAGTTTATCTTCCGCGGACTTATCCTTGAGTCACTGCTCCGCAGACATCGCAGACTTGTCTCTGTGCTTATCTCGTCAATGCTCTTTGCTATAGTCCATTTCCAACCGTCGGTTATGGTTACAGCCTTCGTTTCGGGCGTTATTTTGGGCACTATCTATCTGCACACTTCGTCTATCTTTTCGGTGATTATTTTGCACGCTATAAATAACGCTGTGGCATACTCTCTTATTTCGCTCAATTTGTCGTCATTTACATATCGCAATTTAATGCCTGACAATGTGACCTACTTCACGGTCTATGCACTATCTGTAATCATCTGTATGTTAGGTGTTTGGCTCACTTGGCGAAAGCGTAAAACGGTGACCGAAAAGGCTTAGTTTTTGATGCGAAAATATCGGGCAGGGTTGATGGAAACTTTGCCCGATTTTGTTGTGTAAAAATGGTAGTTTTTACCTCTGTTTTTAACCTCAATTTTGACCGTTTTCTGTGTGCTGAAATTGCTGTGAAAAGATGCAAATTTGTGCCTATTTTATAGCATATACCGAAATAAATATAGATTTTGTGCGTTATATATGGTAAAAATTTGTATATTTGCAAGTTCATTATGAAGATTTGGAGTTACATATCGGTTTTGGTGTTGATTCTCTGCACAAGTTGTAGGGAAGCATCAACCCTTTTTGGCTATGATGCAGTGGTTAAGGTGGGTCATAGCGTACTTACTCAGACAGATATTGATGCAGCTGTGCCAAGTGGTCTTACGGGCTCAGATTCAGTGAGTTATGTGGAGTCGTATATCGACCGCTGGGTTATCCGCCAGCTTAAGCTGCAGGAGGCTGAGCTTATATTCTCATCCTCTGAGGCAGATATTGACCGTATGGTTGAGGAGTATCGCCAGTCGCTGCTTATCCGTAAGATTGAGAACTACTATCTTGAGAAGGACACAGCCTTTGCCGTGAGTGATGACGATATAGAGTCTTATTACAATGCTCACAAGAGCGAGTTTAAGCTCTCACAGCCCGTTGTTAAGGGTTATATAGTCTTTGTGCCAGAGAAGTACCGCCGTCGCGATTGGCTGTTACAAATGTTCCGTTCGGGTAAGGCCGATAAGTTTGCCGAGGCCGAGCAGGTGTGTCTTAAGAGCAACTTTAGACTCAGCAAGTTTGAAGAGTGGACAGATGCGCAGGAGTTTATGTCTTACCTGCCGCTACCTCGTGCTGAGAAGTATGATAAGTATTTAGAAAATAGAAACTTACAGAGTATTCACTACGATTCGTCGTACTGCTACTTTAGGGTTTCGGATATGCTTAAGGTGGGCGAGGTTATGCCGATGGCTATGGCACGAGATAAAATTGTCCGCATACTTACCAATCGCCGTCAGGGTGAGGTTATTCGTAGCAACGAGGAGCGTATGTTGCGCAATGCCGAGCACAACGGGCAGATTAAGTTTTATGTTGATACACTGAATGTTGAATAATAAGAAAAACGAAATAGAAAAATTATGAAGAAGATTCTACTTACAGCCTCAGCTGTGCTGTTGCTTGCTACGGGGCTATATGCAGAGAAGCGTTTTGTGATGTTGGATAAGGTGGTTGCCGTTGTGGGTAATTCATCTGTGATGTATTCAGAGGTTGACGAAATGGCTCGTCAGCTTGTTGAGTCACGCCGTGCCGAGGGTTATACATCAGATCGTGATCCTAAGAGTGAGGCATTGGAGCAGTTGATGATGCAGAAGTTGCTCTACAATCAGGCTCTGATAGACTCTGTAGAGATTAATATGGGCGATATTCTTGAGCGTGTTGAGGGTCGTATTAGCGAGATGACTGCCGAGGCTGGCTCTGTAGTCGAGCTTGAGCGTAAGAGCCATATGCCTATCTACCACATCCGCGAGCTTGTTCGCCGTCAGGTTGAGGAGCAGACCTATGCTGCCACTATGCAGCACACCGTTATCGGTAAGGTGAAGGTTGTCCCTGGCGAGGTTGAGGCTTACTACAACAAAATGGATAAGAATGAGCTTCCGACTATTGCAGAGCAGTATGTCTATGCTCATATTACCAAGTATCCGCACGGTATGGAGGCGGCAAAGCGTCGTACTCGTGAGCGTCTGCTCGATATGCGTGAGCGTATTGTTACAGGCAAGGCTCAGTTTGCAACATTGGCTCGTATGTACTCTGTCGATGGCTCTGCAATCCGTGGTGGTGAGCTTGAGCCTACAACACTCAATGGTTGGGTAAAACCATTTGCCGATGCAGTGTCAGAACTTAAGATTGGTCAGGTGTCTGAGGTTGTTGAGACCCAGTTTGGTTTCCACATTGTGCAGCTTATTGATCGTCGTGGTGAGATCTACCATTGCCGCCACATCATTCTTCGTCCTACATTCACTACTGACGAGATTGTAGCTCCACTGCTTGAGCTTGATAGCCTTGCAAATCTTATTCGCAAGGACTCTCTGAGCTTTGAGAAGGCAGCTCTTCAGCACTCAGACGATAAGCACTCAAAGCAGAATGGCGGTATTGTAACCAACCACGATCTGCTCGAGCACTACTCAGCATTTGATGCAAAGCTTACTGCTACACGCTTCTTGAAGGAGGACTTCGGCGTAGGTGGTGGCAAGAGTATTGATGACTATAATACTATCCGTTATATGAAGAAGGGTGATGTATCTACAGCCTTCCGTAGCTCGGATATGAATGGTAACGAGTTGTGTAAGATTATCAAGCTTGTCGATATTATCCCGTCACACCGTGCAAGCCTTGAGGAGGACTATCTCCACCTTGAGAAGGTCGCTCTGCAGGATAAGCAGCAGAGAGAGTTTGAGCAGTGGCTCAATGCTAAGATTGAGCAGATGTATATCTATATTACACCGGAGTTCCGTAATGGCGACTTCCTGAATAAGAATTGGGTTAAGGAGGAGAATAAGTAGTGCGCAAGCTGTTTTTGACCATATCGGTCCTTGCTACGGCTGTAGCGAGTATTGTCTTTGCAGGCAGTACAGGTATGCCACGCCTGCCTGAAAAGCAGGGTGAGGGTGAGGCTCAGCCTACCCGTTCCGATAAGTATGTAGATATGCGCTCAGATGCGGGTCGCCAGACGCAAATTAGCGGCCGCAAGGTACTTATCGCTGTAGGCAACTTTGCTGCTCATCATAATGGTGCCGTTATTACTTGTGATAGTACCGTCCGCTACTCTGATAGCCACCTCGAGTGCTTTGGAAATGTGCTTATCAATAAGGGCTCAACCTATATCTATGGCGATAGGGCTGAGTACGATGGACAGAAGAACGAGGCACGCATCTACTCTGATATTATCAAGGTTGTAGATGGTACGGCAACAATGTATACCTATAACTTTACCTTCAATACCAAGAGTAATGTTGGTACCTATACAGGTGGTGGCGTTGTTGTTGATGAGAAGAACCGCCTTGAGTCTGATAAGGGCTACTACAATGCCGATACTAAGGATATTATCTGCGTTGAGCGTGTGCAGCTGCGTGACGATAAGTATAAACTCAAGGGCGACTCTCTTATATATAATATGGAGAGCAATAACGCCCGATTCTTTACAAATACCCATATCTGGAATACCGAGGATAACGAGTACCTCTATGCAGATTGTGGCGAGTATCACGATGCAGAGCAACTCTACCGCCTGACTGATAACGGATATATCCTTACCGAGACTCAGGAGCTGTGGAGCGATAGCCTTGACTACTACCGCGATAGGGGTTATGCGTTGTTGCGCCGCAATGTCCAGATTGACGATACAGATAATAAGATTATCGCCCTTGGTGATTGGGGTGAGTATTGGAAGGAGCCGGGAAATGCATTCCTGACCTCTGATCCCGTAGTTGTTAGCTACGATACTGAGCAGGGCGATAGCCTCTATATCCGCTCGGACTCAATGTTCCTCTATTATCGCGACCCTGTTGCTGAGCGTCTTGCTCGCAAGATGGAGGCCGACTCTATTGCTCGCGCCGATTCACTCGCTAAGGCGGCACAGCAGGCTGAGCAGTCTAAGCAGACCGCACAGACAGAGCAGGATGATGAAGTTGAGCAGCCAACTACTGCTACGCCGAAGGATGGTGGTCGAGCAGCCGATAGGGCAGATAAGGCTCGTGCAGCCCTTGAGCGCGGTAAGGCTGGTCGTGGTCAGCAGGGTCAACCTGGTCAACCAGGCCAGAAACCACCTCACAATAGACCACTTGATGGTGCGAATGAGGTCGTTGCAGAGGGTGAACTCAATAATGCTGATAATCAAACTACAGCTCAGAGTGGCGATCCGGCAGACTCAATAGCTGTTGATACCCTTGCCACAGACTCTGTAGCGGTAGACTCTATGGCTGTTGATAGCATCACAAAGGCTGTCGATACCCTTACTGCAAAGCAGCGTAGGGCACTCGAGAAGGCTGCGGCAAAGGCTCGCAAGAAGCATATCCGTGACTCTATAAAGAAGGTCAAGGCCGATAGCCTGCGCGTAAAACTCGACACTATTGCAGCGCGTCGTCAGGCAAAGCGTACAGCATACTATAAGAAGCTTGAGTATCAGGACTCTGTCTATAAGGCAAAGGCTCGCATTCGGGCAGATAAGGCTCTGCGTCGTAAAGTACTACGTCTTGAGCGTCGCGGTATCTTTATACAGCCTGTCCACGACTCTGTATTCCGCCAGATTGACTCTATAATCTATGCCGACTCTGTGCCGCAAGACTCGCTGGTGCGCCATATGCTCGACTCGCTGATTGAGAAGTACTTCCCTCGCAAGGTCAAGGCTGATACAACAGCTATGCAGAGCGACACTATACCTGTAGATTCGAGCTATAAGCTGATAATGGCACTTGGTCGTGTGCGTATGTATCGCAGTGATGCGCAGATGGTCTGCGACTCTCTTATTGTTCGCAGTACCGACTCGATTATCCACCTCTATAAGAACCCTGTGCTGTGGAGTGATGAGAATCAGATATTCTCTGATAGTATGCATATATTTAATAAGGAGGGCAAGCTCAGTCGCGCTCAGTTTGAGGGTCACCCGATGATTGTAGCTCAGATAGATACTGCACACTATAATCAGATTGCAGGTAAGGAGATTGTCTCTTACTTTAACGATAAGAACGAACTGTACCGCAACGATGTGAACGGAAATGTGCAGACTATCTACTATATGCAGGAGCAGGATAGCCCTGAGATTACAATGATGGCATATATCGAGAGTGGCGATATGACCGCATACCTTGAGAACCGCCAGCTTCGCGGTATTACATATCGTACAAATCCGACATACTTCTTCTATCCGATAGACAAAATTCCTGAGGATAGAGATACTCG
This sequence comes from Alistipes sp., assembly GCA_045654345.1. GTDB lineage: Bacteria > Bacteroidota > Bacteroidia > Bacteroidales > Rikenellaceae > Alistipes. Next base: position 233,379 of record JAZOND010000025.1, on the reverse strand, counting down.
CCTGAAGGGCTTTAAGTGGGAGGAGTCTCGCCGTCCGTCTAAGGATAGCGTGCTTAATCGTACACTTCGTCCTTCGATTAGAGAGATTAAATCGCGATTGCAGCACCCTACATTCCCTATTGAGCAGGGTATGAAACTGCGTCGTCAACGCCTTATTGAACAGGGTCGATGGATGGATAGAACAGATACTCTGTCTATCGAGACTATCGAGTGGGTAGAGTCTGTGCAGTATTAGAATTTGTGTGAATAACGAAATTAGTGTTAAGACGCAAAATATAGGGTAATAGAGCCCAATGCGACCCCAAACAGAGATAATATTAATTAATTTATATAACATATCATATGTTAGATAAGAAGAACTTACGCTTTGAGACACGCCAGATTCACGGTGGTTATAGTGTTGATAATACAGGCTCACGCGGTGTGGCTATCTATCCTACGGCAGCTTACCACTTTAAGAGTTGCGATTATGCAGCGGGTCTGTTTGAACTTAGCGAGGGTGGTAATATCTACACTCGCCTCCATAACCCGACCACTGCCGCCTATGAGCAGCGTATAGCCTCATTATACAATGCCGTGGGCGCACTTGCTGTCTCTTCGGGTATGGCTGCAATTTTTATCACAGTCACTGCGTTAGCTGCTGAGGGTGATAATATCGTAGCGGCACCATTCCTCTATGGCGGTACATATAACCAATTCCGCGTATCGCTGCGTAAGTTGGGTATTGAGGTGCGTATCGCTGCTAATGATAGCATAGAGGCCTTTGAGGAGCTTATCGACTCAAATACCAAGATGATATATGTCGAGAGTATGGGCAACCCAACCTGCGAGGTGGCAGACCTTGAGGCGCTGGGTCGATTGGCAACTCTCTACGATGTGCCGTTTGTGGTTGATAATACCTTCGGTGCTGCAGGATATCTCTGTAATCCATTCGATTGGGGTGCTAATATCGTTGTTGACTCGGCTACCAAGTGGATTAATGGTCACGGAACAGCTATGGGCGGTATTATTGTCGACGGTGGTAACTTCAATTGGGGTAACGGTAAGTTCCCGCAGATTGATGGTCCATCTGAGGGCTACCACGGCCTTAATCTATACGAGACCTTTGGTAATCAGGCCTTTATTGTTAAGTGTCGCGTAGATGGTCTGCGTGACTTCGGTTGCTGCCCGTCTCCATTTGATAGCTATCTGATGATGCTCGGCCTTGAGACCCTCTCTCTGCGCGTGGCGCACGAGGTTCAGAGCTGCCGTACTCTTGCCGAGTACTGCCGTAACCACCCTAAGATTGAGAGTGTGAGCTATGTAGGTTTTGAGGATCACCCAGGCTACCGCAATGCACAGAAGTACTATCGCTTTGGTGCCTCAGCGGTGATGAATATCTCACTTAAGGGAACTCTTGAGAGTACCGTTCAGTTTGTCGAGTCTCTCAAACTTATGGGTAATATGACAATGATTGGCGACTCAATCAGCGTAGTTACACACCCAGCCTCTACCACTCATAAGCAGCTATCAGAGGAGGATCTTGCTGCTGCAGGCGTAACACCAACGCTGCTACGTATAAGTCTCGGTCTTGAGAATGTAGAGGATATTATCGACGACTTTGAACAGGCTTTTGAGAATATAAATGAGTAAAATATACCACTATCCGCACCCATTTACCACCGAGGGGGGCTATACATTCCCTTCGCTTGACATTGTCTACGACACCTTCGGTACACCGAATAGCGATAAGAGCAATGTTATATGGGTGTGCCACGCTCTTACGGCAAACTCAGATGTGGCCGATTGGTGGGAGCACACAGTTGAGCAAGGTTGCTTCCTTGACCCTGCAAAGTACTATACCGTCTGTGCTAACTTCCTCGGTTCGCACTATGGCACTACAGGTCCGTTGAGCATCAATCCCGAGACGGGTGAGCCGTGGTATGGTGACTTCCCACTTATTACAGTGCGCGATATGGTGCGTGTACACCAACTGCTTGCCGAGCATCTTGATATTAAGCAGGTTAAGCTACTTATAGGTAGCTCTATCGGAGGCTTCCAGTGTCTCGAGTGGTCTGTTATGCAGCCCGACTTTGCGCAGAAGGCGGCCTTTATCGCTACCACACCTCGCACGCAGGCGTGGGCATCGGGCTTTAATGAGTCTCAGCGTATGGCTATCGAGGGCGACCCTACATTTGGTCAGCGCAGTGCTGAGGCAGGACTTGATGGTATGGCCGTGGCGCGCAGTATCGCACTGCTGAGCTATCGTGGAGGTATGGCGTATAATATCTCGCAGGAGGATGCAGATCCCGATAACGCATCGTTTAACCGTCGCGTGCTGAGCTATCAGCGTTATCAGGGTGAGAAGCTGCGCCGTAGATTTAATGCCTACTCATACTATCGCCTCTCGCAGGCTGTAGACTCGCATAACTTGGGTCGTGGTCGCGGAAAGGTTGAAGATGTGCTTAAGACTATTAAGGCCAAGAGCCTTGTGGTCTCTATCACATCAGATATACTCTTTCCACCGCAGGATCACGATATTTTAGTGGCAAATATTCCGCAGGTGAGCTACCATACTATTGACTCTGTCTTTGGTCACGATGGCTTCCTTGTCGAGCATAAACTGTTGAATAATATAATTTTAGACTTTATAAAAGATGAATAACAAGAAGCTACAAATCGGACTCTTCGGCTTTGGTACAGTGGGTAAGGGTCTTTACGATGTCTTGAAGCGTATTGATAGTCGCAATGTGGAGATTCGCCGCATTTGTGTGCGCGACTTGAGCAAACCGCGCTCTATTGAGGCAGAGTTTACAGATAATCCAGACGAAATCTTCTCAGATCCAGAGGTGAACTTCATCGTTGAACTTATTGACGATGCCGAGGCTGCTTATACTATCGTTAAGCGCGCGCTGATGAAGCGTCTGCCTGTGGTATCGGGTAATAAGAAGATGCTTGCATACCATATCGAGGAGCTTATCGAGCTGCAGCATCAGTATAACACCGCTCTGCTCTATGACGCATCGGCGTGTGGCTCTATTCCTGTTATTCGTAACCTTGAGGAGTACTACGATAACGACCTGCTCACATCTGTTAAGGGTATCCTCAATGGCTCGTCAAACTTCATCCTCTCAAAGATCTTCAATGAGAAGATGTCTTACCCTGCAGCCCTTAAGCTGGCTCAGGATCTTGGCTTTGCAGAGAGTAATCCGTCACTCGATATCGACGGCTGGGACTCACTCTTTAAACTTATTATTATCACCGTTCACGCCTTTGGCCTCTATGTAGCTCCGGAGAAGATTTTCACTTACGGAATCTCAAATATGAACGATGACGATATCCGCTTTGCAACCGAGAAGGAGCGTCGTTTTAAGTTGGTTGCCCACGTCGAGAAACTCGATGATAACCGCCTTATTATGAGCGTTATGCCACAGCTTATCTCTCGCAATAAGTATATCTATAGCGTTGAGGATGAGTTCAATGGCGTGGTTATCAAGGGTCTGTTCTACGATAAGCAGTTTATGTTCGGTCGTGGTGCTGGTGGCTATCCGACAGGTTCAGCTGTGCTGAGCGATATTACTGCTTGCCTCTATAACTATCAGTATGAGTATAAGAAGCGTAACGACTCGCAGCTGCCAACATATACTACCGACACCTCATTCCGTGTATACTACCGCTATACTACAGCCGAGGACTTGGCTTTGCTCCACTTTGACTCGATTAGTGAGAGCTACACCTCAGACTCATATAAGTATGTTGTCGGCCGTATCTCCCTCACCGAGCTGCATAAGGCACAGGAGGAACTCAGACAGCGAAATGTATTTATTGCCGCCTATCCGCGCGATTAAGTTTTATCATAATTTTATCGTGATAGCGCAGCATTAGCTGCACATCTTTAAAAGCCCGACAATGGATAGTACTTTTTGTACAGCCATTGTCGGGCTTTCTCCGCGATGCACACCTACTACTACGACAGAGCAATAAGGGCGAGGATTTGAGCTGTGAAGATTCTGAGGAACATTGTCAGTGGGTATACTGTTGCGTATGCTACTGCGGCGCGGTCGTTAGACGACACTGAGTTGGCATATGCGAGTGCTGGTGGGTCGGTCATCGCACCTGACATAAGTCCCATAATTGAGAAGTAGTCGAGCTTGCAGGCCTTGCGTGCTACAATACCTGTTATCAGTAGCGGGAGCATAGTTATTGCCACGCCAAAGAGTATCCACCAGTATCCACCATCGGCAATGGCTGAGACAAATCCTTCACCTGCACCAAGACCTACGGCAGCGAGGAAGAGTGAGATACCGATCTCGCGAATCATCATATTTGCACTGTTGGTGGTAAAGGTAACCAGCTTGTAATTTGGACCATAGCGTGCCATAAGTATCGCTACGATAAGCGGACCACCAGCAAGACCGAGTTTTACGGGCAAAGGTATACCTGGCAGCATAATAGGCACAGAGCCGAGCAGTACGCCAAGGAAGATACCGATAAATATAGGCAACAGATTTGGATGATCAAGACGGTGAACCGAGTTGCCGAGGATGGCAGCTACTTGATCCAGGTCGTTCTTGCGACCTACCACAACCACCACATCGCCCATCTGCAGACGAAGCTCGTATGTTGCTACCAGCTCGATACCTGCACGCACTACGCGGGTGATGGTCACATTGTAACTCTCGCGGATATGCAGATCTGAGATGTGCTTGCCGTTGATTGCCGACTTGGTGACAAGAATACGGCGTTTCTCGAGGTTCGAGGCCGATGTCTGCCACTCCTTATCGTCAATCTGCACGCTCTCACCAATGAGAGACTGCACAAGCTCTACATCGCGATTGCTGATAACTACGCGCATAATATCGCCCTCGTGCAAGATAGTATCGGCAGAGGCAATCTCCTGCTTGCCATTGCGAATCATACGAGCCACAACAAACTTACTGCGGGTGATGTGCGCAATATCCTCAATCTTCTTTCCGATAATACCCTTATTAGAGACCTTAAGGTCTATGCGAATGGTCTTAGGGGCATTGCTGCGCTCAGCAAGTACCTTCTCACGCTCGAGCTTGATACGGAATATATATCTGATAAGTATCATCGAGATGATAATACCCACAACGCCCAAAGGATATGCTACAGCATACGCAGATGCGAGGCGGTTTGTAGTTGCCGCAGCAACATCGGGGTCGGTGATAGTATCAGATACAGCCTGCTGTGCAGCACCCAGACCAGGGGTGTTGGTTACAGCACCCGAGAGTACACCAATCATCGTTGTAAGATCCTCACCTGTAATAAGATGGATCACATAGCAGGTAGTACAGCCTAAGAAGATGATAAGCATAGCCAGCGAGTTGAGCTTAATGCCACCCTCCTTGAGCGATGATATAAAACCGGGACCGACCTGCAGACCTATAGAGTAGACAAACAGAATCAGACCAAACTCCTTGACGAAGTGGCATATCTGATGGTCTATACCAAGGCCGAAGTGTGATAATATGATGCCGACAAACAGCACCCAAGTGACGCCAAGCGATACAGAGCCGAACTTAATACGACTCAACAGCAGACCCATTGCAATGGTCAGACCGATAATCAGTACTGCGTGCGCAATGGAGTGTGCCGTAAATAGATTTACTAACCAATCCATAATATATTAACCTAACCTAACAAATTGGCGCAAAGTTAATATATTCGGAGTGATATTCAAACAGTTTTTGATTTTTTTTAAAAAATAAGAGTTATCTGAAGATAAAACGCCTTGTGGTAGGGTCAATGACCTCAATCTGTACTACCATAGTATCGTCTGGCAGCAGCTGCTCAACCTTCTCAGGCCACTCGACAAGGCAGAGGTCGCCAGAGTAGAAGTACTCCTCGTAACCCATATCAAAAGCCTCGGCGATAGAGTTGATGCGGTAGAAATCAAAGTGGTATATAGTCTGACGTTCAGCCGTATAGTACTGATTTACAAGGGCAAAGGTAGGACTTGTTACTGTATCCTGCGAGCCGAGATGCTCCATAAGAGCACTGATGAGCGTGGTCTTTCCAGCACCCATAGGGGCAAAGAATGCAACTACATTGCGGCCGCCGAGCTGCTCGAGTAACATCTGAGCAACCTTTGGCAGATCTGAGAGTGAAGCTATAGTAATCTCTGCCATCGTTAGAACATTATACCGATTTTTGCCTGCAAAGCATTCATTTTGGCCAACTTAAGATCCAGACAGTCAAGGCTCTGCATATAGTAGCCAACCTGAACCTTTACTACACCCCAAACAATACCTATAGATGGGGTGATGGTAATACCGTTCACCTTCTTGATGCTGTCAGTAACACCTAATGCCCAACCAGCATCGCAGCTTATAAAGCCGCTAACATTATCTCCGAAAGGTAAATAACCCTTAACATTGAGATAAAGGGGAACCATAGCCTCGCTTGTGTCATCATAGTTGTAGTAGAAGTCAAGGCCTGAACCGATACCGGTTGAGAAGTACTTGCCAACCTTGATACCTTGAATGGTGTGGATGTTGACGCTCTCTGGGACTGAGTCCTCATAACCGAAAGAGTATCCCAAGTCAATCTCGCCCTGATATGAAACCAGACCCTTAGCACCTGCTACGCCTGCAAAAAGTGATAGTATTGCAACTAAAATAGTAAATCTCTTCATATGCTGTGTATTAATGTTTTTACAAAGGTATAAAAATAATTTGTAAATAGTTCGTTTTGTGCTTTTTTTCTGCAGTTTAAAATCCAAGGTCAACCTTTATGTATGCCGCTCCTGATGCCTCGGCTGCAGCAAGCCCTATCTCTGAGTCTTCAAATATAAGAGTCTGCTCTGGCGTTACACCGGCAATCTCCATAGCTTTGAGAAAACAGTCGGGTGCAGGCTTTGAGTGTACAACATCGTCAGAGGAGAGGATGCCGTCAACATCGTTCTCGATGCCTAAGTAGCGCATTGCGTTGGTAATATTGTCGATATGTCCCGTAGAGACAATCATCGCCTTGCCGCCCTTAGCTCTAAAGTCTTGCACAAAGTCCCATAATGGACGGTTGAGTGTAACCATATCAAAATGGGTAGGGTATATCTCCACCTTGCGACGGCGTATGCGCTGCATCTGCACGGGGTCGGTAATGCCTATATCTGTCAGAAACTCGGGGCAACGAAGTCCGAAGTATTTACGACGATACTCCTCCATCGTAATGGTTATACCCTCCTGGGCAAGGGCCTCGATGTATGATGTGGCATTTGCTCTGCCGGTGGCTGCAACAGTGCCGTCAAAGTCTAAAAGCAAGAGTTTTATCTGCATTGTAAAGATGTGTTAATCAAATGATTGCATACCTGACTGAGCAATTCGTATAATCTTCTGATACTCTTCAGGTGTAAGCTCCATAAAGAAGTAGTGCACAGGGTCGACTCTCATACCTTCATACCTAACCTCGTAGTGCAGGTGAGGCGAAAGAGATAGTCCCGAGTTTCCAGAAAGGGCTATAATATCACCACGACGCACCTTCTGGCGACGCTTGACCTTGGCATTTTGCAGGTGGCTGTACGAGGTGGTATATCCGTTGCCGTGATCTATTACAACAGTTATGCCCGAAGTGGATGTTTTACCCAGCACATCCTTAACAACACCATCGGCAGTGGCAAAGATGCTCTGACCCTCAGGAATGGTGTAGTCCACACCCTGATGCGACTGCAGCGTACGGTAAAATGGGTGCATCAGCATACCATATCCCGCAGTGAGTAGCGAGAGCTGATGGTTGATAACGGGCTGTATTGACGGTATGTTGTTGCTCTTATCGTCAAGCGAGTCAAGCTTGCCTTGCAGGGTATAGTATGTCTGCTCAAGCTGTTGTAGCTGAGCCTCGATTTTGTCGGTGTTTGCAACCACATCTTTGAGCATACGCCCTTTGCTCTTATCAAGTAGCGACTCGTGGAGAGCAAGACGCTGCTGCTCGTAGTCTGAGTTGAAGTCGTAAGGTGCTGATTCAAAGAGTATTCCGAAGATATTTCGGTCGCGCTCGATGACATTGTTTACCACGAGGTTTAGTGAGTCAAAGCGGGCGCTCAGAGCCTCATATTCGGCCTTCATACGGTCTGTTGAGTGGCGCAATTCGTACTCTCTTGGCGTATCAAAGAGCAATGAGAATATGGCAAAATATAGCACTGCAGCTCCCACCCAAGTAAGGATTGTAGTGATAAATTTGGTGATTTTATTTCCTCTTTTTCGTGCCATATTACTCGATTTCAAGGTCTGTGTTATTCTTCATCTTCTCCATCAGCTGCTTGTACTCCTCGGTAGACATATTGCGATTGAAGTAGTTCACCGGATTTACGTGGCGACCCATATAGATAACCTCGTAGTGCAGGTGCGGACCTGTAGAGCCACCCGTAGAGCCAACCTCGCCGATAATCTGACCACGCGAAACTCTCTGACCAGGCTTTACAAGTATCTTGTCAAGGTGGGCGTATCGTGTCTGATATCCAAACTCGTGGTTGAGAAGTATCTGCTGTCCATAACCGCGTCTGCGAAGACCCTTGTCGGTCATCTGTACAATAGCATCACCGGCAGCATATACAGGCACACCCTTCTTGCACGACAGGTCAACACCCTTGTGCATCTTTCGGGTCTTGTATATCGGGTGACGAGCGCGCATACCGAAAGAGTAGAACCAGTCGAGCTGCGTGCGGTCAATAGGCCAGATGGCAGGGATGGCAAACGACATACGCTCCTTATTCTTAGCAAGTATCTGCAGCTGGTCAAGCGATAGGGTTGTGGAGTATGTCTTTTTTGCTAAAGCATCCATCTGTCTCCACGATGATGTCATCAGCGGGGTGTACATATCGCCCTTCAGAGGCTCATACTTGCTCTCCGGATAGGGGGTGTATATGCCGTCAATGGCAAGAGTGTCGGTGGAGAAAAGTGCGCGATAGACATATATGTCGCGGTGGTGAATCTCGTCAATCTTACTCTCGAGGGTGCGAATCTTGTCTTGCAAGATGTTGTACTTGAGTACCATCTCGCGATTTTGATTGTCTATAGAGTATAGTTTTGGAGTGTAAAAACAGTACGAGATTATAAGATTGAGCAGCGATATGACGATAAATCCCAACAGCACTTTGCGCAGCAAAGGGTATCTCCCAATGCGCACCTTGCCCTTAGAATTGTCGTTGTATGTTGCCATATTAGCCCTATGTGTTAAAATTCTTATAAATATAGGTGCAAAAATACAAAAAATACACTAATTTTGCAACCTGAAATGGCGAAACATTTTCGCCAGTAACAAAAACGGTATTAGAGATAAATTTATTATAGTATGGAATCAAACAAAATTCGTCAAGCATTTTTGGACTTCTTTGCTGCTAAGGAGCACGAGATTGTCCCATCTGCACCAATGGTTGTCAAGAACGACCCAACCCTGATGTTTACCAATGCGGGAATGAACCAGTTTAAGGATATCTTCCTTGGTAATGCCCCTCGTCGCACTCCGCGTGCTGCCGATTCGCAGAAGTGTCTGCGCGTCTCTGGTAAGCATAACGACCTTGAGGAGGTTGGTCACGATACATACCACCACACAATGTTCGAGATGCTGGGTAACTGGTCTTTCGGCGACTACTTTAAGAAGGAGGCTATCAGCTGGGCTTGGGAGTTGCTCACAGAGGTATACGGCCTTGATAAGTCAAGAATGTATGCAACAGTATCCGAGGGTTCAGAGTCTGACGGCGTGCCTTTCGATCAGGAGGCTTACGACTATTGGAAGCAGTACCTGCCAGAGGATCATATCATCCGCGGTAATAAGCACGATAACTTCTGGGAGATGGGTGAGACAGGTCCTTGCGGTCCTTGTAGCGAGATTCACTTCGACCTTCGTGACGAGGCTGAGATTGCACAGATCTCTGGTCGCGATATGGTAAATACAGGTCACCCACAGGTTATTGAGATTTGGAACCTTGTGTTTATGCAGTTCAATCGCAAGGCAAATGGCTCACTTGAGAGTCTGCCTGCAAAGCATGTAGATACAGGTATGGGCTTCGAGCGTCTCTGTATGATTATGCAGGGCAAGAAGTCTAACTACGATACAGATGTTTTCCAGCCAACTATCGCAGTTATCTCGCAGATGTCGGGTAAGGAGTATGGCAAGGATGAGAAGGTAGATGTAGCAATGCGTGTTATTGCTGACCACCTTCGTGCTATCGCCTTCTCTATTGCTGACGGTCAGCTTCCGTCAAATGTTAAGGCTGGTTATGTTATCCGTCGTATCCTCCGTCGTGCAGTTCGTTACGGCTATACATACCTTGGCTTCAACGCTCCATTTATCTGCCGCCTGGTAGCTACACTTGTTGAGCAGATGGGTGCTCAGTATCCGGAGCTTAAGGCTCAGCAGGCACTTGTTGAGAAGGTTATCGAGGAGGAGGAGGCATCATTCCTCCGCACCCTTGCTACAGGTATTAACCTGCTTGAGGGCGTTATGTCTAAGCTCAACGGCGGTAAGATATCTGGTAAGGATGCATTCGTACTTTATGATACATACGGCTTCCCAATCGACCTTACCGAGCTTATTGCAAAGGAGAAGGGCGTAGAGGTTGACCTTGCCGAGTTCGAGCAGCAGCTTGCAGCGCAGAAGGAGCGTTCTCGTAACGCTGCAGCGCAGGATGTTGACGATTGGCAGGAGATTGTAGAGGTTAAGCAGAGCGAGTTCGTCGGCTATGATAGCCTCGAGTGCGATGTTAAGATTGCTCGCGTTCGTCGCGTACAGAGCAAGGGCAAGACTACATACCAGATGGTATTTGACCGCACCCCATTCTATGGCAACTCTGGTGGTCAGGTGGGTGATACAGGTTATATCGAGAGCGCAAACGAGAAGATTGCTATCGTTGCAACCGAGAAGGAGAACGGCCTTACAATCCACATCACAACCACTCTGCCTGAGAACCTCTCTGCTACATTCCACGCTGTTGTGGATGCAGATAAGCGTCAGTGCGCAGCAAATAACCACACCGCAACTCACCTTCTTCACGCAGCATTGCGTCAGGTGCTCGGTGACCACGTTGAGCAGAAGGGCTCTATGGTCTCTCCAGAGTCTCTCCGCTTCGACTTCTCACACTTCCAGAAGGTTACTGCAGAGCAGATTCGCGATGTTGAGCGACTTGTAAACCGCGCAGTTCGTGCAAACGATCCACTTGAGGAGAACCGCGAGGCTACTCAGGAGGAGGCTAAGGCTGCAGGTGCAATGATGCTTTTCGGTGAGAAGTATGGTGATAAGGTTCGTATGGTTCGCTTCGGTAACTCTGTAGAGCTTTGTGGTGGTACCCACACCTCTGCTACTGGTAACATCGGTTTTGTGAAGATTGTTAGCGAGAGCGCAATTTCAGCAGGTGTTCGCCGTATTGAGGCTGTAACGGGTGAGAAGGCTGAGAATCTTCTCTATGCTGCTGAGGATACTATCCACGCAGCTGCTGAGGCTGTTGGTAACCCTAAGGTTGTAGATGCTGTTCGTCGCCTTGTTGAGAGCAACGAGAGCCTGACTAAGGAGCTTGACGCTGTTCGCAAGGAGCAGGTAGCTGCACTTGCTGAGAGCCTTGCAGCTCAGGCTACTGAGAGCAATGGCGTGACTGTTATTGCACAGCAGATGGCTCGTTCAACTGAGTTCCTTAAGGATCTGGCTTACAATTTGCGCACTCGCATTAGCAACCTGGCCCTTGTTCTGGGTTCTGCTGAGGGTGGCAAGGCTACACTTATGGTTATGCTTGGTGATAGCGTAGTTGAGAAGGGCGTAGATGCTGGTGCTACAGTTCGTGAGGCTGCAAAGCTTATGAATGGTGGCGGTGGTGGTCAGAAGTTCTTCGCTACTGCTGGCGGTAAGAATCCTGATGGCCTGCAGGCTGCCATTGACAAAGCAGTGGCTCTTATTAATGAGAAATTATAATTAGAAAATAACATTTGAAATATATGGCAAATAAAGTATTACTTATGATTCTCGATGGTTGGGGAATCGGAAACCACACTAAGGCGGATGCTATCTTCTCGACAAATCCGCAGTTTATCAACAACCTTACTGCATCATATCCGCACGCAGAGCTTCGCACCGATGGTGAGAATGTAGGTCTGCCTGAGGGTCAGATGGGTAACTCTGAGGTTGGTCACCTCAATATCGGTGCAGGTCGTGTAGTTTATCAGGACCTTGTAAAGATTAACCGTGCTTGCCGTGATAACTCTATCCTTAACAACCCTGAGGTTGTTGCCGCATTTGAGTATGCAAAGGCAAATGGTGTGAATGTTCACTTTATGGGTCTTACCTCTGACGGTGGTGTTCACTCTTCACTCGACCACCTCTTCAAGCTCTGCGATATTAGCAAACACTACGGCATTGAGAATACTTATATCCACTGCTTTATGGATGGTCGCGATACTGACCCTAAGAGTGGTAAGGGCTTTATCGAGGCTCTGGAGAACCACCTCAAGGGCTCTGCAGGTACTATCGCATCAATTATCGGCCGTTACTACGCTATGGACCGCGATAAGCGTTGGGAGCGTGTAAAGGTTGCTTACGACCAGCTTGTTGAGGGCGTTGGTGAGAAGGCTACCGATATGGTTGCAGCTATGCAGAAGTCATACGACCAGGGCGTAACCGATGAGTTCGTTAATCCGATTGTTCGCGTAGATGAGAATGGCAACGCTGTTGGTACAATCAAGCCAAACGATATGGTTATCTTCTTCAACTACCGTAACGACCGTGCTCGCGAGATTACTGTGGCTCTTACTCAGCAGGATATGCCGGAGCAGGGTATGCACACCCTTCCGCTCTACTACTGCTGTATGACTCCATATGACGCATCTTTCACTGGCCTGCACATCCTCTTTGATAAGGAGAATGTAAATAACACTATCGGTGAGGTTGTTTCGTCACTTGGCTTGTCACAGCTCCGTATTGCTGAGACCGAGAAGTACGCTCACGTAACCTTCTTCCTCAATGGTGGTCGCGAGGCTGAGTTCGCAAACGAGGATCGTATACTTGTTGCCTCTCCAAAGGTTGCAACCTACGACCTGCAGCCAGAGATGAGCGCATACGAGGTTGCAGATAAGCTGGTTGTTGCTCTTGGTGAGCAGAAGTATGATTTTATCTGCCTTAACTTCGCAAATGGCGATATGGTGGGTCATACTGGTATCTATGAGGCTATTGAGAAGGCTGTTAAGGCTGTAGATAGCTGCGTGGAGAAGGTCGTTACTGCAGCTAAGGCAAATGGCTATGAGGTAGTAATGATTGCTGACCACGGTAATGCTGATAACGCAATCAACCCAGACGGCACTCCAAATACCGCTCACTCACTCAACCCGGTTCCTGTTGTGGTTGTTTCAGACCGCGTTGCAAAGGTCGAGAACGGTATTCTTGCCGATGTTGCTCCAACCGTCCTCACTCTTATGGGCGTTGAGCAGCCTGCAGAGATGACAGGTCACTCTCTGGTTGAGCTTAAGTAAGGCTTGTAGTTGTAGTAAAATATGCTGGCAGTTCTGCCAGCATATTTTTTGTTTTTCTGTATGTCATAAAAAGAGGCTGACAATAAAATTGCCAGCCTCCGCCATTTTATTAACTTTTTATTAACAATCAGGCACTTCTAGACCCGTGCCAAGGGTTTTAGGTTTAGTTTGCTTTTGCAACAGTAACCTCTATAAGTCCTGCTGTTCGAGACTGGAAATAAAGATCTTTAGGATTAGATCCAACCCAATACTCTCCTGTAGCGCAATTGCCACTTGTATTCAGGGTTAATGTTAATTCTGTACCGCCCACTTTTACTTGCGATATAGCGTAACCTGCTGGAACTTCAATCAGATTCATATAAACATTAAGATGTTCTCTTGGGTCAGATGTGATATATGGATTCATTCTACCGTCCTTAATCTCCAATTCATTGCCATTCTCATCCAACACCGCCAAATTAAGGGAAACTTTGTAAGAATTCTCGTTGATTGTTTCTTTTTTAACTTTGCTAAAGCGGAAAGTAACGGCATTTGCAATTCTGGTGTCTCCATCATAAACAGAGTAACCATAAATCTCAGGGTTTACAGCAGCAATAGGTAAAAAGTCAGAACCTGTAGATACAGATATAGTACTATTTTTATTGTGCCCTGCATTGAGTTTTCTTACATAATCCTTAGATTCAATATAAGTAACTGCAAACGGGCTGAACGACTTGGTGTAGATTGTAAGCACGCCTTCAGCAGAATTGTAAGTGTAGGTCTGATCTGCGCCAGTAGTAGCTTCTGTCAAAGCATTTCCGTTGTGAGTAACCCCGGTGATGAATAGATCAGCGCCAATATTCTTTGCTATTGTATAGATTACATCGCCGCTAACCTCTTCACCGTTCTTGTACAGAGTCAAGTCAAAGTCTACAGTAGTCTTTCCTGTGATGTTGTCGGTTGTACGATTTTCATCACTAATAACAACCTTGTAGTTAGCTCCAGCCTCTGCTTCATTAGCAGGAACTGTAACATTTGTTGCGTCATTGGCACTGACAACAACATCTTCAGTATTGTTTTCAGGAACGATAACGGTAGCAGATTGAGCAAAAGTGTTGTTCTCGATAGTTACATTAGTGCCATTGGTTACTTTGATGTAGTCCTCATCAGCACCGAGGTAGTTATTGATGATATTGTCCTTAATTACAACTACTGCATCGCCAGCACCAGCCATACGAACAAAGCGCTCACGAATGCCCTCAGCGGTGTTGTTCTGAATGGTTACATTGCCGCTGTAAGTGCCGCCATCAACTGGAAGAAGCATACCGTGCAGGGCAGTGTTCTTAATGGTGTTGCCAGTAATTGTTACATTGTTAGCCTGACGGAGCTCGCAGAGTCGTGCAATACCGTCAACAATGTTGTTAGCAATAGTTACATTCTTAGCAGCTGTTACAAATGTAGAGTTGCTTGGATTGCCGCTACCATAGAGGTATACGAAGTTCATATTGCTGTTGTTGCCAATAAGCTTACAATTCTTAACAGTCAGACCATCTACATTGATGTATGACAGATCGAAGAAGATTGGAGCAGCGTATGAGTGTGGAGGGTTTACATGTGTGTCACTGAACTCAACGCCATCAATTACGAGGTTCTTGATATCAACAACATAACCAGTGCTACCCTCGATGTGGCCAGCCTGAACCTTGATAGCCTCTACCTTCGCACCAACTGCGCCAACGATAGTAAGGTTCTCAACCTTGCGGAGCATCTCGTTGCGATAAACGAGGTAGTCGCAATCAGTAATGGTGTTAGCTGCACCTGCAACTGGGCGAATCACTACTGCGCCATAGTTTACACCTGGCTGCAGCTCGATAGTAGTGCCTGCAACTGCGTTATCAAGAGCATCCTGAAGCTCAGCTGTGTTGTTAACAGCTACAACCTCGTACTCTGTGTTGTCAAATGCAGGCTTAATCTCAACATAGAAGTCAGTAGACTTGGTGATGAGCTTACCGAGGATGTTTGTGCGGTAGTTTGACTGCAGAGGAACATTGGTGTAAGTGTTGTTTGCAAGCTCGAAAGCCTGAACGCCAGCAGTGCGTGCGCCAGAGATGGTGTAGGTAGCCTCTACCAGCTGCTTGCCGTTAACAAGAACATAGTTCATTGACAGGTAGTCGTAGTCACTCTTACCAGGCAGAGTCTCGCCAGACTTTGCAGGGATAGTAGCAGCAGCGAAAATTGCTGTAGTAGGGTCGCTGGCAGTACCATCGGTGAGGTCGAGCTTTGTACAAGCACCCACAACCTCTACCTCGCAAACGAGCGACTCAAAGTTGATACCGCTGTTGATTACATCCTGCTTGTCGAGTGTAGCAGCGTTGAGCTGTGCAAATGGACGGTAGAGCTTAACCTGATCCTTGCCAGCTGGAGCTACTGGATCAAAGTTATTTACATAAGCGTAGAACGCATCACGATTGTCGTCATTAGCCTCTGCGCCATCGTAGCTTACAGAAATGGTCTTGTCGTTATTAAATGTGTAGCAACCGCAAGTTCTACTCTGAGCCCAGAAGACGATGTTGTACTTCATACCCTTGACAAGAGCAATGTTTACTGTTGCCTTCTTTTCAACAACTGGATAACCCTCGTTCAGGGTCAGCGAAGAGAGAAACTCGTCTGTGTTTGCGTCGTACACCTTAACATAGACTACATCTACAGCCGAAGCATTGCCGTAACTCTCAGCACGGGTGCCCAGCTCTGGAAGGTTTGCAGTAAAGGTAACCTCTACCTGCTCACCATTTGCGATTGAAGAAGAGATGTCCTCCTTCGCACAAGATGCTGCACCGAAAAGAACGGCTGCAGCCATCAAAAATCCAAAGATTTTTTTCATAGTGATTTTTAATTAAGTTAATAATAAGTGAAAAAATAAGTGAAAATTTGCTATAAATGGGTTTGGGCGGCAGAGTGACCCCTGTCGCCTAAAAAGTTGTCTAAAATATTGTAACTTACTGATTTACAGACACAAAAATCCCCCCCCCGATTGTGCGGAGAGGGAATCTGCTATTCTGTATAGAGATATTCCTCATTTTCAGTCTATTTTGATATGCAAATATAGCAAAATAAAATGAAACAAACAATAATTTTACTTTAAAATTTTGAAAATCATCTTTTTAATCTTACCCGTTCCCAACATTGGAGCGTGTGCATCCTCGGGATAGAGGATTGAGAACTGACCCTCGCGCATAGTGTAGAACACCTGAGGCTCGTCGGTAAAGAACTGCACATCCTTCTCGGTGTCAAACTCGCCCTTAGCCTTCTTACAATCCTTGCGCTCTGACCAGCCGAACTCCTCACGGGTTGAGCCGCCGATAATAACCTGGATATCAATATACTTATCGTGTACCTCGAGCAGAGCCTCGTAGCGTGGCTTGAGGTCTATCTCCATAACATTTACAAATACCTCGCCCTCGATAATATCGTGTCGGCCTACAGAGATAGTCTTAGGATTGCACTCTGCAAGGAAGTCAAAAGCGGCCTTAAAGCGTGGGTTGAGAGCGTAGTACTGCTCTGCGTTTTTGATTGAATCTAAAATCATAGCTGTTAATGTTTATTTTCTAATTTTAATCTTGCTATTATTGGGTAGTGGTCTGAGAGATTGATGCGATAGTCTACCTCTGAGCTTATCACCTCGATATTTTTTGAGGTGAGGATGTAGTCTATTGGCAGCAGTCTGAAGAATCCGTTAAATGTGTATCTATATCCATTGCCCTCCTCGATAAATGTGTCGGAGAGTGGCTGCGAGATAGTCTTGTATGTGTACGAGAGTGGCACATCGTTAAAGTCGCCGCAGACAATAAGGTTCATATGCTGCGAGGCGTCGATAAACTCTCTGACCTTACGAGCCTGCGCGCTGCGGTAGATATTATTCTCGACAAGCTTGTCTGTGATGGTCTTAATCTTAGACGAGCGAGCACTATCGAGCATATATTGGTGTCCCTCGACAAACTCCATATCCTGCGCAGTGATGGCGGTAGACTTAAGGTGTAGGTTGATAACGCGGATAGTATCCTTATTTGACAGAATATCGGCCCAGATAGCGTTAAAGCGTGGCAGAGAGTCGATAAGTCCCTGGCGGATAATCTTTTGGTTTGTAAAGATCTCGCACGAGAATTCTGCATAGCCGCTGGCGGTAGAGGTGTACTTCTTACCCAACCGATCCCATACAAATGATGAGTCTGACTTATATTCCTGCACGCAGAGAATATGTGGACGCTGCTTGGCAATGGTATCGACAATAGCTTGGCTACTCTTGGCGCAGATGTTGTAGCTCATAACCATAAGATTTCCCTTATAGAATGGTGTAGCCTGCTGCTTGAAGTATATTTGGTAGTACTTGCCCACCGAGAACAGACCAACAATGACAAAAATCAAGCTAATGACAGCAAAGGTCCACTTCCAGCGGATAATCCAGTAAAATAGGGTGCATACCAATATTATATATATAATAGGGGCAGCAAGAGCCACCACAGAGACAATGCCAAGCTGCTCGGGCTCGATGTTTGGAGTAATGGCGCATATCACCGTGGCAGTAGCCGAGGCGATAAGGGTAATGAACATAACGATATCGACCACAAAGCGCAACACCGAGAGGCTAATTCTCCTCTTGGTCTTAGGCTTGCCTTTGCGGTAGTCTCGATATATATATCCGTTTGTTCGTGCCATTAGAACCAGATTTTGCGGTTGTTCTTCCAATAGTAGAGCAGTGCCCAGCCCCAAAGCATACCGCCCACGTGAGCAAAGTGTGCAATGCCGTCACCAACACCCCAGCCCTGGACAATCTCAAGGATAATATATCCGATAACAAACCACTTAGCCTTGATTGGCACAGGAATAGGGAAGACAAATATCTGATTATTAGGGTGCATAACGCCAAATGCCATAAGCAAGCTCATAGTAGCACCTGAAGCACCAATCATTGAGAAACCGTACTCATTAAATACCCACGCCACAATCATCTGGAAGATGGCAGCACCAATGCCGCAGACGAAGTAGTAGGTAAGGAATCGCTTTGTACCCAACTCATACTCAAGCGTACGACCAAACATCCACAGCGCAAACATATTGAAGAACAGATGGCTGAAGCTGCCGTGCAAAAACATATAGCTCACAAATTGGTATGAGTGGAAATATGGTGAGCCAACCCAATAGAGTGCGCCATATCTGCCCAGAAATGCATCAACACTCGGAATGAGAAAGGTCGCCAAGAAGAGTAACGAATTGGCTATAATCAGATTTTTGACTGCAGGGGGTGTCTTAAAGTATGGATTCATTGTGTTTCAGTTTTTATTAAGCTAATCGCTGTTGAATGTCATCAATAGTTATAAATGTCATAATGCTCTTGCCCGATGGGGTGTGCTTGAAGTCGCTACACTCAACTAACTGCGGAGCAATAGCCTCGGCATCGGCCTGAGTATACTGTGTGCGCTTGGTACTCTGGCTCTGAGCTAATGTGAGGGCCAGCTGCTCACGGCGTATATTCTCAACCTCGTGCGGTAGGGCAAGGGTCTGCAGTAGTTGATAGAGGGTGGTGTCGATATTCTCAGCACCGATATCGGACGGAATGCCGTTTATGTCAATAACGCCTGCTGTGCGCAGAGTAATGTCAAAGCCGAGAGCTGCAAAGTCTACCATCCACTCCTCGAGTAGTGTATACTCGGCATCAGAGAGTGTCAGCGTCTGCGGGAAGAGCAGCTGCTGAGATACACCCTTGCCACCATTGAGTGATGCGTAGTAGCGGTCAAAGTGTATGCGCTCGGTTGCACGAGCAAGGTCGACAATAGATAGTGTGCCGCCAATAATCATAGTAGCATAGCCGCGACCGATGTAGTGAACGGCAGTAGGGGTGTTGTCTACAGCCGACTCAAGCTCCATATACTGCTCTTCAGGCTCAGACTCTATAAAGTCGAAGTCAGAGCTGCTGCTTGCCTCGGTAAATGGTACGGCAAAGTCTTGACTTGCACCGCGACGGTCAAAGTCGATACCAACATCGAAGAAGGCACCCTTTGTAGGCATAGTGCTTGGAGAGAGATTCTCCGATGCAAATGGATTGTAATTGTCGCGTGTTGTAGCCTTAGGCATCTGATACTCTATGCCCGTAGTTGCCACGGGAATATCAATCAGATCCTCAGCCTCGAAGTCCATCATCGGCACCGAGCCACTCTTGGCCAGCGTCTCGCGGACTGCGGCGTTGATAATCTGCCAGATGGCATCCATATCGGCAAAGCGAACCTCAATCTTCTGCGCGTGAACATTGACATCTACGCGGTCAGGGTCTACGGTAAGGTAGATGAAGAACGAAGGCTGCGAGCCTGATGGGATCAGGTGCTCATAGGCCTTTGCCACAGCCTTGTTGAGGTATGGTGACTTGAAGAAGCGGCCATTGACAAACATATATTGGTCTGGTCGTACCTTAGCAGCAGAGGCCTGGCAAATATAACCCTCGACCTTGGCGATAGAGGTCTCTACGCCCACCTCAATCATATTCTTCTTTGCCGAGGCACCGATAATGCCGATAATGCGCTCGAGCAGCGATGATGGCTGCAGCGAGTATATTGGCGAGCGGTCTGACATAAGCTCCATAGCCACCTCTGGGTGACAGAGAGCTACACGACGAAACTCGGTCTTAATCATATTTGGCAACTGCGAATGACGCTCGTCGATAAACTTACGCCTGCCCGGAGTGTTGTAGAATATGTTGCGTACAAGGAATTGAGAGCCTATAGGAGCCGCCACAGGGGTCTGTGAGACAAACTCGCCACCGTTGATAATCACCTTGGTGCCAATCTCGGCATCAGCCTGTCGAGTGGTTAGCTCGACCTGCGAAATTGAGGCTATAGAGGCAAGTGCCTCGCCTCTGAAGCCAAAGGTGTTGAGGTTGTAGATATCCTCAAGTTCCTTGATTTTACTGGTTGCGTGGCACTCAAATGCCATACGGGCATCGCTTGGCGACATACCGCAACCATTATCTATAATATGTATAAGGTCACGCCCGCCATTGACAAAATTTACCGTAACCTTGGTAGCTCCGGCGTCAATAGCGTTCTCCATCATCTCCTTGATGGCCGAAGAGGGATACTCAACCACCTCTCCTGCCTTAATCTGGTTAGAGATAATCTCAGGTAATACTCTTATACGATCTGACATATCGTTTTACTCTTCAGTATAGTCGTTTGGAACAATAGTAATAGGGGCGTATGGATTGAATACCTCATTCTCCATCTCGGCCTGCTCAACTATAGGATTGCTCTTCTTGCCAGCCATAGTGATGATGTTTACTACGCGCGGAACAAGCAGATATGCCACAATTATAATTATGGCAATACCAAAGAAGAATACGGCACGCGGAGTCTTGCGGTCACTTTTCTGCTGCTCCTTGCGCTCGGCGCGTGCTTGACGCATAGTTCGCACATACTTACCAGGGGTATATGGCGTATTATCATCGCTACTCTCACCTCTCAGCTCACGACGACGCGCCTCACGACGCTCCTTCTCAGGGTCGTAGAAGCGAGGAATGTAGTTAAACTGATTTGGCCTCTTCTTATGTGGTGTAAACAGTCCCATAGTCTCTACTACGATGTTAGTTTAATTGAAAAAGTCCTTCATTCGCTCGAAGATATTCTGCTTGTTACTCTTCTCAGGGTTGCGGAAGTGTGGCATCTGAGCAAGCTTTGATACAAGTTCCTTCTCCTCTGAGTTGAGTGATGCAGGGATGGCGATATCTATCACAACGAGCAAATCTCCCGTGCCATTGTAGCTACCATAGCTGTTGAGCGCAGGCAGACCCTTGCCACGCAGACGAAGTACCTTGCCTGCTTGTGTGCCGGCTGCAATGTTTATCTTAGCCTTGCCCGTAATTGTCGGCACCTCTACATCGCCACCAATAAGAGCTGTGGTTACAGGAATTGTCAGGTTGTGAATCAGGTTTGCGCCATCGCGGATAAAGCGTGGATCAGCCTGCTCCTCGATAACTACGAGCAGATCACCATTTACGCCACCCTGACGAGCAGCATTGCCCTTGCCCGACACGGTAATCATCATACCCTCGGCAACGCCTGCAGGAATCTTGAACTCAACAACCTCGCTGCCCTTGACAAAGCCCTCGCCAGAGCACTTGTCACACTTATCCTTGATAATAGTACCCTGACCACCGCAGACAGGACATACGCTCTGTGACTGCATACGGCCAAAGATGGTGTTCTGTACCTGCATAACATAGCCTGCACCATTACAGTTTGAGCAGGTTACGCGAGATGAGCTATCCTTAGCACCGCTACCGCCACAACGGTCGCAGGTGATATTCTTATTGAGCTTGAGTTTCTTGGTAACGCCATTTGCAATCTCTTCGAGGGTCAGGCTTACGCGAACGCGAATATCCGAGCCACGGTTTGTACGCTGACGACTTCTGCTACCCCCGCCAAAGCCAAAGCCACCACCGAAAATGTCACCAAATTGAGCGAAGATATCCTCCATAGAGAAACCACCTCCACTAAAGCCGCCGAAGCCACCACCTGCAGCACCGCCATCCATACCTGCGTGGCCAAACTGATCGTAGCGGGCACGCTTGTCAGGATTTGAGAGCACATCGTATGCCTCTGCTGCCTCCTTAAACTTCTCCTCAGCCTCCTTGTTATCTGGGTTACGGTCTGGGTGGTACTTGAGCGCAGTCTTTCTATACGCCTTCTTTATCTCATCAGCACTTGCGCCCTTTTCGACGCCAAGTACCTCATAGTAATCTCTCTTTGCCATACTAATCTATAACTATTCACCAACAACAACCTTTGCAAAACGCAATACCTTCTCACCGAGCATATAACCGCGCTCGATAACATCGATAACCTTACCGCTCATCTCAGGGCCTGCTGCAAAACGAGCTACAGCCTCGTGCAGATTTTCGTCGAACTCCTTGCCTACAGCCTCAATCTCTACAACACGCAGATGACGCAGGGTGTCGATAAACTTCTGCACAACAAGACGCTCACCCTCACGAAGGGCAACGATATCGTCACTCTTCTCAGAGGCTGCAGTAGCACGCTGCATATCGTCAAGGATTGGCAGTATAGCCTTCAGAACATCGCTACCACCACTCTGCACAAGTTCCATCTTCTCGCGAAGGGTACGCTTGCGGAAGTTGTCAAACTCAGCCTGCAGGCGGATATACTGATCTTTCCAATCAATCTGCTCCTCTACGCTCTTCGCCTCCTGCTCCTCTGCCATAGTGTCAGTATTTGTAGTGTCGTTATCTGTCATATTGTCAGCAGCGGCAGTGTCGGCTGCAGTGTCATTATGGGTATCAGCAGTCTCGTTCTGATCCTTAATCTCTTGATTATCAGTGTTTTGTTCTTTCATATTTGTAATTTTTTATAATCTTTATAATATATAGAGGCAAAAGGTGTACCGAACCCGATTAGAACAGGTTATCGTACATACTCTGACTCTTATCGTACTTCAAATCGGCAAGTGAAGATGCCTTAACACCGATGTTGAAACTCCAACTGCGGTGTGAGCCGAACGGAATCCAGACAAAAGACATCTGCCAACAGTGCAGGTCTCGGGTAATGGAGACGGAGGTGGTTGTCAACTTGCGATTCTGAATATCGAAACCGCTGGTAAACGATATACCCGTCTTTGCACCAAGGTTTACACTACCATTAAATCCGATGGTCTGGTTCACATTCTTCTTAATACCCGTCGTTCCGTTGTTCGTGTATTGGGCATTGTAGCTAATGACATAGTTGAAACCGAGGTTCCACGGTATAGAGAAGTCGTAGTACGACTGTGCCATATACTGCCTTCGCAATACAGGATCCATAAGGCCGTAAGGGTCGCTAAATGGGTTGAAGTATTCTGGCGGGATAGAGTTGATATCGTTTATTGCCGCCTGTGACTTATCAGTTCGCGACTTAAATGTATAACCAAAGCTCCAGCCGGTGCTCATAATTCGACCAGGCAGACCCTTGCCCAACATTAGCTTATTTATTCTTACACCCTGCGGAGTTACCTGATAAGGGTCGAGAGTTGCCGAGAGGTTGATACCAAAGTTGCCGTAGATGGTTGTACGAATAGACATATTGATATTCGACAGACCCAAAGAGTCGGCAAGGAAGTTGTACGAGCCACTGAGTGACAAATCGTCGATAATCTTAATCTTCTTTACACCCGAGGTGTCACGCTTGCTGAGAACCTTCATCTCGAGGCTCTGCTTGAGCGAGAAGTTGAGCGAGGCTGCAGCTCCTCTACCAGGGACACCGTAGGCATTGTCCGCATATGGAGAGTAGAGAGTATAACCACCTAACGAGTCTGACTGCACAACTTGATAGAATCCGAACTTCTGATCTCCGAAATCTGGCATATATGAAGCACCGATAGATGGGGTGATGGTGTGGCGTACAGCCTGCACCTTAGCGGTCTTTTTCTTCATCTGCCACATACCGTAGATGGTAGTGTTCATCGACACAGAGGCGTTGTAGTTATAGATTCGGTAGAAACCATACTCTGGATCGAGCTTGTCAACCTTGTTGGTTGTAGGGTTCCACTCCTGCATCTGACGCTTGAAGTACCAACGCTCGGTATAGTTGAACGAAGGGGTCAGATTTATATACTTGAAGAGGGTAAAGCTCGATGATACAGGCACCGAGTGCTCAATACCGTTCTTCATATTCTTGAGCGTCTGCTTGGTGAAAATTTCGCTCTCCTCGGCATTTGCAGAGTTTGTCAGCTTACCTGTATAAGTAAACGAAATCTTCTCGTACCAACGCTGCTTGCCCACAGCCTCCTTGCGCTTGAATGGATATACACGAGCCACATTGAAGACCACATTCGGGAAGTTTACCGAGATGGCCTTGGTCTGTGAGTTCTGCGAGATTGCCATATTCATCGAGAGTGAGAATGGGGTACCAGCCCAACTCTTCGAGTATGAGATTGATGAGTTGGTCTGCGTAGCAAGAATGTCGTTGAGCGTTGTTGCTGAATACTTGCTATAACCACTTGTTGAGAGGTTCACAGAGGCTGAGAATGTCGAACCAGGGTTTGCCTTAGGGTCCTGCGAGTGGGTCCAGGTGAACTTGAAGTTGTTCTGCTGGATATAGTCAGCCTCGCCCTTGTCACCGGTCTTGATGCTTGAGAAGTCGAAGCTCAGATTGCCCGTATACTTATATCGCTTAACATAACGAGATGAAGCATTTACCTCCCACGAGCCGAGGGTGTAGAAACCACCTGTCAGGGCAAGGTCCATATGCTTGTTGATGATAAAGTAGTAACCCAATCCACGGAGGAAGAAACCTCGAGAGGCATCCTCACCATATGATGGCATCAGCAGACCCGACTTAGCACCCGAGCTGATAGGGAAGAAACCCTCAGGAATACAGAGTGGATAGATAGGCACATCCTCCATAACCAAGTAGGCAGGACCTGTGATAATCTTCTTGCCAGGGATGACCTTTGCCTTGGTCATTGCAAGGTAGAAGTGCGGATGGTCTGTATGGTCACAAGTGGTGTACTTACCGTGCTGAAT
Organism: Alistipes sp.; assembly: GCA_045654345.1. Lineage (GTDB taxonomy): Bacteria > Bacteroidota > Bacteroidia > Bacteroidales > Rikenellaceae > Alistipes. The sequence continues at coordinate 208,392 of JAZOND010000025.1, read as the reverse complement.
GTTGATAGTATTATCAGGCTGCTTCTTAATCTTGCCACCTACAAGCCAGCCATCACCCTGCTGTGTAGCCACGCCGCGAATCAGAGCCTTCTCTGAGTCGAAGTTGTAGGTAATGGTATCCATAGTGTAGCTGCCGCCACCGTCGGTAAATATAGGCTGGGTCTTTTTAGCCTCTCCATTTACGGTATCGGGCTTACCATAGGCGTAAATCTCCTTGGTATTCATATCAATACGCATAAAGTCGGCCTGCAGACCCTTATCCGCATACTTAATATCACCCTGATTGTAGATATATACCTTACGATTTACAACATCGTAGTAGAGCGAGTCGGTATTCTTACCCTCGACAATCTGATCAAGGCCGCTTGTCCTTTTGCGACGAGGCAGCGAGTCAGGATTGTTGCTTACGCTCATAGGCGTTATGGTGGTGTCCATAGCTCGGCCTCTAATACTATCGCTATTTGCAACAATGCTGTCGCTACTTATCACCCTGCCTCGACGAGTGTTGCGAACCTGGCGAAGTGTCGCCGCAGAGTCAGAGCCACTGAGGGGCATAACAGTATCACTTGCCAAAGCAGCCAAAGGCTTGGCACCATTCTCAGTATCGATGCGACGATTTTGTGCAAATCCGAACATAGATTGCAATATAAAGAGCGCAACGAGAGACGCTATTAAATATTTTAGTCTAAAATGTTTCAAAAAATCCAAATTTTTTAGTACCTTTGCCGGCAAGCCGGCAAAAACGCAAAATTAAGCTGTTATGTGCGTGTGTACGCGTTTTTTCAGCGCGTAAAGATAGTGAAAAAACTCCATAAACCAAAAGGAATGAACAGACTTTTGATTATTGTATTGTTTTTAAGCCTTGCTTTGGGTATTGATACAGCATCTGCTCAGAGTCAGGGGCAGGGTGTTAAGGTTATAGTTATTGACGCGGGACACGGTGGCCGTTTTCCTGGTGCTCGCTATGGCGGTTATGCAGAGAAGAATATCAATCTGCAGATAGCCCTTAAGCTTGGTGCTATGATAGAGAAGGGTATGCCGGGGGTTAAGGTTGTCTATACTCGCAAGATAGATAAGCACTTTTCGGAGGATCTGCGTGCAGATCTGCAGGCTCGTGCCGATATTGCCAACAATGCAGAGGGTGATATGTTTATCTCTATCCACGCCAATGCCCATCCGCGCAGTACAGCGACCAAGGGTGTAGAGACCCTTATTATGGGAGAGAGCGAGCTTGAGACTTCGGAGAATGAGGCTATTCTATTTGCTAATAATAAAGAGGAGTTCCTCGATATGTCTGATCAGTCTACTGCTGCAATTGTTCGTGCGCATATTCAGAATATGCAGTTTACATATGGTGAGTATAGCGAGGTTATGGCGCGCCTTGTTCAGAAACACTATGGCAAGTTGGGTCGTGTAAATCGTGGTATTCGCAAGCAGCCTCTGCGTGTGCTTTATGCTACCGATATGCCGAGTGTACTTACTGAGGTGGGCTTTATGTCTAACTCTGCGGAGTTGAAGTATATAACCTCGGAAAGTGGTCAGAAAGAGCTTGTTACAGCTATTTATAACGCTGTTAAGGAGTATGCAGACTATGTGCGCAAGAGTGTACTTGTAGATGCTTCTGCTGCTCAGGATAATAAGCCAAAGCAGCCTGTAGCTGCTGCTGATAAGCCTCAGACAGCAACACCAGCTGCAAAGCCAAATACGGCCACAACACCTGCCAAACCGCAGGCTACAACACCTGTTGCAAAGCCTAAAGAGCAGCCGAAGGAACAACAAAAAGCCTCTGTTGTGCGTTATGCTATTCAGGTGATGGCAAGTAAGAGTGCTATATCGGTAAATGATTCGCGTTTTGGAAGTTATAAGGGCAAGGTACGTCAGGTTAAGGCTGACGGTGCATTTGCTTATAAGTATTGTGTTGGAGATTATGCAGATAAGAGCAGTGCTCAGAAGGCACTGTCAAATGTTCGCAAGAACTTCTCTCAGGCATTTGTTATTGCCGTAAAAGATGGCAAGGTAGTTAAGTAGAAGAATTAAGATTAAACATTGATATGAAAAAGGAAGTAAAAATTGGAATTTATGCGCTGTTGATATCTCTCGGCGCATGGGCTGGTGTTCGTTTCTTGAGTGGTGCTGACATCTTTGGACGAACAAATACTTACTATGTCTATTATGACAATGCAAGTGGTCTGCAGAGTGCTGCATCGGTAGCTATTCGTGGCGTTAAGGTAGGTCAGGTATCTTCTATTCAGATATCGGAGCAGGATCCTAATAAGGTAGAGGTTACACTTGCAGTCTCTAAGGAGTTTAGCATTCCGAAGGATTCAAAGGCTAAGATTTATAGTGCGGGTCTGATGGGTGGTCAGGCTATCGAGATTGTTATGGGTAGCTCGGCAGAGTGTCTTGAGGGTGGTCAAACCATTGCACCTATGGTTGAGCTCGGTATGGTTGAGGCTCTGAGTAGTGAGTTTGTTGATATTAAGCAAAACTTGGTTGTCGTTATGAATAACATCAACACCACACTTGCAACCCTTAACTCGCTTGTGGATGATAATAGTGCCAATGTTGCCTCTGCAATCAAGAACCTTAACAAAGTGCTTGTAGAGCTTGAGGAGTCGCAGATTATTGCCAACATAGACTCATTTACAGGTACTCTTAAGAATAACGGTGAGAAGATCGACAGCATCGTTACAAGCGTTAACAACCTTACAACTACTCTTGATGAGCAGCAGATGGGTGTAAAGCTTGCACAGGCAGTAGAGAGCCTTAACTTGTTGCTCGATAAGTGCAATAACTCAGATGGAACTGTAGGTAGTCTGCTTAACGATAAGGAGCTCTATGTAAACCTTACCGAGGCTACAGATAACCTGGCAGAGCTGCTTGAGGACTTGAAGCAGAACCCAAGCCGCTATGTTCAGTTCTCAATGTTCGGGGGCAAAGAAAAGAAGGCTAAGACTGCTAAATAGTTGAGTAGATAGTCAATGGTATATCCAGAGAATTTTGAGTCAAGGATAGGCTTTGACATTATCCGAAGTCAATGCCGCCAGCATTGTACTATGCGCCGTGCTGCAGAGCTGCTCGATGAGCAGACCTTCAGCACTTCGGCTCGTCAAATTGCTGTAAGACAAGCTCTTGCCGCAGAGATGGGTAGCATACTTACAATGGACTGCGGTGTGCTGAAGGATGAATTCTATGATATAGATACCCTTGTTGATAAGGTGCGTGTTGAGGGCACATTCCTCGACTGCGAGGAGGTTATGCGTCTTGGTGTAACCCTCTCGGCTGCTGCTGCTGTGGTTGGTATTATCCGTAATAGTGAGCAGTTCAAGGCTCTGAATCGTATCTCTGCGGGTATCGAGCCACTTAATATTATAATAAACGAGGTACATCGTATACTCGATGAGCGTGGAAATATGCGCGATAGTGCCTCGCCTGAGCTTGCAGCCGTGCGCCGTGAGATTCGCCAGTCTGAGGGTCAGGTATCAAAGCGACTGCAGGCGGTACTACAGGGTGCAAAGAGTGCAGGTATTGTCGATTCTGACGCTGCCATATCTATCCGCGAGGGCCGTGCGGTAATTCCCGTGTCGGCTGCCAATAAGCGTAAGTTGCAGGGCTTTATTCACGATGAGTCAGCTACGGGAAAGACATTCTATGTAGAGCCTGTTGAGGTGGTTGAACTCAATAATCGCTTGAAGGAGCTTGAGTATACAGAGCGTCGCGAGGTGGTCAAGGTACTTACAGCCTTTGCTGTTATTGTACGCGCTGATATTGAGGCAGTTGCACGCAGTGCAGAGTATGTGGCACAGATAGATATGATCCGCGCAAAGGCTCGTTGGGCAGCAGAGAACGATGCTGTGCAGCCAATTATAAGCAACGGCGAGCTGTGGATGGTCAAGGCGCGTCATCCGCTGCTTGCGCAGACACTTAAGCGTAACGGTAGAGAACTTATTCCGCTTGATGCTCGCCTTGATAAGGAGAATCGTATACTTGTAATCTCGGGCCCTAATGCCGGCGGAAAGTCTGTCTGCCTTAAGACCTTCGGTATTATTCAGTATATGTTCCAGTGCGGATTTCCGATAACCGCAGCACAGAGTACCGAACTTCCTGTATTTAATAAGCTGTTTATAGATATAGGAGACCAGCAGTCTATCGAAAATGACCTTTCGACATACTCGTCACACCTTATAAATATGAAAGCAATGCTCTCGGGGGCAGATGAACGCTCGCTGGTGCTTATAGATGAGTTTGGTACAGGAACAGAGCCTACTATAGGCGCGGCTATTGCCGAGGCTGTGCTGGAGCGACTTGTTGAGAGTGGTTGTTTTGGCGTTATTACCACTCACTACTCAAATATCAAGTATTACGCCTCTTCGACAGATGGCGTGCTCAATGGAGCGATGATGTTTGATGTTCAGAATATCCGCCCGCTCTTCCGCCTTGAGACAGGTAAGCCTGGTAGCTCGTTTGCTATAGAGATAGCCCGCAAGATAGGACTTCCAGAGGCTATTATCGCCTCGGCACGCGAGAAGGTTGGCTCTGATCATATAGATATTGAGAAGCAGCTGCGTGAAATTGCTCGCGATAAGCGATATTGGGAGCAGAAGCGCGAGAAGATTCGCCAGACAGATCGCAAGGTTGAGGAACTTGAGCAGAACTACCAGACTCAGCTTGCAGCTATTCGCGAGGAGCGTCGAGCCATACTTCACGAGGCTAAGACCCGTGCTAAGGAGCTTATTGCCGAGGCAAATCGACAGATTGAGTCCACTATCCGCGGTATTCGAGAGGCTCAGGCAGAGAGGGAGCAGACCCGTACTCTGCGTCAGTCCTTTAATGAGTTTAAGGAGAGTGTTGATAGTGATGATAATGCACCAAATAGTGAGCAGATTGACCGCGAGATGGAGCGCATTGCCCGTCGTCGCCAGCGTCGTGAGGAGCGTAAGGCCAATAAGGGTGAGGCTGCAGCTGCACCGGAGCCAGAGAAGAAGGTGTTGCCTGTTGAGGTTGGTTCAAAGGTTCGCCTTGTAGGGCACGATGGTGTAGGTGTAGTTCAGTCTATTCGTGGTAAGAAGGCTCAGGTTGCCTTTGGACAGATGCTCACTACGGTAGACACATCGCGCCTTGAGGCAATATCGTCGGCTGAGTACCACCGCGCAACCCGTCCTCAGACTCCGCGTACGGTTATCAGCTCTGACATCTCGCAGCGCAGACTCTCTTTCCAGACCTCTATAGATGTGCGAGGCGAGAGGGTTGTCGATGCCCTTGACCGTGTGCGTGACTATATAGATGATGCACTTATGGTAGGTATAGGCTCTGTGACTATCCTCCACGGTAAGGGTACAGGTGCGCTTAAGGATGAGATTCGCAAGTACCTGCGTACTGTGCCTGCGGTGCAGAGTGCTGTTGATGACCATCCTGATAGGGGTGGCTCGGGAATTACAGTTGTAACTTTTTCGCTATAGCATAAAGGAAGATGAAATTTACACTATCTCAAATATCGCATATTTGTTCGGCGAGGTTTTACGGTGTTGATGTGACTGTTAGCTCTGTAATTACCGACAGCCGTACAATTTCGCCTACTGAGGGGGCACTCTTTGTGGCTATCAGGGGCGTGAATCACGACGCCCACGACTATATCGACGATATGGTTTCTCGTGGTGTGAAGGCATTTATTGCCGAGCAGGAGGTGGTGTTACCTGAGGGTTGCGGTGTTGTTGTGGTTGATGATGCTCTTGCGGCATTGCAGAGCCTTGCAGCTTACTATCGCGCAACTTTCAAGGGCGAGGTGGTTGCAATTACGGGTAGCAATGGCAAGACGATGGTCAAGGAGTGGATTGCTGCCAGCATAGACCATAATGTAAAGTTATACCGCTCGCCGCGTAGCTATAACTCGCAGCTTGGCGTTGCGCTCTCGCTGCTGATGATGCCACAAGATGCAGATATAGCAATCATCGAGGCGGGAGTCTCACAGGTTGGTGAGATGGAGGTCTTGGAGCGTATGATTGCTCCGCAGACGGTGATATTTACCTCTATAGGTGATGCCCATCAGGTTAATTTCCAGACACTTGAGCAGAAGGTGGCAGAGAAACTTATCCTTGCCCGTTCTGCCCGCAATATAATATATAACTCTGACTACACCCTTGTGGCATCGGCTGTCGAGAGCCTCTATGCTGATCGCAGACTGATAGATTGTGCCAAGGTCGTAACGCCTGCAATGGCAGATGTTATCTCGCAGAATAATGCTCGCCTTATAGCTGCATTCTGTGACCTATATAATATTAATCAGCCCGATTTTGCAGCTATGCAACCGCTGCCTATGCGCCTTGAGGTTAAGCAGGGTGCTGATGATGCGCTGATTATTGACGACAGTTATAGCTGCGATACAGACTCGCTTACAATAGCTATTGACTACCTCTGTCGTGTGGCTGAGTCACGCCGTAAGGTGGTTATTCTTACCGATATTCTGCAGAGTGGTCTTGCTGAGGATGCTCTCTATCGTTTTGTTGCCGATAAGATTGCCCAGAGTGGGGTAGAGTTGTTTATTGGTATTGGTGATAAGATTGCTAAGTTTTCTACCCTCTTCACAATGCAGAGCCTCTTCTTTGAGACTACAGAGCAGTTGCTCGATAACCTTTCGGCTGTAGATATCTCAGGCGCAGCGGTGCTTATTAAGGGTAATCGTAACTCGCGTACTGAGCGTATCTCGCATCGCCTTGAGCGTAAGTGTCATACGACTGTACTTGAGGTGAATCTGCGAGCTATGGAGCGCAATATCAACTACTTCCGCTCAAAGATGTCGGCAGATACGCGCCTTGTGGCAATGGTTAAGGCGTCGAGCTATGGAGCTGGCGATTGTCAGGTGGCACAGATGCTTGCCAAGCAGGGTGTGGACTATCTTGCCGTGGCATTTGCCGATGAGGGAGCTGAGCTTCGAGCTGGCGGTGTGACTATGCCTATTTTGGTGCTAAATGCTGACGACCATAGCTTCGATACTATGATATCTTCGCACCTTGAGCCGGAGATATACTCGCTCGGCTCGTTAGATGCCTTTGCACAAGCAGCGCAGGGTGAGCATCACTATCCTGTGCATCTTAAGTTTGATACAGGTATGCACCGTTTGGGCTTTGGTCAGTGTGATATAGAGCCACTACTTGAGCGACTTGATAAGTATAGCGACCGAATCAAGGTTGCATCTATATTTACACATCTATGCGTTTCTGATGATCTGTCGCAGGATGAGTTTACACGCGCACAGATAGCACTATTTGAGCGTATGAGCGGCGCGGTGACTTCACACTTGAGCTATCCTGTGCTTCGCCACGCAGCTGCCTCTGCAGCTATTGTCCGCTTCCCTGAGGCTCACTTCGATATGTGTCGTTTGGGCTTGGGCCTATATGGTTACGGATATGAGCATAACGAGAATTTAGAGCCTGTATCTACCCTCCGCACACGCATAGTGCAGATTCGCGAGCTTGAGGCTGGACAGAGCATTGGTTATGGAAGGGCAGAGGTGCTTAAACGCAAGAGTCGCATAGCTACAATTCCTATTGGTTATGCCGACGGTCTTGATCGCCACCTCGGCTGTGGTCGCTGGAGTATGATTGTGGCAGGTCAGACAGCACCAACCGTGGGCAGGATATGTATGGATAGTTGTATGATAGATATTACCGATATCGCAGATGTGCGTGAAGGTGATAATGTCACTATCTTCTCGCCTGCTGTCGGAAATAGTGCAGAGGATATGGCACGAGCGCTTGATACTATTCCGTACGAGATACTTACATCGGTATCTAAACGCGTAAAAAGAATATATATATACGAATAATGGCAACACTATATCTTATCCCTTGCCCGATCTCAGACGATACATCCGTGGCAGATGTTACTCCTGTAGCTAATCAGGCAATTATAGACTCGTTGGACTACTTTATTGTCGAGAATACTCGCTCGGCTCGTCGTTTTCTCTCAAAGAGTGGTTATGCCCGCGCTATTGACGACGCAACCTTTGTAGAGTTGAACGAGCATACCACCAACCCGCAAGATATAGCTAAGATGATAACCCCGCTGCTTGCAGGTCGTAATGCAGGTGTGATATCTGAGGCAGGTGTGCCCGCCGTTGCAGATCCTGGTCAGGCAGTTGTGGAGTTGTGTCACAAGCATAATATCCGCGTGGTGCCGCTGGTTGGCCCTTCGTCTATACTTATGGCCGTTATGGCATCGGGATTGAGTGGTCAGTCGTTCGCCTTTAACGGCTATCTGCCTATCAAGGAGCCAGAGCGTTCTAAAACTATCAAGCGTCTTGAGTCTCGCGCACGCGCAGAACAGCAGTCGCAGCTCTTTATCGAGGCTCCATATCGCAACATAAAGCTTTTTGAGCAGCTGCTTAAGACCCTGCAGCCCGATACTCGCCTCTGCGTTGCTTGCGATATTACCTCTCAGGCTGAGTATATTCGTACCGCTACAGTTGCCACTTGGCGCAAGGAGAAGAGTATGCCAGATATCCAGAAGCGACCTGCTATCTTTATTCTGCTATAGTATTCTGTTAACCAATAAACATAGTAAAGGGCTGTATTATACAGCCCTTTACTATTTACTCTATCTCCTTGCCAAATACCCAACGGGCTTTGTGCTGCTCCTTGTCAAATGGTCGCCACATAGCCTGTATTTTATCATTGCTCTCGAGCATAGCGTTGGTCTCGGCATATTTGAAGCCTAACTCTCTATATCGCTCGGCAAGGTCAAGGATAAGCACTGAGTTGACACCGCAGTTCTGGTAGTCAGGGCGAACGCCGATAAGTAGCAGATCGAGCGTATCCGGACGCTTGATAAACATAGCCTTGAGCAGGTGCCACCATCCGAATGGTAGTATCTCGCCATTGCACTTCTGCAGAGCCGCAGAGAGTGATGGCATAGATGCGCCAGCAGCAACAAGCTCGCCCTTATCATTCTCGACAAAGGTAATCATACGGGTGTCAATAAGGCTCAGGTAGAGGTCTACATAGCTGTCAATCTGCTTAGGTGTAAGTAGTGAGAAGCCGTAGAGGTTGCAGTATGTCTGGTTGATAAGCTCAAAGAACTTATGTCCATAGCCTTGCTTGATAATCTGGCGACGAGAGAGCTTGAGAATCTTGAGATTATAACGCTGCATAACAATCTGCGCAAGCTTCTTATGTCTCTCGGGAATATCATTAGGAATGGTTATGCGATACTCAACCCAACCGGTCTCTTTGCCATATCCGAGCTTCTTAAGGTGCTCGGGATAGTATGGATGGTTGTATATAAGGGCCATAGTACCCAGGCGGTCAAAGCCCTCGACAAGCATACCCTCAGGGTCAAAGTCGGTAAAGCCGAGAGGACCTACAATTTGAGTCATACCGTGTGCCTTACCAAATGCAGTAACAGCATCGAGCAGCGCACTTGACACCTCAATATCGTCAATAAAATCGAACCAGCCAAAGCGCACCTGCTTTGCCTTCCAGCGTTCATTTGCCTTGTGGTTAATAATGGCTGCTACACGCCCCACAACAGCACCATCTTTATAGGCGAGGTATAGCTCAGCCTGGCAGAAGTCGAATGCTCCATTTTTCTTGCTATCGAATGTGTTAATCTCGTCAAAAACAATCGCAGGGACATAGTATTTGTTTCCCTTGTATAGCTTATTGGCGAAGCGAACAAATGTTTTTAGATCTTTTTTGCTCTCAACAACTTTGATTTGTACAGACATTTATTTAAGTTTTTGTGTTATAAAAAGGTTAGTGAGTAATACAAAGATACAAATATAAAATAAAAAAGCAGCCATTTTGGCCGCTTTTTTTATAGTATTGTGTGCAATTTTACAGATTATAGTCATCCTCAAAATCCTCCTCAATGATAACCTTGAAGTGATTAGGGCTGGTAAGGAGGTTACCGATGATGTTTGTACGGTAGTTTCGCTGGAATGGAACGAAGCTATAATTCAGCTCGTGAATCTGAGCATTGTTGACATCCCACAGACCTACAGATACATTAGATGTACACTTCTCGTTAACGAGAATATAGGTTGTAGCCAAATATCTAAATGACTCATCAAAACCCTTAATATACAGATAGTTGTCACTGTAGAGCGGTGTAGCGTTGCGGTTAAAGGTTACCACTGTAGGAACCGGCTCTGAAAGTGAACCATCAAAGAGGTTGAACTCGGTATAGCTCTCAGTTGTAATCTCTGTATCGACAATAGTCAACTGTGCATCGAGAGTCTGCTGGAAGTCCTCCTCTGTGATACCGAGGTTGAGCTGAGCAAGTGGACGGCTGAGGGTAAAGGTCTTATCTACCTGACCCTTCACCTTGAGGTTATGCTCAACATACCAGAAACAGTCGCGCTTCTCATCGTTTGCGATAGTAAGCTGCTCGTCATATTTTATAGTTACCTTCTTCTCATCGAAAAGCACATTGTAATAACGAGGCTCAATTGCACCACCTATTACCGCCTTACTTGCAGGATTGTCGGTGTAATATGCAAAAAATGCGATGTCGTAGGTCTTACCCGATGCAAGTCTGAGAGCCAGCTCGCACTGGTTGTTGTTAATAGGCATAACACCCCACAAATTCTCCAGAGGAGTATCTGAACCATCTGCATAAACAGCCCAAGCAACCTCGTTCACGCTCTTGCCATCAGCAATAGCACGAGATTGACCGCCGCTAAGGTCTGCAACGAGTTTTACATCGTACTTGCGTCGAAATAGACTGAAATTTTCCTCCATACAAGAGGTGCTGGCAAATAGCACAAGACCCAAAAGTATGAGGCGGAAAAACTTTGACATAATTCGTTTATTTGTGGTTGAAATAATAATCCGTACAAAAGTAAGTATTAAAATCTTAAAAACCAAATTTTTTTGGGAGTAAAATATATTTTACCCCAACAACTCTACAATTCGTCGCTATAGACGGCTGCAGGCAGGTCGTGCTGGTTGTAGCGCGAAGCCATCGACATACCATATGCACCTGCCGACTTGATGGTCAGCAAATCGCCTCGCTTGGTCAGCGGCAGTGAGATATTCTCGTCAAATACATCGGTTGACTCGCAGGCAGTACCTACGATGGTGTACTTGAGTCGCTGTTCTGACTCAGATGTGATATTCTCAATGTTGTGATAAGAGCCGTAGAGGGCAGGGCGGATAAGCTCTGTCATACTGCCGTCAACAATTACAAGGCGACGACCCGTAGCTGTAGTCTTGTTGTATAACACCTTGGTAATCAGCTCACCACACTGTGCAACAATCGAGCGACCAAACTCGAAGTGTACCTCACGATTGCCCACCTTGAGGTGCTGCTTGATAATGGCAAAAACGGATGCAAAGTTAGGAATAGGCTCGTTCTCCGGCATATCGTAATTAACACCAAGTCCACCACCCACATCGACAAACTCAATCTCAAAACCGAGCTTTGTCAGGTTCTCGACAATCACATTTACCTTGTTACACATATTCTCAAACACGTGGAGCTCGCGAATCTGTGAGCCGATATGAATGTGCATACCAATAACCTCAATGTTCTTCAGTGCGCGAATGCTCTCAACCTCAGAGAGAATCTCTTCATAAGATATGCCAAACTTGCTGTCTGCCTGACCTGTGTCGATACAATGGTTTGTTTTTGGGTCAATATCAGGGTTTACACGCAGGGCGATATTGACTACCTTGCCAGCCTCGGCTGCAAACTGATTGACAAGCTCAATCTCCTCGATAGACTCGCAGTTAATGGCAAGAATATCCTGCTCAATGGCGTAACGAATCTCCTTGTCACGCTTACCTACGCCTGCATATACAATGGTTTTGGGGTCAAAACCAGCCTCAATGGCGCAGCGTACCTCGTTGCCACTTGCACAATCAATGCCAACACCGTGCTTGCGGATAATCTGGAGTAGTCGCGGGTCGTAATTGGCCTTGATGGCATAGTGAATCTTGTAGCTATATTTGTTTGCAATGCTCATCAGACTCTCAAGGGTCTGGTTGAGCAACTCAATGTCGTAGAGATAGAATGGAGTTTCGTACTTTGCCAGCTTGTCGGCAACTTGTCTGCTTAACATACCTTAACCTAATATCTTTTTTGCGTTTAATTCTGCAAAGATAGTAAAAAATTCTTAATATTAATGCAAATGCCGTCAATCAACTTCTCTACCGCATCGTCAGCAGCCCACGCTGTGTGCGGTGAGGCTATTAACTTATACGGGTCATTAAGGTTGTAGAGCGGTGAAGATGGCAGCGGCTCTTGTGAGAATACATCGAGCGCGGCTCCTGCTATGGTGTTGTTATTCAACGCTGTAGCCAGAGCCTCCTCGCTAATTATTCCACCGCGTGCAACATTGATAATAATCGCGGTAGACTTCATCTGCTCTAATTCTGCCGAACCGATAAGATCTGCAGTGCGAGCATTTAGTGGACAGTGTATAGATACTACATCGGCCCAGCTGAGTAGCTCAGAAAGCTCTTTGTGCTGATATTTCTCCTGGCGAGCAACACCCGAAGTGGAATAGTATGCAATATTGCAGCCAAACGCCTCGGCAAGACTTGCTACTTGACGACCAATTGCACCGAGTCCGATGATTCCCCAATTCTTGCCACGAAGCATCGAAATAGGGCGTCCAAAATGGAAAATATCGGCCGTAGCTGCATATGCCCCACTCTTGAAATAGTGGTCGTAGTATGGTGAATTTTTTAGCAATGAGAGGGCGTGGCACAAGGTTGCCTCAGCTACCGAGTAGGTCGAGTATCCCGATACATTTTTCACCTCAATGCCAAACTCTGCAGCAGCCTCAAGATCTACATTGTTCATTCCTGTTGCTGATATGGTAATGAGTTTTAAATCAGGCAGTTGCTCCATCGTTTGACGCGAGATATATACCTTGTTTGTGATAATTATATCAACGCCCTGACAGCGTTCTAAAACCTGTTCGGGTGTAGTGCGGTCATAGCCTGTGTAGTCGCCTAAAGCCTTGATTTGTGACAGGTCGTTACCGCCGAGTGAATACTCATCTAAAAATACTATTTTCATAACTTTTTATAATTATTCTTGTTCTACCAAATCTCTGATTACAACCGATGCGCAACCGATGCCGAAGGTGGCTGGCAGGTACGAAATTGTACCGACATTCGACTTCTTGTTTCTCTCTTCGCAGAGAATCATTGCCCCCTCAATCGGCGGCTCGGCAGAGAATACAGCCTTAAATCCGCGGCGTATGCCCATTTTGTGAAGTCGCTTGCGGAGCATATGGGCAAGAGGGCAGTGGTGGGTCTTTGAAATGTCGCAAATCTCCATCTTCGTAGGGTCGAGCTTGGCTCCTGCACCCATCGAACTGACAATAGGGATATTGCGATCGAGAGCCCCTTTGATAAGGGCTAATTTTGGCGATAGGGTATCTATGGCATCGACAATATAGTCAAAGTGCTGACTGTCCAAAATCTCGTCTGTCTTTTCGTCCTTAATATACTCGGCAATGACGGTTAGCTCCAGTTCAGGATTGATATCCTTGAGTCTCTCGGCAAGTACATCGGTCTTGACTCTGCCTACGGTTGAATGGAGTGCGATAAGCTGGCGATTTATATTGCTCAGGCTGACGGTATCCGAGTCGGCAATGGTCATCTTTCCAATGCCTGCACGCACCAACATTTCGGCAGCATAGGCACCTACACCGCCCACGCCGACAATCAGTACATTTGCTTGCTTTAATCTGTTAATACACTGAGTACCAAGTAGTAACTCACTTCTCTCTAACCACATATTTTCTTAAAATTTTCATTGGTAATATACTCAAGCATAATCTCGGGAATGCCAAGAATATCTGCTGCCTGAGCGTAAATTTGGTCAATATCGGTCATACTGTCGTCAGTCTCAAAAAAGAGCAAATCTGTAGGTGTTCTCCTCAGTGCTTCGATGCTTTTTGGCGATTGAAAAGTACGGTGCCCAAAGGAGAGAAAATAGCCTCTGTCTGTAGCCCTTTTTGCCTGCTCGGGCGAGCCGATAAATCCGTGAAAAATCACAAATTTCAACGAGTAGTTCTTCAGTATATCCATCACCGTCTCAAACGCCTTTACGCAGTGTAATACAACCCCCTTGCCATCCTTTTGTGCAATGTCAAGCTGCGCTTGAAAGAGCTGTATCTGAACTTCGCGATCAATGGCACGGGAGAAGTCAAGACCAATCTCTCCGATGGCATTATACTCTGCAGCCGTGCGCTCAACAGCCAAAAGGGTATCGGTTGTTGCGCCCTCTGTATCGTATGGGTGGATGCCTATAGACCAGAGCGTTAGCTCGTCGTTTTTAGGATGGTGTGTATGGATATTGACCTTCATAGTGCAAAAATAGTAAAAAAAGTGGTGTAAAATGCTTTAAAATGGGAAAAAAGTAGTATCTTCGCGAGCGAAAAGTCTATTTTTAATTTTATAATATAAACATCAAACATTTAAAACAGTTTTAACAATGTCAAAAACTATTAAGCTGTGCAAAGGTTTGGATATCGTGTTACAGGGTGCTGCTGTAAAGGAGACTACCGCTATCGGTATGGCTTCTACTTACGCAGTTTCACCTCTGGACTTTGAGGGTATCGTTCCTAAGATGCTGGTTAAGGTTGGTGATGCAGTTAAGGCAGGTTCGCCGTTGTTCTTTAACAAGAATAACGCGTCGGTTATTTTCACTTCGCCAGTTAGCGGTACTGTTGCCGCTGTGGTTCGTGGTGAGAAGCGCCGTATTCTTGCTGTCGAGATTGCTGCTGACTCAACTGTAGCATATGAGGAGTTCGAGACTCTCGATGTTAAGAGTGCAACCCGTGACCAGATTGTTGAACTTTTGCTCAAATCAGGTCTTTGGACACTGCTCATTCAGCGTCCGTATGGCATTATCGCAAATCCTGCAGATATGCCTAAGTCGATTTTTGTATCTGCATTTGATTCTGCACCGCTTGCACCGGACTACGGCTACACTCTTGCCGAGGATCAGGAGGCGCTGCAGAAGGGTTTTGAGGTACTCGGTCGCCTGACAAATGGTAAGGTACACCTCTCTTACAATGCTAAGGCTGCTGCACCTAAGTTCTCAGGTGTTGAGCTTCACGCATTCCAGGGTAAGCACCCTGCAGGTAATGTAGGTGTTCAGATTCACCACATCGATCCGATTAACAAGGGTGAGAAGGTTTGGACTGTAGGTTATGCAGATGTTGCAATTATCGGTCGTCTCTTCCTCAATGGTAAGGTTGATATGACCCGTACAATTGCTGTTACAGGCTCTGAGGTTAAGGCTCCGGCTTATGTTAAGGTTATCGCTGGTGCTAAGCTCGAGACTATCCTTAAGAACAACATCAAGGAGGGCGCACACGCTCGTTACATCTCTGGTAATGTTCTTACAGGTCGCAATGTAGGCGCAGAGGGCTACCTCGGCTACTATGCAAATCAGCTTTCTGTAATTCCTGAGGGCGATAGCTACGAGTTTATGGGCTGGGCTATGCCACGCTTCAGCAAGTTCTCTGTATCTCGCGCTTACTTCTCTTGGTTGTTCCCTAAGCGTAAGTACAATCTTAATACCAATACCAATGGTGAGGAGCGTGCTTTCGTAGTTACAGGTCTTTACGAGAAGTATCTGCCAATGGATATCTATCCTATGCACCTGCTTAAGGCTATTATGGCTGGTGACTTGGATAAGATGGAGGCTCTCGGTATTTACGAGGTTGTCGAGGAGGACTTCGCTCTGTGCGAGTTCGTAGACCCTTCAAAGATTGATATGCAGCAGATTATCCGCAATGGTATTAACTTAATGATTAAGGAGGGTGAGTAAATGAAGGCACTTCGTACACTTGTAGATAAACTCAAGCCGACATTTACCCGTGGTGGTAAGCTCGGTTTCCTTGCATCGACTTTCGGTGCATTCGAGACATTCTTGTTTGTTCCAAACCACACTACTAAGCGTGGTGCTCATATCCGTGACTGTAACGATATGAAGCGTACTATGATCGTAGTAGTTCTGGCTCTTCTCCCTGCAATGCTCTTCGGTTGCTACAACACAGGTCTGCAGGTAAATCTTGAGGGTTGGAACGCATTCCTCTATGGCCTTGTTCGCTTCCTGCCTATGCTTGCAACCTCATATATCGTAGGTCTTGCAATCGAGTTTGTGGCAGCACAGCTTCGTGGTCACGAGGTTAACGAGGGATTCCTTGTATCAGGTTTCATCATTCCACTTATTATGCCAGTAAGCACTCCGCTCTGGATGATTGGTCTGGGTACTGCATTTGCTGTAATCTTCGGTAAGGAGGTATTTGGCGGTACAGGTATGAACGTGTTTAACCCTGCAGTTCTTGCGCGTGCATTCGTATTCTTCGCTTACACTCCGCAGATGTCAGGTGAGACCGTTTGGTACTCAACTTGGAAGATGTTTGGTGCTACTGACGCCACTACCGGTGCTACTGCTCTCGAGCAGCTTGCTACTAATGGTTCAATGCAGTGGAGCGTTGCTGATGCATTCTTCGGCTTTATCCCAGGTTCATTTGGTGAGACCTCTACACTTGCTATCCTGATTGGTGCAGCTATTCTGCTCTTCACAGGTATCGCATCTTGGAAGACAATGATTTCAGTATTTGCAGGTGGTGCAGCTATGGCTTACTTCTTTAGCGCACTTGGTTGCTTCGACTATCCTGCATACTATCACCTTCTCGTTGGTGGTTTCGCATTCGGTGCTGTATTTATGGCAACTGACCCTGTAACTTCTGCACAGACATCTACAGGTAAGTATATCGTAGGTTTCCTCACTGGTGCTATTGCAATTCTGATTCGTCAGGTAAATCCTGCTTATCCAGAGGGTATGATGCTCTCAATCCTGTTTATGAATGCACTTGCTCCACTGGTAGACTACTTTGTAGTTGAGGCAAACATCCGTCGTCGTGCTAATCGTGTTAAAACCGTAAAATAGGGAGGATATAGATATGAAATTCAATACAAACAGTAATACCTATATTATTATCTATTCGGTAGTAATGGTAGTAATCGTTGCAGTGCTTCTCTCACTTGCAGCTCTCGGTCTTAAGGATCGTCAGCAGCAGAACATCCTTAACGAGAAGAAGACTCAGATCGTTAAGGCTCTTGGTGAGGATCCTGCAACTGTATCTTACGACAGCGTGATTACTAAGGCTATGATCCTTAACGAGAAGGGTGAGGTTGTAGAGGGTGATGTATTTGAGGCTCTTAACGACCTTAAGGGTAGCTTCGCTGCTCAGCGTTATCCAATCTTTGTTGCCACTTCAGGTGTTGTAGTACCTCTCTATGGTGCTGGTCTTTGGGGTCCAATCTGGGGTTATATTGCACTCGATACAGATATGAATACTGTAAAGGGTATCGTTCTCGACCACTCTGGTGAGACTCCGGGTCTTGGTGCTGAGATTACAACTCCAAAGCACCAGGCTATGTATCCTGGTAAGACTATCTATGAGGGTGATGCAATCGTTGGTGTAACCCTTAAGAAGGGCGGTGCTGACAAGAGCAACCCACACGAGGTAGATGCAATTACCGGTGGTACAAAGACTTCTGACGGTGTTTCAGCTATGATTTCAGACTGTCTGAACTATTATAAGCCTTACTTCGATGCTGCTCGCGCTGCTGCTGTAGCTCCAGCTGCTGAGACTGTTGAGGCTGAGTCTAACACTTTAAACGAGTAATACAATGGCAAGTAAGAGTTTGAAAAATCTGACAGGTCCACTTAGTGGTAACAACCCTGTCATCGTACAGATTCTCGGTATCTGTTCAGCTTTGGCAGTAACCGTGCAGCTCAAGCCTGCAATTGTTATGGGCTTGTCTGTAATGGTGGTAACTGCATTTTCTAACCTTGTAATGTCACTGCTGCGTAACGGCGTACCTTCTCGTATCCGTATTATCGTTCAGCTGGTGGTTATTGCAGCGTTGGTAATTCTCGTAGACCAGGTGCTCAAGGCATTTGTCTATGATGTATCTAAGCAGCTTTCGGTATATGTGGGTCTGATTATTACCAACTGTATCGTAATGGGTCGTGTTGAGGCGTTTGCTCTTCAGAACAAGCCTTGGGATTCATTCCTCGATGGTATTGGTAACGGTCTTGGCTACGGTCTGATTCTGGTAATTGTGGCATTCTTCCGTGAGTTATTGGGTTCAGGCTCACTGTTCGGCTATCCGGTATTTGAGAAGCTTGGCCTCTATGAGCTTGGTTACTCTAACTGCGGCCTTATGCTCTTCCCGCCGATGGCACTTATTATCGTGGGTTGCATTATCTGGGCTCACCGTTCATTCAATAAGGATTTACAGGAAAAATAGGAGGATAGACAATGGAGACTTTGAATTTATTTATCAGCTCGATTTTTATCGACAATATGGTGTTCGCATTCTTCTTCGGAATGTGCCCCTACATCGCTGTATCTAAGAGTGTAAAGACAGCTCTGGGTCTTGGTCTTGCTGTAACTTTCGTTCAGACAATGACTGTGCCACTTAACTACCTGCTCAATGAGTATGTACTTGCTCCTGATGCACTCGTTCCCGGTGTTGACTTGAGCTTCCTCTCATTTATCATCTTTATTGCCGTTATCGCTGCATTTGTGCAGTTGGTAGAGATGGTTGTTGAGAAGTTCTCTCCAACACTTTATAACCAGCTCGGTATCTTCCTTCCGCTTATCGCTGTAAACTGCGCAATTATGGGTGGTTCGCTCTTTATGCAGCAGATGGTAGGTGCTGGCGAGATTAACAACTTCGGTCAGTCTGTAGTTTACGGTCTGGGTTCAGGTATTGGTTGGTGGATTGCTATCGTTATGATGGCTGCTATCCGCGAGCGTTGCACTTATGCAAATATTCCTGCACCACTCAAGGGTCCTGGTATTGCATTTATCATTACCGGTCTGTTGGGTATCGCGTTTATGATCTTCTCAGGTATTCAGTTGTAAACCTTTATAAAGAGTATAAAAATGGACATTAATGTAATTTTAATTGCAATTGTTGCCTTTCTTGCAGTGACACTTGTTCTGGTGGCTCTGCTGCTCTTTGCAAAGGCAAAACTTACCTCATCAGGTAAGGTATCAATTGACATCAACGACGGTAAGAAGGTTGTTGAGGTTGAGGCAGGTGGTAACCTGCTGGCAACCCTTGCAACTGCAGACATCTTCCTTCCATCTGCTTGTGGTGGTAAGGGTGCTTGCGGTCAGTGCAAGTGTCAGGTTCTTGAGGGTGGTGGCGAGGTGCTGCCAACCGAGAAGGGCTTCTTTAACCGTGCGCAGATTCGTGACCATTGGCGTCTGGGTTGCCAGGTTAAGGTTAAGGAGGATATGAAGATTGCCGTTCCATCTTCTGTGCTTAGCATTAAGAAGTGGGAGTGCGAGGTTGTATCTAATCACAATGTAGCTACATTTATTAAGGAGTTTGTTGTAAAACTTCCTGAGGGTGAGCACCTTAACTTCCGTTCAGGTGGTTACATCCAGATTGATGTGCCTGCAATTACTGTAGACTATAAGGATATTGATGTTGATCCTCAGTATGAGGAGGATTGGGTTAAGTTTGGTCTTCGTGACCTCAAGATGGTTAATCCAGAGCCTCAGGTTCGTGCATACTCTTGCGCAACTTATCCGGCTGAGGGTGATATCATCCGCCTTAATGTTCGTATCGCAACCCCTCCATTTGGTCCAGATCGTAAGATGCTCCCTGTAAACCCAGGTGTATGTTCTTCTTACATCTACAGCCTTAAGCCAGGTGATAAGATCACTATGTCAGGTCCATTCGGTGAGTTCTTCTTGCCAGATAACCTGCCAGATGATCAGGAGCTGATCTTCATCGGTGGTGGTGCAGGTATGGCACCTATGCGTAGCCACATTATGCACTTGTTCAAGACTGAGAAGACTAAGCGTCCGGTTACCTTCTGGTACGGTGCTCGTTCACTCAAGGAGGCATTCTATCTCGAGGATTACGCAGAGATCGAGCGCGACTTCCCTAACTTCAAGTTCAACCTTGCTCTCGACCGTCCAGATCCGGAGGCAGATGCAGCAGGTGTAGACTATAAGGTTGGTTTCGTTCACAATGTTCTGTTCGAGAACTACCTCAAGAACCACGAGGATCCAGAGGGTTGTATCTACCTTATGTGTGGACCTCCAATGATGGTTGCTTCAGTAGAGAAGCTTCTTGATTCACTCGGAGTGCCACCAGAGAACATCCTTTACGACAACTTCGGTGCTTAAAAATTGATTTTAAGGGGCGTTTGTTGCGTTCCACTTCGATAACCGAGCTGCTCACATACGCTTTAGTATGCTGCGCGCTCGGTTTCTTGTGCGCCTTGCAAACGCCTCCTTAAAGCTCAATTTTGGATTTTTAGCGTGATAGCGGGGCATCTACTTCCGCTAACTCAAAAAACAGCAAAGGGCAGTACCACAAGTACAGCCCTTCGCTGTTTTTTGTGCGGTGTACTCTATTGTGAAAATTTGCATATCCAGAGATTATTTATTAAATTTGTGGAAATTAAATACTTACAACTATGTCAGAGAATATAAACTATCGAGAGGAGTTAGCAGCTATTCGTGAAGCATTGAAGGATGTAACTAAACCATATGACAACGATGCGTTGGAGAATATGGAGAATGGTATGTACTGCTGCGTGTTGATTGCTGAACAGAATTTGCAGGAGCAGCGTGGTCAGTATGAGATAGGCCCGTTAGCTAAGGAGTTGCTGGAATATGGCACTATTCTGGAGGGTTACGACCATCTGCTTCATTGTGTACAGCGGTGTACAGAGCGTATGGCTGACGCACTATCAGACCATCCACGCCTGAAGGTTAAGTTGCTTAGATTGCGCCATCTGGTATTGCAGCGTATAGAGTGTATGCAAGACCACGACCTCTCTATTACCGAGGATGTTTGGGAGGAGATTTCTGCTCTTCAGAGCAATATTGCTGCTGCAGATAGTGGTAATTTTGACCAGATTGAGGGTAGCGGAATGCTTAAAAGAGACCCTGTAGAGTGGACTGCTCGCTATGAGGAGGTTATTGATGAGGTGGAGAAGATAGTTGATGCCCGTCTTGCTGACCATCCGCGTGGTATGGGTTTCTGTCATGCATATTGGCACGAGCTTACTGAGGTTCTGTCCGACTACGGCATTGAGTGGCGTAGCCCATCGAGGATGAACCCTGGAGTAATGTTTGACTAAGATAGGGTATGGATATATACTTGTGGAACTCCGCAATGTTTCGCCTCACTCAGGAGCAGATAGATGCTCTTAAGTTGGGTGCGCAGCAGTGCGATGCCCTCTCTTGTTACAGATTAGGTCGCTACCATATTAGTGTTCGCCCCGAGGTAGAGTCTGTTGCCTTTGCTGAGGAGCTATTTCATCGTGCATCCGATGCTGGCGTGGCGGATGCTATGGCGGCAATGGCTCTTATGTGGAAGAGTGGCGATATGGGACTTGTTGACCTGCTTGAGTACAAGAGGTTAATGGATCAGGCTTTTGCTGAAGGTAGCCACCTTGCAGCCAAGTGGGTGCTGCTTGATATGATATATGGTCGCGGGCGTGAGGCTGATATTAGCGGTGCTATTGCACATCTGAACAGGCTTATGGCGCAGAGCGATGAGCCTACTTGGCTCTATATTATGGGCTGCGCTGTCGAGGAGCAGAGTGGTAATAGGGCAGAGGCGGCAGAGTGGTTTGTCAAGGCTGTTGATGCTGGTGTTACGGATGCCTACATAGATCTTGCCTCTGTTACTACGATAGATAAGGGTGGTAATATTGTAGACTATGATGGCTATATAGAGCTGCTTGAGCGTGGTGTTGCTGCTGGTGATGGTCAGTCGCTGACCCTTGCCGTACTTGAGAGCATCAGTGCCATTGATATGTGCGAAGATGAGCAGCAGGCACAGCAATATAGGGCCGATGCCATAGCCGACTTGGAGTTTGCTCTGAACCTTGGCGACTCATATGCGGCCTACCAGCTCGGTGAGATATACCTCAATGGCAGCTATGGCGTAGAGCAGTCTGTTGATTGCGCTTGGCAGTACTATACAAGGGGCGTGATTTTAGGCTCTGCCTTTTGCTGCGAGTCTATGTATGACCTTATGGAAGATGGGGTTGTGGCAGATAATGCTGACTTCAAGGCTCAGATAGCTCTCTGGGGTACTCGCTATGGCTCGTGGAGGCTTAAGGGTCAGGTTGTAAAACTATATAAGGCAGGCAAGCTTACTCCATTTGCTCCAGAGATTGAACAGTACTATCTTCCACTTTGTGACACAGAAAACGATTAAAACTATGACCTACACACCATCACTTAAACCCAACACTCGAATAGATGTAGCAGATATCTTGCGCGGTATTGCCATTGGAGGTATTGTGCTGATACACTTTATAGAGCAACTCAACTTTTACCATTTCCCTGAGGCGTCGAGTCAGACAATGGCTGCGATTAATCAGGGCGTATGGGATACCACATTCTTCCTGCTTGCGGGCAAGATGTATGCAATCTTCTCAATGCTCTTTGGCTTGAGTTTCTTTATTCAGCACGACAATCAGGCACAGGCTGGCGTTGATTTCCGCCCTCGCTTTTTGTGGCGAATGGTGCTGCTGATGCTCTTTGGACTCTTTGATTTGCTATTCTACAATGGTGATATACTTACCGTCTATGCCGTATGCGGAGTGCTTGTAGTGCCATTTATCCGCGCCAGCAATAAGGTGCTTCTGGCTGCAACAATACTCTTTGCTCTTCAGCCGATAGAGCTTACCTATATTATATTAGGAATTATAGACCCTACTACCACCTCGCTCAACCTTGGATCAGATACACTCTTTGAGGGGATAATTCCAGCGCAGTCATCGGGTACGCTGTTCGATGTTGCAGTAATGGGTATTAAGAATGGATTTGCAGTTAACTATCTCTGGGCAATCGAGCACGGTAGATTTACTCAGACCATCTTCCTATTCCTGATGGGTATCTATATCGGTCGTAAGCGTCTCTTCTATGACGAGGGCGATAATATCAAGATTTGGAAAAAAGTGCTTGTGGTATCGCTATGCGCCTTTGCTGTGCTGTATCCGCTGTACAAGTTTGTGCCATCAATGGTTGATACAGCCTGCATTAAGGAGAGTCTTAAGGTTATGTTCAATATGTGGAAGAACCTATCTATGATGCTCTTCTATGTCTCTGGTGTGGTGCTTCTCTACTATCGCACATCGGCTCGCAATTTTCTCATTAAGATTGCTCCATATGGCAAGATGAGCCTTACCAACTACCTCTCGCAGTCTATTATCGGCGGATTTATTTTCTATAATTGGGGTCTGGGTATGTTCCGCTATTCGGGCCACGCATCAAGCCTTCTACTTGGCGTGCTCTGCATAGCTCTGCAGTATGCCTTCTGCCGCTGGTGGCTTAAGAACCACTCTCACGGCCCATTTGAATCCCTCTGGCGCCGCCTTACCTGGATTGGCAAGAGCAGATAACCTGAAGAGCCTATGGTAATAAAGAGAGATTAGCTTTTCAAAGCTAATCTCTCTTTATTGTAATGCCTTATGTGTATTGGATAACTGCTGCTTATTTCAGCTCCAATGAGTTATGAGGTGTCACCCACTTCATCTTTTTCTTTACGAAGGTTAGTACCTCTGCAGGGCAGTCAGTGCAGGCAATGTCAGCACCGAGAGCTACGGCAAGCTGGAAGTCCTCTACTGAGCCACCTGGCCAGAGGTTGATGATATAGCCCTTCTTATGGGCATCCTCCATTGCGTTGTAGGTTGTGCCCTTCAGGCGTGCGCCAAGACGCTTTACGCCAAGCTCGGCAGCCTCAGTAAGCAGTTTCTCGCTAACAGGGTTGCTGGAGATAAACATACACTCGGCATCAGGGTGCAGACTTTTCATAGTGGTAATTGCGCGCTTGTCGAACGACGAGAAGATATATAGCGCATCAGCCGGCTTTGACGGCATAACGGTGTTGTAGAGCTTGTCGCAGTAGAACTTGAGCTGCTCCTCGTTATAGTTGTTAGACTTCATCTCCCACTCGATATAGTGTATATCTCGGCTGGCAAAGAATGCAGCCAGCTGGTCGGCAAACAGCAGTGGGTTGCCCTTAGTGCTCTTGTATGCAGCAAGCTCGGCACGAGTAGACTTCTCAATATTGACATCTACGCCACAAGTACGCTTCAGCGAGGCGTCGTGGATAATCAGCAGCTCATTGTCTGCAGTCAGGCGGATATCGGTCTCGAAGCTGTGGATACCCTTCTTATACGATGTCTCGAAGGCTGAGAGGGTATTCTCATCGACCTCATAGCGACCACCTCGGTGACCGAGAATCTCGATAGAGAGCTGCTTCTGTGCAGATATGCTGCCTATAGTAAGCAGGGTGCAGAGCAGACAGATAATCTTTTTCATAGTAGGTTTGGTTTAAGTTATTTACATTAATATTAGGTTTATACTATACAAAAGTACAAATTTTTCAGTAAAAATCTCGCTAACTTAGATAAAAAACGCACGCTCAGAGAACGTGCGCCTTGAAGTTGTGCGATATGTTATTTGTACATAAAACGCTTGATAGAGTTCTTTGGAGTACGCTCAAAATCATCCTCAAGAATCTCAATATCAGCAACCTGAGAGTATGCAGGCAACTTCTGATTGAGCATAATTAGGTTTGACTTCATAATGGTCTCGAGCTGTGACTTGGTCAGCGGGTTACTATCATCGTTATCAGTTGCAACGATTGCGATAACGCGGTTCTTGCGGCTGATGATAATAGACTCGCGAACGTGAGGCATAGCGTTGAGCAGCTCCTCAATCTCCTCTGGATAGATGTTCTGACCATTTGCGGTAAGAATCATATTCTTAGAGCGGCCCTTGATGTAGATGTTACCATATCTGTCGATAACACCAAGGTCACCGGTCTTCATATATCCGTCATCGGTAAATGTAGCAGCAGTAACATCAGGCTGCTTGTAGTAGCCAAGCATTACATTGTCTCCGCACACCTGAATCTCTCCAACAACATTCTGTGGATCTGGCGATGCAATACGCACCTCCATACCATCTACAGGCTTACCGCAAGAGCGGATAGCGAAGTCGTACCAATCCTCATAACCAATCAGCGGACCACACTCGGTCATACCGTAACCTACAGTATAAGGGAGCTTAATCTGCTTGAGGAGCACCTCGATAGGGCCGCTGATAGCAGCGCCACCGATAATGATATGCTTCATATTGCCACCAAACGAAGCCATAATCTTATTGCGAACAGACTTGTAGATGATATTCTTAAGTACAGGAATCTTAAGTGCCAACTTGAGCATTGGCTTCTCAAGGGTAGGGATAACCTTGTTGCGCATAATCTTCTCAAGTACCAATGGTACAGTGATAAGCATATATGGGCGTACATCTCTGAATGCCTGCATCAGCAGGGTAGGGGTCGGCATCTTACCCAGGAAATATACAGTAGCACCCGAACATACAGGGTAGATAAACTCAAAGGCAAGACCATAAAGGTGTGCCAATGGCAGCATAGATACGATATTTGAGCCCAGAGGCATCTTAATACGGGTAACGCCAAAGGTAATGTTTGACGATATGTTGTTGTTTGACAACATAATACCCTTAGGTGAAGAGGTTGTTCCTGAGGTGTAGCTGATAGTGTTCAAATCATCAGGATCACCTACCTCATAGTGAACAAACTTACGCTTCATACCCTGTGGATACTTAGCGCGGAAGAGTTGCTGCAGGTTTGGCATTACATCGTTCAGCACGCCATCCTTAGACCAAAGCTCTGTGTAGTCCTCAATGCAAATTGCGCCCTTAAGCTGTGGCATCTGCTCAGCAGACATTGTTGCCCACATCTTACGCTCGGTAAAGAGGATAACACTATCAGAGTGGTCTACCAACTTCTGAAGATTCTCGGCTGTAAAACCGTTCAAAATAGGCACTGCAACAGCGCGATACGCAATAATAGAGAGGTATGCAATACCCCAACGAGCTGTGTTGTTCGCACTGATGGCAATCTTGTCACCCACCTTTACTCCCAACTTCTCAAAAACAATATGCAGCTTGGCAATATGTGTTGCCACATCTGCATAACAGAAAGTATCGCCGCGATAGTCACAAACAGCAGGCTTATGCCAGTTGTTTTGTGCCGCTTCAGCAAATCTTTCAATAAAATGCTTCATACACTTGGTGGTTTGTAGGAAGTTGTATTACACTTGTTTATCTTGTTCTTTTTTGTGATTTTGGGCCTCTTTAGTGTTTAGTTTCTCGTCACATAGGTCCACTATGCTCCTCGAAACAAAACCCTAAATAGTCGCAAACTCACAAAAAATCACTTCGTAAACAAGTGTAAAACAACTTCAAGTTGTATTACTTGCAGTTTGCAACCTCGGCTTTGTCACATAGGTCCACTATGCTCCTCGAAACAAAACCCTAAATAGTCGCAAACTCACAAAAAATCACTTTTCATCAGTTTGCAACAATCCAAAACCTATAAAAAGAACGCAATAAATAGTTTCATACCCCCTCCTGGTTAGTAAATAATAAATAGTAAATTGTTTATTTCATTAACCATTTGGTTATATTGTCAATATATGTACGCGAGATTGGAATGTCGGCAATGCCATCAATACCAAACTCGATAAATACACCCTCCTTGTCGCGGCGCAGAATCTTGACCCTGTCCATATTTATCATATACGAACGGTGGCAACGCTGCACATTGCTGTCGCGCATCTGCTCGGCAACACGCTTCATAGTATTGCGAATCATCGACTTTTTGATCTGCCCATTGTTCATATACCACACACAGATATAGTTATCTGCCGACTCAATCAGAATAAGATCCTCTCGCTTAACTGAGAGTCGCATCTCGTTATGCTCGTCGTAGATAAGGGTATACGCCTTAAGTCGAGCCAGCTGGTCGTTGTCAATACTTTCGCGCAGAGCCTTGAGCTGAGATGCCTTGTCGACAATAATGATATATAGCCAGCAGAACAGATATGGGATAGATAGTATGCAGGTTGTTCTGCCAAGTACATCTATAAATAGTCTGAAGAAGCTCGTATATTCAGGGTGGAAGAGTGCTGATGACCAGATAGTAATGCCAAGAGCCACGATAACAAACTCGATAAGGCACCAGATGATAAATCCGCGATATGTCGGGTTGAAAAGTCGACTCTTAACAAGTATCACACGCGAGCAGAAGACCATAATTGTACCCAGCACCACAACAGAGGCGAGTGCAAGGAAGAATGCATCCTCGCTCGAGTTGATAGATGTTCTATTTTGCTCAATAAGAAAATCGAGAGACTCGTATATGTTAAATGGTCTGAATATAGTGATAAACAGGGCTACAATAATAGCCATTGATAGCACTATTATCGCCTGTCGAGGTATGGTGAGTATCGACTTGGGGAGTGGTTGATTATGTAAATTTCTATCCATTATTGTCAGTATCAGGTTTTAGCGACACCTCTCTTGCAATCCTCTCTGCTAACTCACTCTGATTGTCGCACGAAATATAAAACTTATCCTCATACACATCTGTAATCTCGATAAAATCACCCCACTTTGCGGCATAAAGCTTGACAAAATCCATACCCTTAAGGTTCAAGAAATTGCCAAAATAGCCGAAGAATCCTACACCGGCAAAGATTGGCAAGATAAACTTAAGTTCTTTGCGCTCAACAATGCGGATTGATGTTATCTCGCTATATGGGATAAAAGTATAGTCAGAAATACAGCATATATCTATACCCTCCTGGCTGAGGATAATCTTGCGAGGAATTGATAGTGTCATAAGGGCGATGATGGCAACCATAAGCGAAATAAACCAAGCCAAGATATATCCGCCCTTGACAAATATAAACAGCCCTGCTGCCACTCCCACAAAGATGAGGAAGTGTATCATTGTCAGATACTTGGTCTTGTTGTTAATCGTATATTTGTACTCAGTCATCGTCATACTGCTTTTAACCCTCTGCCTGCAAGCGGGCAATAGCCTCGGCCAGCACCATATCGTCAGGGGTTGTAATTTTAATATTTGTACGCTCACCGTTGCACAGCCTTACGCGGTGAGGTGTTGTAGCCTCAACTACCGAGGCATCGTCTGTGAACTGCTCGTTGTAGAGAGTATCATATGCAGCACGAATAAGGCCCGCCTCGAAAATCTGCGGAGTCTGCACAACTCGCAGCTTTGAGCGGTCTATAATCTCACTACCTTGATCGGTAACCACTCTGAATGAGTCCACAGCATCAACTACAGGTATTGCCGAGCCATACTCTGCAGCGCACTGAGCAGTAGCGCGCAACATCTCTACTGATGCAAATGGGCGCACACCATCCTGAATAGCAATAAGGTCGACATAGTCTGTCAGAGCCTCGATGCCGTTCTTTACCGAGTGGAAACGCTGCTCTCCGCCCTCGACAATCTTGTGACGAGCCACGCGAAAGCGTGCCGAGTAGTTCTTCCAGAACTCAATCTGCGCAGCTGGCAGAACCACGATAATCTTTGCACCAGCAAATGCCTTGGCAAAGTTGTTTATAGTTTTTACAAGTATCGGCTCACCGCCAACAAGGGCAAACTGCTTAGGCAGAGAACCTCCCATACGGCTGCCGCTACCGCCGGCAACAATAACTACTCCTATTTGTTGCTGCTCCATATCAATTTCTTTCCAAAACCGAGCGTATTGTCGGTAAGTTTCATAAAGTCGGGCACTATGACCCAAATATCGAGTGGTGCTACAGCTGTATAGGGAAATCGCTTGATATAGACAAGCTTATCATCGCTATCACCACTCTCAACAGTTCCGCAAATCTGTATACCCTGCACCTTGCCCACTACACGCGTCTCGAGATTTATGGCGCAGGCAATGGTGCTGTTTGTCATCATCATCTGGCCGTGGCGAGTAGCTCTGTCTGTTGTAAAGATGATTCGATTTCGGCTCTTGTCATATGCATAGAAGCAGGCTGCGCAGTAGGGCACACCATCCTTTGTGGCGGTGGCAAGTGTTAGCACGTGATGACGAGCTACAAAATCGGTTATCTTCTTCTCTGGTAACATATCTATTTTATTACTACAGAGTCAATTATGGTAATTTTCATTGAGTCTGGTACCTCACCCTCGAGCTCAGCAATTACACGCGCCTTGACCCACTCAAACTTCTCGCGATTAACCTCCTTGATAGGCTCTGATGGCTGCTGAGGAACCTTAAGAGGGTTAATCGGCTGACCATTCTTCCAAAGGCGGAAGTCGAGGTGCGGACCTGTCGAGCGACCTGTGCTACCTACATAGCCGATAACCTGACCTTGAGATACGCGCTTACCTACGGCAATGCCCTTGGCGTAACCCTTGAGGTGTAGGTATCCTGACTGCAACTTGCCAGGGTGCTTGATATAGACTGTATTACCACCAGCGCCCTTATAGCCCTTGTATGTTACTGTACCATCTGCCACTGCACGCACCGGAGTGCCTGATGGAGCGGCATAGTCAACACCTGTATGTGGTCGATACTTCTTCAATACAGGGTGCAGACGAGCATATGAGAACTTTGACGATATGCGTGTAAACTTAAGCGGAGCCTTGAGCAGCTGCTTACGCAGTGAGCCTCCGTCAGCCTCCCAATACTGCACCTTGCCATCCTGCGGGAATGGAATGGCGTAGATATCCTTGCCGAGGTGGTTAAACTTAGCACCCCACACGCGACCAATACCTACAGAGAGCGTGTCGACAAACTTCTCGTCATAGATTACAGTAAAGCTATCGCCCTGCTGAATGCCGAAGAAGTCGACGGTCCACTGGTAGATATCCTCCATCTCTGCTGCAAGGGCATATGGCATATTCTCCTGCATAATTGTACCCCACAGCGAACTCTCAATAACACCGCTACTCTTTGTACGACGCAGAGTTACAGGCTTTGACTCCTGGCGCACAGCCACAGAGTCACCCACAAAGGCAAAGACCACATAGTCTACCGTATTCTGCTCATAGACAAGGTAGTCAAGATGCATTCGTGTAGAGTCGAGGCTATCGCGCTTTGAGAATGTGGTATACTTGTGTCCGATGCGGATAGTGCGAAGCGGACATATATCCTTCGCCAGCACATCGAGACGACTCACCTTCTGAGTTGTAATGCCACGGCTGTCAAGAATACGACCCCAGGTGTCGCCCTTAACGACCTCGAAGTTCTCTACCTGGTAGCCATCGGCATCAATTCCATAAATAATATTGCGTGGTTTCTCCTCAGCAACATTTGCATCGTGCTTACAGGCAGAAAACCAAACTAAGCTAACAATAAATACTATCAGATAACATATATTTCTCATACCTCGCAAAGGTAATAAAAATGGTTGAACAATCTATAAAATAATGCCTTTTTTTATGAAAAATTGTACGATATTACATATTAAAAGTTGTAAAATGAAAAAAAATATGTAACTTTGGAAAGTCAAAGTATTGTGTATATGAAGTTATTGTTACAGAAAATAGCAGCTCTATTGTACGGAATGGTAATTCGCGTACGCAATATGTTATTTGACAAGGATATACTGAGGGGTAAGGAGTACGATATTCCTATCGTCTGCATCGGCAATATCACTGTCGGTGGTACCGGCAAAACCCCTATGGTTGAGCTTATGGTCTCACACTTCTCACAGACTCACAAGGTGGCAGTTCTCTCGCGTGGTTATAAGCGCAAAAGCCGTGGCTATAGAGTAGTAGATGCACTCTTTGACCACTATTCAGATGTGGGTGACGAACCATTGCAAATCAAGCGTAAGTTCCCAAATGTGCCGGTTATTGTCTGCGAGTCTCGCACCGAGGGTATTGAGCGGCTTAGGGCTGAGTTTGAGGATGTAAATCTGATAATTATGGACGACGGCTTCCAGCACCGTTGGGTAAAGCCGTATATCAATATTGTGATGATTGACTACAACCGTCCCGTTGATAAGGATAACTATATTCCTGACGGACAGTTGCGTGATAGTGTTGAATCGCTTGATAGAGCCAATATATTTGTATTTACAAAGTGCCCTGAGAATATTCTCCAGCGCGATATAAGCCTTATGGTCGCAGGATTGAAGAAGAAGCCGTCGCAGGCTACATTCTTCACTCGTCCTGTATGTAGTGAGGTGCGATCAATTGATGGTATACCTGTAGTGTTGCCGATGAAGAGCAAGGTTATTGCCATTTCTGGAATCGGAAATAATGAGGCATTCTTCAGCGGACTGTCTGCTCGCTATAGGGTGTTAGATACATTAGGTTTTGAGGATCACTATCAGTATAAAGATGCAGATATAGAGCTGCTTAACTCAGCTATGGAGTCTAATCCGGAGGCTGCATTTATAATAACAACAGAGAAAGATGCTGTAAAGCTGAGTAGTATGGATGCTATACCTGAGCAGTTGCGCAGCAGAATATTCTATGAGTGTATCGGTATGGAGTTTGTTCCATATGGCTATAACTCAGGCAAAGATATGGAGAAGTCTTTGCTTAATTTACTTGATAAAGAGATTAAAAATTTCAAAGATGAAAGGTATATTCGAGGCTGTTGATTATATTAACAGTGTAACAAAAGACTTTAAGCCCTCTGTGGCTATTATTTTAGGTACGGGTTTAGGTGGTTTTGCCGATAATATTGATGTAGAGTACTCTATTCCATATCAGGAGATTCCAAATATGCCCGTTTCGACTGTCGAGGGACACGCAGGTCGACTGATTTTTGGTACTATCGGTGGCGTAAAGGTTGTTGCTATGCAGGGACGATTCCATTACTACGAGGGTTATACTATGAAGCAGGTAACTTTCCCTGTGCGCGTACTTGCAAAGCTTGGCATCGACTATCTGTTTGTCTCTAACGCCAGCGGTGGTATTAACACCTCATTCTGCGTGGGTGATTTGATGATTATCACAGATCATATCAATCTGTTGCCAAATCCGCTTATCGGTCCAAATATGGCAGAGCTTGGCCCTCGCTTCCCAGATATGCACGACTGCTATAGCAAGGCTGTGCGAGATAAGGCAACAGATATAGCTAATAGCTTGAATATCAAGTTACAGTATGGTGTATATGTCGGTACAACAGGCCCTACTTTCGAGACTCAGGCAGAGTATCGCTACTTCAAGGCTATCGGTGGTGATGCTGTAGGTATGTCTACTGTGCCGGAGACTATCGTTGCTCGCCATATGGGTGTGCCGGTGTTCGGTGTCTCTGTTATTACCAACTGTGGTCTGAGCGATCAGAAGGGTGATCACGAGGATGTGCAGTTGCAGGGTAAGCTCGCTGGTGAGCGTATGAGCAGATTATTTATTGAGTTAATAAAGCAGTTATACTAATGATAAACAAAGTGATTCTTGTCGGCAATGTTGGTGCCGACCCTGAGGTGAGAAGCCTTGAGAGCGGTGTAAAGACTGCCCGTGTGCGCCTTGCAACCACAGAGCGATTCTTTAACCGTCAGACAAATGAGAGTTCAGAGCAGACTGAGTGGCATACAATTATCTTCTGGCGCGGTCTTGCCGATGTAGTTGATAAGTATGTGCGCAAAGGTAGTCAGATATATGTAGAGGGATCTATCCACTACCGCGATTGGCAGGGTAATGATGGTCAACGCCATTTTGTAACCGAGATTACAGCCTCAGAGCTTAAGTTGCTCGGTCGTCGTGATGGCACTCAATCTCAGCAGCCACAGCAGCAGTATCAGCAGCCACAGCAGCCACAGTATGCGCGTCAGCCAGAGCCTCAGTATGCTGCTCCGCAGTATCCTACACCACAGCCGGTTGCAGCTCCGCCACAGCCTGCGTCTCCTGTTTCGGCTCCAATGGATGATGATTTACCATTCTAATCCTCAATAGTTTAGATAGGGCAGTGGTTATTCTACTGCTCTTTTTTTTGTTGTCGATACTGGATATATATAACAAAAAAAGCGACACCGAAGTGTCGCTTTAATTATATAGAATCTTCTACTACTCGTAATCGCGGTTGTTATCAGGCTCGTTAAATGCCTCGTCAACAATGATAGTAAACACTGCAGGGTTTGTGAGCAGGTTACCTACAACATTTGTACGATAGTTACGCTGGAAAGGAACGAAACCATACTCGAGGGTGTTAACAAGCTTACCATCCTGATCCCAGAAGGTAACGCTTGCATTGCCTGTAGTCTTCTCGTTTACAAGGAGATAGGTAGTTGCGAGATACTTGTAATCAACATCGTCAGAGGTAATGTCAAGAATTTCCTGAGAATTGATTGGGCTCACTGCGCGCTCGAATGTTGCAAATACAGGAGCAGACTCGCTCAATGAACCATCAAAGAGGTTGAACTTGGTGTAAGTGTCAACAGAGATACTTGATTCAGAGATTGTAAAACCAGCAGACTTTGCAGTAGCAACATCAGCAACAGTAACACCAAAGTTAAGCTGTGCAAGTGGACGGGTAAGAGTGAAGATCTTGTTAGTAGGACCGTCAATCTTAAGATTATGCTCAACAAACCAGAAGCAGTCGCGAGACTCGTCGTTAGCAGGTGATGCATCAACCTTCATTGTAACAGACTGCTCTGCCCAATTAACCTCGTAGTGAACAGGATCTACAACACCCTTAACAGCCTCAGCAGCCTCAACAGCCTTGTAAGCAAAGAATGCGATGTCATAGGTCTTACCTGTTACCAAACGAACATCAAGCTGAGCCTGCTTGTTGTTCAGTACAAGTGTTCCCTGAAGGTTTGCCAAAGGAGTGGTTGTGCCATCCTCATAGATAGCCCAAGCTACCTCATCAACAGTAGTGCCGTCTGCAATAGCACGAGAACCCAAAGAGCCACCAAGGTCGGCAACAAAAGAAACCTCAACCTCCTGGCCTGGAGCTACAGAACTATTTTCCTTAGCACAAGATGCTGCACCGAAAACGATTGCAGCTGCGAGCATCATACGGAAAATCTTTTTCATAATGAATAGGATTTAGTTAATAATTTTATTTTGTTTTTATTTACTCTTTATATATTTGTTGGAAGTAGGTTGCCAAGGATGTTGTATTGCTTATCAGCCACCAACTTCTCAATATTTATCGTTGTCTGCTTACGATTACTACCCATAGTAGCATCGATAGTCACACTTACAGGCTCATCCTTCACAGGCAATACATAGGCCATACCCAGCACGATTTCGCTCTTGTTCGGAACGGTGATATTACTATTAGGTGTAAAGCCCAAACTTACATCTGCCACCACTGAAGCCTGACCCGAAATAGCATTGAATACTGTTGCTACCTTGCTGATAGTCAGCGTTGTAGATGCCGGAGCTGTGAGATTTGCGGCATCAGTACCTGCAACAACTAAAGCAAATGGGCGTCGCAGATCAACATCAACACCATTTCTCTGAGTGTCGCCGGTTACGGTAAACTCAATTGAGGCGTAGAATGCATCTCTGTTAGCAATAGTATCAGCGTTGGTATTGTAACTTACAACAATATTGCTGAAATTCTCAATGTTATATGCGCCACAATCACTCTTCTGAGCCCAGAATACTGCTCTATATGTCTGATTTTTAAGCAGTGAGATTGAGAATCGCTCAACAGTGCCGTTGTTTACATTATACTCGTATCTGTCACCGACCTTTGTGCTATTGTAGTACAACTCGACATAGAGCTTGTCGATATTACTACCATTCCACGCGCGTGTTATGCTATCGTCAATAGCAGCTCTGAACGGCACCTCTACAGTGTCGCCATTGAGAATAGGCTCGTCAAAGTCGGTCTTAGCGCACGATGTGGACACAAGAACTGTACACATCAGCGTTAAGACAAATCCGAGTATATATTTACACCAATTTATCATCTATACCTATATTTATATATTAAGGAACGATAATGTTCCACTCGCCATCGAACTCAGTCTTGAGGTTCACACCACCCTGCGCACTCTCTGTCATAAAGCGGCTACGAATAGTGGTGAGCTTACTGCGCTCAACAGGAACCTCGATATTAGGTACGGCAGAGAGCAACTTGTCATCCTTATCGTATACAGAGATTGAGACAAGGATTGTTGAACGCTGACCGTTAACAAATACATAGTCAAAACCGAGCATAGCCTCGCTACCACTGAGTGGAATAATACTCGAGTCGAATGCTACATTGGTACGAGAGTCGACAGGCGCATCCTGGAAGACATTGAACTCACACGGCATAAATCCGGCGTAGCGGATAACAATGCGATACTCGTTCAAGTCTACTGCTGATGGCGTTAATGCCTCCTCTGGGAGAACTTCGCCATTAGCGGCAGCCTGCTGAGCGCGCTGCTCGAGAACTCGAGAGATAAACTCGTCAAGATCTGTAGATACAAAGTTGAACTTTGCCAATGGACGACCCATATGGATATGAGCATCTATAGCTGGCAGGTCGAGCTCAAACTGAGGAATAATCTCAACATCGGTCTTACCAACGAATGCATCGCGCATATCGTTATTACCAATGTGCTGTGAGCCGAGCAGGCGGATTCCGGTGAAGTCGGATGTGCTATAGAACTTATCATCCTCAACATTGTTATCTACATAATCAACCCAAGCAAAGAGGCGATACTTGCCAGGAGGTAGTGATAATTGAGTCTGGAACTCAAGTACACCAATCTCAGGGCGGGTAAATATCCACTCCTTAATAGACTTGTTAGATACAGAACCATTGTCTGATATACGATATGCATTGATGCGATAACGAATGTCGTAGTCGTTAGGATCTGCAGAGGCGAGAGTAGACAAACGATCCACAATCATCAGCAGTGGCAGATCAGTATCAAATGTAAGTGACAGATTCACCTCCGCCTCAGGAATTGGAGCCTCAGGCCACTGGTGAACATTGCAGGCGAGCAACGAGTAACAGAGCGTTGCGCAGAGCAGTATATGTTTTGCTAATCTTCTCATTACTTGTTACGCTTTTTAAGGTCAATACTATATGAGAAAGAGATGCCTACGTGGTCAAGAGCAACAACTGTATTGTGTACAGAGCCCTGCGCCTTTGGACCATCCTTCTCGTTTACGAACTTCTCGTATTTTACATCGTATACACCGGCACCGAGGGTAAACTCAACCTTCCAACGAGGATGCTTCTTGCTCAATGGCATACGATAACCGAAGTTAAGACCACCACCGAGAGCAGGAGTAGAACCATTCAAATCCTGAATACGCCAATCACTGCCATAGGCAATGTTGTAATATGCAAGACCTCCGTGTGCTCCGATAAACCATCCGTCACGCTCCTTAAACCAGTAGCGGAACTCAGGATATATGGCAAATGTACGATACTTAAGAGTCTGCTTAAAGTAGTCAACACCCGAGTAGTATACAGGCAGGTTGAAAGAGAAGTGCTTTGCAAGCTCAACCTCGATAGCAAGGTTAGATACGGCCAAGCCCCAACCTACTGCATTGGTCTTGATAAGCATCTGTGGATTCCAAACAGTCTCATCAACCTCAATCACAGGCTCAGGAGTTGGCTCCGGTGTAGGAGCAGGTGCTGGTGCTGGAGTTGGAGTTGGAGTTGGCTCTGGGGTTGGCTTCTCAACTTCTGGCTCCGGCGTAGGCACTACAGCAGGCTCGATAGGATTCTCACGATTGATAATCACGAGCATCTTGAACTTACGCAATGAAGGGAAGAAGTGCTTGAGCATATAACGCCAAGGCTCACCGCCATTCAGGTTGATCAGGGCAGTCTTACAAGGATTGCGAAGTACGCCATTGACCATCTGCTCGGTAGGGTAGGTGCGGAGAATCTCGAGAACTTGATCGCGGTAAGGCATATCCGAAGCCTCGACCATTTTGGTCAACTCTGGATAGTCCTCGTTACGCAATACAGACTCGATAGCACTATCAGCAAATGAGATGTGCTTGTGCAGATATGTTGAGATTGCTGTAGCACGCTTTTTTGCAAGCAACTCGTTGTTTGCACGTGCACCCTCTGGAGAAGCTGCTGCAACATAAGAGACTGATACAATCTTGAGCAGAGAGTCGGTCTGAATCTCCTTTATGCGAGAGATGAACTGGTCCATTCTCTGGCCATTGCCCTCAAAACCAGGCTCGTATATTGAGTAGCCCTGTCTAAAATACACGACCAGCGAATCGGCCTTCTCCTGGGCTGATACGCTGAAGCACGAAAATAGGCAGGCTATTATAGTCGCCAATTTCCGCATAGTCCTACCGGACCATAAACGGGATATGTTTAAACGCTGTGTCATTTCTGTTGCAAAATTAACAAATAAAAACGATTTAAACAATAGTTTAAGCAAATATTCTGTCTATAATATTGCAAATTTTTATGCTTTTTTCTTTCGCCAAAAATTTGGTCGAAGAATATGTACTAAAATAGATCTTAAAAATGCCGTAATTTGGCTATCTTTAAAGACCATTTTCTGCTTCCAGCTATTGGCAAAACGCCTTTTTATGCGGAACCCCCATCCCTTAATAAAATTATTCGGGATATCAGTTTGTCTATATTCGAGCACATCGTTGATGCCTTTTTGCACAATTTTTATATCGTTTTCTGTGCAAAGTGCAAGCGAATTTGGCATACCGAGAAAAGAGACACACATCGCATTCAGACAATTCAAAAATGGTCTAAAACCGAAGATGTCTGCAATCTCAAGCAGCTTGTTCCACTCGATATTATCACCGTATTTCTTCAAAAATAGTGCCCAATCTATCAGATGTCGTATAGAAATATTTTCGGCTGCAAAATGAGCTCCTGAATGCATAATAAGAAAAAATGCATTCAGATTCGGAGACGGAATATAAAACTCTTTTTCTGCTATATTTACGGTGTATGGCTGCTCGTTTTCAGAGAGCTCTTTGAGCATTGTTTCGATATTCTGCTTCGAGCTGCGAGAGTGCTGTTCTATAAAGTCGTAGTGATTCTCTATCATCACTCCGTCGATGTAAAAAACGGTGTGATGATGCTGCGCCTCGCTGATGGCAATATTGTACTTTTCTTGCAGAATTTTGTCGGCCTCAATTTGCTTGCCGAATAGCCAAATATCCAGATCACTACAAGGCCTATGTTTAGGAATCGGGTATGCTTGCGCCAATCCTATTCCCTTGAGTATCATTAACTTAATGTCGTTATCTAAGTATATGTTTCTCAGTTTTAAGGCTGCATTAACCTTATCCTGATACTTGCGTTCTATGTTGTCGGTAGAGGCTATAAAACGCATTTTTATTGGTCGCGGAATGGTAATTTCTGCGGCCAAAATAGCATCTAATACAATAGCACAGACTCCCTGTCTGAGTGCCAATTTATGGATGTCAATCCACTGCTCAGATGAGATATTTTCTAACTTTTCTCGCTCTAAAACAGATGGATTGTCCCACAAATAGTATTGTAATAATTCGGATATAATCTGTGCGTTTGTACTCATAATTTATCTATTTGAGGTTCGACCAGGGTATGCCTCCAGTGCTTTGGATAGTATGGTTAAAGCCTTTTTTAAGTCATTTTTATCCAACACATATGCAATGCGCACCTCGTCTTTTCCCAACTCAGAGTCGGAGTAGAAGCCCGATGCAGGGGCGAGCATAATGGTTGCTCCCTCGTACTCAAACTCGCTCAAACACCACTCGCAGAAGCGGTCGCTATCGTCAATCGGAAGTCGTACGACGGTGTAAAATGCTCCCATAGGGATTGGAGAGTAGACACCATCAATTTTATTGAGTCCATCAATAAGACAGTTGCGGCGTTCGATGTACTCCTCGTATGTATGAATTGCGTAAGAGCGTGGGCAGTCGAGTGACGCTTCAGCGACAATCTGTCCGAGTAGTGGCGGACTAAGGCGTGCCTGGCAGAACTTCATAACTGCATTTCTCAGCGTCTTATTCTTTGTAATAAGCGCACCAATGCGAATGCCGCACTCTGAATAACGCTTTGATACAGAATCAATTAGCACTACATTCTGCTCAATTCCCTCAAGGTGACAAGCGGATATGTAAGGTGAGCCTGTGTAGATAAACTCGCGGTATACCTCATCTGAGAAGAGGAACAGATCATACTTCTTTACAAGGTCGCGGATGCGGTTCATCTCCTTGCGAGTATAGAGGTACCCCGTAGGGTTGTTCGGGTTGCAGATAAGTATGCCACGTGTACGCTCGTTAATAAGCTCCTCGAACTTCTCGATAGATGGCAAGGCAAAGCCCTCGTCAATAGTCGAGGTGATAGGGCGTATAACGGCACCTGCTGATACTGCAAAAGCCATATAGTTTGCATATGCAGGCTCAGGCACGATAATCTCGTCGCCAGGGTTGAGACACGACATAAAGGCAAACAGCACAGCCTCAGAACCACCAGCGGTGATGATTATATCATCGGGCGTGAGCTTAATCTGGTATTGGTCGTAATATCCGACAAGTTTCTCTCTAAAAGAGAGAAAACCATCGCTTGGACTATACTCTAAAATCTTGCGATCGATACGCTTCAGGGCATCAAGACCCTCAATCGGAGTCTCAATATCCGGCTGGCCAATATTGAGGTGATATACCTTTGTGCCACGGCGTTTTGCAGCCTCGGCAAGTGGAGCCAATCGTCGGATTGGGGACGAAGGCATCAGTTCGGCTCTCTCTGAAATCTTAGGCATATAATATACTGTTTGTCAATCTGTTATACTCTCTTATCTAACTCCTCGAATTTAGAGTTTTGGCTCTTAAATTCTGGAACTATATTTTTCATCAATTTAACCATCTGGTCGATGTCGACAGCGTATGCCAACTCACGCAACTGTTCGGTATACTGCTTTGCATCGTCGTAGTTATATTCACGTACTTTGGCGATACGAATCTTGTGGTGAGGGGTTTCGATGGTATTCTCGTTATTTGCCAGCACCTCCTCGTAGATCTTCTCACCTGGGCGCAGCCCCGTGAATTTAATGTCGATATCGACACCAACTCTAAAGCCGGCAAGCTCAATCATTCGTTCGGCGAGCTTGACAATCTTGACGCTCTCGCCCATATCGAATACAAAAATCTGATTGCCTGTACTCATAGTTGCAGCCTCCATAACCAGTCGGCACGCCTCAGGGATGGTCATAAAGAAGCGTGTAATATCCGGATGTGTCACCGTTACGGGACCACCTGCAATAATCTGTTCGCGGAAGCGAGGTATTACAGAACCATTGCTACCAAGTACATTACCAAAGCGAGTGGTTACAATCTTAGTCTTGCTTGCAACGCTACCTTCAGCAATAGCTGTGCCCAATGATTGTACATATATCTCGGCAAGACGCTTTGTACAACCCATAATATTGGTAGGGTTGACAGCCTTGTCTGTGGATATCATAACCATCATCTCTACATTATGCTTGATACACATCTCGGCAACATTGGCAGAGCCGTAAACATTGACAAGCACCGCCTCGCAAGGGTTCTCCTCCATCAATGGAACGTGCTTGTATGCCGCAGCGTGAAAGACTACATCAGGCTTGTGGGCGTTGAATACAAACTCGAGACGATTTGGCTGACGCACATCGCCGATAATTGGCACTATAGGCAATGATTTATGCTTATCCTCAAGTTCAAGGCGTATGTTGTGCATCGGAGACTCGGCATTGTCAAACATCACAAGTTTCTTGATGCCGAAGGTTGATAGCTGACGGCATAGCTCAGAGCCAATACTACCAGCGGCACCTGTCACAAGAATGGTTTTGCCGGCAAAGTTTTCGACAATCTCATTCATTGAAATCTCAATCTCGTCACGACCCAACAAATCCTCAATCTTTACCTCGCGAATGGCTGACTGCGGAATATTGCCATCAATAGCCTCGTCAATTGGCGGAGCTACCAGAATCTTGATGTTGTGAGATGTGCAGAATGGAATAAGTCGCTCATTCTCAGAGCGTAGAGTGTCGTAGTTTGGAAATAGTATGTGCTTAACACTTCTGTTTGCAAATAGCTTCTCGAGCTGCTCGCTGCTCTTGCCCTTGAAATGATACAGGTTCAGTCCCGCCAACTTGACACTTGCTGCCTCATACTCGATAAAACCAACAATCTTGTAGTGTGGCGAGTTGTCTAATCGCATACGCAGAGCTGTAGACTTCTCTGTAGAGCCGTAGATAAAGATGTTGCGACGCATATCTGTCGAGATAAACGAGCTCTTGATGTTGTCATACACAACTACCATCGAGATTCTGATAAGAATCAGCATGCTGAATACCAATAGCGCATCGAAGACAAATAGTGGAAGGAGTGGCAGTGTAATAGGGTTATGATCAAGCCAAAGCAGGGTAGATGCCCCTAAAATAACCTCCTTGATAATAACCGCAACACCAAACTTCCATATATCGCTAATTGTACTGTGGCGTATGATTATGCGGTGGGTACGCAAAATAAGTATACCTAAGACTGTGGCGATGATGTTGATAAGCGACATCTGTATAACCACATAGAGAGGTATGCTGGCATTTGGCATAAGCATATCTGCAAACACGAGGGTAGCGATGGTGGCTATCAACGATATGAGTATGTCGATAATTGCTATCACGCCAGAGTGCAAGTATCGATCAAAGGTGTATTTCTTTATTAAGTTGTGTATGTTAAACATTGCGTTTATGTGGGTACTATTTATATATAATTTTCCAACTAACAAAGTTATAATTTTTTTTTGAGAATACCTATATATTTATAAATAAAAAACTGCCCCATAAAGGCAGTTTTTAATCGAATATAGTTTAGGATTGTTATATCTCGACAAATACACACTCAATACCTACGCGCTTGAGTAGTTCGAGTCCATCTTCGCAGCGATATTTTTCGCCATAAACGACACGCTTAATACCGGCCTGAATAATCAACTTTGAACACTCCAGACACGGTGACGCGGTGATGTATAGTGTAGCACCATCGCAGTTGTTGGCACTCTTTGCCACCTTGGTAATGGCATTTGCCTCGGCGTGGAGTACATATGGTTTGGTCTGACCCATATCATCCTCGCAGATGTTCTCAAAGCCTGAAGGTGTGCCGTTATAGCCATCAGAGATAATCATCTTATCCTTAACAATCAGCGCACCCACCTGACGACGCACGCAGTATGAGTTCTCTGCCCATATACGCGCCATTCGTAGGTAGCGAGCATCTAATTGTCGCTGCTTCTCTTCTGCGTAGCCCATACCTATACCTTTTACTATTTACCGTGGCAGTGCTTGTACTTCTTACCGCTGCCACAAGGACAAGGGTCGTTTCGGCCAACCTTCTTCTCAACGTGAATTGGAGCAGGCTTGCTCTTATCACCCTGACCTGCTGCGGCTGCAGCTGCCATACGAGACGCCTGAAGCTTATTCACATCTACCTTAGCCTTCTGCTGGCGAGCCTTCTGGATGGCGTCAGGATTCTGTTGCTGGACAGGTACATATGCCTTGTTGAGAACTGAGAGAACCTCGCGGTTGATCTTCTCAAGCATCTTAGCAAAGAGATTGAATGACTCAAACTTGTAGATAAGCAGTGGATCCTTCTGCTCGTATGATGCATTCTGCACGCTCTGACGCAGATCGTCCATCTCGCGCAGATGCTCACGCCAAGCGTCGTCAATCATTGTAAACATAACAACCTTGGTGAAGGCGCGGAAGATCTCAGCTCCGTCGCTATCCTTGCACTTCTGAAGGCTTACAGGGATGTTGTAACCTAAGAGACCATTGGTCAGAGGGAAGTACATATTACCCTCCAGATTGTCCTTGCGCTGCTCGTAAATCTGCTGCATTACAGGACGAACAGTATCGGCAACAGCCTTTGCACGACGAGCGTATAGAGCCTGCAAGTCGTTGACAATCATATCAATAACCTCGCTGCGGTTAGCCTTTTTGTACTGCTCCTCGCTAAATGTAGGCTGCATACCTACCTCGCGGATAAGCTCGAAGCTGATGTTCTCGAAGTCGTCATCCTCGTGCTCGTTCATAAATGCCTCGGCATAGTCAAACATCAAGTTGTTAAGGTCAATCTCGATGCGCTCGCCATAGAGAGCATTACGACGACGAGTGTAGATAACCTCACGCTGAGAGTTCATCACATCATCATACTCGAGCAGACGCTTACGGATACCGAAGTGGTTCTCCTCAACCTTCTTCTGTGCGCGCTCAACAGCCTTTGACATCATACCAGACTCGATGGCCTCACCTTCCTGGATGCCCATCTTGTCCATCATTGCTGCGATACGCTCAGAACCGAACAGACGCATCAAGTCATCCTCAAATGATACATAGAAGCGGCTTGAACCCGGATCACCCTGACGACCGCTTCGACCACGCAACTGACGGTCTACACGGCGAGACTCGTGACGCTCAGTACCGATAATAGCAAGACCACCGGCATCCTTAACCTCCTGAGTGAGCTTAATATCGGTACCACGACCAGCCATATTGGTTGCGATGGTAATCTGACCTGGACGACCAGCCTCAGAGACAATCTGAGCCTCGAGCTGGTGCTGCTTAGCATTGAGGACATTGTGCTTCAGACCGCGAATCTTGAGCATACGGCTCAATAGCTCTGAAATCTCGACAGAGGTTGTACCCACGAGCACAGGGCGACCCTGCTTTACGAGGCTCTCAATCTCTGCAATTACTGCGTTATACTTCTCGCGCTTGGTCTTGTAGATGATATCATCCTGATCGTCGCGCAGAATTGGCTTGTTGGTAGGGATAACCACAACATCGAGTTTGTAGATGTTCCAGAACTCTGAAGACTCAGTCTCAGCAGTACCTGTCATACCTGCAAGTTTGTTGTACATACGGAAGTAGTTCTGCAGGGTGATGGTTGCAAAGGTCTGTGTTGCAGCCTCGACCTTAACCTGCTCCTTAGCCTCGATAGCCTGATGCAGACCGTCAGAGTAGCGACGACCATCGAGAATACGACCTGTCTGCTCATCGACAATCTTAACTTTGTTATCCATAACTACATACTCTACGTCGCGCTCGAACATAGCGTATGCCTTGAGTAGCTGGTGTACGGTGTGTACGCGCTCAGACTTGGTAGAGTACTCGGTAATAAGGCTATCCTTCTTCTGAGCCTTCTCCTCGAGATTCAGCTCCTTATTAGCCTCAAGCTCGGCAATCTCGGCACCGATATCAGGAAGAACGAAGAATCCCTCCTCCTTGAAGTAGCGAGAGAGTACCTCGTGACCCTTGTCGGTAAGCTCTACGGTGTTCATCTTCTCGTCGATGACAAAGAAGAGCTCGTCGGTAATCTCTGGCATACGACGGTTGTTGTCCGCCATATAGATATTCTCAGTCTTCTGCATCTGTACCTTGATACCCTGCTCAGAGAGGAACTTAATCAGAGCCTTATACTTAGGCAGACCCTTGTATGCACGGAAGGTCAAAAGACCACACTCTTCCATCTTGCCCTCGGCAGCAAGACCGCGAGCCTCAGCGAGCAGTGATGTCACAAAGTCGCGCTGCAGACCATAGAGGTACTTAATTGCAGGGCAGTACTGCTCA
Source organism: Alistipes sp. (assembly GCA_045654345.1). Classification (GTDB taxonomy): domain Bacteria; phylum Bacteroidota; class Bacteroidia; order Bacteroidales; family Rikenellaceae; genus Alistipes. The sequence goes on along the minus strand of JAZOND010000025.1, from coordinate 164,015 downwards.
AACATTTGATCCTCACCCTTTGGTACTGGACCTGAGATGATGAGTGGGGTACGAGCATCGTCAATGAGTACTGAGTCGACCTCATCGACAATGGCGTAGTTATGCTTGCGCTGTACAAGATCCTTCGGAGCCGAAGCCATATTGTCGCGCAGATAGTCAAAACCATACTCGTTGTTTGTACCGAAGGTAATGTCGGCAAGGTATGCCTTACGACGCGCCTCTGAGTTTGGCTGATGAAGGTCTATACAATCTACAGACAGACCGTGGAACTGATAGAGCGGCCCCATCCACTCTGCATCACGACGAGCCAGGTAGTCGTTGACAGTGACCATATGCACACCCTTACCAGGCAGCGCATTAAGGAATACAGGCAGTGTAGCCACCAATGTCTTACCCTCACCGGTAGCCATCTCGGCAATCTTACCGAGGTGGAGAACAACACCACCGAAGAGCTGCACATCGTAGTGAATCATATCCCACTTGATGTCATTTCCGCCAGCAGTCCAACGGGTTGAGTAAACCGCGTTGTCACCCTCGATGGTTATAAAGTCCTTAGATGCGGCAAGGTTGCGGTCAAAGTCGTTGGCAGTAACAACAACAGTGTCGTTCTCAGCAAAACGGCGAGCAGTATCCTTCATAATGGCAAAAGCCTCTGGCAGAATCTGCTTGAGTACCTCCTGAATCTTCTCCTTTACGGTGTTTTCTGTATTCTCAATATCCTTAGCAATCTTCTCCTTCTCATTTACAGAGATTTCGGGATTCTCAAGAGCGAGCTTCTGCTTTGCAATATGTGCCTCGTCAGTTGCAATATACTCTGCAATTTGGCGACGAAGGGCTGCAGTACGCTCACGGAGCTGATCGTTGGTCAGGCTCTGGATGGTAGGGTATATCTCCTTGATTTTGAGAACATATGGCTCTACCTCTTTGCGGTCTTTATCGGCTTTACTGCCGAAGAAAAATTTGATAATACTTGATAAAATATCCATAGCTTAAAAGTTTTTACATATACAATGCGCGCAAAGATAGTAAAAAAAACTGTAAATAAAAAGTAGAATAAAAAAATAGCCCATACATTTGGGCTACTTTGTAGGTTAAATGGTAACTTTTGCTATAATAGATTGTATTTTTTCGACTCTCTCAACTCGTTGATGATTTCTGACAAATTCTCAAGCAGACTGATGCTCTTGTATAGTGCGTAGAACATCAACATACCCGAGTTAAAGAAGATGCATATCGGAATGAGGTATAAAAGCGCCAAAAAACTCTTAGAATAGTGATCAGTAACCAAAGCGACATATGGTTTTTCATCGTTATCTAGTTTGTCAATATCTATAGAGTCGTTCTCAGAGTAACCCTGGGATATAGTCTGCGCGGTCTTATCTGCCATAATCTGGGTCTTGATATTCTCCTTATTCTTCTGGTATATTCTTTGCTGATACTCAGGCTTATAGTATGAGTAGATAATATACTCAGGTGCGTTAGCTAATTTGCACAACAGCAGGAATAAACAGACTAATGTGCAGCCAAACCATCCGAAATTGGTCAGGGTAACATCTGTTAAATTACCCTGCAAACTTGTGATAAATGCCTCTGAAATTCCATACTCTTGCATTGCCCAGAGTAGCTCCTGACGCGGGATAGAGATGGTATACATACAGAAGATCACAAGGATGGTCAGTAGCTTGAATATAATATAGATAAATGAACTAATTAGAGTCTGTGCTGAAGTCCTACTTTTTTTAGTAAATCTTCTAACAACATACTCTCTGAACAAGAATAGTATCGCGATAAATATAAAGAGTACCCAATGTGAAGTTGACCCTACTGCCTGGGTGATATATAGGGTAATGAACATTGGAATGTGGAAAATACACTTGTAAATCCACGAATCCTGCGGGATAGTGTATCTTAACACAAAGTCAAAGGTGTGCAAGATACCATCGCCAATAGCGCTCTTCTTGAAGAATGATAGACCATCGTGCTCAACAGTCGCATACTTGACCATATCGAGTATCTGGGCGGTCTGTTTGCCAAAATCGCTGGCGTTGACAACCTTTTGGTACTGGTAGTACTGCTGAAGGTACTCTGTGTCGATGATATTCTGCAACGAGGCAGGCATCTTGGTGGTTATAATACCCTGATTCTTAAAGCATACGATGGCAATGGTATTATCACCATATTTGGTGTTGTCATCAACTTGGTCGTAGACCTCTCGGGTGTGCTTGTAGATGTTGTTTTCAATGACTTCATCTACAGATACTATAGCTATATTGTAACCTTCTGCAATCTCAACGGATTTGAGTTTGTTGATATCGTTTGCGGTGAAAATATTTGCTGCATCATCAATGTGTAGCTGATATGTATGTTCGTCAGAATTACACGAACATAATAACAGCGCGCTTGTAAATACTAAAAGCACAGAAATTATTTTTCTCATACTATTTAAGTTTAGGTTAGTACTATAAATATGGTCAAAAAAAGAGGAGATAACAATCTTTTATACTGAAGATGACAGCTCTATTTGTGTATGCTATTTTGCCCCATCTTGATGATAGGACAATCTTGACAGCGCGACTTCTGGCAGTACTCGGTCTCTATTTGGATTATAGCTTGACTCTGGAGGGCATTAGTCGGTGTTAGACCAATCTGTTGCCACTTGCGGATATAGCGGTTATCCTCTGCCTCGATAGCACGTAAGAGGGTCATAGCATACTCCTTCAGGTTGTGCTGACCGATATTCTCTGAGTATGCAATCTGCATCGGAACCACCAGATTTATACCGAGAATAAGGCTCTTGGCCTTGCCGATGCGCTTAGGTATGCCACGAGACTGAGTAGCTGGAACAAAGTGATTTTTCCAATACTCCGATGCCTCGACACTAAACAGAGATACCACATCCTTAGGTGTGCGGCAGTTGACAATGCGGTTAACTAAAAACTCCTTGCTATGTAGCAGCTGTGCAAGCTGCGCCAGACGAAGTATAGGGTGGTTGTATGGGTGGGTCTGTGTTAAATCCCAACTCGTACAACGCATAGGGAAGAGGTTATACTTGCGGGCCAGATGGTTCCACTCATCCTTGAGATTGGAGATATACTCATCCTCAGGATACATCGTCAGCAGTCCTGAGCCACCTAAAAGCATTGCCTCGATAGAGTGTAGCGATGTGACCTCGCGCAGTATGCATCGGTATGGAACAGCCTCAGAGAGTTGAAGATAGGCCTGCTTATTTGTCCCTACATCCATCATCTTGAACAGAATCTGATAGCAGGTCTGATTCCAATCTTTATAGACGCGATTGTAGATAGTAACAATGTCGTTATGCTTGCGAGTAAGTCTCTGTAGGGCCACACCCTCAAACATCGCCGAGAGTGACTCTGTCGATGCATTTGAGATAATTTGTCTGCAAGATATCTGGCCCATAATTGTAAAGTGTTGTGTTAGAATAGATTAAGCTCGAGCAGAGCCTCTTCTGACATCATACTCTTGTCCCACGCAGGCTCAAAGACGAGTATTACATTGACTTTGTCTACTCCCTTGACCTTGGCAACCTGTATGTTTACATCCTCGACAAGCATATCTGCCATAGGACAGTTTGGGGCAGTGAGGGTCATCTGTATGGTCACCTCGCCCGATGGATTATAGTCAATGTCGTAGATAAGTCCCAGATCGTATATGTTTACGGGAATCTCTGGGTCGTATATATTCTTGAGTGTCAGGACAATATCCTTTTCTACTGCTAATATCTCCTCAGGTGTCATACTACTGCATTTTAGATGAGTAAGCAAGTGCAAAAAGTTTCATCTGCTTGATGGTCGCCAGCACGCCATTGCCACGAGTAGGCGATAGGTTCTCTTGCAGACCTATAGACTCGATAAAGTAGAGGTCAAGGTCGACAATCTCCTGCGGAGTACGACCCTCAAAGGCGCGAATAAGCAGTGCCAAGATGCCCTTGACGATAATTGCGTCGCTGTCGGCAGAGTAGTATACCTTGCCATCTTCGAATCGAGCATCGACCCATACGCGAGATTGGCAACCCTCGATAATATACTGCTCAGTCTTATGGGTAGCATCTATTACCGGTAGCGAGTCGCTCAGTGATATAAGGTAGTCGTACTTGTCCAACCAGTCGTCGAACATTGCAAACTCCTCTATAATTTGATTTTGAACTAAATCTGTCATATTTTATCTCTGTTTTAATTCGTAAATAACATCTCCATCTGCACAGTCGGGGCGAGAGATTCCCAGTAATGAGGAGATGGTCACAGCAATAGCTGTTGTAGATACCTGACGATCTATCTTGCCGCAATGTATGCCGCAGCCGTAGAAGATAAGCGGTATATGTCTGTCGTAGTTGTATGGCGAGCCACTCTGCGCCGTCTTGTCGCTATTAAGTTCGTTGCAGCCGGGCTGTAGTGCGTAGAGTATATCGCCTGAGCGACGAGGATAGAAGCTGTTTTGCATCAGTCGAGAGCTGCGGCTACTCATAGCTCCACCCTGCAACGCTGTAGCGGTAACGGCATTGGCTATGCCACGGAACTGCATAGTAAATGTTGCAGCCTCGTTCTGTACCTGAGCGATAGATAACTTCTTTGCATATACAAGGTCGCGATTAAGATATATAGCTCCATTGTCGCAACTGAGTACCCAACTTCCCTGACCATACTGCGCACTGAGAAAGGCGTTGAGAATAACCTCTGCCTGACGGGTGTTAAAGTGTGTCAGTGAGTGGTTTGATAGCGTACTTTTGCCCATACCGTGGTCAGAGGTGACGGTGATCAGATAGTCGCTCTGTTTTGGATAGCAGACATCTACAATCTTCAGCAGGTCTGCAATAGATGAATCTAAGCGGTAGAGCATATCCTCATACTCGATAGAGTCTGAACCATACTTCTCGGCAATATTGCGCGGTACATCGAGGCAGATATTGAGCATCTTGACACCATCTTTCTGCTTGTCGGCTACCATACGGTCTAAAGCTTTCGATGCAAAGTCGAAGATGGCACTATTGCCCGCAGGAGAGTGGAGCAGATCATCTATCCACGCATCAGAGAGCTTCTTGCTGCCAATGCCTTTCTGCTTGGCGTATATGTCGTAGATGTGAATATCAGTTGCTCGGCTGTTTATGTACTTGCCCTTGGTGAGCTTTCCAAACCAGGTATTCTGCACATATGCGCGATTAAAACCGCTCTCGTTGTGTGTATTTACCCACTCAGGCAGGGTCTTGGTGTAGCACGCTGCTGTTGCCCAATTACCCAAAGAGTCAACCCAGAAACACTCGCCACCCTTGCCTGCAAGAGCCATTGCTGAGGAAGGATTGTGGGCTATGGTTGTAACTGAGGTGTTGCTGTTGATGTCTAAAATTGTCTGTGCAAGCGTTGGAGCCATAAAGTGCTCGGTTGTCCACTCGCCAGAGGCTGTCTTGCATAACTTAACAGCTGTATTGCCACTTGTACGGTCATACCAACGGGTAGATGATACGCCGTGCATTGATGGTAATGAGCCTGTGGCTATTGTGGCAAGGGCCATCTGCTCCGATGAAGGGATAAAGTCAGTGTAACACTCGGTAAATGAAGCTCCGCCATTCTTTAGACGCATAAGACCCTCTGTCGAGAAGTTCTTCTCATAACGCTCAAGGTCGGTTGCCTTCATTCCTCCGATAATGATGTTGATAACCATCTTTGGCTGTGCTGAGGCTGCAAAGATGGTCAAAAGAGTCAGTATTGATACTACAAATCTGCGCATATTTCAAAAATTATCCGACAAAGGTACTAACTTTTATTTAAAAAACTCTCAAAAATAGCACATTCGTCGCTAAAATCTATCATAGATAGAGCTTTTGCCTGCTCAAGGTTGCGTTGGCAGAATTTATGATACTCGCTACTGTGCGGGTTGAAGGGTCTGTGTGCAGCAGCAGCGACAATCTTTACAACCTTGTCAAGCGTCTGCTTCGCGCTGTCGCTAAGAGCACTCTGAACAAAGTGCTCCCAGATGTATTCTATCGCCTGAGATGATGGGTGTACCAGATCGTCGGCATAGAAACGATAGTCGCGTAAATCGTCTGTAACTATCTCATACGCAGGGAAATAGTCCGCATTGCTAAACTTGTTAATAATCTCGTCTACAGCAAGGCGAAGCGTCGCTTTGCTTAGCGAATTTTCAGCAAGACCATCGGCCGTATGGCGCACAGGACTGACGGAAAAAATCACCTGCTTATCACTAAGAATACCCTCCATTAGAGGGCGGAAAAGGTCGCATATCTCAGATACACTCAGACGACGGCGTGTAAACTCGCACTGCGGAATCTTGTGACAGTTTGCCACCACTTGGCCCGTTGCGATGTGCTCGTATACCCACGCAGTGCCGAGAGTAATTATAATACAATCTGCTGATAACAACGCATTGTGCCCATCGTTAATGGCTGATTGCCAGATGTTTAACGCCTCTTGCTCGCTACAGCCCACAAGGTCTGAGTGGCAGTCGAGGGATACATACTCCTCACCGCGGCGAACAATGCGTGTAGTATCGACAGCCTGATTGGCTGCAAAGGCAGATAGTGACTGCGCTATCGAAGCGGGGTTAAAGAGTATGCCTGTAGGTGACTGCACTACGCGGAACTTCGCCTGACGCAATCGCTGTGCAATATTTTGGGCAAAGCAACTGCCTACGGCAAAAATCGTTGTGCCGTACTCTATCTTTGCCCTCAGGGGCGTGCATTCTATCTCTGTGCGAAACTTCATAAACAAAAAGAGCCGAATCTCGGCTCTGTGCTATTTAATTGCAATCTTTGCAATACGACGCTCGTGGCGACCGCCTGTCTCGAAAGGTGTTGTGAGCCACTTGTCAACAATGGCAAGCGCGGTGTCGTTGTCGATAAAACGAGCCGGAAGAACAAGTACATTGCAGTCGTTGTGCTGACGGGTGATGCTTGCAATCTCAGGAATCCAGCATATAGATGCGCGAATCTTCTGATGCTTGTTCAGGGTAATTGCCATACCCTCACCACTGCCACAGATGCCGATAGCGCGGTCAAACTCACCATTCTCAAGAGCTTCAGCCAGTGGATGCGCATAGTCGGCATAGTCGCAACTCTCCTCAGAGTTACAGCCGAAATCATAAATTTCAAAACCCTTTGCTGTCAGATAACCGGTCAGCAACTCTTTCATCTCGTAACCCGCGTGGTCGCAGGCAATACCAATCTTATTGCTCATACTATAAATTGATGTACAAAGTTTATAATGCTACAAAGTTATGAAAATTCTTTGAATTGTGTATCTTTGTGCCCGAAAATTCAACTATTACAAGGTGAAAATAATTTTAGCTGTACTCGGATCAATCAGTTTTGCCCTTGCCGTGGCGGGAATATTCCTGCCGCTGCTGCCCACTACGCCATTATTGTTGCTCGCTGCAGCACTATGGCTACGCTCATCTGATCGCCTCCATAATTGGCTTATAAATCATCGTATCTTTGGCGAGTATATCCGCAACTTCCGCACTCACCGTGCAATTCCTCTGCGGGTCAAAATCTATGCCACCACCCTGGTCTGGCTCACCATCGGTTACTGCATTTTCGCTGTGGTAAATGAGTACTGGTGGGCGCAGGTGCTAATGGCACTGCTCGCCACTGCAATCACTTGGCATATACTTAGTTATAAGACTCTCAAAAAGTAGCAATTTTTGAGAGTCTTATGCTATTGGCTTTTGGCATTGGTTAATTGTTTTATATAAAAAAAGGTACCCGCATTGCGGATACCTTAGCCAAGAGCTAATGGCCAAAAGCCAATAGCTATAAATTAGTTGATTGATGGCAGGAATGAGTAATCCTTTGAGTAGTGGAGGTGCTGCTCGGCATAGTTTGTAGGGTATGAAACTACAACATCAACAACCTGACCATCCTGCTCAACGAGGGTGTACTCAGGGTTTACGAAACCACCATAAGGCTCGATACCAAGAGCGTAGTAACGCTCGCGAACCTGCTTGTGGAGCTCTGGCTCAACAGTTACGCCATACTTCTCAACAAGCTGCTTACCAGCCTCGTAGTCACCCTCACTCTTGATGCGCTGAACCTCGTAGAGCATATCACCGAAGAGGTTACGAAGAGCGTCGAAGTCATTTACAACGATGTACTTCTTGCCATCCTTCTCAACCCACTCGATAACATTGTTCTCCAGGCCCTTCTCGTAGCACCACTCAGCAATCATCTTGCGGTTACGCATATGTGACTCCTCAACATTCTTGCCGAGCTCGATGCGAGACAACTGAGTCATCATACCATTCATAATATAAGAAGCGTACTGTGCCTTAGCAACATCGAGAGTTGGGATAAGACCGATCTCAACGAGCTTCTGGTCACCGAGATAGTAGAGTGCAAACAGGTCGGCACGGGTCTCCTCAAGGGTTGAAGAGTATGAGCCGAGCTCGGTACCTGTTGTACCTGGAGCCAGCTGGCCAGAGCCGTGGCCGAGGCACTCGTGAAGGTCGGTGTGAAGGTCATCAGAGAGCTTGCCCCACTCCTTCATACGCTCGCGATCCTCCTCACGGAGAACAAACTCCTCAGAGAAACCATTGCCCTGAGCAGCCTTCTTGTATGCGTAGGTGATGTTGTCGATAGTTACAGACTTTGAACCATACTCCTTGCGAATCCAGTCTGCATTTGGCAGGTTAATACCGATAGGGGTTGCAGGGTAGCAGTCACCACCGAGCATAGCCACGGTAATAACCTTTGCAGATACACCCTTAACAACAGGCTTGCGGTATGCAGGGTTGATAGGTGAGTTGTCCTCAAACCACTGTGCGTTCTCAGAGATAATCTGAGTACGAGCGCAAGCAGCCTTATCGATAAAGTTTACAACGCTCTCCCAAGAAGCCTTGAAGCCGAGTGGATCACCATATGTCTCGGTAAAGCCGTTTACAAAGTCAACATTTGACTGAGTATCCTGTACCCAAGAGATGTTGAATGCGTCGAAGTCGCGCAGATCACCGCTGCGGTAGTACTTGATAAGCAGACCGATAGTGGTCTTGAGTGGCTCCTCAGCTACAGCCTCAGCCTTCTCGAGCCAGTATACAACCTGCTCAAGAGCCTCGGTGTACATACCACCAACCTTGTAGGTCTGCTCGAAAATCTTACCATCCTTCTTAACAAGCTTAGAGTTAAGACCGTAAGAGATAGGGCGTGGATCCTTAGGATCGATCATCTTGTTGTAGAACTTCTCAACCTCAGCCTGAGTAAGACCCTCGTAGTAGTTACCTGCAGATGCTGCAATCATATCTACACCGGCAGTCTGGTTAAGGCGTGAAGCGTAGAGAGCAGGGTTGAAGATAACCTCTGCGAGCTCCTCGTGTGATACAACGCCTGTGTCAACACCCTCGAGCTGAGCCATAAACCACTCGCGTGAGAACTCTGGAGCAAACTTGTCATTAGAGTAGTGGTGGTGGATACCGTTTGCAAACCACACCTTCTTCAGATACTTCTCCATAGCTACGAAGTCAGCAGCACTCTTATCACCCTCATAGGTGGTGTAGATCTGCTCCAGCGCGCGACGGATAGTAAGGTTGTACTTAAAGTTCTGGTCGAACATAATATCACGACCACACTTTGCCGACTCGGCAAGGTAGTAAATGAGCAACTTCTCGTTGAGTGGCAGGTTCTCAAACTCAGGTACCTCATAGCGGATAACCTTTATGTCATCGAACTTGTCAACAATCCAAGCTGCCTCCTTTGGCTGCTCTGTACAAGATGTAAGAGCAAGGGCAATAAGTCCCATAGCGGTTACAAATTTTTTCATTCTTTTAAGTTTTTGTTGTTACAAATTTTGGACAAATATACAAATTTATTGAATACTGAACAAATCGGCGTCTATAAGTGTCGGAAAACGCCTACGACGAAGCCTCAGCTCGTCAATATCTATGTCAGCAACTACGATGCATTCATCTTCTCCGCACTCGGCAATGCTGCTGCCAAAACTATCCCATATTACAGAACCACCGTTGTAGTTGCAGTAGATATCATCTCCCGTACGATTTACAGCAATCACAAAACTCTCATTCTCAATAGCTCTGGCTGCTGACAATGTATGCCAAGCGGTCATTCGTGGGGTTGGGAATGAGGCTATATAGATAATGGCATCGTAACTATAGACTCTATCTGTTACACTATTGCGCACAAAGACGGGAAAGCGGATGTCGAAGCAGGTCTGTAGTAGAAATTTTACACCACACCACTCGACAATAACGCGCTGCTGACCGGCTGTAAAACGCTTGGTCTCGCCACCAAGGCGAAAGAGGTGACGCTTGTCGTACCTTGCCTCAATGCCATTTGGAGTTACAAAGTAATGGCGATTGTAGTACTTGCCGTCCTCTGAAATCACCAGAGAGCCGCTTATAGCGCAGTTGCGATTTGCAGCAGTTGTTACCATCCACTGCAGTGCCGCGCACTGCTCCTCAGACTCTGCAACCTCTTGAGCCTCAATAACAAATCCTGTGCTCCACATCTCGGGGAGAACATATAGATCGGCAGGTTCACTTGATGCTATCAATGCCTCGGCGCGGGCAATATTTGCAGTAGTGTTGCACCAAACGATATCAGTCTGGATTAGTGCTATTCTCATAGTTGTTTATAGCTGAAAAGAGCCGACTTACATCGGCTCTTGTTATTGAAATAAAAGTCAAAGACTACTCCCACTCGATAGTTGCGTTTGGCTTTGGTGACATATCGTAGCATACGCGGTTTACATTCTTAACCTCAGCAAGAATGCGGTCGGTAATGTGGCAGAGAATGTCCCAATCAATACGCTCGATGGTTGCGGTCATCGCGTCAACGGTATTTACGGCGCGGATGATTACAGGGTACTCATAAGAGCGAGCATTGTCGCGAACACCTACGCTCTTGAAGTCAGGCACAACGGTGAAGTACTGCCAAACCTTCTTGTCAAGACCAGCCTTTGCAAACTCCTCACGAAGGATAGCATCAGACTCACGAACAGCCTCAAGACGCTCACGAGTGATTGCACCAAGTACGCGAACACCAAGACCCGGACCTGGGAATGGCTGACGGTAAACCATCTCATATGGAAGACCGAGCTCAAGACCGCAAGCACGAACCTCATCCTTGAAGAGCTGACGGAGTGGCTCAACCAACTCAAACTGCATATCCTCTGGCAGACCACCTACATTGTGGTGTGACTTAACCATCTTAGCAGTCTTGGTACCACTCTCTACGATATCTGGATAGATAGTACCCTGGCCGAGGAAGTCGATACCCTCAAGCTTGCGTGCCTCCTCCTCAAATACGCGGATAAACTCGCTACCGATAATCTTACGCTTCTGCTCAGGATCCTCAACACCCTCGAGCTTGCCAAGGAAACGCTCAGTTGCGTCTACATATACAAGGTTAGCGCAGAGCTGGTTGCGGAATACCTCAATAACATTCTCGCTCTCGCCCTTACGCATAAGACCGTGATTTACGTGAACGCAAACCAGATTCTCACCAATAGCCTTGAGAAGCAACGCTGCAACAACAGATGAATCAACACCGCCAGAGAGTGCGAGAAGCACCTTGCGGTTACCAACCTGACGACGGATAAGCTCTACCTGGTCATTTACAAAGTTGGTCATATTCCAGTTAGCCTCAGCCTTGCAAGTATCAAATACAAAGTCCTTTACAGCAACCTTGATAGCCTCTACATCGTCAGTGAACTGCTCAAGCTTAACCTCACACAGAGCCTTATCGTGACCTGCAGCAATTACAGGGAAGCCTGCCTCATAAATCTCTGGTAATACATCAATAGCAACACCATCGATAACATTGTTAGGACCGCCGTTGATAATTACACCCTTTACATTTGGCAGAGCCTTAAGCTCAGCAGCGGTAATGTCGTGTGGATATATCTCGCTATATACACCTAAAGCACGGATGGCACGAGCAAGTACAGTATTCTCGTGGCTACCCAAGTCCAAAATGACAATCATATCTTGTTTCATAACCTGTAAAATATATTTTGTTAACCTAATTTTACTTATTCACCGCGAGTGTAGTTAGGGGTCTCGCGTGTAATTGTAATGTCGTGTGGGTGGTTCTCGATAACACCTGATGCAGTAACGCGGATAAAGCGTGCAGTACGCAGTGTTGCAAGATCCTTAGCACCACAGTAACCCATACCTGAGCGGATACCGCCAATGAGCTGGTATACAGTCTCGTTTAGTGAACCCTTGAATGGTACACGACCTACGATACCCTCTGGAACGAGCTTGTTTGTAGCAGTCTCGCCATCCTGGAAGTAGCGGTCGGTAGAACCAGCCTTCATTGCGTCGATAGAACCCATACCGCGGTATGTCTTGAACTTACGACCGTTGTAGATGATAGTCTCACCTGGAGCCTCCTCAGTACCTGCAAACATTGAACCGCACATTACGCAGTCACCACCGGCAGCAAGAGCCTTAACAATGTCACCAGAGTAACGAAGACCACCGTCAGCGATAACGGCAACATCCATATCCTTAACAGCAGATGCAACATCGAAGATAGCGGTGAGCTGTGGTACACCAACACCTGCAATAATACGGGTAGTACAGATAGAACCAGGACCGATACCAACCTTGATACCATCGGCACCATTCTCAGCAAGGTAACGAGCAGCCTCAGCAGTAGCGATGTTACCAACAACAACATCGAGGTGAGGATACTTCTCCTTAATCTTCTTAAGCAGGGTAACGATGTTCTTAGAGTGACCGTGAGCAGAGTCAAGAACCACTGCATCAACACTCTCGGCAACAAGAGCATCAACGCGCTCCATAGAGTCGGTAGTAACACCAACACCTGCAGCTACGCGGAGACGACCCTTGCTATCTTTACAAGCATTTGGATGATCCTGAACCTTTGTCAGGTCCTTGTATGTGATAAGGCCTACCAGATGACCCTCAGCGTCAACTACAGGCAGTTTCTCAATCTTGTTACGCAACAATACATCTGTTACATCCTCAGCCTCAGGGTTGGTGATTGTAACCAGATTCTCAGATGTCATAACCTCAGAAATATGACGGCTCATATCCTTCTGGAAGCGAAGGTCGCGGTTGGTAACAATACCCACGAGCATACGATCTGCATCTACAACAGGAATACCACCAATCTTATTCTCGCGCATAAGTGCCAACGCATCGCCAACAGTCTGCTCGCCGGTAATGGTTACAGGATCATAGATCATACCATTCTCAGCACGCTTTACACGACGCACCTGAGCAGCCTGCTCTGCAATAGACATATTCTTGTGAATAACACCAATACCGCCCTCGCGAGCAATGGCAATAGCCATAGGAGCCTCGGTAACAGTATCCATTGCTGCAGAAACAATTGGAATATTAAGACAGATGTTGCGCGAAAAACGGCTCTTGATAGAAACCTCGCGTGGCAGTACCTCTGAATATGCAGGTACGAGCAACACATCGTCAAAGGTTAAACCCTCTTGCTGAACTCTCTCTGTTAAAAATGACATAACTTTACCTTTTTATTTATTAAACATATTTTTCTATAACAAAAGCGAGGCACAATCGCACCTCGCTCTATTTCGCACACACTCCCTCAGCTCCGAACATACCGCACACTCTTCCACCATAAAGTCCGAACACGACATTGCAAATTGTCGGACCGATAATGCCAGCGTGGTTAGTTCTTTTCATCGGGGTGTTTATAATTTGTGCAAAGGTAGATATATTTTTTGGAACTACATAATATTTTGCAATAATTTTTACTTTTTTTTATTTTTGTATATAATCGTTGAAAAAGTGTTAAAAAAAGTTGGCAGAAAATTTTTCTGAACACATAAAGTTTTGTATTTTTGCCGTATGAAAGAATCTATGGCGCATTTGACAGTTATCGGGCTTTCGGAGCAAGTTCTCCGAGGGGTAGTGTTTGGGTGCGTACATCGTCTTAAACTCCGCTCAAAGAGCGCAGTGTGTCAGATGCTGAAGATAAGTGTGTAAAATAGCCACTACAACGGATATGTTGCGGTGGCTTTTTGATTGAAATAAAAGTATAATTTTAAATAAACAAAAGTTATGAAGGTAGCAGTTATTATGGGCTCTACAAGCGACTGGGGCGTTATGTCGGCAGCTGTTGAGACCCTTGAGCAGTTAGGTATTGAGTATGAGAAGCGAGTAATCAGCGCACACCGTACTCCGCATTTGATGTTTGAGTATGCAACTACTGCACGCGAGCGCGGTATTGGCGCAATTATCGCGGGCGCAGGTGGCGCAGCGCACGTAGCAGGTGTTACAGCGGGTCTTACCACTGTGCCTGTAATCGGTGTGCCTATCAAAACTTCGGCTTTGGGTGGCCTTGATTCACTTCTCTCTATTGTTCAGATGCCTGGTGGTATTCCTGTATCAACCACAGCTATCAATGGTGCTAAGAATGCAGCTCTTATTGCAGCATCTATCTTTGCGCTTACAGACCCTGAGCTTGAGGCTCGCCTTATCGAGTTCCGCAAGCAGCAGACCGAGAATGTACTTTCAGCAGAGTTATAATTGAGATATGAAAAATTACAGAATTTTTGTTGAGAAATATGCCGAGTTTCAGGTAGAGGCTCACTCGTTACAGAGCGAGCTGAACGAAAATCTCGGCCTTAATATCAAGTCGCTCCGCGTGCTGAATGTCTACGACTTGTTCGGCTTTACAGAGGAGCTTATTGAGCGTTGCCGTTATTCGGTATTTGGAGAGATTGTAACAGACCGCGTTACTGACGAGTGTAACCTCGAGGGTCTTAAGTATCTGGCTGTAGAGTGTCTGCCAGGTCAGTTTGACCAGCGTGCATCTTCAGCTGTAGATTGTGTTCGCCTTATCGAGCCTACTGCAGATGTGAGAATCCGCAGCTCAAAGTTGCTCATCTTTGATAACGGCGTAACCGATGCCGATATTGAGGCAGTAAAGCGTTACTATATCAACGCTGTTGAGTCTCGCGAGAAGGATTTGTCTCGTCTTGCAGATAACGAGCAGGCTGAGATTCGTCCTGTGCCAATTCTCGAGGGCTTTACCGATATGAAGGAGGAGGAGCTTGCTGACTACTGCAAGGCTAACTCTCTTGCAATGAATGCAGATGACTTGCGTGAGGTTGTAAACTACTTCCGCAATGAGGGTCGCAACCCTTCACAGACTGAGCTTCGTATTCTTGATACATACTGGTCAGATCACTGCCGTCACACAACCTTTACCACAGAGATTACTGAGATTAAGGTTGACGAGTCGTTTATGAAGAGCGAGTTTGAGAGTGCCCTTGCTGAGTTCGGTATGATGCGCTCTGAGCTTGGTCGAGAGCATAAGAGCCTCTGCCTTATGGAGATTGCAACCATTGGTGCTCGCTACCTTCGCCATAAGGGTCTGCTTGACGATATGGAGCAGAGCGAGGAGAACAACGCTTGCAGCATCTTTGTAGATGTAGATGTTGACGGTCAGACCGAGAAGTGGTTGCTCCAGTTCAAGAACGAGACACATAACCACCCAACAGAGATTGAGCCATTCGGTGGTGCATCTACTTGTCTTGGTGGTGCTATTCGTGACCCACTGTCAGGTCGTGCTTATGTATATCAGGCTATGCGTGTAACAGGTGCCGGAGATATCTATAAGGGCGTATCTGAGACTATGGCGGGCAAGCTGCCACAGCGAGTAATCTCTCGTAAGGCTGCTGCGGGTTACTCAAGCTATGGAAACCAGATTGGTCTTGCGACTACTCACGTGCGCGAGATCTTCCACGATAACTATGTTGCAAAGCGTCTTGAGGTAGGTGCCGTAGTTGGTGCTGTCAAGGCTGAGAATGTACGTCGTGAGTCTCCGGCTCCGGGCGATGTTGTACTGCTTATGGGTGGTAGAACAGGTCGTGACGGTATCGGTGGAGCAACCGGTTCATCAAAGCAGCATACAGCCGCATCTCTTGAGGAGTGTGGTTCAGAGGTACAGAAGGGTAATGCTCCAGAGGAGCGTAAGATTCAGCGTCTGTTCCGTCGTGCAGATGTTACACGCCTCATCAAGAAGTCAAATGACTTTGGTGCAGGTGGTGTGAGCGTTGCTATCGGTGAGCTTACAGATGGTCTTGATATCTACCTGGATCGTGTGCCGGTTAAGTATAACGGTCTTAACTCTACAGAGCTTGCTATTAGCGAGTCGCAGGAGCGTATGTCTGTAGTTGTTGAACGTAAGGATATGGAGACAATGATGGCTCTCTGTGCTGAGGAGAATGTCGAGGTAAATCACGTTGCCGATGTTACCGACACTCAGCGTATGAGAATGTACTTCCACGGTGAGCTTATTGTTGATCTTAAGCGCGAGTTTATTGATAGCGCAGGTGCTAAGCACTACACTCAGGTGACTATCCCAGCTGTTGAGGAGCGCAATCCGTTTACTCGTACCGTTGAGGGTGCAACCGTTGCTGAGCAGCTTACTGCAAACCTCAAGGATTGGAATGTTGTTAGCCAGAAGGGTCTTATCGAGATGTTCGACTCTACTATCGGTGCTTCAACAGTCTTGATGCCATTTGGTGGTCGCACACAGAATACTGAGAGTCAGGTATCTGTTCAGACTCTGCCTGTTCGCCACGGCAAGACCAATACTGCAAGTATTATGGCATTTGGTTACAACCCATATATCTCAAGCTGGAGCCCATACCACGGTGCTCAGTATGCCGTAGTTGAGGCTGTGGCAAAGGTTGTAGCTGCAGGTGCTCGATTCGATAAGATGCGCTTCTCATATCAGGAGTACTTCGAGCGTATGACTGATCGTAGCACTTGGGGTAAGCCTATGGCTGCACTGCTTGGAGCTCTTAAGATGCAGCACGCTCTGGGTCTGCCATCTATCGGTGGTAAGGACTCTATGAGTGGTACATTTAACGATATTAATGTGCCTCCAACCCTTATTGCATTTGGTATTACTACCGTAGATGCTCGTACCGTTATCAGCCCTGAGTTCAAGGCTGCAGGTCACAAGCTCTACCTTGTTAAGCACACTCCAAAGGGTGACTACACTCCAGACTGCGATGCATTGCGTCACAACTTTACACTTGTTACCGACCTTATTGAGAAGGGTAGCGTAGTGGCTGCTTATGCTGTAGGCTTTGGTGGTGTTGCCGAGGCTGTAGCAAAGATGAGCTTCGGTAATGAGATTGGTGCAGAGGTTACTATTGCAAATAATGAGCTGTTTGACTATAACTACGGCTCTATCGTTGTTGAGTCTACCGAGGAGATTGCAGATGTTGCAGCACTGCTTATCGGTACAACCGTTGAGCAGAAGAGCCTGACTGTAAATGGTCAGAGTGTTGCTCTTGAGGCTCTGCTTGCTGCAAATACTGCTCGTTTTGAGACCGTATATCCATCTAAGGGTCTTAGCGGTGAGCCTTGTCGTGAGTCAAACTGCACAGCAGAGGCTCCTAAGTATAAGGGCGAGAAGGTTGATACCGTAAAGGTATATCTGCCAGTATTCCCAGGTACAAACTGCGACTACGATACAGCTCGCGCATTTGAGCGTGCAGGTGCGCAGACAGAGATTGGCGTATTCTGCAACCTTACATCAGATGCAATCTTCGACTCGATCAGCCGTATGTGCCAGGCTATTGACAATAGCCACATTTTGGTACTCAGTGGAGGTTTCTCACTCGGTGATGAGCCGGATGGTAGCGGTAAGTTTATTGCCGGTGTGCTCAATAATGCCGATGTGACTAAGTCAGTACACGCACTGCTTGACCGCGGTGGTCTGATTCTGGGTATCTGTAACGGTTTCCAGGCGTTGGTTAAGTCTGGTCTGCTCCCTTATGGCCGTTTGGGTATGGTGACAACTGCTTCACCTACACTCTTCCACAACGATATTCACCGCCACATCTCGCAGATTGTAACTACTCGCGTGGGAACAACTGCTTCTCCGTGGTTGTCATCATTCAAGGTGGGTGATCTGCACTCTATTGCTGTCAGCCACGGCGAGGGTAAGTTTGTTGTAAGCCCTGAGTTTGCTGAGGAGCTGTTTGCAAATGGTCAGGTAGCATTCCAGTATACAGATGCTGAGGGTCACGCAACAACTGATGCTCCATATAACCCTAATGGTTCGTCATACGGTATTGAGGGTATTATCAGCCGCGATGGACAGATTTTGGGTAAGATGGGTCATACTGAGCGTTACCTTGATGGACTGTTTAAGAATATTGCGGGCGAAAAGTGTCAGAATATCTTTGAGAATGCCGTTAACTATTTCAAAGCATAGTAGTAATATATATAATATATAGGTATAATGAGTGTTTTAGGAATTTATGGTGTAGAACACGCCTCTTCAATGATATACTACGGTCTGCATACTATGCAGCACCGTGGTCAGGAGGGTTGCGGTATGGTCTGCGTAGATGAGCAGGGCAATATGAAGCGTCATCGCGGAATGGGCCTTGTCTCTGAGGTGTTCAACGAGCAGAAGATTAGTGAGTTGGATGGACATATTGCTATAGGCCACGTACTATATACAGGTGCAGCACTGCGCTCAATGGGCAATGTGCAGCCACTCTATTTCCACCACGGCTCTGGTGACTTCGCCCTTGCGCATAATGGTAATATTGTCAATGCCGAGATACTTAAGGCAGAGCTTGAGGGTAGGGGCTCACTGTTCCACTCTCGCTCAGATGCTGAGTTGCTTGCCCACCTTATTAAGAAGGATAATCCGGAGGAGCCTCGTATCTACACTATTATCGAGGCACTTAAGCAGATGGAGGGTGCATTTGTCTTCCTTATTATGACAAAGAATCGCATCTATGCTTGTCGTGATAAGTACGGTTTCCACCCACTATCAATCGGTAAACTTGGCGATGGTTATGTTGTAAGTAGCGAAACCTGCGCATTTGATACTATCGGTGCAGAGTTTGTTCGCGATGTAGCTCCAGGTGAGATTGTGACTATCGACCGTAAGGGTATTCGTTCGTCGTTCTATGCCGATCCTGCTTGTTGCAAGTGTAAGATGTGCGCAATGGAGTATATCTACTTTGCTCGTCCTGATAGCGATATCGACGGCTGCAATGTACACGCATATCGTAAGGAGTCGGGTCGTCGACTGTTCAAAGAGTCACCTGTTGATGCTGATATCGTAGTAGGTGTACCTGACTCAAGCCTTAGCGCGGCTCAGGGTTATAGTGAGGCGAGTGGTCTGCCATATGAGATGGGTCTTATTAAGAACAAGTATGTAGGTCGTACATTTATCCAGCCGTCACAGAATCTGCGCGAGAAGGGTGTGAGAATGAAGCTCTCGCCTGTGCGTTCGATTGTGAGCGGTAAGCGAGTAGTGCTTGTAGATGACTCTATCGTTCGCGGTACCACATCGCGCCGAATTGTAAATATGCTTCGTGAGGCGGGTGCTACAGAGGTTCACGTGAGAATTGCCAGTCCGACAATGACTCATCCTTGCTTCTATGGTGTAGATACCTCAACCCTTGACGAGCTTATGCTTGCAAATATGAGCGTAGAGCAGGCTTGTAAGGCCATTGGCGCAGATTCTTTGGCGTTCCTTTCATACGAGGCAACGCTTAAGTCTGCCGTTGGTAGAGAGGATATGTGTATCGCTTGCTTTGATGGTAAGTATCCGACAAATATTTATAAGAGAATAGAAGACGCAAACAAATAAACAATAAGAATATGGCTGTAAATTACGAAAAAGCAGGTGTAAACCTGGAGGCTGGCTACGAGGTAGTTCGCCGAATCAAACAACACGTAGCATCTACCCAGCGTTTGGGTACAATGGGTAATATCGGTGCTTTCGGTGGTATGTTCGACCTTGCATCGCTCAATATTAAGGAGCCTGTGTTGGTTAGCGGAACCGATGGCGTAGGTACAAAGCTCAAGATTGCTTTTGCACTCGATAAGCACGATACTATCGGTATTGATGCTGTTGCAATGTGTGTAAACGATGTACTTGCACAGGGTGCTGAGCCACTCTTCTTCCTGGACTATGTTGCGCTTGGTCACAACATCCCTGAGAAGGTTGAGGCTATCGTGGCAGGTGTTGCTGAGGGTTGCCGTCAGGCTGGTTGCGCACTTATCGGTGGAGAGACTGCTGAGATGCCGGGTATGTATGAGGGTGGTGACTACGATATCGCAGGCTTTACTTGCGGTGTTGTTGAGAAGTCACAGCTTATCGATGGCAGCAAGGTTAAGGTGGGTGATGTGCTTGTAGGTATCGCTTCAAGCGGTGTTCACTCAAATGGTTTTAGCCTTGTTCGTAAGGTTGTAGCAGACAATGCACTCGACCTGAATGCTTCTTATGACGAGCTCGAGGGTGCAAAGCTCGGCGAGACTCTGCTTACCCCTACAAAGATCTATGTTCGTCAGGTGCTTGAGGTTATCCGCAACTGTGATGTTCACGGTATCTGCCACATTACAGGTGGTGGTTTCGACGAGAATATTCCTCGCGTACTGTCTGAGGGTCAGGGCCTTGAGATTACAGAGGGTACTTGGGAGATTCTTCCTGTATTCCGTCTGCTTGAGAAGTATGGAAACATTCCTCACCGCGAGATGTTCAACATCTTCAATATGGGTGTAGGTATGGTTATCGTACTTGACGAGTCTGAGGCTCAGAAGGCTGTTGATATTCTTACCGCTGCAGGTGAGAAGGCATCTGTTATTGGTCGCGTAACCGATACTGAAGGCGTAGTTATTAAGTAATGAAGCACAATATTGCTGTATTTGCAAGCGGAGCAGGAACCAATTTTGAGGCTATAGCTACGGCGTGCAATAGGGGAGAGATTGATGCCCAGGTTGTGCTGCTGGTCTGCGACAAACCTCAAGCGGAGGTGGTGCGTAAGGCTGAGGCATTTGGTGTTGAGTGTTTTACATTTTGCGCAAAGGATTACTCGTCAAAGGAGGAGTATGAACAGAGAATTGTAGAACTACTTGATAGTCACGGCGTTGAGCTTGTTTGCCTTGCCGGTTATATGCGCATTGTAGGCAGCGTGTTGCTTGACTCTTATGGCGGTAGGATTATAAATATCCATCCGTCACTGCTTCCTGCCTTTGCTGGTGCAAGGGCTGTTGAGCAGGCAATCGAGTATGGCGTTAAGGTTTTTGGTATTACTATCCATTGGGTAGATAGCACCCTTGATGGCGGAAAGATTATTGCCCAGCAGGCATTTGCTTACGATGGAAATGATGCTGAGGAGGTACACCGCATAGGTCAGCAGATTGAGCATAAGATGTATGTAGAAACGATTAAAAAGATATTAAAATGAAAAGAGCTTTAGTAAGTGTAAGCGACAAGAGTGGCCTTGTAGAGTTTGTCAAGGGTCTGGAGTCGCACGGTTGGCAGATTATTGCAACAGGCGGTACACAGCGTCTGTTGGAGCAGGAGGGTGTCAAGACTATCGGTATTAGCGATGTGACAGGCTTCCCTGAGATTTGTGATGGTCGTGTAAAGACCCTTCATCCAAAGGTACACGGCGGTCTGTTGGCTCGTCGTGACGAGGAGAGCCACCTTCAGGCACTCAGAGAGAATGGTATCGAGTTTATCGACCTTGTTTGTGTAAACCTCTATCCATTCCGTCAGACCATTGCAAATCCTGAGGTGACTATGGAGGACGCAATCGAGAATATCGACATCGGTGGTCCATCTATGCTCCGCAGTGCTGCAAAGAACTATCGCGATGTGACTGTTGTGTGCGACCCTGCAGACTATAGCACCGTACTTGCAGAGATTGCAGAGGGTGGTAATACTACCGTAGAGACCCGTCTTGCTCTCTCAGCAAAGGCTTATACACACACTGCGCAGTATGATAGCTGCATTGCTACATTTATGCGCGAGAAGGCTGGTCTTTCAGAGAAGCTATTCCTTGAGTTTGATGTTAAGCAGTCTCTCCGCTATGGCGAGAACCCACACCAGAGCGCAAAGTTCTACTCAGATAATCAGACAACTGCATTCTCACTCGCTTATGCAGAGCAGCTCGGTGGTAAGGAGCTTTCATACAACAATATCCAGGATGCAAACGCAGCTCTTAATATCGTTCGTGAGTTCGACGAGCCATTCTGCGTAGCTCTTAAGCATATGAACCCTTGTGGTGCAGCTATCGGTGCTACTATTGAGGAGGCTTGGTCTGCTGCATATGAGGCTGATAAGGTATCTATCTATGGCGGTATTGTTGCTGTAAACCGTCCACTTACTGCAGAGGTTGCTCTGGGTATGAAGCCAATCTTCCTTGAGATTGTTATGGCTCCAGACTTTACAGCAGAGGCACTTGAGATTCTGAGCGCAAAGAAGAATCTGCGTCTGCTCAAGGTTGATATGACTAAGAATGACAAGCCTATCAATCAGTATATCAGCGTAAATGGCGGTCTGCTTGTTCAGCAGCTCGATACAGTTACTAAGGAGGTTACAGGCGATATGTGCGTGACCGAGACCAAGCCTACAGAGGCTCAGCTTGTAGATATGAACTTCGGCTGGAGAGTGGTTAAGCACGTGAAGTCAAATGCTATCGCAGTTGTTAAGGATGGTCACACTCTCGGCGTAGGTGCTGGTCAGATGAACCGTGTAGGTTCTGCAGAGATTGCACTCAAGCAGGCTCACGCAGCAGGCTTTACCGAGGGTCTGGTACTTGCTTCTGATGGCTTCCTTCCATTTGATGATACCGTGGCATTTGCTGCTCAGTATGGCGTTACAGCTATCGTTCAGCCAGGTGGCAGCATCCGTGATGAGGACTCTATTAAGAAGGCTAACGAGCTGGGTATCACAATGTTGTTCACAGGTATGCGTCACTTTAAGCATTAAGAAACTGTTTCAAATTTATTTAACATCATTCTTTAATGCTGTTTACGACTCTTCTCTATTATAATTCTCGTTACATAGTGTCAACTATGCGCCTCGAATTACAATAGAGAATAGTCACAAAACAGACAATAAATAATTTCGTAAACAAATTCAAACAGTTTCTAATATAATATTATGAAGAAAGTATTAGTAGTAGGTTCGGGTGGTCGAGAGCACGCTATTGTTGATGCTCTCAGCCGCTCGGCTCAGGTAGATAAGATATATTGTGCTCCGGGTAATGCAGGTATCGCTGCTCAGGCTGAGTGCGTGGCAATTAAGGATACCGATGTAGAGGGCTTGAAGGCATTTGCGCTTCAAAACAACATCGACCTTACCGTTGTTGGCCCTGAGGCTGCGCTGGCGGTAGGTGTTGTAGATGCTTTCCGTGCTGCAGGACTTAAGATTTTTGGCCACACTAAGGCTGCTACTCGCATTGAGTCAAGCAAGGAGTTTGCTAAGCAGCTGATGGTTAAATACGATATCCCAACTGCAGCATACGAGGCGTTTGATGACTACGAGCAGGCAAAGGCTTATATTGACCGTACAGGCGTTCCGACAGTACTCAAGTACGACGGCCTTGCAGCAGGTAAGGGTGTTGTAGTTGCTATGACTGAGCAGGAGGCTGACGAGGCTCTGCGCGATATGCTCCTTGACGAGAGCTTCGGCAAGGGTCGCGTGGTTATCGAGGAGTTCCTCGAGGGCCCAGAGTTCTCGCTTATGTGTTTTGTTTGTGGTGATAAGCTCTATCCAATGCCTGTTGCGCAGGATCATAAGCGTGCTTATGATGGTGATAAGGGCCCAAATACGGGCGGTATGGGTGCTTATACTTGCCTTCCGTTTATCACTGACGAGGATATGGAGTATGCTATGGAGCGCATTATGCGTCCAACCGCTGCAGCTATGGTTGCTGAGGGTTGTTCGTTGACCGGTGTGCTTTATGGTGGACTGATGAAGACTCCAAATGGCATTAAGGTTATCGAGTTCAACGCTCGCTTTGGCGATCCAGAGACTGAGGTTGTGCTGCCGCTTATCTCAAGCGACATCTGCGACATCTTCGAGGCTGTGGCTACAGGGAATCAGGCTGTAGAGCCAACTTGGGAGAGCCTTGCAACACTCGGTATCGTGCTGGCATCAAAGGGTTACCCTGGTAGCTATGAGAAGGGTTATGTAATTGGCGGACTTGAGTCTGTAGATGGTATGATTTACCATATGGGCACAGCTGCTAAGGATGGTCAGATTGTCACTGCCGGTGGTCGTGTGATGATTGTTGTCTGCAAGGCTGAGACTCTTGCAGCTGCTCACGCTAAGGCTAATGCCGAGGTGGCAAAGATTAAGTGTGATAATTTGTTCTATCGAACAGATATTGGACATAAAGCATTTAAGTAGTATGATTATAGATGGAAAATTGCTCTCTGCAAAGCTCAAAGAGCAGATGGCAGAGCAGGTGGTAGAGCTGAAGGCTAAATATGGCCGTGTACCATCGCTGGCGGTGATTCTCGTTGGTGAGAACCCTGCATCGCAGTCGTATGTGCGTGGCAAAATCAAGGCGTGCGAGGTGTGCGGCTTTGAGAGTATCCTGATCACTATGTCAGAGACAGTGTCTGAGGAGGTATTGCTTGCAGAGATTGATAAGCTCAATGCAGATGAAAAGGTTGACGGCGTGCTGGTGCAGCTGCCACTGCCGAAGCATATCGACGAGGAGAAGGTTATCGACGCCATTGCTCTTGAGAAGGATGTGGATGGTTTCCACCCTGACAATGTAGCAAATCTCTGGCTCGGTAAGCCTTGTATCAAGCCTTGTACACCAAAGGGTGTTATGCGTATGATTGAGGAGTGCGGATTTAATGTTGCTGGTGCCAATGCTGTTGTTGTTGGCCGAAGCAATATTGTTGGTAAGCCTATGGCAAAGTTGCTGCTCGATGCAAATGCAACAGTGACCATCGCTCACTCACGCACTAAGAATCTTGCAGAGGTTACTCGTGGCGCAGATATTCTTATTGCTGCTGTTGGTCGCGCTCGTATGATTACAGCCGATATGGTTCGCCCAGGTGCTATTGTTATTGATGTGGGTGTAAATCGCGACGAGAATACAGGTAAGCTCTGCGGAGATGTTGATTTCGAGGGCGTTAAGGATATCGCTTCACACATCACTCCGGTTCCTGGTGGTGTAGGCCCTATGACCATCACAATGCTTATGCAGAACACTATCGAGTGCTTCCTTAATAGAATGAACAAATAAAAAATATACTTGATATGATTGAAAGATACAGTCGCGAGGTAATGCGTAATGTATGGACCGAGCAGAATAAGTTTAATGCCTACTTGAAGGTTGAGATTTTGGCTTCAGAGGCGTGGAGTACTCTGGGCGTAGTGCCTAAGGAGGATATAGCAAAGTTGTGGGAGAAGGCGTCATTCTCTATCGACCGCATTAAGGAGATCGAGGAGCAGACTCGTCACGATGTTGTTGCTTTTACCCGTGCCGTGAGCGAGACTCTGGGCGAGGAGCGTAAGTGGGTACACTACGGACTGACCTCTACTGATGTTGTTGATACTGCAAATGGTTACCTGCTCAAGCAGGCAAATGAGATTCTCGAGCAGGATCTTATCGAGTTCCTCGAGGTGCTTAAGCGTCGTGCTTATGAGTTCAAGAGCACTCCTTGCATTGGCCGTACACACGGTATCCACGCAGATATTACCTGCTTTGGTCTTAAGTGGGCACTCTGGTATGAGGAGATGAAGCGCAACCTTGAGCGTTTCCGCACTGCTGCACGCGGCGTAGAGGTTGGTAAGATGAGCGGTGCTGTGGGTAACTTCGCAAATATCCCTCCTGTAATTCAGGACTATGTGTGCGAGAAGCTCGGTATTGATAGCGCAGATATCTCTACTCAGGTAATCCAGCGTGACCGCCACGCATATTATATTGCTACTCTGGCAGTTATAGCATCTACCCTCGAGCAGATGGCTATGGAGGTGCGTAACCTTCAGCGTACTGAGGTACACGAGGTAGAGGAGTCATTTGGTAAGGGTCAGAAGGGATCAAGCGCAATGCCTCACAAGCGTAACCCAATCAGTAGTGAGAATATCTGCGGCTGTGCACGTGTAATGCGTGGTTATATGGCTACTGCTTGCGAGAATGTTGCTCTCTGGCACGAGCGTGATATCTCTCACTCAGCTACCGAGCGTATTATCTTGCCTGACGCAACCGAGCTCCTTGACTATATGCTCTGCCGCTTCAAGGGTATCCTCGACAACCTCGTTGTATTTGAGGATGTTATGATGGAGAATATCTACCGTACCCGCAAGGTTATCTTCGCTCAGCGTGTGATGAACGCCCTGATTGATAAGGGTCTTTCTCGTGAGGAGGCTTACGACACCGTTCAGCCTGTAGCTATGCGTGCTATGGCCGAGCGTGCTGACTATCAGGAACTTCTTGCTCAGAACGAGAAGGTTTCATCCCTCCTCACCCGCGAGGAGCTGGATAGCTGCTTTACTCTGGAGTATTATTTGAAGAATGTAGACTACATCTTTAATCGCGTATTTTAGGCATTTGCCGTGAAAATACGGCATTAGCCGCACATCCCTAAAAGCCCAGCAAATGCTGTACGCATAAGTACTATCCTTCGCTGGGCTTTTTACGCGATGCACACCCACTACCGCATTTTGACGACAAATGAGCGCATAGAGGTAAGCGGAGTGCAAACTTTACCAATTCAACTACCGCATTATGACGAGAAAACGGTGCGAAGAATTGCCGAGCGTCGTATCTACCGCGTTCTGACGCTAAAACAGTGCAAAGAAGTGGCGGTGTGTAAACCTTACCAATTCAATAATCGCGTTCTGGTTCTAAAAGGTGTATATATAAACGGAGAATGCTTGTTCTTTGTTAAATTTTGCTTATTTTTGTAGAGGAAATGATATCTACAGTTGAAAATAGATACAAAATGAAAAGATTAATACCACTTCTTCTTAGCATTTGTACGGCTATTGGTTGTGCGCCTAAACATAATCTTGAAATAAGATTAAATGGTTTTCGCAACGACACTCTGATTTTGGGTGTAATGCCATTGTCGGATTACATAGCCGATAATTATGATAATATACAGATAGATACTCTTGTGGCTCAAAATGGTGTTATAAAGACAAATATCTGTACAGATGATTCTGCCAAATATTTTCAACTTATAGCATCCCAATTATCTGTGCGTGAGGGTAGAATGACACTTCCGACACCTGCCGGCATAATCAGAAATTTCATCACCGCTGACGACAAAATCAGAATGGAGGTAACACCATTTGACGAGTATATAGAGGTTGCGGTAACGCGTGGTTCTGAGGCCAATAGAGATATTGCAAATGTGAGAAATCAATATCGCAAACTCGCTGCCGACTATTTTACATTGCTTATAGGTAATAGTGGGCAGGCGTTAAGCAGAAAAGAGCGCGGAGAGGCTATTCAGAGTAGCCTAAGTGCTATGGATAACGCGTTAATAGAGAGTATTAATAATAATCCAGACAAAGAGGCTTCGCTATTCCTTTTATTCAACCTAACACTTTTGCCAGACGATATTGTTAATCATATAGAACATCTAAATCCTACACTTTTATCTCACGAATGGGAGGGTGTTAATGCTCTCTACGAAAAGACAAAAGAGATGAGCGAGGTGCGACTTAAAGCAACCAAGATGATAGAAGAAAATGGAATAGCTTTTGACTTCACGCGAAAAGATATTAACGGCAATGAGTTTACGCTTTCATCGCTTCGTGGTAAGTGGGTTGTCTTGGATTTTTGGGGTAGCTGGTGTGGTCCTTGTATGCGCGGTGTTCCAATGATGAAGATGTACTATGATCGCTACCGTAGTAAGATGGAGATTGTCGGCATAGCTTGCAATGACAAACAGGAGCAGTGGCGTAAAGCTGTAGAGAAAAACGAGATGAGTTGGATAAATATCTTTCACCCCGATGATACTCTACCTGCCAATAGCATTATGATGAACTATGCCGTCACTAATTTTCCAACAAAGGTTATCATTACGCCAGAAGGTCGCCTGTACAAAGTGTTCGTCGGTGAGACTGAAGAGTTCTACACAGAGATAGATAATATAATGAAATAAAACGCGAGTAACTAATAGCAAAAAAAGCACCCTTCGGGGTGTTTTTTATTGCTTATTGCGACTGTGGGTTTCTACTGTTCTATTTCGCCTTTCCACGAGATAATATGCCGTTATAGTTGAAATTTATACCTTAAGGTTACCATAATCATACGAACTCCTGCGAAAATTCAAGAATAGGTTACAAAATAATTTTTCTTTACAATACCCCGTTGAGTGTTGTGTATTGCGAAAACATTTTATATCTTTGTGGTATCGGGCAACCGATGACATATTTTAGTGAGAAAGTGTTTCGCTATCCTTGATAGTAAAATTTGGCGATTTTATACAAGTACAGGATTAAGCAATTCAAACACTCGTCACCGTTGCAGGTATATTGTTTAATATATTCTGTTCGGTGTGGGGTATTGTTTATTTGTACTTGGGTCCGCCAAATACCTACTATCAGATAAACGAACAACTCCACACTTTCTTTATTGTTTTATGCTATACATTCTTAGGAGTTGAGAATTTTGATTTTTAGTTATGAAAAAATTCTCTCGGAAAACAATCAAAGGCTTAATTACTTTTGTTATGTTAATCAATCATTCTTCGTGTTGTACAACAAAAAGTATCAGTCTCTTATGTGAGAATAATGAAGTGGAACTCTTTGTTGATGATAACGCAGTGGGCTCGGGGCTTGTAAATTACATAATACCTAATAAGACTCAAGTAGTAACAATCACTGCAAGACTAAAGGGAAAAGAAGTATATAATCAACAAGTTTATATCAGAAACAGATATTTATATGAGATTGATGTTGAAGATTTTCAAACATACACATCATCTCCAGTTATTTATAAATCCAAGTAATGATGAAAAAGCTATTTATAGTAATTTTTTTTTGTGTTATAATGTCACATATCGCTGTTGCACAAGTTAAGATTAATGTAGAACCCAATAATGCATCTATTTATTTAAACAATAATTTTGCAGGCTATGGGTATGCTGATTTTGATCGACCAAAAAGAAATGAGGTAGTGGTGATAAGGATTGAGTGTGAAGAATATAAACCCATTACTACAAAGTTTTATGGTAACGATAAGCGCAAAAGTATAAGCTATACCTTACAACAAGATGGTTTTTATAGAAGTTCAGCTACCTCGGGTATTGTAAATAAATATTTTACGGTAGAGTTAGATTCAATGTATTACACTGTTAATGATAAAACAGTAGATTTATCGCCTGCGTGGAAATTATTACACCAAATATTGTTAAACTATTTTGATGAAATATCTACCTCGGATATTTATGGAGGCTATCTACAGACACCTTGGCAATATAAGCAGTTTACCATGTCTGATAAGCAAATCCGAAATAGGGTAACTGTAAGAGATATATCTACGCCAACAAAGGTAGCTATTCAGATAAAAATATCATCAGAAGTTGCATCTGGAATGGCTGCTAAACATGGAGAATTCTCAGAGATAGATAGAATACCAAAAGAGTTTGAAACAATTATTCAGGAATTACAAACAAGGTTAGGAAAATTACATAATTTATAATGATACAGCTATGAGAAAAGTTATTTTTTTAATTGCATTATTAATGTGCTTTGCAACTACGAAGGGACAAGTGTTTGTTGAAACATTTGATTCTAACTCATTAGAATGGACAGAATGTGCTTTTAAGACTTCAACAGGAACAGCAATAATAGATGGAGGTGTGATGACTATTACATCAAAAGGTGTAAAAGAGGCATTGTCTGCGATATTGTCTGCCACTTCAGGTGTTGCTACGCAAGTTGGTCAGACTACATTTTTTGAGACTCATTGTTATGCCCCAATTGATGTTAAAAAACCGTTTAAGATTAAAGCCATGGCTACTACATTAAAGTTAGTTGGAGATAGAGAAGCTGGTATGGTATTCAACTATAAGGATGGTGGAAACTTCTATTGTATATCATTTACAGATGAGTATATTCAGTTTGAAAGATATGTTGACAATTGTTTAGTAGGAACTATTTGTCAAGGTATAAAATGGACTAGGGATGCTAAAGCAAAATCAACGCTTAATGAGTGGCTTCTTGAAAGTGATGGTGATACTATATCGTTTAGTTTAGATGGTGTTCCGATGTTAAAAGTGCGATATATGCCGATAGAATTTACAGGCTTTGGTTTCTATTCCATAGGAGATAATAAAACCATTATTGACAAAGTAGAGTTTTATCAGTAAGTTTTATAGTATAACCTTGTTTGTTTTTTTGTAATAAAAATATCCTCGGCTTTGCCGAGGATATTCTGTTTTTATGTGGCTTATTTACTACTCGGCCTTGGTGTCGCAGTAGTAGCAGCGGTGTACGCCGTTGTCGGCAGTATAGAAGTAACGCTCCATAGGCTCATTATTGGTGATGCACTTATGGTTAGGGCAGGTGAGATTCTCAATCTCGAGTTTTTCGTGACGCTCAGCCATAGCCTGATCTTTCCACTCCATAAGGCGGCAGATAAGAGCCATACGGACAAACTTACCATTCTCAACCTGACGGAAGTATGCTGCGCGTGGGTCAGAGTCCACCTCGCGGGTAATCTCATTCACGCGTGGCAGTGGGTGGAGAACAGCCATCTGCTCCTTAGCAAGTGCCATACGCTCAGCGTCGAGTACAAAGCAGTTCTTAACACGCTCATACTCAGCCTCGTCTGTAAAACGCTCCTTCTGTACACGGGTCATATAGAGAATGTCAAGCTGGCTCATAACCTCCTCGATGCTCTGTGCCTCGCTGTACTCAATGCCGTACTTGTCGCAAATATCGGTCTTGATATAGTCAGGCAAGCGCAGCTCCTCAGGAGAGATAAGTACAATCTTGATCCCCTGATATCTAACCAACGCCTTGATAAGTGAGTGTACGGTACGGCCATACTTAAGGTCACCGCAGAAGCCAATAGTGATATTATCAACATGTCCCAGCTCGCGAGTGATTGTAAGCAGGTCAGTAAGGGTCTGAGTAGGGTGTGAGTGGCTACCGTCACCGGCATTGATAATCGGCACAGGAGATACTGCAGAGGCTGCAAGCTGTGCGCCCTCGATATGGTGGCGCATAGCGATAATATCTGCAAAACAACCTACAACACGAACTGTATCCTCTACGGTCTCGCCCTTGCTCACTGATGAAGAGGCTGCGTCTGAGAATCCAAGAACTTTGCCACCTAAGGCCATCATTGCAGATGTGAAACTAAGTCGAGTACGGGTACTTGGCTCATAAAATAGGGTAGCAAGGCGCTTGCCCTTCATCTTCTCGCTATAAGCGTCGCCGTTGGCAATAATGTCGAGCGCAAGAGCAACAATCTCGTCGGTCTCCTTGCGGGTTAAGTCTGTAGGGTCAATAAGATGCCTCATAATTAGCAGGTGTTAGGGTTTGCGTTTACTTAATCCAAGACTCGTCTGATGGGTTATCGCGGAATGCAAGGATTCGCTCCTTCCACTCTGGGGCAATATAACCCTCCTCTGCAGCTACCTCAACAAGTGCGTCGAGGTTTGAGAGTGAGTAGTTTACAGTATTTGCAGCAGCAATCTTCTCAACACCGCGCTTCATACCATATGTAAAGATGCTAACGATACCAAGCACCTCAGCACCAGCCTCGCGCAGAGCCTCAACAACCTCGATACAGCTACCACCGGTTGAGATAAGGTCCTCGATAACAACAACCTTTGTACCTGGCTCGAGCTTACCCTCGATGCGGTTAGTACGGCCGTGATCCTTTGCACCACTACGAACATAGCCCATAGGCATATCGAGAATAGTAGCTACGATAGCTGCGTGAGCGATACCTGCGGTAGAGGTACCCATAAGGCACTGGCACTCAGGGAAGTGCTTGCGAACAAGCTCAGCAAGACCTGCCTCAACCTTCTCGCGTGCAGATGGAGCAGTGAGAATCAGGCGGTTGTCACAATATATCGGGCTCTTAATACCACTTGCCCAAGTAAATGGCTGCTCAGGACGCAAAAATACTGCGCTAATTGAGAGCAACTCTTTTGCAATAATCTTCTCCATAGTATAATCTGTTTTTTATTTGTTTTACTCACCGATAAACTCGCGGCAGCAACGCTCATAAGCCTCTACAGGGTCTGCAGCGGCAGTTACAGGGCGACCAACGACGATAAAGTCTGAGCCAATCTCGCGAGCACGCTCAGGGGTGGTGATGCGTACCTGATCATCTGCTGCAGCATCTGCAAAGCGGATACCTGGGGTGATGGTCTTGAACTCAGTGCCACAGTGCTGCTTTACAAGTTCAGCCTCAAGAGGAGAGCAAACAACACCATCAAGGCCTGCAACCTTTGCATTCTCAGCATACTTTGCAATAGTGTCGTTGATTGATGCGCCAATAAGAAGCTCACGCTGCATACGCTCCTCGCTGGTTGATGTGAGTTGGGTTACGGCGATAAGCATTGGACGAGTACCATCCTCGCGGGTAAGACCCTCAAGAGCAGCCTTCATCATATCTACAGTACCCGCTGCGTGAACATTGGTCATATCTACATCAAGGCGAGACAGCACGCTCATAGCCTTGCGTACAGTATTTGGAATATCGTGCAGCTTGAGGTCAAGGAAAATCTTGTGGCCACGAGCCTTAATCTCGCGTACAATCTCAGGACCGCAGGCATAGAAGAGC
Organism: Alistipes sp.; assembly: GCA_045654345.1. Taxonomy (GTDB): domain Bacteria; phylum Bacteroidota; class Bacteroidia; order Bacteroidales; family Rikenellaceae; genus Alistipes. The sequence continues at coordinate 131,469 of JAZOND010000025.1, read as the reverse complement.
TCCATACCAATCTTTACAAATGGCTTACGACCGGTAAACTTGTCGAGGAAAGCCAGGGTCTGCTCTTTGCTTGAAAAGTCACAAGCAATAATTACATCTCTTACCATATCTTTACTATTTAACAATTCCAATAATATCCTTAAGTCGCTCAATGCCTAATCGCTCCATAATTACAGGAAGCTCCTCTACTATCTGCTTGCAAACGAATGGGTTGCGCAGATTCTCTGCACCCACCTGCACGGCAGAGGCACCAGCCATCATCATCTCGATAACATCTACTGCAGTAGCTACGCCGCCGCAACCGATAACCGGAATCTTGCAGGCATTTGCCACCTGATACACCATTCTGACTGCCACAGGGAAGATAGCGCGACCAGAGAAGCCACCCATCTTGTTGGCAATAACGGGACGACGACGAGCAATGTCAATGCGCATACCCAGCATAGTGTTGATAAGTGTCAGACCATCGGCACCTGCCTCCTCGCACGCGCGTGCGATAGATACAATATCGGTAACATTTGGGCTGAGCTTGATAAATACGGGTTTGGTAGTGACCGCCTTAACGGCTGCAGTTACTGCTGCTGCACTCTCTGGCGAGGTTCCGAAGGCCATACCGCCATTGTGTACATTAGGGCACGATACATTTACCTCGATAATTGCCACCTGCTCCTCTGCATCAATCTTGCGGCAGCACTCTACATACTCATCGATAGAGAAACCGCTGATATTTGCGATAATAGGCTTGTGAAAGCGCTTACGAAGCTCTGGCAGCTCGTGGCTGATAACAGCGTCGATACCTGGGTTCTGCAGACCTACAGAGTTAATCATACCTGATGAGCACTCAGCAATACGCGGAGTAGGGTTACCAAAGCGTGGCTCAAGGGTAGTACCCTTGAATGAGATAGAGCCGAGGATATCAAGGTCGTAGACCTCAGACATCTCTGCGCCGAAGCCGAAGGTGCCGCTTGCCGGAATAATAGGGTTGTCAAGCTCTACACCGCAAAGGGTTGTTGATAAATCTCTTACCATAATATCTCCTCCTTTCTGAATACAGGACCCTCTTTACATACTCTCTTGGCACCCGATGTGGTCTGGATAGAGCAACCCATACAGATACCAAAACCGCAGCCCATACGCTCCTCAAGGCTTATCTGACCAGGGATTGTAAGTGCTGTAGTAAGAGCGCGGAGCATTGGCAGCGGACCACAAGAGAAGAAGTAGTCAGCATTAACACCGCTCTGCGCAATAGCATCGGTAACAAAGCCCTTAACGCCTACGCTACCATCTGCAGTGGCAACGATAACCTCAGCACCTAAAGCCTCAAACTGCTCGCGATAGAAGATCTCGGCAGCAGTATTAAAGCCAAGTACTACGGTTACCTTCTTGCCCTCAGCGATAAGGTTACGAGCAAGGCGATAGAGTGGCGGAACGCCTACACCACCACCCACAAGCAGAGAGTGGCTGTGTTCAACAGAGGTGTCAAAGCCGTTGCCAAGACCTGTCAGCGTATCAATCTTAGTGCCTGCAGCAAGGGTCGCCATCTGGGCAGTGCCCTTACCGACAACCTTATAGATAAGGGTTAGTGTACCCTGGTCGTAGTTGCATACAGAGATTGGACGACGGAGGAAATATCCATCCAGCGACAGCTCAACAAACTGACCCGGCTGGGTGATAGCTGTTGTATCACCCTTAAGAGTCATCTCGTATACGCTCTCTGTTAATGGTTTGTTTGTAACTATCTCAAAAACAGTCTGTTTCATTCTACTTATCGTAATCTGCGTCAATTGTAGAAACACCGAGTGTAATCTCCTCAAGAACCTGGAGCAGTACGCTTACAGTCTCAAGAGATGTGAAGATTGTAACATTGTTCTCAACCGCTGCACGACGAATCTCGTAGCCATCGAGGCGAGCGTTGTGCTGGTTAAGGTCAATGGTGTTGATTACATAGTTTACGTGACCGCGGCTCAGTGAGCGGCAAATATCGTCGCTACCCTCGATAAGCTTACTGAGCTTACGAGTGCGGATGCCGTGTGTACGTAGGAAGTCGGCAGTACCCTTTGTTGCCTCGATATTGAAACCGAGGTTGTAGAAACGCTTAACAAGTGGCAGAGCAGCCTCCTTATCCTTATCAGCGAGGGTTACAAGCACAGTACCGTAGTTAACCACATCCATACCTGAAGCCTGGAGTGACTTGTAGAGTGCGCGAGTCATAGAGTTGTCATAACCGATAGCCTCACCTGTAGACTTCATCTCTGGAGAGAGGTAGGTGTCAATACCCTTAATCTTTGCAAATGAGAATGCAGGGGTCTTGACAAAGAAACGCTTGCGCTCCTGACCATAAACCTCAGTAATTCCCTGCTCCTTAAGGCTGTGACCGAGCATTACTCGAGTAGCAATCTTTGCCATAGGAACATTGCAAGACTTAGAGAGGAATGGTACTGTACGAGATGAACGAGGGTTTACCTCGATAACATATACCTTATCCTCATTATCTACGATAAACTGAATATTATAAAGACCAATAATACCGATAGCCTTACCCAGACGCACTGTATAGTCAATCATCTTCTGCTTAACGGCATCACTAAGGCTGAATGAAGGATATACGCTGATACTATCACCTGAGTGGATACCGGTGCGCTCAACGTGCTCCATAATACCAGGGATAAATACATCTGTACCATCGCAGATAGCATCTACCTCAGCCTCCTTACCCATAATATACTTATCAACAAGCACCGGAGAGTCCTCGTTAATCTCTACTGCATTGTGCAGGTAGTGGCGCAGAGCCTGCTCGTTACCGACAATCTGCATAGCGCGACCACCAAGTACGAAACTTGGACGAACAAGTACAGGGTAGCCGATGTTCTCAGCTGCTGCAACACCATCCTCAATCTCGGTTACAGCCTTTGCCTGTGGCTGTGGAATGCCAACCTCGCGCATAATAGCCTCGAAGAGCTTACGGTCCTCAGCCTTGTCAATAGCCTCAAGGTCTGTACCGATAATCTTAACGCCCATCTGTACCAGCGGCTTAGCAAGGTTGATAGCTGTCTGACCACCGAGGGTAACGATTACGCCCTCAGGCTGCTCGTGGTGGATGATATTCATCACATTCTCAACTGTCAGTGGCTCGAAGTAGAGCTTGTCTGAGATGGTGTAGTCTGTAGATACGGTCTCAGGGTTGTTGTTGATAATAATAGCCTCATAGCCAGCCTCGCGGATAGCCCAGATAGCGTGAACGGTAGAGTAGTCGAACTCTACACCCTGACCGATACGGATAGGACCTGAACCCAGAACCACAATCTTCTTGCGATCTGATACTATAGACTCATTCTGCTGCTCGTAAGTAGAGTAGAAGTATGGAATATAGCGATCAAACTCACCAGAGCAAGAGTCTATAATCTTGTATACAGGCTTGATGTCAAAGCTCTCGCGAAGCTCAAATACCTCACGCTCAGTCATACCCCAGAGCTGACCGATAAACTTATCACCAAAGCCCAGACGCTTAGCCTCGTGAAGGGTCTGCTTATCGCCCTTAGCCTCAGAGAGACGACGCTCCATACGGATGATATTCTTGAACTTCTCGAGGAAGAGCATATCAATCTTTGTGCGGTCGTAGATAAGTGAACGATCTATGCCACGACGAAGAAGTTCTGCGATAGCGTAGATGCGGTCATCAGTGCCGCGAGTGATATAGCTCAGCATATCAGGAGTTGACATATCGTCAAACTTCTTATTGTGGATGTGGCAAACACCGGTCTCGAGTGAACGGATAGCCTTCAGGAGGCTCTCCTCGATAGTGCGACCAATGCTCATAGCCTCACCTGTAGCCTTCATCTGAGTACCAAGCTCGTTTGAAGCCTCGCTGAACTTATCGAATGGGAAGCGAGCAACCTTGGTTACGATATAGTCGATAGCAGGCTCGCAGCAAGCTGGCATACCCTCAATAAGAATCTCGTCAAGGGTCATACCTATAGCAACCTTTGCAGTTACGCGAGCAATTGGGAAACCGCTGGCCTTAGATGCAAGGGCAGATGAACGAGAAACGCGTGGGTTAACCTCGATAATATAGTACTTGAATGAGAGTGGGTCAAGTGCAAACTGAACATTACAACCACCCTCAATCTTGAGTGCGCGGATAAGCTTCAGTGCGCTGTCTCGCAGCATCTGGAACTCCTTGTTAGAGAGGGTCTGTGCTGGTGCAACAACGATACTATCACCTGTGTGAATACCTACAGGGTCAACATTCTCCATACTACAGATAGCAATGGCAGTGTCATTCTTGTCGCGCATAACCTCGAACTCAATCTCCTTATAGCCCTTGATACTCTTCTCTACAAGTACCTGGTGTACAGGAGATACAGCAAGTGCATTACGCATCATCTCGCGGAGCATCTGCTCATTGTCTGCAAAACCACCACCTGAACCACCGAGGGTGAAGGCAGGGCGGAGAACTACAGGGTAGCCAATCTTCTTTGCCACCTCAACAGCCTCGTCTACAGAGTATACGATCTCTGATGGAATAACCGGCTCACCGAGTTTAATACAGAGCTCCTTGAACAACTCACGGTCCTCAGCTTGCTCGATGCTCTGGAATGAAGTGCCGAGAATCTCAACCTGACACTCATCGAGAATACCCTTCTTAGCGAGCTGTACAGCAAGGTTAAGACCTGTCTGACCACCAAGACCCGGAACAATAGCATCAGGACGCTCGTAACGGATAATCTTGGCTACATACTCCAACTTAAGAGGCTCCATATAGACCTTGTCCGCAATAAATGTGTCGGTCATAATGGTTGCAGGGTTTGAGTTTACAAGGATAACCTCGTAACCCTCCTCCTTGAGTGCAAGGCACGCCTGGGTACCTGCATAGTCGAACTCGGCAGCCTGACCAATAACAATAGGGCCGGAGCCGATAACCATTACCTTCTTAATATCTGTTCTCTTAGGCATTTTTGCGATCCTCCATCAGTTTAATGAATTTATCAAATAGATATGCGCTGTCGTTTGCACCAGGTGCGCCCTCTGGGTGGTAGTGTATTGAGAACACTCTATCCTTGCGGCACTCAACACCTGCAACCATACCGTCAAGTACGCAAGTATGTGTCACCTCAAGTGCTGTAGAGGCGAGTGACTCAGCGTTTACGGTATACTCAAGGCTCATACCTGTAGTCTCGATGCGGCGAGTGATTGTGTTGCGAATAGGACGAGCAACTGCGCGGTTGCCATTTGTGCCCTTGTCGCACTTAGCACCATATGCAAGGCTGATAAGCAGGTGACCCAAGCTGATACCGAAGAGTGGAAGTTCACCCTTGAGGCTCTTAATAAGCTCGATAACCTCTGGTACTGCATATGGGCTGCCAGGGCCGTTTGAGATAAGCACACCGTGTGGGTTGAATGCGCGAATCTCCTCGATAGGGGTGTTGTAAGGTACGATAATTACATTACAGCCACGGCTATTGAGGTTCTCGATAATACTACGCTTAACACCGCAGTCGATAACAACAACATCGTACTTGTGGTTTGGTGTGCGTGAGTACCAACGCTTGCGGCAGCTAACCTTTGACACTACATTCTGCTCAGCAGGTGTGCTCTCGATAAGTGCAAGAGCATCCTCTACGCTCATAGTTGCATCAACAATGGCAGCACGCATAGCACCGTTGTCTCTGAGTGTGCGAGTAAGCATACGGGTATCAATACCGCTAATGCCTGGGATTGCGCACTCCTCCATAACCTCTGCCAATGTCTTTGTATAACGGAAGTTGCTCGGTGTGGTACACTGCTCGCGGACAATCATACCGCCGATGCTAATCTGGCGAGACTCAAAATCCTCATCAGCCATACCGTAGTTACCGATAGTAGGGTAGGTCATTACCACTATCTGGTCGCTATAGCTCGGGTCGGACAGAATCTCCTGATAGCCGACTACCGAGGTGTTGAATACTATGTCGCAGACTACCTGACGGTTGGCACCAAAGCCATAGCCCAGGAACTGCTGACCATTTTGTAAAACTAATTTTTTGTCGGGTTGTTTCATAAGTTATATATAGAATTATTCTCTTTCCAAACTACTTTACCACCAAATAGTGTCAGCATACAGCGACCAAAGAGCATCCAGCCCTCAAACGGAGTGGCCTTACCCATAGAGAGGAACTCCTCGCTGTTGACAAAGAATGGGGTCTTTGTGTTAAAGATGGCAATATCGGCACGCTGACCAACCTCCATACCGCCACCGAGGTTGAATATACGACGAGGGTTGTCGCACATAAGCTCGATAGCCTTCTCAAGGGTCAGTAGACCCTCGCGCACAAGGCGTGTATATATCACTGCAAATGAGGTCTCAAGGCCAACAACGCCCATAGCACTGCCAGCTAAGCCCTTGCCCTTCTCCTCTGCAGAGTGTGGGGCGTGGTCGGTGGCAATAACCTCGATAACACCGCTGTTGATGGCTGTGATAAGCGCCTCGCGGTCAGCTGCCGAGCGGATAGGCGGGTTCATCTTGAAGCGACCCTCCTCCTGCAAATCCATATCTGTCATAGTCAGATAGTGAGGTGTGGTCTCGCCTGTGATTGGCAGACCGAGCTTCTTTGCAAGAGCAAGTGCCTTGACGGTCTCAAATGCCGATATGTGGCAAATGTGGTAGCGGCAGCCTGTCTGCTCTACCAACTTCATATCTCTGATAAATGGTTCAGACTCGCTGCAAGATGGAATGCCCTTATGGCCGTGCAGAGCTGCATAGTCGCCAGCGTGGATATATCCGCCGCAGAGCATAGACTCCTCCTCACAGTGGGCAGCTAAAATACCGCCAACCTCTGCAATCTTGCGCATTGCACTCTCCATAACTATAGGATCCTGCACACCGCTACCGTCATCGGTAAAGGCTACGCAGTGTGGTGCAAGCAACTCGAAGTCTACAATCTCCTTGCCCTCACGGTTGCGAGTAATAGTGGCATATGGACGAACCTCAACAACAGCCTGCTGCTCGATAAGCGACTGCTGAATGCCAAGCGAAACGACATTGTCTGGAGCAGGATTGAGGTTTGGCATAGAGCAAACGGTAGTAACACCACCGCGTGCTGCTGCTGCAGTACCTGAGGCAATAGTCTCCTTGTATGAGTAGCCCGGCTCGCGCAGATGGGTGTGGACATCAGCAAGACCGTAGGTAACAACGCAGTCTGTTGCGTCGTAAATTTCGGTGTTGCTATCTGCCTCTATAGAGGGTGCTATTTGAGCAATTTTTCCGTCGCAAACAAGCACATCCTGCACGCAACTTTTGCCTGCAGAGACTACCAATCCGCCCTTAATCAGAAACTTATTAAAACTCATAGTTGTTTATATAAAAAAACAGGCGACCCATAGGCCGCCTGAAAATCAAACAAAATGCAAAACAGAAATCCCGTAACCCCAATCCTGAGGCTCGTATGCCGACAATATGTTGTTTGACTGCATCATAGTTTTCTGTATATTATATTGGGTGCAAAATTAATAATATTTTGCCAATTTACCAAACTTTATCGAGGTAAAACGCTATATTTTAACTTAGCGTATGCACGCTCAGCCTTTGCAAGGGCTGCTTCTATAGTCTCGTCAATGGCAAGGATAACACCAAAGCGGCGATGACCTACCACCTCAGGCTTACCAAAGAGGCGAATATGAACTCCCTCCTCGGCTACAACCTGATCCAGATTCTCGAAGACAACCTTGTCGCTATCGCCCTCAACAACAATAGCCTTAGAGGCACTTGCGCCATAGAAGCGAACAGATGTAATTGGCATACCGAGAACGGCGCGAGCGTGGAGAGCAAACTCTGACAGATCCTGAGAGATCATAGTTACCATACCTGTGTCGTGCGGACGAGGTGAAACCTCGCTGAAGATTACCTCATCACCCTTGATAAACATCTCAACACCGAAAATACCGTAACCACCAAGTGCACCTGTAATCTTATGAGCAATCTCCTTAGCGCGCTCCTTTGCCAGTTCGCTCATAGGCTGTGGCTGCCAAGACTCGCGGTAGTCACCATCAACCTGATGGTGGCCGATAGGCTCAAGAATTGTAGTGCCTGCGCTGTGGCGTACAGTGAGCATTGTAATCTCGTAATCGAAATCGACAAAACGCTCTACAATAACGCGACCAGCACCTGCGCGGCCACCCTCTTGAGCAATGGTCCACGACTTCTCAATGTCAGCCTCGCACTTAACGGTGCTCTGACCGTGGCCAGATGATGACATAATAGGCTTGACAACGCAAGGAATACCAACCTCGGCAATAGCTGCAAGGTACTCCTCCTTGGTCTCAGCAAAGCGATAGAAAGATGTAGGCAAGCCAAGCTCCTCGGCTGCGAGGCGACGGATGCCCTCGCGGTTCATTGTAAGCCAAGCGGCATTTGCTGTAGGAGTTACGCTGTAGCCCTCCTTCTCAAGCTCTACGAGGGTAGGGGTGGCGATAGCCTCAACCTCTGGGATGATATAGTCGGGCTTCTCAGCCTCGATAACAGCTCTCAGAGCCTCTCCGTCCAACATGTTGAGAACATAATGCTTGTTTGCTACCTGCATAGCAGGAGCGTTTGGATAGCGGTCGCAAGCAACAACCTCAACACCATATCTCTGCAGTTCGATAGCAACCTCTTTGCCCAGCTCGCCAGAGCCACAAAGCAGTGCCTTTTTGCCGACAGTAGTCATCGGCGTACCAATCTTTACCATATTTATATATTATAAGTTATATTTTCCGTCGTAAAGATAGTAAATTATTGGCAAAGTTCCAAATAGGATATGGTGGTTGTTGTAACTAAAATCGCACTGTTACATTAGCCAGAGCCGATATTGTTGCCTGAGGGAAGTAGTATGCCCACGATTTGCGGTCGGCAAGGGTTGCGCCCTCAAGCCACGAGCCTCCGTAGCCACTTGCGCAGTAGTGAGCATTGAAGAGGTTTGTAATTTTGACTCCGAAGCGTACTTTACCAAAGGCGTATGAGAGGTTAAGGTCGCTGGTGCAGTAGGCTGGCAGTGTCAAATCCTCGTATTGACCATTTGTAAGATACTGCTTGCTTACATAACGGCTTGATAATCTTGCAGTAAAGCCACCTGCTGATGCCTGGATATATGCACCGGCAATTACGGCTGGAGAGTAGGCAATAGTGGTCTTGCCGCGATTAAAAGCAACCTCGTCAATATAGTCTACATAGTCGATAATGTGATTCTGGCTCAGGGTTGCATTAGCTCCGAGACTTAGCCATTTGGTGGCCCTGATGTCGACCAAAAGCTCAACTCCGCGACGGTATGATTTCGGGATGTTGCGAGATAATAATTCGCCCGTATCAGAGAGCTCGCCCGTCTGCACAAGTTGGTTGCGGTAGAACATATAGTAGAGGTTGATGTTGGCTGTAACTACCTTATTTTCAAATGAATATCCGCCCTCGATGTCGAGCATTTGCTCGGCTGTGGGATACTCGCCTTCGCGGATGTCGGTAAAGTTGTTTCGGGTAGGCTCCTTCTGCCCCACTGCAGCCGAGAGGTATAGCGCGTGGTTGCGAGTAGGGGTGTAATGTATTCCGAGTTTAGGGTTGAAAAAGTTATATCGACGGGCGATGTCGAGGCGTTGCATAGCACTGATAGTAGGGTCGAAATTGTCATTGACACCATCAATATTGTGGGCTATGTGGCGATATTGTAGGTCGGCATAGAGATTTACTTTGCTTGTTAGAGCTATGTCGCCACGCACAAAGAGTGATGTATCATACTTGTCGGTAGTGTTACGGTAGTACTCTGTTTCGAGGAAGTCGGGTGCGAGTTCAAGACCAGAGATTGTGCCGAAATGTACTCCATCATAGAGTGATGCGGAGCCACCGAAAGTTAGGGTTGTGCTGCCCGTTTTGTATGTAGCTGTGGCCACAAGACCTCCAAAGTGGTTTGCCATACTCTTTCGGCGCAGCAGGTTGGTGCGCTCGACAGTCGAGCTGCCTACAGCGATAGGATCGATGCCGTATTTAGATAGTTTTTGGTCGTTTTTGTAGTTTAGATAGTAGCCGTTGCCATAGGTGTAGTGAGCTGTAGCATTTAGTTGCCAACGCTCTGAGAATCTGTGATTTAAGATTAGCTGATTGTTTATCTGAGTGTAGTTATCGGTATGGTCGTCGAAGTATCCGACAACAGCATACTCTGCAGCTCCATCTGCCGTAGGCCTATATCCCCAAATCTCGCCCTCGCTGTTGTAGCGGCGGTCAGTTTCGAGTTGGTCGGCAGTTACGCCCGTATAGGTAAGGTATACCTTTGCCACACCACCGAAGCTGAGCAGTTTTACGCTTGTGCGAGAGTTGTAGTAGCCCGCTTGGAAAAGGTATGAGCTCAGGTTGCTCGATGCACGGTCTATATATCCGTCAGATGAGAGGTGTGATACTCTTCCATCTATAGTCCAATGTCCTCCAAGTATGCCCGAACTTATTGCTACCTCCTGCTTTTGAGTGTTAAATGAACCATAGCTGAGTGATGCGCGACCTGAGAACTTGGTCTGAGGGGCAAGGGTGGTCATATTAAGTGATGCACCGAAGGCTCCTGTGCCGGCAGTTGATAGACCTACGCCTCGCTGTAGCTGCACAGAACCGACAGAGGAGATAAGGTCTGGGGTGTCGTACCAATAGACAGAGTGGGTCTCAGCGTCGTTCATCGGTACGCCATTGAGGGTTACATTGATGCGTGTGGGGTCTGTTCCGCGCACACGAAATGAGGTTGAGCCTATGCCCGTGCCACTCTCAGAACTGATGACAACCGATGGTAATGAGCCGAGCAGTGATGGGATATCCTCGCCATAGTTACAGCTCTCGATTTGTGATTGGCTGAGTTCAGAATGAGGGATGGGTGTTCGCTCGGTTGCACGCGTGGCAACTACATTTACCTGCTCAATAGAGTAGAGCTTTAGCGAATCGCTTTGGATGGTTGCGCCATTTGCAACCTGCAGACATACGGCAAAAATAGCCGTTGCCGTAAAAATAAAAAGCCTTTTCATAACTACTTTTTAGAATTAGTGAATAGTTTGAAAAGGGGCGTATGTGATTTGTACTCCTCCCGTTCCGGCATTACCCGTTTCGGTTCAATGGGTATAATCTCAGCCGAGAAATCTGCCGACAAATAAGCCCTGCAGATGCACTCAGCACCCCTTATGTCGTGGCAAAAGTATATGATTTTAGTCGAATATCCAAATAAAAAATGACTATTTTTAGAGCCTGTCTGTGTTGCAAAGATTAGATAAAATATCTATCTTTGCACTATGTCTATTATCGTAAATCTCGATCTGTTGCTTGCTCGACGCAAGATGACCCTCTCGGAACTTTCTGAGCGGGTAGGTATATCTATTGTCAATCTGTCGGTGCTTAAGACGGGTAAGGCTAAGGCTATCAGATTCTCAACGCTGGAGGCTATTTGCGAGGCCCTTGATTGTCAACCGGGTGATATTATCGAACATCGTAAAGGTTAGGGTTGTGAAAAGGTTATTGTCTGTATTGTTGTTAATGCTCTGTGTATCTGCTACTTATGCTGGTGGTAGATCTATTCGTATTGCTCTGCTTGCCGACTTGCATATCTCACCAGGAAATAGTAACGAGCAAGCTATGGAGGGTCTTGTGACAGATATAAATTCTCAGAATTTTGACCTTGTCGTCGTGGCTGGCGATATAACCAATTCGGGTAGCGATGCTGAGTTAAAGTGTGCATTTAATTGTCTTAAAAATATTCGTCATAATCAGATGGTTACCCACGGCAATCACGAGACTACTTGGAGTGATAGCGGTGGTCGTGATTTTGCAAAATATTGGGGTCATAATGGTTGTACAACAGCCCGTGTTGGCGACTACTTTTTTGTGGCCTATCCTGCCGGACCATATGTTAAAATGGCAGATGGTACAGCACAGGATGGTAGCCGTCTTGCGTGGGTTGAGCGACAGCTGCAGCGAGCAGGAAAGAGGCGTATAGTATCAGTCTGCCATTATCCACTAAATGGTGATTTGACCAATCGCGCAGAGATAGTCAGTCTGCTGCGCAAGTATGATGTAAGTGTTTCATTATGTGGACATTATCACGAACCGCGACTAATGAATTTTGACTCTTTGCCAGGTATTGTTGGCAGAAGTTTATACCTGCCCAAGGGTCGCGGGAAGGGATATGGATATACTATTTTGGAGTTTAAGAATGACTCTATCTTTGTGGCGGAGAAGATGGTTGGCGGAGCGTTAGAGGCACGCTATGCGGTAAGGCAATGCGAGGATTCTACAATCAACTCTCTGCCGACAGATCCGCAGCCTGAACCGATTGATATGGGTGGTTTTAAGGCCGAGCGAGTGGTGAGTGACAATGCCTCTATATATACAGCTGCGCAGGTTGAAAATGGGGTGTTATACTATGGAAATTCGGCGGGCGAGGTTAAAGCCTATAATGTTGATAGCAAGGGCTTTATGTGGACTCGTAGATTTAAAGATCCTATCTATTCAACGCCGATTTTGTGTGGTGAGATTATCGTTGTTCCGACCCTATCTGAGGGGCTTGTGGCATTGAGTTGCAAGACGGGTCGTGTTGTGTGGCGTAATAAGGATGGCAATGGCTATATTGGCAACGGAATTGTAGATGGCAACTATCTATATATAGGTACACTTGGTGTGATGCGCAAGATTGATTGGCGCACGGGACAGACCGCTTGGAGTTTTGAGTTCTCGGATCGTCATCCGCAGGGAAGGCCTACGATAGCAGAGGGAAAACTTTTGTTTGGTGCGTGGGATTGTTATCTGTATTGTGTTGATTGTCAGAGTGGTAAGGAACTTTGGAGGTGGACAAACGGCTCGAAGAACAGGTTGTTTTCGCCAGGTCATATTATACCTCGCGTAGCTAACGGTAGGGTAATGATTGTGGCTCCTGATAGGTATATGACAAATATAGACCTTGCTACGGGTCGTCAGATTTGGAGAGTAAAGGAGCGTAAGGTGCGTGAGAGTACGGGAATAAGTGCTGATGGTACTACCTTCTATGCTAAGACAATGGATGGTGAGATGTTGGCTGTCCCGATGGCGTGCGATAACTATACCGAGCTGTGGTGTAGCGATGTGGGTTGGGGCTATGACCATAACTTCTGTCCGCTGACGGTGGTTGGGGATATGGTCTATATGGCTAATCGTCGTGGTAAGGTAGCTGCCGTAGATAAGGGTGGAGCTGTTGTGAGCGTGGGTAAGTTCGCAGGCTCGGCGGCCAATGATATTAGGGTAGATCGCTCTGGTACGGTTTGGGTTAGCTTTATCGAGGGCGAAATTTGGCGATTGAGTCAATAAAATGTCAATAAATTGTAGCGTTTTTTATACAACGAATGTATAAAAATACTATTTTTGTGGCGTTAAATATATTTTTTGGTTAGTTATGGAAAAACAAGCAAAGAAGTATGTAGAGGATTTTATGGCGCAGATTATTGCCCGAAATCCAAATGAGCCGGAGTTTCATCAGGCTGTGCGCGAGGTTGCAGAGTCGTTGGCTCCATATATTGTTGCAGATCCTGCGCTGCAGCAACTCAAGATATTGGAGCGTATAGCTGAGCCTGAGCGTGTAATTATGTTCCGCGTGCCGTGGCTCAATGACCGTGGTGAGATTGAGATAAACCGAGGTTTCCGCGTGCAGATGAATAGCGCGCTGGGTCCATATAAGGGTGGTATTCGTTTCCACGCCTCTGTAAATCTGAGCATTATGAAGTTCCTTGCCTTTGAGCAGACCTTCAAGAATAGCCTTACAACCCTGCCTATGGGTGGTGGTAAGGGTGGCTCGGACTTCAACCCTAAGGGTCGATCTGATAATGAGGTGATGAAGTTCTGTCAGTCATTTATCACTGAGCTTTATCGTCATATTGGTCAGGATACAGATGTTCCTGCAGGCGATATTGGTGTTGGTGGTCGCGAGATTGGTTATATGTTTGGTCAGTACAAGCGTCTGCGTGACGAGTTTACAGGAACCTTCACAGGTAAGGGTCTTGGCTGGGGTGGCTCACTGCTCCGTCCTGAGGCTACAGGTTATGGCCTGTGCTACTTCACTCAGCAGATGCTCGCAACCCGTGGCGAGAGCTTTGAGGGTAAGACCGTTTGCGTATCGGGCTCGGGTAATGTTGCCCAGCACGCTGCAGAGAAGGCTATGCGTCTGGGTGCAAAGGTGGTCACACTCTCTGACTCAGCTGGCTTTATCTACGATCCAGATGGCTTTACCGAGGAGAAAATTCAGTATGTAAAGTTGCTCAAGAATGTATATCGTGGTAGAATTAAGGAGTATGCGGATAAGTATCCGACAGCTCAGTACTTTGCAGGTGCTCGTCCGTGGGGTATTAAGTGCGATATTGCACTGCCTTGTGCAACTCAGAATGAGCTTAATGGTGCTGAGGCTCAGACACTTGTAGATAATGGTTGCTTCTGCGTGGCTGAGGGTGCAAATATGCCATCGACCCCTGAGGCTATCGAGGTTTTCCTCGCCAATAAGATGCTCTATGCTCCAGGTAAGGCGTCAAATGCGGGTGGTGTGGCAACATCTGGTCTTGAGATGTCGCAGAACTCTATGCGTATCAAGTGGACTGCCGAGGAGGTTGATGAGAAGCTGCACTCTATTATGCAGAACATCCACGAGGTATGTACCAAGTACGGCAAAGAGGAGGATGGATATATCAACTATGTTAAGGGCGCAAATATCGGTGGCTTTATGAAGGTTGCCGAGGCTATGATGGCGCAGGGCTGTGTATAATCTCAGTTTTACTCTACTTTTAAAGGCAAATCCAATAGGATTTGCTTTTTTTTATGTTTTTTTTATAACTTTGTTTTTATTAATATTTGAACTATGAAGAAGATTCTGCTTTTTATTTTGGTTTTTGCGCTGCTCACTACCTCGTGTGGTAGTAATAGTAAGAGTCTGAGCAATACTTGTGTTGGCGAGACTCTGCCTGCGTGGCGTCAAGGTTATCTTGATATTCACTTTATAAATACAGGTCGTGGCGAGTGTACATTCTATATTATGCCGGACGGAACCACTCTGCTGGTAGATGCGGGTGAACTTGCAAATAGTAAGAATATCGTAGCTCAGCGTCCGGATGAGCAGACACTTCCGCACATTACCTATGCAAAGTATATAAGCCACTTCCTGCCGAAGGGCAAGAAGGCTATAGACTACTGCGCACCATCGCACCTACATACAGATCATATCGGTGGTATAGATATGGTTGTAGGTACTGCCGAGGCAGGCTATCGTAAGGCAGGACTTACTGCACTGTATGACTATGTGCCTTATAATCATATACTTGACCAGGCATATCCTACATATACAGAGGATGATGTAACACCTCCAATCGAGGGTCAACTCTCGCAAGATTGGGCGAAATTTGTCACTTGGGGTGTTGAGAATGGTAAGTTTACAGCTGCCCGTTTTACCCCTGGTAAGGAGCAGATTGTGCTTGTAAATGATGCTGATAAGTATAAGAATTTCTCTGTTTTCAATATCTGCGCAAATGGTTTTGTGTGGGGCAAGGATAAGCTGGGCAATGGTACGCTGAAGGGAAAAAAGGCTACAACGGGAGGTAATCCGGCATCGTGTGGCTTCCATATTACATACGGCAAGTTTGACTATATGGCTTGTGGCGATCTGACAAGTAGTGCACAGAATCTTATGGCACACTACTTCCGTGACTTTATTGGTAGTGGAAACCTCGAGGCATTTAAGAGTAACCACCATCTGGCACCTAATTCGTGGGGTTCACATATGAAGAAGTACAACTTCAATCCGCGTGTTGTGCTCAACCACTGCTTTGCTGCCAATAAGCCTGATATTGCGAAACTTACAGATGTTCTCGGTTTTGCAGAGGGTGTTTTTGTAACCAATATTCACCCAGAGACAGAGAAGGCAAATAAGGCTCTTATAGATAGAATCACAGCCTATAATGGACATATTGTTCTGCGAGTGGCTCCTGGTGGCGATAGCTTCTATGTATATATGCTCGATGATAGCAACTTTGAGTACAAGATAAAGTTTATTAACGGTCCATATCTCTCTAAGTAGTTGATTATGAGAAGATGTCTATATATTCTGCCGATTATTGCTCTGCTAACCATTGCGTGCAATAAGGGGCAGTACACTATCCCTTCAATAGTCAAGGCTGAGGTGGGTAAGACCCTCCCTGACTGGAGCGAGGGAAACCTTGATATACATCTGATTAACACAGGTCGTGGTGAGTGCTGTTTCTATATTATGCCCGACGGCACAACTATGCTTGTAGATGCAGGTGAGGTGCAGAATAATATTCTTGCTACTCCGAAAAATGTACCTGCACATAGGGTGTACGCCTACTATCTGAAGCACTTTATCCCATCAGAGCAGAAGGTTATAGACTATTGCGCACCGTCGCACTTTCATATTGATCACATCGGTGGACTGGATAGTGTTTATGGTACTGCCGAGGCGGGATATCGCAAGTCGGGACTTATGGCTCTATATGACTATGTGCCTTATAATCATATACTTGACCGCGCATATCCTGCTTATACAGAGGACGATACAACTCCGCCAATCGAGGGCCAACTCTCGCAAGATTGGGCAACCTTTGTTACTTGGGGTGTAGGAAATGGCAAGTTTACAGCCGAGCGTTTTACCCCTGGTAAGGAGCAGATGGTTATGCTTAAAAATCCAAGCAAGTATGGTGACAGATTTAGAATCTTTAACATATGTGCCAATGGCTTTGTATGGGGCAAGGACGATAATGGTAATGCCACCCTCCTCGGTTCAAAGCCAACAGGCGCGGGCAATATCTGCTCGTGCGGCTTCCATATAACATACGGCAAGTTTGATTATATCGCTTGCGGTGACCTTGCAAGTAGTCCGCAGAATTTGGTTGCCTACTACTTCCGCGACTTTATTGGTAATGGCAAGCTTGAGGCCTTTAAGTGTCATCACCACCACGCCTCAAATGGTTGGGGCTCAAAGATGAAAGCGTTTAACTTTGATCCAACAGTAGCACTCAACCATGGATTTTCATCAGTCAAGCCTAATCCTGATTTGCTGGAGTATGTCTTGCCATATGTTGAAGGATTTTTCTCGACAAATATCCATCCAGCTATTTCGGAGGCAAATCCTGTGGCAGTCTCAAAGGTAGCAGGACACTCGGGACACATTGCTCTGCGCGTACTGCCTGGTGGTGAGTACTTTAATGTCTATGTGCTTGACGATAGTAGCTTTGACTATAAGGTCAAGTCCATCCACGGCCCATATACATCGAAGTAGATTTGAAAATATATTTAACAACAGAGGCGTTGCATTTGCAACGCCTCTATTTATGATGACCACACTTGCAGCCGTCGCCGCTGTGGTGGGCGAGAACGGTGTGGGCTATATCGCCGTGGCTGACAATCTGGATAGGGCAGTGGTAATTATCGAGCTGCTCTTGCGTTATTATGTTTGAGTCGTGGCGGTGTACGGTGCGGTTGACGCAGACGATGCTCTTGACTGTGCTGGTGATAGTTCCCACATCGTGCGAGACCATAACGATAGCCATATGCTTATTTAGCTGCTGCAGTAGGGTGTAGAGCTCGTTCTCAAAGCGGTTGTCCACGAAGTTTGTCGGCTCGTCGAGAATTAGCAGCTTGGGGTTCATAATGATTGCTCGGCAGAGCATTGTGCGCTGCATCTGTCCGCCAGATATCTCGCCAATCTGCTTATTGGCGATGTTCGCAATACCCGCAGTATCAAGTAGTTGCATAGCTCGTTCGCGGTCAGCACGGGTGTATCTCTTCCAGAATCCCTTCTCGCCTTGCAGACCCGACATAACTACCTCGACAACCGAAATTGGGAACGACTTGTCGAATGACGATATTTGTGGCATATAGCCGATAAGTCGCTCGGAGTTATGGTAGAGCGACGGGGCAAGGGTTATCTCTCCACGATATGGAACACTGCCTAAGATAGCCTTTATCAGCGTAGTCTTACCACCGCCATTAGGACCGATGATACCGATAAAGTCGTCGGCGTATATCTCCAGATTGGTATCCTCTATAGCCACATAGTTGTCGTAGCTCACAGAGACACCCTTTAGGGTTACAATTGTCTCCATATTACTCAGTTATAAGGGTTACCATTGTTGGAATATTTGTAAAGATATCCTCAGCTAAAGGGTTGATTTCCACTGCATCAGCACCGATATCATCAGCAAAAATAGCAACACTTGATTGCGGAAACTCGCTCTGGTAGAATATTCTCTTGATGCCACTTGTGCGCGCACGATTGATGATCTCAGCCACTTGCTTGACACTCGGCTCCTTGCCATCCTTCTCTATTACAACCTGCTCAAGACCATAGTCGCGAGCAAGGTATGTTAGCGCAGGGTGGTAGATTATAAAGTAGGGGAGCGATGCGTTGTTACACAGCTGTTGCACCTGATGGTCAAGTGCTGTAATCTTCTGAGTAAGAACGCTGTAGTTTGCAGAGTAATCCTTGTCAGGCATATTGGCAACAATGGCGCTGTAGGCGTTGTCTGCCATAATGTTTAGAGACTTTGGAGAACACCATATATGAGGATCAATGCCGTGGTGGCAGTGCTTACCGTGATGCGTGTGCGAACAGCTACCGGCAATAGTAACTACGCCTGTGCTGAGATTTACGATTTTACTCTGGTCATAAACCCTCTCAAGCAACGCCTTCTCAAAGTCAAGAAGGCTGATGCTAAATATCATAACCGACTCATTTAGAGCAATAAACTGCTTAGGTGTCGGCTCGAATGTTTCGGGTGAGGCTCCTTGCGGAACAAGCACTTTGACAATAAAATCATCTCCGACAATACCTTCAATAATCGGCTTTAGTGGGGCTATTGATACATAGATAACATTAAGTTCATCATTCTTGCTATTGCCGCAGCTGACAGACATTGCAACGACGGCTATATATATAAATAGGTAAAAAATCTTTCTCATACGCATAGTTTTGACAAAGATAGTTAAAATTCCCGAAAGCAAGCCACACACTGCGAATAATCCTACTATAACACCCCTATTGATTATGTTTTTGTATTAATTTAACATAACGTAAATATTGCATCATTTATTGACATCGCTCTCTTGGATGTAGTAGTGGTGTTTGTAGTGAGTTTTTGCCGTTTTAAGCGTGTAATTATTTGATAATTAAATAGTTACTTATATTGTGTTGGCAATTTTAACTCTTTGAGAATCGCATAAAAGGAAATTGCCGATAAAATGATCGGCAATTTTAGATTCTGAGAGTATTAATAAACAATGAAGGAAAAGATCTGTGCTACTTTTTCGGAGTGAACGACTCGAAGCTGTTGTCCTTGTAGAAAATAATCACACGCTCAATGTCAGATCTTGGGCGAGTAGCAGATTGAGGGCTCAGTGACTCGATCGAGTCGAAGAGCGTCGGAGTGTCTGAAGTCTGAAGTGAACTTGACGACGCAACCTCAGATGCCGGCTCCGGGGTAGAGATCTTTTTCGGAGTCGAGGAATTTGTGTTGTGCGCAAACGGATCATCAGACAACCCAAGCCACCAAAGAGGGGAGAACTCAGTGAAGGTTGCAATGATCTTTCCGGTTAGTATAAAGTTTGGTTTGTTTCGACCTTTGAGCAGGTGCGAAATAACAGGTGTCTTCACTCCGAGTTTATCGGCGATTTCACCTACTCGTAAACCGGTGTGATTCATCAAATACTCTAATTTTTCCTTCATTTTGACAATTTTTACAAAGGTAAACAAAATTTACAAAAATAACAACTAAATCGTGCAAAATGTTATTACAAAATAGTTATTAACAATGTTTACAAATGTATACAAATTGTAAAATGTTAAATTATGTCAATGTATTCATATCAAGTATAACTATACATAGAGCACCTAATCACTTGGTAATCTATATATTACTATTGGTTTATTAGTATATTTGAACAATGTGGGTCCAAAGAGGCAATAATACCCTATTTAGTTACATTATTTAGTAGATAATCAGCATAAATAGCTGATATATTGCACATTATATATCATAATACAATCCTTGAACTGTTATATTATGCGAGAAATATTGATAACTTTTTGCAGGTATAAAATATTACAAAAGTTATTAGATATAGACTTATTAACAGTTGTAAAATGGTTTAAATAGTTACAGATGTAAATTGTTTCAAGGATTTTATTGTTTACAAATGTTATCAATAGTAGAGAAATGTGCGATTTTTGCTCAATTTGGCAATATTTCCCACTATCTACCCTGCTAATTGTGTCAGTTTTTGGACTACGCTTTACATTATGTTAAATTAGGTATGTTAATAACATATAAAAAAGTCCCTATATCGTTGAATATAAGGACTTTATAAATTGTTAATAACTACCCTACTTGTTTAGTTCGGTAGCAATATTTGCAAACTCTTCTGGAGTAAGTTTGAGCTTCTCTTTGCGGAAATCGACATCGCATTCAGTATTCATAGGAATCAGGTGGATGTGTGCGTGAGGTACTTCGAGGCCTAAAACTACCATTGCAACCTTCTTACAGCCGCTAAAATCCTTCAATTTTGCTGCAATTTCTTTAGCAAAGAGGGTCATACCGGCTAAGGTCTGGTCATCGAGGTCAAAAATATAGTCGGTTTCGCACTTAGGAACTACCAATGTATGCCCTTTTGCCAATGGGTTGATGTCTAAAAAGGCAAAATAGTGGTCGTTTTCTGCCACTTTGTAGCAAGGGATCTCCCCTGCGATGATTTTTGAGAATATTGTAGCCATAATTTAGTTTATATTAGGTTAAAAATCTTCATCTTTGAATTTTGGTGTCAAAATCTCTGAATAAATAACCGCTTTCCGCAAGTCAAACTCATCCTCGGTGGTAGACTTTCGTGAGATTTTAGGGCTATTTACGGCTGTTTTAGGGGTATTTGTACTGTCAGTCGAGGTGTTTACTCTCTGCTGCCCTGTATCGGTAGCTGTAGTGATGCTACTGCTCGATGGCTGCTTTTGGGTAAGCTGTGTGAGAGAAATAGGTTTCTTACCACTTAAATCAATACTTGAAGTGGTATTTGTATCTATCGGCTGCATAGGTTGTTGTGCAGCTTTTTGTCTGTTGTTTTGTTTTAGTAATGCGGCAACAATGCACGCGCAAATAACCAGGAGTATATTTATTATTGTTCCCATAGTTTACTCTTTGTGTTCTAAGCTGCGTTTAACACTTTCAATACCTTTTATATGTCTAAATTTATCAATAATGGCATTTAGTGAGTCTGCGTCCTGTACATAAAGGCTCAAATTGCCCTCAAAAATGCCATCATGGCTGCGAATTGACACCTCGCGAATGTTGATGCTGAAATCCTCTGATACAATGCGAGATATCTCTAAAAGCAGTCCCATACGGTCTATGCCCCTGAACTCAATGGTCGAGAGGTATGAAACCGCCTTGTGCTGAGACCAGTGAATCTGATCCTTGATGATATTCTTGCCAAACAGTGCTGCAAGGCGATTTAACTCGTTGCAGGTCGATTTATGGACGATTATTCGCCCATTTGTTGGGTCTTTGAAACCTACAACGCTGTCTCCAGGGAGTGGGTTGCAGCAACTTGCGATGGTGAACTTGTCGTCTTCGGGTGTGATGTTTATAGTTTGCTGATTGCTATCACTACCCTCTTTCTGTTTTGGCTCACGCCATAACTTCCAGAATTTCAATATTTTACTCGCAGAACTTGACTTGATAATCTTATCGATATTGTTGAGCGAGATGATTCCTGCGCCGATTTTGCTGTAAAGCTCATCTTTGTACTTGCAGCCGTATGCTTGCATTACCTTATGTAATACGCTGCCGCTTGGGGTGATGTTGAATTGTGCAAGTTTTTCCTCGAATAAGGCCAATCCGTGGCTGATATTGTCCTCTTTTTCACGTTTGAGGTAGTTTGCAATCGCCTGCTTGGCCTTCGTGGTTACTACAATATCAATCCATTCTGGCTTTGGAGAGGCGTTGTCGGTAGTGATAATCTCTATCTGGTCGCCAGAGTTTATCTGTCGGGTGACCGGCTCAATCTTGTGGTTGATTTTTGCGCCTATGGCCTTGTTTCCGATATTTGTATGGATGTCGTATGCGAAGTCCAAAGCAGTGGCTCCGAATGGTAATTTTCGCTGCTCTCCTTTGGGTGTAAATACCGTAATTTCAGATGTATACAGCGACAACTTAAAGTTATCCAAGAACTCAACTGCGTTCTCTGTTGAGCCGCTTAAGGCGTCTCGAATCTTGCCTAACCAGTTGTCGAACGCATCCTCGCTTTGCGATGAGTGCTTGTACTTCCAGTGTGCTGCAAATCCGTGATCGGCAATCTCCTCCATACGCTGCGTACGAATCTGAACCTCTACCCAGATACCATCATTGCCCATAACTGTGGAGTGTAGTGCCTCGTAGCCATTGGCCTTTGGCATACTAATCCAATCGCGTAAACGATCTGGTTTTGGTGCGTAAATATCTGTAATTGAGGAGTATATCTGCCAACACTGGGTCTTTTCGGATGGGAATGGCAGTGGCTTGAATACAATGCGAATAGCGAACAGATCGTAAATCTCCTCGAAAGGTATCTGCTTGCGTTGCATCTTTGACCAGATTGAGTAAACACTCTTTACTCTACCTGATATTTCATAGTCGATTTTGTTCTGTTGAAGTATTGCGTGAATTGGTGCGCAGAACTTGTTGATATACAGCTGTCTCTCTGGTTCTGTTTCCTCGATTTTTCGTTGTATTTCTGCATACTCATTCGGGAAGCGGTACTTCATACAGAGATCTTCTAACTCGCTCTTGATTGGGAATAGGCCGAGTCTATATGCAAGTGGTGCAAAGAGATGTATTGTCTCGCCTGTGATCTTAATCTGCTTATCCTTAGGCATATAGCCGAGGGTGCGCATATTGTGCAGTCGATCTGCTATCTTAATAAGGATAACTCGCACATCGTGCGATAGTGTGAGTAGTACCTTGCGGAAATACTCGGCCTGCTCGGAGGTATCGGCATTAAAAACGCCCGACATTTTTGTCAATCCGTCGACCATAGAGGCTATTTTCTGACCGAAAATGCGCTCAATATCCTCGACTGTGTACTCGGTGTCTTCGACAACATCGTGTAGTAGTGCTGCGACTACAGATTTGACACCGAGCCCAATCTCTTCTATGACTATTTTTGCTACAGCAATAGGATGCAGGAGGTAAGGTTCTCCTGAACGGCGCCTTACCCCCTGGTGTGCCTCCTTTGCGAGGAAGAATGCACGATTGATGAGATTGTGGTCGTCTTCGCCTTTGCAAATCTTATTGCAGGATTGCTTTAGGTCTTGCCATGCTTCATCAATAACTATTTCATCCTCTTTGCTATAGTACATTTGATTTAAAGTAAAACTTTATATTAGTTGGCCATCATTGCCTCGCGGACCTTAGCCTCTACCTCATCGCAAATCTCGGTATTGGTAGTAAGGAACTCCTTAACAGCGTCTCTACCCTGACCAATCTTTGTGTCGCCATATGAGAACCAAGAGCCGGCCTTCTTAACGATGCCGTAGTCTACTGCAAGGTCAATAATCTCGCCAAGTTTTGAGATTCCCTCGCCAAACATAATGTCGAACTCTGCCTTCTTGAATGGAGGGGCTACCTTATTCTTGACAACCTTCACGCGTGCGCGTGCGCCGAGCTGCTCCTCACCATCCTTGATTACTGATGTGCGACGGATGTCGATTCGTACGCTGGCATAGAACTTAAGGGCGTTACCACCTGTTGTGGTCTCAGGATTACCGTATACAACGCCAATCTTGTCGCGCAGCTGGTTGATGAAGATGCAGACGGTCTTGGTTTTTGAGATGCTTGCGGTAAGCTTACGTAGTGCCTGAGACATAAGGCGTGCCTGCAGACCCATCTTTGAGTCGCCCATCTCGCCCTCGATCTCGGCCTTTGGAGTAAGTGCAGCCACAGAGTCGATGACGATAATGTCGATAGCACTTGAACGGATCAAAGAGTCGGCAATCTCGAGTGCCTGCTCGCCATTGTCTGGTTGTGAGATAAGCAGGTTCTCGACATCTACGCCCAACTTCTGTGCATAGTAGCTATCGAAAGCGTGCTCAGCGTCGATAAATGCTGCAATGCCGCCCTGCTTCTGCGCCTCTGCGATGGCGTGGATGGCGAGTGTAGTCTTACCTGATGACTCAGGACCGAAAATCTCGATAACTCGACCCTTAGGATAACCGCCTACGCCGAGGGCTACATCGAGTGTGATAGAGCCTGATGGGATGACTGCAATATCAGCCACCTGATTGCTACTCATACGCATAATGGAGCCCTTGCCGAAATCCTTCTCGATCTTGTCCATTACGGCCTTTAATACCTTTAGTTTCTCTGGATTCACTTCTGCCATAATCTAATCTATTTTATTAATTATTCAATTCCAACTCTTGCGTTGCTAACGAAAGTAGTAGCATCGCGCCGAAAAATATTACAAATAACATTTTGCACTCAAAGTTAATAATTTCTTTTGAATTTACCAAGTCATCAGACTCTCTGTCTGCTCATCTAACTCCTCTGGAGTGGTATTTATTTTTGTTCTGCAGCCAGGACAGAAAATAGGGGCCTCAGTTTCTATGCTACACTCGCATCCTACACAGGCGCGGATAACTCCGAAATCATCGTCTGCGATGTGCATAAATCTTGTTCCGCAGTGCTTACACTTGATGTGATAACTCATTCCCATAGTAAATAGTGTTTTTATTGTTAATACTCGTAAATTATTTCTCACCAAAGAGTGAATTGCTGAATCCTAAGACGAATTCGACAACATTTAGTAGTAGACCGAGGATAATAATCAAACCCATAATCGTGGCGTGTTATATTTTACTTCTTGTTTACGAGTACAAAATTATTGTAGTTTTGTGTCAACTTGTGACACAGCAAAAATAGATGTAAAAAAAATGTGCAACTTTTTTAAAAATTGCACAAAGTGTAGTGGTATAAACAAAAAAAAGCAGGGAAAAATCCCTGCTTAATATTGTAAATCTTTTGATTAATGCTTAACTGGAAGGCCCTGAGCGTCCTTGTAAGCACCAAATACGATCATCCAGAAGTCGATGCACCACATGATACCGAATACACCACCAGTGAGGAGCATAAGGATACCAGTGCCTGTCTTGCCAGTGTAGAAGCGGTGGATACCTAAGTAACCAAGGAACCAGCACAAAAGAAGAGTTACGATCCAGCTTTTAGGAGATTTTTCCATAATATTAAAGTTTTAAGTGGTTAATAAATGTATTGCAAATATATATAATTAATTTTATATGTGCAAATAATTTGTATATTTTTTATTTAATTATTGATTAGTTCTTGATTGGAAGACCGTCGTTGTCATTGAAACTACCAACAATAATCATAATAAGGTCAATCAGAGTCCAGATACCCAAGCCACCGAGAGTAAGGAGCTGAAGTACACCTGAGCCAATCTTGCCAGCGTAGAAACGGTGTGCGCCATAAACGCCGAGGAACCAACAAAGCAAAAGGGTTACGATCCAATTTTTAGGAGATTTTTCCATAATATTAAAGTTTTAGTGGGTTAAACGTATTACAAATATATATAATTAATTTTATATATGCAAATAAATGATAATTTTTTGAATATTATTTCTTCGGGATTGATGAAGCCTTAACGCGGAAATAATTGGTGTTACTATCAGTGCTTTCCCATAGGCGATACTCAGAGTGATTACCCCAGCTTGCAGGGCGATCTTTAATCTTTGTATCCTCGTCGGTGTCGTTATCTACAAAACCGTTAATCATTGCGTGCCAAGCCTTTATACGCGCACCAGCCTTGGTATAGTAGAACTCACCGGTACTTGAGCAAAGCTCATTGAGAGCGTCGACATATATCTTGCGATAGTCATCAAATTGCAGAATTTTTGCAATCAGCGGAGATGTGTTGCCATCGCCCCAATTTAGAGGGTTATGACGGCCAGAATCGTTCTGAACACCGCAGTTATGGCTTGTGCCCAATGAGTTGTCGTAGTCGTAAGGGATGAAGTAGAACTTGTACTTCTCGGTATCTGTAGAGTTAAAGTAGATGTAGAAGTTGTTGGTATTGTTCCAATAGTCATCCCACATACCTACAGCTACATTAACCGCGTATGTGCGCAGGAATAGATTGATATCAATAGCCTCGCCGAGCCAATCGTGAAGCTGCTGGCCCTTCAGGTCGCGCAACTGCTTCATAAAGTGGCGGAGCTGAGCCTTTGCGCCCTCTAAATCGCTGTTTATCTCCTCGACCTCGTATGTAGGGTCTGAGTTGCTATCACTCTCGCCCATACTTGCATTTTTATCGCGGTCATAGTTGAGAGATGCGCCATAGTTACACTTCCAAAGGTTTCCTTTGTGGTTGCCGAACTGCTCTTTACGCATCTTGAGGAAGGTGTCGTCGATGGTCTCGTTCATCTCATAAACACCAAAGTATGCCGGCTCCTTATCGCCCTCGACATGTATCCAAAGGCGGCAGTAGCAGTTTTTGATGGCTGTCCATACGCCAAAACGACGGAAGAGGTCGTAGCAGAAAATCTCGCGACAGTAAGCGGGATCATCCTTGAACCACTTTAAGTACATCTTACGCACGCCACGAACGGTATACTCCTCGTCCTTGTTGTACTTGCGGAAGTTGAACTGGAAGTGGCAGTGCTGCCAATCGGCATTGTCCTTTATATGGTTGCCATTGCTATTCTCAGGTCGACGACGCGATGTGTTACCCTTGAGGCGTACACCTGCATCGGTAACGCTATACTCCTCACCCTTTAATTTAACCTTGACATCGCAGTGGAAGTACTCCTTGGTGTGGTTGTTTCTGTCGTACTCGGCAAGTAGACGGTTCCACTCGTCGAGAGATATAGTCATACGCACCTCGGGAACATGGTTCAGATCGAATACATAGTTGCGCTCATCGCCCCACTCTGTAGGTGGTGTTTGGGTGCCATTGTCATTGTTGTCACCATTGTCACCATTGTCGCCGTTGTCACCGTTGTCACCGTTGTCACCATTGTTGTTACCGCCTTCTGGTTGTTCGGTATCGGGTGTAGTGACGCTGTTGTCTGCTCTGTCTTCGCCAAACTCGCCGCAAGAAATGGCGAGCATTAGTGAGAGTAAAATTGGTAGAAATTTCATTTTAAGTATTTGTTTATGTAATTTGTTATATATTGCTTAAGCTCAGGAGATTCGATAATCTCAATATCGTCGAGAAGACCTATGACAAATCGGCCAACACCCTGCATATTTGATACCTTGGTTGTGAGTTGCCAATGGCTGGAATCTATCTGTTCGATATACTTTTCAGCGAGTGGATATTCCTCCATAAGCAGGTTGTATGATAGTAGTCCTAAACGTAGAGTGACGGGGATAAGTGCAGCATCAGGCTGGGCAATCATTCTGAAGATGTCGATAAAGCCCTCCTGATGATTGTCGCTATGCTGCCACTGCGTTGTGGTAATCTCTACCCTGCCGATGCGGGCTGTTTTGAAGATTTTGCAGCGGTTGTCCTCTGTGTCGTAGCACCATACATTGACATAGTTTGTAGTAAATGCAAAAGGCTCGACTATACGGTTGCGTATTGAGTGCGAGGATTGATAGTCGTGCAGAATGACCTGTCGCTGCTCCTCCATAGCCTCGATGAGGGTGTGAACATTGCTTGAGTTTTGTCCCTTAACAATGGTGTCGGCAAGAGTTCTGCTGTCGTAGACCGAGTAGAGCTTGCGCTTGAGATTTTGCTTGAGTAGGTTTGTGTCGTCGATGCTCTCAATGGCACGGCGCAGTATAACAGCCTCCTCCTCAGTGAAGTGAACAAGCTGTGAAATGTCTTTAAAGTGTGGAGACTCCTTGTCAAGACGGATGCAGTTGCCACTCTTTTTAATCACAAAGCCAGCATCGCGAAAGGTGTCTATATAGCGATAGATGGTTCTGCGAGACATATCGAGTCTGTCGGCAATATCATCTACCGAGTACTCGACATTCGCAGTAAGCATCTTCATTAGACGCAATAGTCTCTCAATCTTTGGCTGATCCATATAGGCAAAGATACAAAAAAATCGGCATATTCCTATGCCGATACAATTTTTTCAAGATCCTCGACCTGTAATCTGAATGCTTGGTCGGTCTCCATAAGGTTTGTTATGGTCTTGCATGAGTGTAGCACTGTTGCGTGGTTACGTCCGCCCATTGCAAGTCCGATAGCTGTCAAAGGTATCTTTGTAAGCTGTTTTGCCAAGTACATCGCAATCTGGCGCGCCATAGCAACCTCGCGTGTGCGCTCAGATGAGAGGAGTCGCTCCTTATCTACGCCCATCTGCTCACAGATGGTGTCGATGATATGGTCTAATGTTATCTCCTTCTGATAGAGCGAGATGTAGCCCTTCAAGATATCCTTTGCGAGTGAGATTGTAATCTTCTTGCCCATAAATGATGTATTGGCAACAAGTGATGATATAGCTCCCTCAATCTCGCGGATGTTTGCCGAGATATTGTTGGCAAGGTAGTTGATAACATCGGTAGGAATCTCTGCACCCAAGCGTGCAGCCTTAGCCTTGATAATCTTGATCTTTGTCGGATAGTCAGGAATATGAATCTGAGCAGATAGACCCCACTTGAAACGAGTAAGCAGTCGCTCCTCAATATCCTTAAGCTCTACAGGTGGCTTATCAGAGATAAGTACCAGCTGCTTGCCTGACATCTGCAGGTGGTTGAAGATGTTAAAAAATGCATTCTGAGTGCCCGGCTTGCCTGAAAGCTCCTGAATATCATCAAGAATAAGCACATCTACACCCTGATAGAAGTGGATGAAGTTAGGGATATTCTTCTCGATAGTCGCTGCTTGGAACTGAGACTGGAACTTGCTCATTGCTACATAGAGCACCTGAAGCTCAGGGTGACGCATACTAATCTCGTTACCGATAGCCTGTGCTACGTGGGTCTTACCCAAGCCCGAGTCACCATATATATATAATGGGTTGAACGGGGTGCTGTTGCCTGGATTTACCGCTACGGCCATACTTGCAGAGCGAACAAGGCGGTTGCACTCTCCCTCGATGAAATTTTCGAAGGTGTAGCTGTGGTTGAGCTGTGGATCAAAACGAGGTGTGCTTTTTTGAACAAGACCTGGTATAATTAGACCAGGATTTTGTATATTTGCAGGGTTAATGCGGGTCGGTACGCTCTGTGTAGAGGTGTTAGTTGCCGACTGTATTGGCTGCTGCTCGTTCTTTGGCACTGCATAGCACAGACGGGTCTGATAGCCGAAAGTCTCGGCAATCAGCGGACGAAGTACATTTATATACTGACTCTCAATAATGTCAACAAACGACTTGCTCGGAACGCGCAGTCTGAGTTTCGACCCATCGAACTCGAGCGGAACGATAGGCAGAAACCATTTGGCAAACTCCTCGGCAGAGGTTTGTGCCTGTATTTGACTCAGGCAGTTTTGCCAAGCGTCCTTGTATGCAACAGAGGTTGAGAGCATATCTTGTTGGTAATCAGTTTATTATATAAATGGGTTAAGTGTCAACTGGCCGCTGTGTTGTTTGGGCGTCATTTTGACAATGCAAAGTTGTGAATAAATTTATATTAAAAAAAACCTATACCCTATTGTTTATTTGTTTTTTTATGTTATAGCGAAACAAGACAAAAAAATGGTGCGAAATTTAACTGCCTGATAATGAATAATAGAAAAAAAATCACTATATTTGCATTATGGGAAATTAAATACACTACATAATTTCTTTATAAGTAAAACCTATATTAAAACTAAACTATAAAAAAATCTAAGATGAGCAATTTAGAACAATTAGTTAAGTCAAAGGCACAGGTGTGGCTTGACGGTGATTATGATGAGGCTACAAAGGCTCAGGTGCGTAATCTTATGGAGAACGACCCTAACGAGCTTGTTGAGAGTTTCTACAAGGACTTGGAGTTCGGTACCGGAGGTCTTCGCGGTATTATGGGTGTTGGTACAAACCGTATGAACAACTATACCGTAGGCTTTGCTACTCAGGGTCTTGCTAACTATCTGAAAATCAACTTCCCTGGTGAGGAGATTCGTGTAGCTGTGGCTCACGACTCGAGAAACAACTCTCGCACATTTGCAGAGCGCGTGGCTGATATTTTTGCAGCAAACGGCTTTAAGGTGTTCCTCTTTGATGCTCTCCGCCCTACTCCGGAGCTTAGCTTTGCTATTCGCGAGCTTAACTGCCAGAGTGGTGTTATGGTTACAGCATCTCACAACCCTAAGGAGTACAACGGCTACAAGGCTTATTGGGCTGATGGCTCGCAGGTAACTTCTCCGCACGATGTTAATATTATTAAAGAGGTAGAGAAGATTACCGAGGTTAGCCAGGTGCTTACAGGTGGCAACCCTGAGAATATCACCATTCTCGGTGAGGAGTTTGATAAGCTCTACCTTGCAGCTATCAAGGCTCTCTCACTCTCTCCTGAGTGCGTGGCAAACAATGCGGATATGAAGATTGTTTACACTCCACTTCACGGTGCCGGTGTAAACTTGGTTCCTGCGTCACTTGCAAACTTCGGCTTTAAGAATGTTATTACCGTAAAGGAGCAGTGTGTTCTTGATGGTAACTTCCCTACCGTTGCCTCTCCAAACCCTGAGGAGCGTAAGACTATGCAGATGGCTATCGACCTTGCTCAGGCAGAGAATGCAGACCTCGTACTTGCTACAGACCCAGACTCAGACCGCCTTGGTGTGGCTCTGCGTACAGGTAAGGGCGACTATGTGCTGCTTAATGGTAATCAGACTTTGGTGCTTATTATGTGCTACCAGCTCACTCGCTGGGCAGAGCTTGGTCTTATCAAGGAGGGTGACTATGTAGTAAAGACTATCGTTACCTCAATGATGCCTGACGCTGTGGCTGCACACTATGGTGTTAAGTGCTACAACTGTCTGACAGGCTTTAAGTATATTGCAAAGATTATCCGCGAGCAGGAGGGTAAGCACACCTATATCGGTGGTGGTGAGGAGTCATTTGGCTACCTCGCAGGCTCTTATGTGCGCGATAAGGATGGTGTTTCTGCTTGTTCACTTGCTGCTGAGGCTGCTGCTTGGTGCCGTGACACTAAGGGTATGACCCTCTATGAGTGGCTGCAGGATCTCTATGTTAAGTTCGGATTCTACCGTGAGAGCCTTGTTAATGTGGTTCGTAAGGGTAAGGATGGCGCAGAGCAGATTCAGAATATGATGGTCGAGTTCCGCGCAAATCCTCCTAAGGCTATCCTCGGTTCACCTGTTGTTCAGGTTTATGACTATAAGACACTTGAGGTTCTCGATACAGTATCAGGCGTTAAGTCTCCAATCGAGGGCATTGAGGATAAGAGCAATGTACTCCAGTGGGTTACTGCTGATGGTACTAAAGTCTCTGTTCGTCCATCAGGTACCGAGCCAAAGATCAAGTTCTACTTCGGTGTTAAGGCTGTCCTCCCATCTGTAGAGCAGTTTGACGAGGTTCAGGCAGAATTGGATGCTAAGTTTGAGGCAATCAAGGCCGAACTCAACCTCTAATTTTAGAATTATAACGCGGATATCTACTTCCGCTAACAAAAAAATCCCAGCAATGGCTGTATGATAAGTACTATCCATCTCTGGGATTTTTGTTGGGTGTGGTATCTACCGTATTATAATTCTAAAATCGTGCATAGAATAAATGTCGAGTCAACCCTGACGATAAAACGCAGTGTGAGAAATGGAGATTGGGCTTGTGGTCAGGCAGCAAATAATAACATAAAAGAAGGTCAATTTGACCTTCTTTTATGTTATTCAGCTTTCTTGAACTCAATTTGAATATAGCTTTGTGCGGGCTTGGTGATTGCGCCAGTAGCTGCATCAATTCCCCAACCTAAAATATCGCATAGGTTGATTACTGATACAGCGTTGAAAGTTTTATCAATAACAATAGTCTCTGTTTTGTAGTCCTTAGCCTCGGCTTTAACGATTGTATCTTCAAAACCGCGCTTAACCTTTGTTGTGTAAGGAAATACTACATCGTTGTGTTTGATTCCGTCGATTGTAAGAGTTACATTCTCTTTTATGTTTGAGTCAAATGTAACTTTTGCCTTTGAACCACAGAAAATAGATGCACAAGAAGTTGCTGTGCAAGTGATAAATGCACTAAGAGCTAAATTAACGAATAGTCTTTTCATAATAGATATGTAATCCCATCCGGCTCCGTGATTAGGTTAATATAAATAGAAAGTGTGGAGCCGATTAGTCTATCTGATACGAGGTTCTGGAATACCTTAGGACAAATAAACAATACCCCACACCCGTATTGAGTATAGGGCAAAAAGCATCCCAAACTGTACAATACGAAGTGACGAGTGTGTTGCTCCCCTTGTCCTAATGAAATTTTCCAGATTTCGTATCAAGGATAAAAGCTAATACACTTTCATCAAAATATGTCTGTTGCTATTTGAATTGCAACAATACAAAAATAAGAAAATATTTTTATATAACAAAAAAATCCCGACGAACTTCGTCGGGATTTGTATAATGTTTATTGCAGATTAGCGAACGATAGTCTCCTCGCGGTCTGGACCTACAGAGATAATCTTTACAGGTACGCCTGTCTGCTCCTCGATAAATGCCACATAATCCTTGAACTGCTGTGGGAACTGGTCGTACTCGCGGATGTTGCAGATATCGCAGTTCCAACCAGCGAACTCGCGGTATACAGGAACGATATTCTCGTCAGCCTCGTATGGGAAGTAGTCAACGCTCTGACCATTAACCTCATAGCCAACAGCAACCTTGATAGTATCAAAGTCATTGAGGATATCAGACTTCATCATAATAAGGGCAGTAACGCCGTTCATCATAACAGCATACTTAAGAGCAACCAAGTCGAGCCAACCGCAACGACGAGGACGACCTGTAGTAGCACCAAACTCGTTACCTACCTGACGGAGAGTCTCACCTGTAGAGTCGAACAACTCTGTTGGGAATGGACCGCTACCTACGCGGGTGCAGTATGCCTTGAAGATACCGTAAACCTCACCGATGCGTGTAGGAGCAACACCAAGACCTGTGCATACACCTGCGCAGAGGGTATTTGAAGAGGTTACGAATGGATATGTACCAAACTCGATGTCGAGAAGTGAACCCTGAGCACCCTCTGCAAGGATAGATGTATCCTCCTTGATGTAGTTGTTAACAAGAATCTCGCTATCAACAAACTCGAAACGCTTGAGAGACTCAATGCCTGCAAACCACTCCTTCTCGTATGCCTCGATATCGAATGCGTAGTCATACTGGCGGAGCTGGAAGAAGTGCTTCTCCTTCAGAGCCTGGTAACGCTCTATAAAGTCTGGAAGAAGAATATCGCCTACGCGAAGACCATTACGGCCGGTCTTGTCCATATAAGCAGGACCGATACCCTTGAGGGTAGAGCCAATCTTGGTCTTGCCCTTAGCAGCCTCTGAGGCAGCGTCGAGTGTGCGGTGAGTAGGCAGGATGAGGTGTGCGCGCTTTGAAATCTTGAGACGAGATACCATATCGATACCTGTAGCCTCAATCTGAGCGATCTCCTCTGCAAGAATAACAGGGTCGATAACAACACCGTTACCGATAATATTCATTGCGCCATCACGGAAGATACCAGAAGGTACGGTGTGCAGAACGAACTTGTCGCCACCAAAGTGCAGTGAGTGACCTGCGTTAGGACCACCCTGAAAACGAGCAATTACATCATAGTTTGGAGTCAATACATCGACAACCTTACCTTTACCCTCGTCTCCCCACTGAAGACCGAGAACAACATCTACTTTTTTCATATCTCAAATAAATAAAATTCAGGTAGTAAAATGCTTTTTAACTGCGTAAAGTTACTACACTTTTTGCAGATAGACAAATGTAGCTATACTTTTTTTTAACAATTTATCAACTATTGAGCATCGAAGCCAATCCAACAGCCCTATTGTATAGCCGTTATTTTACACGAATAAGG
Source organism: Alistipes sp. (assembly GCA_045654345.1). Taxonomy (GTDB): domain Bacteria; phylum Bacteroidota; class Bacteroidia; order Bacteroidales; family Rikenellaceae; genus Alistipes. The sequence continues at coordinate 97,468 of JAZOND010000025.1, read as the reverse complement.
TTTATACCGTCACGAATCGGCAGAATAACGCTCTCTACTCTATTGTCGGCACGCACCGCTGCATTGAAGTCGATAATACCCTGCGTCTGCTTGTCTCCCTTAGCTACAGGCTCGACAACCTTGCCATACCATAATATATTATCGGCAAGTATCCAGCTTCCACTCTTAACAAGTCCGTTGTCAAACAACGAGTTGTAGTATGCGCAGTACTCGCGCTTGTCGCCATCTATAAATACAAGGTCGTAGCACTTGTTAAGCTTGGTCATAGTTTCAAGAGCAGAGCCGATATGCAGATTTAGGCGGTCAGCATAATGCGAACGCTCAAAAAAGTCGAGGATAAAGAGCTCCAACTCGTCATCTACCTCGCAGGTGTCGATAACTCCACCTTCAGGCAGACCCGCAGCCATAGAGAGTGCCGAGTAGCCTGTAAAGGTGCCTATCTCGAGAATATTCTGCGGACGAATCATACGCACAATCATCTCGAGCAGCTTGCCCTGAACGTGTCCCGAAATCATTCGTGGATTGAGTACGCGCAAGTATGTTTCACGCTCAAGTTCGTGTAACAGAGCATCTTGTGGAGATGATAGCTCTTCGATATATTGATCTAATGCACTCATTGATATATAAGTGTTGAGTTATTTGTAAATACTTCGTTAGCCACCTCTAAAATCTGGTCGGCGGTAATTGAGTTAATCTTCTTGTATGCCTGCTCCAGGGTGTCAACCTCGCCGTGAACAAGCAGGCTGCGGCCTATACCCAGCATATAACCCTCATTGTTCTCTGTGGCGATGGTCATCTGGGCGATATACTGACGCTTTGCCATAGAGAGCTGGCGCGATGTCAGACGCACGGTCTGCAACTTATTAATCTCCTCGGCAATAATCTGGCGACAATGGTCAGAGTTGCAGTGGTCAGAGCTGAAGTAGATTGCAATCATACCGCTGTCTGAGTATGGTACATAGTTAGCCTCGATATTATACGACAAACCATTGCGCTCTCGTACACTTACATTGAGGCGCGAGTTGGCAGTCGGGCCACCTAAGATGTTGACTAACAGCGAGAATGGCAGTCGCTTATCCTCTGTAATGCTATAGGCACGATTGCCGACAATGCAGTGGCACTGGTGTGTATGCTTTGTAACCTTATGCTCAAATGGTGTATGTTGTGCAGGTGCTGTGCGTGTATAGTTGCGGGTTGTGGCAGGATAGATAGCGAAATATCTGTTTGCAATCTGCTCAATACGGCTGTTTGATATGTCGCCAATAGTGGCAAATACCATCTGGTCTGTGGTGTATGTGCGGGCCCTAAAGTTGTGCAGGGTCTTGCTGTTGTGACGCATAAGGTCGCGCTTGGTACCCAGAATGTTGTGACCCAGCTCGGAGCCGTCAAAGATCATATCTTCAAAGGTGTCGTAGATCATATCCATAGGCGAGTCCTTGTAGGTGTTAATCTCGTCTATAATAACCTCTCGCTCCTTGTCGAGCTCCTTATCGGGAAATGTTGAGTTGAAGGCAACATCGGAAATAAGCTCTGCGGCCTTGCTAAAGTCGCTCTTTAGTACCGTTGCGTGGATTGTTGTATCCTCCTTGGTGGTGAAGGCGTTAAGCTCGCCACCCAAGTTCTCAAGGCGGCAGTTTACCTGATATGCCTTGCGGTGAGTAGTTCCCTTGAATAGTCCGTGTTCGGCAAAGTGGGCAATGCCGTGCTCAGTGTGCAACTCATCACGGCTGCCAGCACCAATGGTCAGCGAACAGCGTGCAGCACCACTCTTTACTCGGCGATGTATTCCCTTTATTCCGTTGGGTAGTGTGTATGTGTAAAATTCCTCTTTCATTACTTCATATGGGGCTTTAAGTAGTGGCCCGTATAGCTTGATTTACAGTTTAATAACTCCTGCGGCGTACCCTCAAATACTACACTGCCGCCATCATCACCAGCCTCGGGGCCTAAGTCTATAATGTGGTCGGCACACTTGATAACATCCATATTATGCTCAACTACAACCACCGTATGACCATTGTTTACAAGGGCATCGAAGGCTGTGAGTAGTCGCTTGATGTCGTGGAAGTGCAGACCTGTAGTCGGCTCGTCAAAGATGAATAGGACGCCTCCCCTACCATTGTCCTTAGTAAGGAATGAGGCGAGCTTTATACGCTGACTCTCACCGCCTGAGAGTGTTGAAGACGACTGACCGAGCTTGATATATCCTAAACCAACATCCTGCAGCGGCCTGAGTCGCTCGACAATGCGACTACAATAGCTATTTTTGCTATCCTCACCAAAGAACTCTATGGCCTTGTCGATGCTCATATCAAGAATGTCGCAGATATCCTTGCCGCGATACTTTATGTCGAGAATCTCCTGCTTAAATCGTCTTCCGTTGCAGGCGTCGCAGGTAAGTGTTACATCTGCCATAAACTGCATACCAATCTTAATGGTACCCTCGCCCTGACATTGCTCGCAGCGACCTCCAACCATATTGAACGAGAAATTGCTCGGCTGGATATTGGTCTTTTGAGCATATGGCTGGTCTGCAAATAGACGACGAATCTCGTCATAGGCCTTGATATATGTGGCTGGATTTGAGCGTGATGACTTACCGATAGGATTCTGGTCAACCATCTCTACGCTCTTTATCAACTTCAAGTCGCCATCAATCGAGTCGAAGTCGCCAGGATGCTCACCCGTCTCTAAAATCTCGCGACGCAATGCCGGATATAGAATGCTTCGCACAAGCGAACTCTTGCCCGAGCCGCTGACACCTGTAATACAGGTCATAACGCCCAGCGGAATCTTGACATCTATATTTTTGAGGTTGTTCTGTCTTGCGCCGTTTATGGTGATGTAGTTGTTGAATGGTCGGGCAGTTGTAGGTATGGCAATGCTTCGTCTGCCACACAGATAGTCGGCTGTAAGGCTCTTGTCGGCACTGCAAAGGTCGCTGTAGTTACCACTAAAGACCACCTCGCCACCATTCTCACCCGCATATGGGCCGATGTCGATAATGTAGTCGGCAGCGCGGATAATCTCCTCCTCGTGCTCGACAACAATAACCGTATTACCCAAGTCACGCAGTTGTTTAAGCACCTTTATGAGTCTATTTGTATCGCGCGGATGCAGTCCGATACTCGGCTCATCAAGAATGTACAGCGAGCCTGTGAGGTTGCTACCAAGAGATGTTGAGAGGTTGATGCGCTGACTCTCACCGCCCGAAAGTGTAGAGCTGAGGCGGTCAAGGGTCAGATAGCCAAGACCTACATCAGAGAGATACTGCAGTCGGGAGGTTATCTCTTTGAGAATGCGCTCAGCTGTAATTGTATCGTGCTCATCGAGGGTGAGCGAGCCGAAAAACTTAATCAGACTATCAACATTGGTAGCTGCCAACTCGGCAATATTCTTACCGGCAACCTTTACATATAACGCCTCGGGGCGCAGACGCGCACCGTTGCAGGCTGTACAGGTTGTCTTGCCCGTATATTTTGCTTTGAGGATGCTGAATTGGGTCTTGTGCTTCTTCTTCTCACGCTCGAGATAGTCAAAGAAGTAGTTCAGACCATCGAAGTACTCATTTCCGGTCCAAAGCAGACGACGCTGCTCCTCGGTGAGCATATAGTATGGCTCGTGTATCGGGAAGTCGAATTTGTATGCATTTTGCACCAGCTTATCGCGGAAACGGCTCATAGACTCTCCACGCCAGCAAGCAATGGCATTGTCAAATATTGTTCGGCTCTTATCGGGTACAACAAGATTCTCGTCAATGCCCGTAACCTTACCAAAGCCTTCGCACACGGGGCAGGCTCCAAGCGGATTGTTAAAGCCGAAAAGATGCTCTGTAGGATGCTCAAACTCGATGCCGTCGGTGGTCATAGAGGCTGAGAACTCAACAAGATTATCATTGTGAATAATAACGCAACTATCTGTACCATAGCCAAATGCGCCAGATACAGACTCTCGCATACGATTGAGCGTATCATCATCTGTAGCAACCTTGATTCGGTCGACGATGATGTATATACCATCTGTTGAGATGCTTTTGTCTATGGTTGGCATAAACTCCTCAAGCAGTGTAACCTTGCCGTCGATATATAGTCGCGAAATACCGTCAGAGAAGAGCTGAACAAGTCGCTCGATAATGCCTTGACCCTCCTTTAGGCGGAAAGGTACGGCAATCATCACCCTTTCATCATCTCCAAGAGCGGTTATATACTCAACTACATCATCAGTGCTGTAGCACTTGACCTCTATACCCGAGATTGGTGAATATATCTTACCAATTCGAGAGTATAGTAGTCGTAGGTAGTCGTAAATCTCTGTAGTAGTACCGACGGTCGAGCGAGGGTTGCGGGTGCTGACCTTCTGCTCAATGGCTACAGCGGGGGCGATTCCTGAGATAATATCTACATCGGGCTTGGTCATACGACCCAGGAATTGACGGGCATATGACGATAGCGACTCCACATATCTGCGCTGACCCTCGGCAAAGATGGTGTCAAAGGCAAGCGTACTCTTTCCAGAGCCCGACAGACCTGTGACAACAACAAGCGCATTATGTGGAATGCTAACCTCTATATTCTTGAGGTTGTGAACTTTAGCACCCTTTATGTAGATTGATTTATAGTCCATTCTCTAAAATTTCGATAGTTGCACCGCTCACCTTGCTCAGCTTACCGATAAGCATCTCAGATTTGCTCTGTCGGATAGCAAGTGTCATAGAGCATAGGTTGTCAAATATCTGCTCGCGGATTTGAGGAGTCTGCTCCTTGATAATCTTCATAATGTCGTTCATTACCACATATGAGAAATCTACACGCAAGACGGTATCAACGGTCTTTTCGATTACATTGCTCACGGCAATAACATCTGCCGCAGCCTCTTTATAAGCCTGAATGAGTCCCGATACGCCGAGCTTGGTGCCACCAAAGTAGCGCACAACGACAATCAGGCAGTCGGTAATATCGTGCGACAGCAGTTGGCCGAGTATAGGCTTTCCTGCAGTACCTGAAGGCTCGCCATCGTCGTTGGCTCGGAAGTGTTCGCCATTGGTACCAAGTCGCCAAGCGTAGCAGTGGTGTGTAGCATCGTAGTACACCTTGCGCAAGGCGTCAAGGTGCTCTCGTATCTGCTCCTCGTTTGTTACGGGATAGGCATACGACAGAAACTTGCTACTACGCTCACGCATAGCGCACTCTGCAGGTTCTGCAATGGTTAGATAACTATCTTTTAACTCCGCCACGACTCTCTTATCTGATTTTTCTAAACATACGGTTCCAGCGAATACCATCCTCGCCCTTTGAGAAGGCGATAAATGCAGCTCTACCCACGATGTGATCCTCAGGAACAAAGCCCCAGAAGCGGCTGTCAGCTGAGTTGTGGCGATTATCGCCCATCATCCAGTAGTAGTCCATAGCAAAGGTGTAGCTGTCGCTGGCAATATCGTCAATATATATCACACCATCAATAACCTTGAGCGAGTGACCTTCATACTTCTCGATTATACGACGATAGAGTGGCAGTATATCCTCAGTCAGGGTAATTGTAGCACCCTTCTTTGGAATCCATAGGCTGCCGAAGTTATCTTGAGTCCAGTTGTATCTACTGTCGTGTGGGAAGAAGTCGCTACTGCTTTGGCGGTTATTGTATCGCTCAACAGATGTGACTATAGCCATCTTGCTAACCTGCTCAGCTACCTGCTCGGTCATAGTCAGATAGTAGTAAGGGGCATTGCCACCCCACTCGCGTACGCCCATATTCTTCATCGCGTAGTCGGTAAGTGGAGATGTGGTCTGAACAAAGTATATGTGCTGACCCTCCTCAATTGTCTGCTGCTCAACGCCATTGATAAACAACTTTGTGTTCTCAATCTTAAGAGTATCACCAGGAATAGCCACGCAACGCTTGATGTAGTTCTCGCGCTTGTCTACAGGATGGGTTGTGATGTCATAATCTTCAAGCAGACGCTTGCGACCATCTGCTGCGCCGTATGTCTGCTCATAGTTGCGCAGAACATCGTAGTAGCTAATGCCCGGAGCTGGATATAGACGCTTAGGGAGCAGTACTGTATCTCCCTCAGGGTAGTTAAATACAACAACATCGCCACGCTTGATGCTTCTCAGACCCTTCAAGCGGTGATAATCCCACTGAATAGCCTGGCTGTATGACTTCTTGGTAGTCGAGAATGGCATAGTGTTGAATACAAACGGCATAGCGATAGGTGTATTAGGAACCTGCGGGCCGTATGCAACCTTGCTCACATAGATGTAGTCGCCAATAAGGATTGTCTTCTCCATAGACGATGTTGGTACCTTATATAGCTGGAATACAAATAGATGCAACAGCGTAGCGGCTGCAGTAGCCCAAAGAATGGCGTCAATCCAACCCCAAATGGAGTTATAGAGTGGCGAACGCTCGCGCAGGCGGTCGTTGTAGTGCCAAACATACTTGTAGAAGAGCTTTGAGATGTATAGGTCGAAGATAATTGGCAGGCCTAACAACATCCAAAGATTACCTGTCCAAACTACGCACAACAATATGTATAGTACAGAGACAGTCGAAAACTTAAACCACTTATTTTTCCAGAATTTCATAATCGCTACTCCTTAAATAGATCATCCATAGTAAATACGCCACTCTTACCGCAGATAAACTCTGCTGCAATAACTGCACCCGTAGCAAGTGCGCTGCGGCTCTTCAGGGTGTGCTTGAGTACAAGAGTGTCATCCTCAGATTCGTAAGTTACGGTGTGTGTGCCTGGAACAGCACCCTCGCGCAGCGATGTAATCTCGATGCTCTCGGCTATACCCTGACTTACCTCGCCCTTCTGAGGCTCGATGCAGTTCCAGCTGCTCTTGCGGTCAAGGCGAGCGATAGCCTCCTGCGCAAGTGTAAGTGCGGTACCGCTCGGAGCATCCTTCTTCTGCGTGTGGTGAATCTCCTCTATGCGCACATCGTAGTTGTTACAGCCGTTCATAAGCTCTGCAAGACGACGATTGATGCGGAAGGCGATATTCACACCTAACGAGTAGTTTGAAGAGTAGATCATTGCACTACCCTTCTGTCGACACAGCTCCTGAAGTTCAGGCAGACGCTCTGTCCAGCCTGTTGTACCGCTGACAATGGCAACTCCAGCCTCAATACAAGTTCGTATGTTGCTGTATGCTGTCTGAGGGGTTGTAAACTCGATTGCCACATCAATACCTGCAAGATGCTCGGCATTCAGATCGGCAATATTATCTTGGTCTATAATAAGGCTTACGGTGTGACCACGCTGCACAAGAATCTTCTCAATCTCGTGACCCATTTTGCCGTAACCTATAATTGCTACTTTCATTATTCTCTGCTTTTTTATTCAACAAACGACAAAGATACTTTAAAAAGTATAAACATCCAAAAAAAGAGGGGTTATAAACCCCTCCTTCTATGTAAATCCGATATTATGAGCCCAAATGGCTCTATCTACTACAATTTTATCCCTAACTTTTTAGCCTGATCGGCGGTAATGGTTATTACTGAAGATTGACTCTGCTTTTGCAGCTCATCGAGGCGTTCAAAAGTTATATCGGGATCTAAAATAACCTCTTTACCTGTGACCTTTTTCAGCTGCTCGATATAGTCGGATAAACAGTCCAAACCGATGCTTGCGCGACGAGAGTCAACACCACTAAAATCTGCAATCGGATAGAAGAAAATAGTCTGCTCAATCTGCTTTGTTTGTGTGCCGTAGTGTTGAGGCTTTTTGTTGTATACAAGCAGTCGATCTTCCATAGTTTTTAGCTCTGTTATCGAGATATCTCCCCTATCTGCAACACTTTGAACTATAGATATATAGCGTTCAATACTGCTGGCATCGGAGTGTTGTATTACAAGCCATATTGCGCTATTTGCTACCTCTGACAATCCGTCAACCCAACCGTGATTATTGAGCAGTCTAAACACAACTTTTCGGTTCTGTTCATCACCCTTTTGAATAGCCAGTACGCTCTTTATTATCTGGTGCTGATTGCCACTCTTTTGAGCTATCAGAAGTTTCTCTCTTGGGTCTTGATCTCGGCGGTAGACTCTTGCGAGTTGGCGATTGAGTCTTTGTATACTCTGCTCAGATATATGGCTCTGCTTTGCCGCAATATTGTTGTAGCAGAAAGAGAGCAAAGCGGCTAAAAGTAGTATGTGAAAATATTTTGGTCTCATAGTATGTAAATATGTTTTTACAAAGGTATAAAATTTTTGCAGATTGGTTTTTAATTTGTACTTTTGTGTATGCGATATTTTATAGAACTTCGATATGATGGTGCAGCATACTGTGGTTGGCAGCGTCAGCCAGATATGCCTACTGTGCAGCAGACAATTGAGGATGCCTTGACAAAACTGCTTCGCGTACATACTGAGATTGTAGGTGCAGGACGAACTGATACGGGGGTTAACGCTTCGTACTATGTGGCGCACTTTGACTCGGCTGTTGAGGTGGATTGTGCGCAGTTGCTCTACAAACTCAATATGATGTTACCCAAGGATATTGCCCTATTCTCTGTCACCCCCGTGGCAGATGGCGCACACGCGAGATTTGATGCTCGCCAGAGGGAGTATCGTTACTATATCAGCCCTACCAAAAATCCGTTTCGTCGTCACTCTGCGTGGCTATACTATGTACCGTTAGATGTCGAGAAAATGAATCAGGCAGCGGCTAAACTACTTGAGTATGATGATTTTACATCGTTTGCCAAGCTTAATTCAAATAACAAGACCAACATTTGCAATATTATGAATGCCTGCTGGAGAGTTGAGTCTGACGGGGTGTTGGTATTTACTATTCGTGCTGATAGATTTTTGCGAAATATGGTGCGTTCAATAGTCGGTACGCTGGTAGATGTGGGTCGTGGTAGGTACTCTGTAGAGGAGTTTTGCGCCATTGTTGAGGCTCGCGACCTTTCGCAGTCGAGCGCAGGAGCTCCATCGCAGGGTCTATTCTTAAGCGATGTGGTATATCCTGATGATATATTTGTTAGTATGCTCAATAGATAAAAAACAGAGGCTACTTGCAACTAAGTAGCCTCTGTTTTAGTAAGATTGTTGCTAATTACTTAACAACCTCAAGAATCTTACCATTGTCAGCAGCAACAGCTCTCTTCCACTTCTCGTTGTAGCCTGGCTGCTCGATCTTGCCAGGGATATCCTTACCATTGCCGTTGTCGATAAAGCCGTTCTCATCCTCGCCCTTAACATTGCCATCGATGTACTTGACCATCAGGTACTTGTCAAGCTCAACCCACTTATTAAAGAGCATATGTGCGCGTGTTGTGGTGTAGAGTGTTGCAATCTTAGCCTGCTTCTTTGCATTTGAAGCCGAAGCAATAGCCTTGTCTATATTCTCTACATCCTTGAGCATATTGTTCTCCCAATTGTCTACATACTCGCGAACCTTGCCACCGATAAGGTCGTAACGCAGATATGCAAACTGAGCTACACGGTTAGTAATCCAGAAGAGTGAACTATTTGAGTACTTGAGCATTGAACCATTCTTCTCGCTCAAGCACCAAGGTACCTCGGTAGTGTTTACATAGATAGGTGTAAGAGCCGATGTAGCAGCATCGTCAACGCCAAACCAGAGAATGCCCACCTTATCCTTACGAGCCTGACCGCAGAGCCAGAAGCCTGTCTGCTGTGTAGCTGTAGCGCGCTCGTTGCAGTACTCTACGCCATCAACGGTAAAGTACATAGGACGCCAACGGTATGGACAGCCGTGGCCACCAGCACCGATATCTGTAGTCATATCCATAGGAGTACCCTCGTAGTGGTCGCGCATAGCATCAAAGAGTCTCTTTGGAGATATCTTCTCAGTAGGCTTAACCCAGAGAGGCATCTTGTTATTAGGGTTTATACCCATAGCAAAGTCGATATACTTATCCATACCCTCAGTAACAGAGCGGAAGAAACTCCATACACGAGCCTCACAGCCGCGCATACCACCAAAGTCAATTGGTGCATAGGTGTCGCAGAAGCTGAAGTCCTCGTCTGTACCCTCGTAAAGACCCTCCTTGCGAGCAAATGAGATTACATCCTCAGAGTAGAGGCAGTTCTCAGGGTCGTTCTTTACAATCTTGGTGATACGAGCCTGATTTGCGTGTGCAGATACATAGCCGTCAGGAATACGGTATGCCACCCAAACAATACCCTTGCGAGATGGATCGTTGGTAGAGTCACCCTTGCCGATAAGTTCCATAATCCAAGCCTCGTCAGCGTCAGCAATAGAGAAACTCTCGCCAGAAGATGCGTAGCCATATGTATTTGCAAGCTCGACGATGGTCTTAATAGCCTCACGAGCAGTCTTAGCACGCTGGAGAGTGATGTAGATAAGTGAGCCGTAGTCAATCTTGCCATTTGGATCCTCAAGCTGGCTCAGTCCGCCATATGTAGTCTCGGTGATGATAAGCGAGTGCTCGTTCATATTACCTACAGTGGTGTAGGTCTGTGGAATCTGTGCAATATCACCCAAATACTTGCCTGTATCCCACTCCTCGACGCGCAGCATAGTCCCTGGCTTGAATTTGCCCTTTGGGGTGTAGTAGAGCGCTCCGTAGAGCTGGTGTGAGTCGGCTGCATAGGTAACCATTACCGAGCCGTCGGTAGATGCACCCTTTGTTACAATAAAGTTGGTGCAGGCGTAGGAGGTAATTGCTCCTAACGCAAATGCAAGTGTAAGAATAACTTTTTTCATCGTCTGTTTATTTAATTAATATCTCGTTAGTTACAACATTTTTACCCTCTGCATCGGTGATGGTGTAAGCAATTTTGCTGCTGCTTACCTCTACATCCATTCTGGTGCGATTCGGGTTGCATATAATGGGGAAGTTACTGCCGTATACGGGGTCATTTGCCTGACTGAAGCGGTATTTGTGTATATGTCCGCAGAACATAGCATCAACACCTGCTGCGTTGAGTATCGGCACAAAAAGGCGCGCAATTTCAGCCTCGCCGTGCCAGCCACTACCCTTTGGAGGTACATGGATAATTACAATTTTTACTTTTGCCTGCTTAAATGCCTCTGAGGCAACCACGCTCTTGAGCCACTCGGCTTGCTGTTCGCGGTAGATGTCGTAGCGCACAAGGTCGTGATACTCAATGTCGTTATCAGGCTTATCCTCGCCACCGTCAAGGACGATAAAGAAGGCCGGGCCATCGCTAAATGTGTAATATGGCGAGCCTGTAGAGGTTGGAAAGTAGTCGGTAAAGGTTGTAGCCCACGCGCCACGGGTTTCGTGGTTGCCGCGCGAGTAGAATAGAGGTACCTCGGCAGCAAACTGCGCAGTAGATGGATTTATGACGCTTTGAATAATGCGATTTTCACTCTCGAAGCTGCTGACCATATCTCCGTTATAGATAACAAAGTCGTAGCTCTCAGGGGTGATAATATCCTTTGAAAAGAGGTTTGAGAGGATCTCTGCCTTGTCGTGAAAGTCGTTACCGATAGCAAAACGGGTACTCTCGCTGCTACCAAGTGTGCGGATGCGGTATGGCTGACGGCTATATACATTGCTGCCCCTGCCCTCGCTGTAGCGTACGCGACGGTTGCCCTCGTTGAGCACAACGCCCTTATTGAGGATGCGGTAGCGGTATGTGGTGCCAGCCGTAAGACCGCTGACGGTTACCTTATGCCAGCGAGTAATAGGTCTGCGACCGTGGATAGAGTGGAAGAACTGCTTGCGAGCAGTATTGTAGAAGTGCGTGCCATCATCTGGCGCAACCTCTACCCAACTAAGTGCGTCGCTATCGGTCTGCCAAACTACGGTAAAGCTACTATCCGAACAGGCTTGGATATATGGGCCTGCGATAATCTTTGGAGCCTTTTTCTCCTCTGCCTTGACACCAAGTAGTGCCAAAACTGCCAAAATGGTTAGTGTAAATCGTCTCATAAGTGTACAAATATAGTAATTTTATTTGAAACTCTTGCATTACCCTGCGCTTTGAGCTATATTTGCACTGATAAAATTGAGAAAATTATGTCTGTTGCATCCCAAATATCTCAGATACGCGCCACCCTGCCTGCAGGTGTTGAGTTGGTGGCTGTCTCTAAGTTTCACCCCGTTGAGGCTATTATGGAGGCCTATAATAGTGGTCAGCGCATCTTTGGCGAGAGTCGTGTGCAGGAGCTTACAGCTAAGTACAACAGCCTGCCAAAGGATATCGAGTGGCAGATGATTGGCCACCTTCAGACAAATAAGGTCAGGGCTATAGCTCCCTTCGTATCGCTTATTCAATCTGTTGATAGTCAGCGACTTTTGGAGTGTATCAATCGTGAGGCAGAGCGTTGTGGAAGGGTTATAGACTGTCTGCTTGAAGTGCATGCTACAGATGAGGAGAGTAAGAGTGGCTGGGATATGGATAGTCTTAGGGCGTACCTTGCAACGGGTGCTATTGCAGAACTTAAGAGCGTGCGTATTCGTGGTGTTATGGGTATGGCCACATATACGGACGATATTGAGGTTGTTCGTGCTGATTTTGAGCGTATTGCAGCAGTAAAGCACGAGTTAGAACCGATGTTTGATAGTAGCTTTGATACGCTGTCGATGGGAATGTCTGACGACTACCCTCTCGCCATTGAGTGTGGTTCGACAATGGTCAGGGTCGGGTCTCGAATCTTCGGTGAGCGCAACTACTAATAAAAAAGTCTCGCAATTTGCGAGACTTTTTTTACTCCCAGTCGGAAGATGTATAACTACCTTTCGGGGCATTTGGAACATTGACAAAGAATGTAAATCCAACCTTCTTCTCAAGTGCCTCTACGCTCATTAGCTGAGGTTTAGCTGTTGCGCTGTTCTCTACTAAGTAGGCTGCGCAAATCAGCTCGTTTGACGAACACTCTTGAACGCGTTTGCCGCTATTGCCACTCTTTGTGCGGAGCATAACCTTGAAGTAGTGGGTCGGCACAGGGCAAGTCTTGCCGTCGTTATTGCCGATCTTGGTGTTGTAGTTGTCAAAGTGACAGCCCGATACCATATATAATGTATCGCTACACATCCAACTTCCACGCTCCTTCTCCTCGAGTTTGAGCCATTCACCACTATTGAGCGTCGCATTCTGCGGTGTCATATTGGTGTTGTAGTTGCTCTGTTCACGGGCTAACGCTGTAACCCTGCGCTGAGCCTTTGCTATTTGATGACCGCGATTGAATACATTGCCGTTCTTGTAGGTTGCGCCAATCTGCTGCGAGGTGCTGAAGTTAGGGTCTTGAACAAACTCCCCAGAGTCAGCACTACCATTTCTGTAGTAGCTGTGCATAGGATATGCAACCCAGCGCGCTACATAGTTTTTAGCATCGTAACAGATAGAGTAGTTTCTATGGTAATATCCGTTACTCTGCTTGGCAGCATCTGTAATCAGTCTTACACACTTGTCGTACTGCTCAGTATAACTGCTCACCTCGGACGCCGCGGGCAACTCTGCCCACGACTGTCCGAAAGCGGCTGTTTTAGTTATAGTACTTCCCGAATTATCGTCGGGGTTGGTTCAGTTCTTGTAGCCAGTCCACTCAACATCCCAAATAGCAGTACGGTCTTTGTTGCTGGTACTGCTAGAAGGTGAGAGGTTGGTAAATACAATCTGGAAATCACCAGCGACATTGATTGTCTCCTCGTGTGAGTACTTGGTTAGCTTAGTAACACTTGAAGGGTTGACAGTAAAGGTCTTTACTACAGTGTCATTCTGCTTAATATCAACGCGGAACTTTATCTTATTATCACTAAATGGAAGACCATAGTTGAACTTAAGTGTACCACAACCTGTAGTAAGGGTTGGAGAGGTAATTGTACCAACAGCAGTGGTTTTACCATTCATACAGAATGCGCGATTGGTATCGGCGCCAATCATCTTGAAAGCAGGGCTTGCATCGCTTGTGCCACCCTTGAATATAGCACAGTTTACAGCCTTCCAACCAGCTTTAGTTGTTGATGATACATACGATATGTTGGTGGTGATAGTATTGAAGTCGTCAGAGCCGCCAGCAACCTCACCTTCGGCAGGCTTAGCTGCAATGCTAACAGTTACCTCTGTAGGAGTAAGGTCACCTACCTTGATAGTTACAACACCCTCTACAGCCTGCTCTGTCTCATTTGCCTCACCAGAGATTGTAACCTTGTAACCATTAACTGAAGCAGTAATTGCAGGATTGTTAGAGGTCGCAGTTATGGTAGCTGTAGTATTGTGAACAGAGATATTAACCTCGCTACTACCACCTGTATAAGAGAGTTGTACAACAGAGTAATCTACAGTGTAGAATGGAAGTGTACCCGGAGTAATAAGCTCAACAAATTTCGCATTAGAACCCTGAGCAGTACCATTGTACTCTGCGCGTACAGTCTTGATTACGATATCATCACCAAGCTTAGCACCTGAAGCAGCCCAATACTTCTGTGCACCCTCAGGGCTGCAAAGACCGTAGATGTATACAGTACCAGTCTCGTCGGTAATATCAAAGTTGCCATAAGTAGTGTTAACAACACGAGTAATAGTACCTCTAAGGGTATACTCGATATTTGCGTCAACAGATTTCTCTAAGAACTCCTTAATTGTAATCTCTGTAGCAGGAGCAGCTTTGCCCTTCTGTGTAATGGTTACGGTAGCTTCTGCACCATTTGCAGAGAGAGTAACCACTGCTTCGCGAGGTGTTGTCTCCTGGTTTGCGGTGAAGTTAAGGAACAAGATTTCATCCTCTATCCACGCATCTGTAATCCAATCCTCGCGCCAGTCAACACTAACCTCTTCAGTAAGATTCTTAAGAGTGAGATCTACCTCTGCCTCGGTAGTATCGTGTGAGATATTGAGAGTGTTATTAGCAGGAATGATGGCAGGATCTGTTGAAGGGGCTCCTGGTATATAGTAGATAGCAACAAGCTCTCCAGTTGTAGATGTTGAACCGTAGCAGCTGAATAGTGGACTACCATTATTAGGATTGTAACGCAAAACATTATTGGTGTTAGTACCCTTAGCAACCATCTTAGTACCAGCGTTCTCGATAGTTATCAGCCAGCTACTGTTTGCATTGTTAGTTGCCTGAGTCTTCAGGTGGTTAGATCCTGAAGCAGCTGCATAAATGTAGCCAGCATTACCCTTGAATGAATATGTGCCAGCAACAGTACCCTCCTCTACAGTGAAAATCTCAACATCGCTACCTGGATCTACGATATAGTTACCATCCTTGGTGATAGCTGCGCTACCACGATTATTTGACTTTTGGTTGGTACTCATTGCATAATTAGACTTCGCTGCAGCAATGATAGCCTTAGTACCAGGGGTGAGATCTGTTACATTTGTGAGCAACTCATACTTAACTGGGCCCTCGAGCTCAACACCTGTCATATCAACCTTGAAAGTAGATACCTTACCAGCCTCGAATACACGATTAGCAGGCATAGTTACCTCCTTAGTATAGGTACCTGCAGAGGTGTTAACGGTGAAGGTTAACTTGCTGTTTGATACATCGGTTGGTGCAAGACCTACCCAGATATTCTCAAGAGAAGAGGTGTTGATAGTAATAACATTAGTTGCGCCATTATCCTCAAAAGTACCAGCCTTAGTACCTGCAATGTAGTAGTAGTGACGGTATGCAATGGTCTTTTCAGACTCCATAGTTACAGAGTTTACAGTTGCATTGCCTATATTAAGGTTAATGAGCGAGAACTTAGCATAAGCAGAGAGGTGCTTGAATGACAAGTCTACAGATGAAGGCATTGCCTCATAAGTAGTTGATGTACCCAACAAAATCTGAGCCTTAGGGTCGCAAGAGTTTGCGGTAGGGGTCTGAGTAGTTGGGAACTCAATATTCCAAGACTTGAAAGATGCATTTACCTCGCTTACAACAGCTGATTCTGGGCTGAGTGCTGCAAATGTATAAGGTGCAGATACCTCGCCAGTCTCGATGCTAACTGCGAAAGATGCAGAGCTCTTGTCGCTTGATACGGTAGTTTTTGTAGATTTAGCATCCTTAGTTGCGTTGATAGCTACCTTTACAGTCTCGCTACCACTCCAAAGGGTTGGATACTTGCCATCAGCTGGCTCGCCAAATGCAGTACGAGTCATATCCTCAGCAACTGCATTAACAGTAAACTTAGATGTCTGAACCGGAGCAACCTCCTCAAAAGAGTTTGAGCAAGCTGTCAATGCCATTGCTGCTACAGCAACGGTCATAATTGATTTAAACAGATTCTTCATAGCGCGCCTTAGTTTAAAGTTCCCCAATCATCTTCTGTTCCATCATCAATGTTTCCGTCACCCGTGGTGAAGTCAGAAACAACAAATCCGCTCTCTACAACAGTCGTGTAGAGCTCGAGCTCGGGAGCAGTGTACTCCCCAAAGTTTGTTTTTCTCATAATTTGTAAAAAAATTGGTTATTGTTTATGTAAAAAATTGTTCTGTTCAATACAACCGCGCAAAGGTATGAATTATATTCATAATAACCAAAAAAGAGGGGGCAATTTAAGGGTTTGTTCGTCCGCACTTGTTTTTTATGTGATAATGTGGTATATTTGTGTTGAATATAGATAAATCTAAAAGTTTCAATTATGAGGGTTTTTAGTCTGTTGTTAGTATTGTTGCTCTCGTCGTTATCAGCTGCAGCTCAGGAGTATAGCGATCGTGCAGAGTGGCTATTTTCAAAGAATGTAAAGAATACAAATGCTAAAAAATTTATCTCTACGGGTCTCTATCCCGCTGCTGAGGGTCAGGCGGCTGCTACGCTTAGCTTTTGGCACAATGGAAAACTTGTTAGTCGGGGCGTGCTAAACGACAAGGGTTACCCTACTGCTGAGGCTGCAAAGGGTGACTATTGGCTCTTTGAGGTGCCCGTAAGTGGTAATAGCGAGGGACAAGTGGCGGACCTTTTCCTTCCATTTATGAGCGATGAGGGCGTACGCAATAACTTTGTACTCGAGTATCGTGATGGAGGGCGTTGGCGTAAGGCTGTGGATTGTCGCTCGACAATCTCTCACAAGCATCCAGAGAGGATGTGGCAGGCGGTACGCCTTGAGAAAAATGCTAAAAATGGCAAGTTGCAGTTGCGTCTGCGCAGGGTTGAAAAGGGTTCTGTAGCGGCTACTATTGCCAGCCCGTCGGTGCGCGGTCAGTATCCGTATGTTGTGTTGTATGATGCTGTACCACAGCGAGATACGCTCCGTATGCTCTTCCTCGGAAATAGCTATACCTACTACTACAACTACCCTGTTATTTTCAAGGAGATGGCGTGGCGCGAGGGGCACTATGCTGATTGTAATATCTTTATTTCGGGCGGTTATACAATGAAGGCGCACCTCGATAATCCGCATAGCTGCGAAAAGGTTGATATGGGTGGTTATGACTATGTGATGCTTCAGGATCAGAGCGTGCTGCCGATGCTAAATGGGACGGCTGATGATGCATCCTCAGCGGAGTATCTTGGGCAGATGGTTGAGCGCGTGAAAAAGAGCAGTCCGAAAGCTAAAGTATTTGTAGAGATAACTTGGGGTAGACGCTTTGGTAACAATAATTTAGGCAAATATGACAAGTATGCTGAAAAGTATCCAGAACTCTTTGCGAATTATGACGCTATGCAGTGTCGACTCTTTGAGACGATAACCGCTGAGGCTCAGCAGTGCGGCATTGGTTTGCATCCGCTTGGTTATGCGTGGCAGATAGTGATGCACGAGCGACCTGATATATCGCTCTATTATACTGATAATCATCACCAATCATACGCTGGCTCTTACCTTTCGGCAGCGGTGGCGTACCTTGTTATCTACGGCGAAAAGTTCGGTTCAAACCCAGCCAATTGTAAGCTCGATGCGGCTACTGCAGCCTATCTTCGCAGTGTGGCTGAGAGGGTCGTTCTGGGTGGCGAAAAGTGGGGTGAAAAATAAATATTAAAAAACTGGTACACCATATTTAAAAAATAACTATCTTTGTAGGGATTAAGAAAATTTGTTTCATCTAAATGATATACAACTATGACAATTAAGCAAAGAATGGACAAGGCACTCGAGATGGCTGGTCAGACCAAGGGTGCTGAGATTTCACAGGGTGCATTGAAGAGTACTCCGGTTCTGTTCAAGAAGTTCTTCCCAGGTCGCAAGGCTGTAGTTATTACAGATCAGTTCGTTTGGACTGCTGCTGGTGAGGATGTTTACAACATTATGAACGCAGAGGGCGTTGAGTGCGAGAAGTTCGTTATTCCTGACAAGAGTTTCCACGCTGAGTGGAAGTATGTTGAGATGATCGAGGAGGTAATGAAGCAGTACGACGCTATCGCTATCGCTGTAGGTTCTGGCGTTATCAACGATGTTTGTAAGCTCGCTTCACACCGTCTGGGTCAGCGTTACATCTGTATCGCTTCTGCAGCATCGGCTGATGGTTACTCTGCTTCAGGTTCTGCTATCGTTAAGGATGGTGCTAAGCAGACCTTCACTTGTCCTGCTCCGCTGGTAATTATTGGTGACTCTAATGTGCTCTGCAACGCTCCTGCACGCCTTACTACTGCTGGTTATGCTGACCTTGCTGCTAAGGTTCCTGCTGGTGGTGAGTGGATGATTGCTGACCTGTTTGGCACTGAGCCTATCCGTGACGATGCTTGGTCTGTTATTCACGATATGCTTCCTGAGGTACTCGCTGACGCTCAGGGTATTGCAGATCGCACCCCTAAGGCTGTTGAGAATGTGTTCGCTGGTCTTACACTCTCTGGTGTAGCTATGCAGATTGCTAACGATACTCGTCCGCTCTCTTGCGCTGAGCACCTCTTTAGCCACTACCTCGATATGACTCACCACACATTTGAGGATCGTATGGTTCTTCACGGTTTCCAGGTTTCTGTTGGTACCGTTACTATGTGTGCATTCTTCGATGAGCTCCTCAAGCTCGACCTCACTAAGCTCGATGTAGACGCTTGCGTTGCCGCTTGGCCTACTAAGGAGCAGGAGGTTGCACGTGCAACTGAGCTTTTCGCAGGCTTCCCAGTACCTGAGCTCGGTCCTACCGAGATCGCTAAGAAGTGGCAGAGTCCTGAGGAGGTACGCGAGCAGCTTAACCGCGTTAAGGCTACTTGGCCAGAGTTTAGCCAGAAGCTCCGCAATCAGGTATACTCATTTGAGAAGATGCGCGACCTGTTCGTAACCGCTGGCGCACCAGTAGCTCCTGAGCAGATTGGTGTTTCACGCGCTCAGTGGAAGAATATGACCAACTTCGTTCAGCTTATGCGCTGGAGAGTAAACCTCTTTGACCTTGCTAAGCGTACTCAGACCTTCGATACCCTCGTGGGTAATGTATTTGGTAAGGGTGGTGCTCTCGAGATTTAATTTTATCGCGAAAACGCAGCATTAGCTGCATATCTATCAAATCCCCAAATGGAAAATTTCCCATCTGGGGATTTTTCATTGTATTACATTTTGATGATAAATAGGTGTGATAACGGGAAGTCTACTTCCATCAATAAAAAAAGCACGCTTAATGCGTGCTTTTTTTACTCAAACTTATACTCTTCTGCGCCACGGAAGCCGAGGAGTAACTCTTTGATTTTGAGGCGTTTTTTGCCGGCAATTTGAATATCTTCGATATAGATAATGCCATCTGTGCAGGTGATCCCCATATACTTTTTACCGTCGCTAACTACCCTGCCAACCTCTGTAATACCCGCCTTTGGTTCAAATCTGACCTCGAAAATCTTGGCCGAACCGCACTCTGCACCCTCTTTGGTTAGACGGCTCCACGCTGCTGGGTATGGGGACAATCCTCGTACGAAATTTACGATGTCTATACCATTCTTGTTCCAGTCGATAAGGCAGTCATCTTTGAAAATCTTTGGTGCAGGACGCAGATTTTCGTCGCTCTGCGGCTGCTCGATAGGTGTTATATTGCCCTCTGCAATGCGATTTACGCTATCCAAAACCAATGTAGAGCCGATGTTCATCAGTCGGTCGTAGAGTGTGCCTACGGTGTCATTCTCTGCAATACTCTCGCGTACCTGGCCGATAATTGCACCCTTGTCAATCTCGTGGTTGAGCAGGAAGGTGGTTACGCCCGTCTCTGTGTCGCCGTTGATAATTGCCCAATTGATAGGCGCAGCACCGCGATATTGTGGCAGCAATGATGCGTGTAGGTTGAAGGTGCCAAAGCGAGGCATAGCCCATACTACCTCGGGCAGCATACGGAAGGCTATGACAATACCCAAATCGGGCTTAAGTGCCTCGAGCTCAGCGAGAAATTGCTCGTCTCTCAGTTTCTCGGGCTGGAGAATGGTCTCTATGCCCAACTCGCGTGCTGCTACCTTGACATCACACTCGTGAACCTTAAGTCCACGGCCAGCCTGACGGTCTGGGGTTGTCACAACACCCACAACATTATATCCACCCTCGACCAATGCCTTTAGAGAAGGCACGGCGAACTCGGGTGTACCCATAAAAACGATGCGTATATCCTTTGGATTCATACTATTTCTTCTTGTTTAATCTATCTTGCCAAGATTGTGGTAATTTGCTTATTAGCAACTCTTTATAGTACTTATATTTGCCTATGTACCAATCGAAGTCGAGCAGAGCCGAGTCGTTTGTTGCCTTACGCGTAAGGTATACGGCAAGTGGGAAGAGTACGATAGATGATATCCACATACCCATCAAGCTGCTCCAAGAACCCTCCTTAGCCATCTTCTCGCCAGTCATACTTATTATATAATATATAACAAAGAAGATGACCGAGATAACAATAGGCATACCCAGACCACCCTTGCGGATGATAGCACCTAATGGAGCACCCACGAGGAAGAAGATAAATATAGATACGGGCAGTGCTAACTTGCGGTGCCACTCGTTCTTGTTACGGTAGAGCTGGTTGAGTGCCTCCTTGGATGTAGACTCGTCAAAGGAGAAGCTGTTTCGAGCAGAGATTGCAGTCTGGCGGGCATTTGAGTATACTCGCTGCTTCTGGCGTGTGTTGAGACCAGGAATAGAGTCGAGCAACTTGAGAGCATATACCTTCTCTGAACGGTCTACAAATATTGTGTCTGGTGGAGAGATGGCATCGGGATCCTTGGTGAAAATCTGGTCGCGCAACAGCGGGTTGTAAGCTGCTGTGGTTGTGCGGTTTACAACCATCTCGAGAGAGTCGATATTACTCTGTAACTCCACGATGTTAAGTGTCTGGCTACTACCCGTAAACAGATTCTCATCTGAACGCTCAAAGTCGAAGCCCGTCATCGGAATTTGACCATCTTGACGCTCGAAGGTGTGACGGCGCAGAGTGCTCTTGGTGTACCATTGACTGCTGCGTGTATGCTCGTAAGTGGCTCCGTTAAAGAGAGTTACGAGTAGGTAACGCTTATCTTCGCTCAGACGAATATATCCCGAGTCTGCAACGGTTGTGGTCATATCGCCACCCGCAGAACGGTTGTCGTAGATAAGTACGCCCGTAAGGAGCTTGGTCTCGGGATTCTGATGCTCAACGCGGATGCTCATATTGTCAATGCCGTTGAAGAAGAGGCCATCCTGGAACTCGAGTGCCTGATTTTGACGCTGGATATCGTGGATGATGCTGAACATCTTGCGGTTTGAATATGGGGCTAAGTTGTTGATAATGAAGAAACTACCGATAGAGATAAATAGCACCACAATAACCAGCGGGCGTACAATCTTGAGCAATGACATACCTGCTGACTTCATAGCCAGCAGCTCATAGTTCTCGCCAAGGTTACCCATCGTCATAATGGTAGCCAGCAGCACGGCAAGAGGCAGACCCATCTGGATCATATTTACCGTAGCGTAGAGGATAAGCTCGATAATCACGGCTGCATCCAAGCCTTTGCCGACCAAATCGTCTATATATCGCCACACAAAGTTCATCATCAAAATAAAGATGACGATAAAAAATGTTGCGACCATAGGTCCTATGTAGGACTTAAGAATAAGTTTGTATATTGTCTTCATTATCTGTCAGTGACCTTTTTCGGGTGCAAAGATAATAGTTTTACTATTATCAACACCAAAGTTAGCATAAATATTATTGCAGGACCCGAAGGAATTTCAAAATAGTAGCTTGTAACAATACCCGCAAGGGCGCATAGTGTGGCTATGATTGAGGAGTATATGGTGATGCGGGTGTACTGCTTGGTGATAGTATTTGCAATCACTACGGGCATAGTCATCAGCGAGACTAACAGCACAATGCCCATCACTCTGATAGACAGTACGATAGATACTGCAATCACCACCGCCATAATGTAGCCTATAACCGTTGTGTTAACCCCTGCAGAGCGAGCAAAATCGCGGTCAAATGCGGTGTACATAATGGGCTTTATCCACAGAATTGCCCCGACAAGCATTACGGCTGTCAGTACACCTAACGCTATAACATCGGCAGTGGTTACCGAGATTATATTTCCAAACAGAAAGCTCGATAGATCACCAGAGGTGTAGCCGGGCTTGAGACTCATAAATAGCGCGCCGATAGCCATACCAATGCCCCACATCAGACCTATGGCAGAGTCCTCGCGCAACTTGGTGCCGCTACCTGCCGCCTCAATGCCCACCGACGAAAGAATGGCAAATGCCAAGGCTCCCCAAAGTGGGTTTATGTTGAGATAGAAGGCAATACCCAGACCGCCAAATGAGGCGTGGGTAATACCTCCGCAGAGGAAAACCATCCTTCGTGCAACGATGTAAGTACCTATAATACCGCAAGTTATGCCCGAGAGTATGCAGGCAATTACGGCATTAGATAGGTAGTTGTACGCAAGTATGTCCGTCAGAAACTCCATATACAAAGTACAAAAATACACTTTTTTTGTGGGAATAGTACTATTAAACCCTCCTTTTTTTGTATCTTCGCACTATAATTGGTATAAAATGGGTAAAAAAGTCAATTTTCATACATTGGGATGCAAGTTGAACTACTCTGAGAGTTCGACTATTGCACGAGAGTTTGAGCAGGGTGGCTTCATTAGGGTCAGCCCTAACGAGAGTGCAGATATATCTATCATCAACAGCTGTTCGGTAACTGAGCACGCTGATAAAAAATGTCGCAATATTATCCGCAAAATCCATCGCAGAAATCCGGATGCAATTATAGCTGTTACGGGTTGTTATGCACAGCTTAAGCCATATGAGATTGCAGCTATTGATGGCGTGGATATAGTATTGAGTAACAATAATAAAGGCGAAACATATAAACGAGTACTTGAACTAACTGCAAAGGGTAAAACGCAGGTGTTTAGTTGCGAGACAGATCAGATAACAACCTTCTTTTCGGCCTTCTCTTCTGGCGATAGAACTCGTGCCTTTTTGAAGGTGCAGGATGGTTGCGATTACTGCTGTTCATACTGCACAATTCACAATGCTCGCGGAGGTAGTCGTAACATTCCTATTGCCGAGGTTGTTGCGCAGGCTGAGGCGATTGTGGCTGCTGGACAGAAGGAGATTGTTATTACGGGCGTGAATACGGGCGATTTTGGTCGTACTACGGGCGAGAGTTTTGCCGATTTGCTGCGTGCTTTAGATGCAGTTGAAGGGGTTGAGAGATATCGCATATCATCTATCGAGCCGAACTTGCTAACTGACGAGATAATAGATATTTGCGCAAGGTCATCTAAATTTCAACATCACTTCCATATTCCTATCCAGTGTGGTTCAAATAAGATACTTGCGCTGATGCGTCGTAGGTATACTGTTGAGAAGTTTGCAGAGCGTATTGCAGCGGTTCGCAAGGCTATGCCTGACGCCTTTATCGGCATTGATGTTATTACGGGATTTCCTGGTGAGAGTGATGCCGACTTTGCGGATTCGCGAGGCTTCTTGGAGAGCATCTCCCCTGCCTTCTTGCACATCTTTCCATACTCTGAGCGTGCCAATACACCAGCTATCGACTTGCCTAATAAGGTGCAGTCAAGTGTCTCTACTGCCAGGGTTAAGGAACTTGAGTCTCTGAGTCATCGTCTGCACTACGAGTTCTGCTCTGCTGCTGTTGGCGGTACTGTCAAGGTATTGTTCGAAAGCACCGAAAGAGGTGGTTTTATGACAGGCTTTACAGGAAATTATATCAAGGTAAAGGTGCCGTATAATCGTCAGTATATCAATCAGATAGTCGATGTGCGTCTGACGGGCATTGAGGATAATTGTGATGTTGTGGGCCAAATTGTAGAGTAATTACGAAAAATTTATTATATTTGCGTAATTCAGAGTGTTGTAAATATGAAAGGCATAGGTAAAAGAGTTACAATAGGCTTCCTTAGTATCGTGTTGCTGATGCTTGCTTCGGGTATTATTTCGATGTTCGAGCTGGGTAATTTGAGTAATGATACCGAGGTTATTTTGGCAACTTCGCGTCGTAATCTTGAGCTGGCAAAGGATATGCTCAAGTCGGCGCACGAGCATAGTCGGGCGATGACCCATATTGCGCTGTTTGATGATAGCTCGAAGAGAGATGTTTGTCGTCGCACTCTCTCAGATCTTGAGGGTAAGCTTGCCACAGCGCGTAGCGAGGCGGTCTATATCGAGGAGTTGGACACACTGCTTGTCAGTGTCTCAAATCTTAGGGAGGTATCAGAGGTATTTATGTATCCATCGGAGTATATTCCACAGGATACACTTATTGCTTCACCTGCAATAGTGGTCCCTGATTTGGAGGCAAAGAGGGAGCAAAATAAGCAGTGGTACGACAATCAGTATAGTGTTGCTTACGATAAGATGGTTAGTGATATTGAGAACTTTATGACTCATACTCACACTTCGTTAGAGCCTCGTGCAGAGCAACTTAACAAGAATGCATACCGCTCAGTGGCCCCTGTACTTATCTCTCTGGTAGTGCTTATTGCCATCGTGCTTATGTTCTACTACTTTATCAGGGTCTATTGTGTAAATCCGATTATTAAGATGAATAAGGCTCTTGCCGATTACCATACCTACCGCCTGCCGTTTAATGTTAAGGCTGAGTTGCGCGATGAACTTAAGGAGTTGGTTGAGAATATTGAAAAACTTATCGGATTGTTAAAGTTGAACAGCAAGTAAATATGCGTACAAGCGTTATATTGAGATATATAGGCACTGTGATGCTCTGCGTGTCGGCATTTATGGCAATGTCGGCCGTTATCTCGTATATCAACGATGTCGATTCGGGTTTCTATCCGCTACTGCTCTCGGCTATGCTGACCTTTACATTAGGAGCCTTTCCAATGCTCTTTGTGCCGCGTGCGGGTTCTATTTCAAATAAAGAAGGTTTCTCAATAGTGGTAGGCTCGTGGGTGCTTGCAACGGTTGTGGGTATGTTCCCATACCTTATTTGGGGCGGAGAGTTTACCCTTGTAAATGCTTGGTTTGAAAGCGTTTCGGGCTATACTGCTACGGGAGCCACTATCTTGAACGATATTGAGCAGCTGCCTCAGGGTCTGCTCTTCTATCGTACCGCCTCAAACTGGATTGGCGGTGTGGGTGTAATTATGTTTGCGTTGGTCATTCTGCCGTCGCTCGGTACAAGTAAAATGTCGCTATCAAGTGTGGAGTTATCATCACTTGCGAAAGATAATTACCGATATCGCACGCAGGTGATCGTCCGCATTCTGCTGGTCGTCTATGTAGGTCTTACTGCAGCGACGACTATAGCCCTTAAGTTAGCGGGACTCAGGTGGTTTGATGCTCTGAACCACGCAATGTCGGCTTGTGCTACGGCGGGCTTTAGTACTAAGAATGCCAGCATTGCCTTCTTTGACAATGTGGCCGTAGAGCTTATTCTGGCAGGTGCTATGATAATCTCGAGTATCCACTTTGGACTCATCTACGCCACTTTCCTGCGCAAGAATAATAATCTCTTCCGCTCAGAGGTTGTTAGGACATACTTTATAATCATTATTGTCTCTACCCTCTTTATAACCTCGAGCCTCTATGGTGCAGAGGTCTTCCCTACGCTGCTCGAGTCGCTGCGACACTCCTTCTTCCAGGTTGTCTCGCTCATTACCACTACGGGCTTTGCTACGGCTGATACAAATCTGTGGACACCTGTCTCTATAGTAATTCTGATATTTGTCTCTATAGTCTGTGCCTGCGCCGGCTCTACTACGGGAGGTATGAAGGTGGATAGATTGCTGATATTCTGCAAGATACTATGGGCACGCATTCGTCGCCAGCAGCATCCTAATGCAGTTATCCGCATTCGTGTAGATGGTGTTGTTCAGGAGCCCGATTTGCTCAATAGCGTTGTGGTATTTGTGGTTACATATATGTTGCTTATAGTGCTTGCAACCTTTACCAATACCCTATTTGGACAGGATTTGTTCACTGCATTCTCATCAGCTGTGGCTTGTTTGGGTAATGTAGGCCCTGGTTTTGGAGAGGTTGGCTCTATGGGTAATTTTGCCAATATACCTGCAATATTAAAGATTCAAAACTCGTTCCTTATGTTGATGGGACGACTTGAGATATTCGGTTTTATACAGTTGATATTCCTAAAATGGTGGAGATAATGAATAGAAAATTAATACTTTGTATAGCTCTATGCTTTGTGCCATTGGCTGTTCTGGCTCAGCAGGACTCTCAGTCTGTAGCTCTTGAGCGAGGTGTTGTAAGTGCAAAGGGTAAGGTAGATTCTATAAATATACTTATCAACCAGTGTCGAAATCGCTATCTGCTTGAACCTGAGTCTCGTAAGCAGATCACAACCCAACTCTCGACATTGGAGTCGGAGGCTATAGAGCTTAAGTTGCAGTATGATAACGCATTGACAGCGTTGACAGAACACCAGCAGCGATTATATGCAGGAGCTAACGATGGCCAGCTGGTAGCACAGCAGTTTAATATGGAGGATACATCTTCAGTGGCAGTGTATAGAACTAAGCGTGCAAATTTGGTCTATAACGACCATTTTGAGCAGTATGTGTCACTCGCTGATATCAAGACCCTGCGCCAACTACAGTCTAAGGAGAGTGCTGTGGCAACAAATATCAAGGAGTATTTGCGCATATATGACAAGATGGTCTCTCTGCAACTTGAGTATGAGCGCGTAGATACTCAGGAGGCTGCAGATGTTGTGCTGCATCAGCTTGATTCTGTGCGCGTTGTGGCAAAGAGCTGGGAGAAGGGAATTATGGATATATGGCATAATATCTACGATAACAAGGTGTATATCTATAACTTAGCTATGGAGAAGGCCGGTAATGAGGATGTGATTGCCTCGGCAGATAATCTGCTTGCAGGGGCTGTCTCTGCAAGTGAACAGAAGGTAGCTGATTGCGAGTCGGCTGCGCTGTGTGAGTACTACTATCGTAAGCAGGCATTACTTGGCTATGAGGGTAAGGTGGCATCGGCTATGGGTCTGACTACTGCTCGAGATTCTCTGGCGAAGGCTAAGGGTGCAATGAAGGAGAGTAGCTATACGCTCCCAAAGGTGCATATTGTACGCCGTGCATTTATCGAGCACGAACCTATTAAGGTTATCAAGCCTACTATCTATACCTCTAAGAATCCAATTCCGCACACCAAGATTTATGAGTTTGGTACGGTGTATCGTATTCGTATAGGTATATTCACAAATCGACCTAACCTCTCGGCACTTAAGGGTATCACTCCGCTCTCATATACAGATAAGTACCACAATGGTAAATATGCTTACTATGTGGGAGGTTTCCGTAGCGAGGAGGAGGCTGCTGAGGGTGTTATCTATCTGAAGAAACTTGGCTTTAAATCTCCGCAGATTGTTATGTGGGTTGATGGCGAGTATATCTCCGATATCGAGGGCTGGAAGAGTAAGAATTTGGGCTTTAATATTGAGATTACGGGCGTCTCTGTACTCCCAGATGCAGTTAAGGCTCATATTTCGCTACGCAATGAAAAGTGCCGCTTCTCGCGTGTGGGCAGTAGCTTTATTGCTGGAAGCTTTGCTTCAAAAGAGGATGCCGAAGTGGTTGTCTCTGAGATAGTTGCAATGGATAACTCTATTAAGGCTGTTGTTAAGTCTGTAAAGTAAGAATCTTAAAACAAATATTACTATGTGGTATATCGCTTTGTTAATTCTGCTGGGCGCACTCTTTTTGGTTGTAGAGCTGGTATTGCTACCTGGTGTCTCTATTGGAGCATTGCTATCTTTGGCTTGCTATGGCGGTGCTATATGGTATGCCTTTGCCTTTATGGGGGTAACGGCTGGTGTTATCACTATCGCTGCTGTGGTTGTTGTCTCGCTGATTGTTGTTATCTTCTCTCTGAGGGCTAAGACTTGGCAACGTTTAGCATTAAAGCAGGAGATTGACTCTGTCAGTATGCCAAAGCCTGAAACCCAGGTGGCTCTTGGTGCTGTGGGTGTGGCAGTGTCGCGCCTTAGTCCTATGGGTAAGGTAGAGATAGAGGGCAAGTGCTATGAGGCAAAGTCTGCAGATGTGTTTATTGACCATCGTAGCCGCGTTGAAGTAATTGGTTATGAGAACTTTACGCTAATAGTTAAGAAAATAGACTAAAATATAAAACCTAAACCTATGAAACCTATTGTTAAATATGTAGTTTGTGCCCTGCTGCTCACCTTCCCATTGCTGGTGCAGGCTCAGCAGAACCCAAAGGCAGACGACCGAGCTGTTGTAGTTGCAGGTAATGCTCGCTTTACGGTGCTCACGCCACAACTTATCCGTATGGAGTGGAGTGCCGATGGCGTATTTGAGGACAGAGCAACCCTGACCTTTGTAAATCGTAATACAGAGGTGCCTAAGTTTAAGGTGACAAATAACCGTAATAAGGTGGTTATCCGCACCGATAAACTTACGCTTACATATACTAAGAGTGGCAAATTCTCGCCAGAAAACCTCTCTGCGGAGTTTGTGCTTAATGATAAAAATGTTGTTTGGCATTATGGTGACACCGATTCGCTCAATCTTATGGGAACAACTCGTACCCTTGATAAGGCAGATGGCTGGAATCTCAATCCTCACGACCCTATGGAGCCTGGTGTAATATCTCGTGCCGGATGGAGTGTTATTGATGATTCATCGCGTCACTTATTTGTTGATACTCAGACACATTGGAAACAGTGGGTAGAGTGTCGTACCGATGTAGAGCGTCAAGATTTGTATCTTTTTGCCTATGGCCACGACTATATGACAGCAGTGAGCGACTACATCTCGCTCTCGGGTCGTATTCCATTGCCTCCTAAGTATGCTTTTGGTTATTGGTGGAGTAGATATTGGCAGTATTCGGATAATGAGTTGCGTGACTTGGTTGGACAGATGCGTAGTCTTGATATACCGATAGATGTGCTTATTATCGATATGGATTGGCACGAGACTTGGGGCTTGCGTCGTCAGGGAGCTAAGACAGATGAGTATGGTCAGCGTATCGGATGGACTGGTTATACCTGGAAGGAGCAGCTCTTCCCTGCCCCTGCGGCATTCTTTGAGTGGTGTCGTGATGAGAATCTAAAGACTGCACTCAATCTCCACCCAGCCTCTGGTATTCAGCCTTATGAGGAGCCATATGAACGATTTGTAGAGGCTTATGGTTGGACAGAGAAGGGTAAGAGTGTTCCGTTTAAGATTGACGAGCAGCAGTGGGCAGATGCCTACTTTAGCACTGTGTTGGAGCCGTTTGAGAAGATTGGTGTCGATTTCTGGTGGCTCGATTGGCAGCAGTGGAAGACAAGTAAATGGACAAATAATTTGAGCAATACCTTCTGGCTTAATCACACATTTAATCATCATTCAGAAGAGCGTGGAAATGAGCGAGCTATGATTTATCACCGTTGGGGTGGTCTCGGATCACACCGCTATCAGGTCGGCTTCTCTGGAGATATTATGATTAATTGGGAGTCGCTATCATTCTTGCCGTGGTTTACAAGTACAGCATCGAATGTTGGCTATGGATATTGGGGTCACGATATTGGCGGTCACGCATTCAAAATTCGCAATTCGCAGACCGATCCTGAACTCTATTTGCGCTGGTTACAGTATGGTGTCTTTACCCCTATATTCAAGACTCACTGTACCAAGAATAGCAATATTGAGCGTCGTATCTGGCAGTTCCCTGACCATTTCTTCTATATGAGAGATGCGATCAGGTTGCGCTATACCCTTGCACCTTATATATATAATGCAGCACGACAGACATATGACACAGGTATTGCAATGTGTCGTCCGATGTATTATTATTACCCGGAGTGCAGCGAGGCTTATGATATGAAAGAGCAGCATATGTTTGGTGACGATCTGCTTATCTCGGCTATTGTTAAGCCTGTGGATAAGACTACGGGCGTTGCTGAGCGTCAGATATGGTTTCCTGAGGGTAAGTGGTACGATATGGTAAGTGGTAAACTTATTGATGGAGGACAGACTATGACCCTTGGCTATACGGTTGCTGAGAATCCATATTTTGCTCGAGCAGGAGCCATTATTCCGATGAATCCATCAACTGTAAAGAGTTTGCAGGAGCCTTGTAATACCCTTGTGCTGACATTTATTCCTGGAGCTGATGGTCAATTGTCGCTCTATGAGGATGATGGTATTTCAAAGAACTACGCTGATAATTACGCGACTACAAAGGTGGTTAAGCGTAGTGATGCCAATAGCATAACCGTTGTTATCTCTGCTCGTGAGGGTAGCTATAAGGGTGCAGCAGAGAGTCGTAAATATACTCTGCGCTTCCCTGCTCAAATGCCGCCTATATCGGTTAAGGTTAACGGTGTGGAGTATGCATATAATCGCTATGCAAAAGAGGGTCAGTGGGGTTATGACGGCTATAGTCTCTCCCCTATTGTCTATACCGATTTGGTAGATTGCAGCAAGGATTGCGTTGTGGAACTGACATTTGATCCAGAGTTACAGCAGCATCAGCCTCGCCTCTATGGTAAACAGGGTATTTTTAATCGCTGCGTGGTACTCACACCAGAGTTTAAAGAGAGCTATGCGGTAAGTTATGATCCATATCCACTGCTTCCGGATGAGTATATGAATGTGTCGCAGACACCGAACTTTATTATGGAGTATCCGTCTCGAATTGTGGAGTGGTTAGACCGCTACGAGCAGAATTTTGAGAAGTGTATACCATCTCTTGAGGCATCGGGAAATGTTGATGCTAAGTTTATTGTGAAACTTAAGAGACAATTTGAATAGATCGTGTAAAAAACTTAAAACTAAATAGTTATGGAAATTAGCTTTATTGTTATTATCGGTGTTTTATCGCTGATAGCCATTTGGGTGCTCTTCTATTTTGTGCCTGTTGGTTTGTGGTTTACAGCTCTTATTTCTGGTGCACATATCTCGCTGTTGCAGATGGTGCTTATGCGTTGGCGTAAGATTCCTGTGTCAAATATTGTATCTTCAATGATTGAGGGAACAAAGGCGGGTCTTAAGCTCAATCCTAACTCATTGGAGGCACACTATTTGGCAGGTGGTAACTTCCGCAATGTTGTTCACGCCCTTGTATCTGCTCAGAAGGCAGGTATCAGCCTTAATTTTGAGGAGGCTACAGCTATTGATCTTGCAGGTCGTGATGTGTTTGAGGCTGTGCAAATGTCTGTAAATCCGAAGGTTATCAATACGCCCCCTGTAACTGCTGTGGCGAAGGACGGTATTCAGCTTATTGCTAAGGCTCGCGTTACTGTGCGCGCAAATATTCGCCAGCTTGTCGGTGGTGCAGGTGAGGAGACCGTGCTTGCGCGTGTAGGTGAGGGTATTGTCTCTTCTATCGGTTCTTCAGCTTCGCACAAGTCGGTGCTTGAGAATCCCGATTTTATCTCTCGCGTAGTGCTTGAGAAGGGTCTGGATGCAGGTACTGCTTTTGAGATTCTCTCTATTGATATTGCCGATATAGATGTTGGTAAAAATATTGGAGCTCAGCTGCAGATGGATCAGGCAGAGGCTGATAAGAATATTGCTCAGGCAAAGGCAGAGGAGCGTCGCGCAATGGCTGTAGCCCTTGAGCAGGAGATGAAGGCGAAGGCTCAGGAGGCTCGAGCAAAGGTTATCCTTGCCGAGGCAGAGGTGCCGCTTGCAATGGCTGAGGCTTTTCGTAATGGTAATCTCGGCGTTATGGATTACTATAAGATGAAAAATATGATTGCAGACACTCAGATGCGCGAAAATATCGCAGCTCCTAAAGTCGACAAGAAATAGATAAATCTATTTACAGCCTTTAGCCCTCTTAAGTTCTCTTTTGAGGGCTTTTTTATTGCTATGCACACTAAAAAAGAGGAAAAAACGTTGATATGGAGTAGAAATGAGTGCCAAAGGTTTTAAAGTTTGCAACTTTTTTGGTACATTTGCACCAATATTTGCGTATATACAAAAAATTATATGAAGAGTTTGAAATTTATTCTACTTGCAGCTTGTGCTGTATTGTGTTTTGGAGCTTGTTCTAAGAAGTCTGATTATAGTATGGAGTTCTCGGCAAACGGCCTCTACTTTCAGTGGGGTGGTCAGTCGCAGACTATATCTTATACTACAGTCAACACCTTTTCTGTAACTCTCAAGAGTGCAACCACAGGCTGGACTTGTACTGTCAACGAGACTGCTCGTACAATTACCGTAACTCCTCCGGTTGAGCCTGAGAAGGATAGCGATAAGGATGAGCAGCGTCATGGCGAAATGGTCTTTACCGTGACTGCTAAGGGTGATAGCTCAAAGACATCTCTCTATACACTTAAGTGCTATGTCGTAGGAGACGAGGTTATTCTGCTCAATGCAGGAGGTACAGATGCTAACTGCTATGTTATTACCGAGCCTATGGAGGCATACTCGCTTGATGTAACTCGCAATGGTGGTGGTCAGCCACTCTCTGGCGTTGTAGATGTTGTTATCTATTGGCAGAGTGAGCAGGGT
Organism: Alistipes sp.; assembly: GCA_045654345.1. Lineage (GTDB taxonomy): Bacteria > Bacteroidota > Bacteroidia > Bacteroidales > Rikenellaceae > Alistipes. The sequence goes on along the minus strand of JAZOND010000025.1, from coordinate 64,695 downwards.
CTTATTGAGCACCTTGTATACGATTCAGAGAAGAAGCTTGCTACATTCTATATTGATGCACTTACCGAGGAGGATGATACTGATGTATATGTAAAGGAGGATGGTAAGTTTGTTGTTCCAAGCGCGAACGCTGTTATTGCAGCAATTGATAGCTCGGATGATGTTCTGTGGAGCTGGCACTTGTGGTTTGTTAAGGAGGCTAATAACCCTCTTAAGAACTACTCTACCTATTCAAATGGTGTTACATTTATGAATATCAACCTCGGTGCATATACAAATAGCAATGGCGCAACAGATAGCACAACTGCTATTCACGATAGCTATGGACTCTACTACCAGTGGGGTCGTAAGGATCCTTTCTTGCGTCCTTACTACCACGACTGCGCAAACGCTGAGAGTGAGTATGTATACACTGAGGGCGGTGCATATCTGGATGTATATGCTGAGGAGTGCTCTTCAGAGATTGGTACTATTGAGTACGCGATAGCCAACCCTATGGCCTTTATTACAAATGCAGCCTCTGTAGATGCTGATAATGCTGATGGTGTAGGTGATTGGTTGTATAACGCAGATAATACTTTGTGGAGCAGCATTACTAAGAGCATTTACGATCCGTGTCCATATGGCTGGCAGGTGCCTGCAGCAAGCGATTTCGACTGCCTTACACTTACCGCTGCTGAGGAAGAGATGTCGCTCGATACTGCTCGCAACCGCTTTGGCTGGATGCTCTCTGATGGTGTAAATAGCTACTTCTACCTCGGTGCAGGCTTTAGAAGCTACTACGATGGCGTTATCCACAATATGAACTACAAGGAGGGTGTATATCCTTCACAGCCAGAGCCTTGGGAGGGTTACTATTGGACTACAGGCATTACTAAGGATGGTAAGCAGTCTACTTGTATGTACTTTGATTTGACTACAACCAGAACAATCAATAAGTTTAACCTCAATTACCCTTCAAAGCGCGCAAATGCTATGCAGATTCGTTGCGTGAAGGTTAAGTAAACTATTACGGCTATGATTCTCAGACTTAGAATGCTCAGCGACGAGAATGATAATTTCGTACGCGATTTTGAGGTCTCTCACGAGATGAACCTCCTTGAGCTTCACAACTTTATCATCGAATCTATCGAGTATGATGACTGTATGGCTTCGTTCTACTCGGCGGATGAGCAGTGGCAGCCACAGCAGGAGTTCTCGCTTATGGATATGGGCGATGAGCAGTTTGAGGGTGCGCCAATAGCTATGGAGAAGGTTACCCTTGCAGAGCTTGTTGTCGCAGAGTGTAATCGCCTGATATATCAGTTTGATATGATATCAGACCGTGCCTTCTTCCTTGAGGTTGTGAGTGTTAATCAGCCAAATCCGGATCTTGAGTATCCTCGTGTATCGTTTGAGAATGCTCGCGTGCCAGATCAGTACGACCCGGATGCAGTGCCGGCAGATGATGGCTCTATCTTCGATGAGATGATGGACGAGTTTGGTGAGTTTGATGGGGATGACAGCTACGACGATGAGTACTAAACGACAGCTTATTGTCGTGGTCGGACCAACAGCTTCGGGCAAGACTGATCTTAGTATCGCTCTTGCCCGTCATTATAATGCTCCGATAATATCGACAGACTCTCGCCAGGTGTATAAAGGCCTGCCTATAGGTACAGCCTATCCATCTGATGAGCAACTGCAAGCTGTTGAGCATCACTTTATTGCAGAGCTTGAGCTAACGGAGGAGTTTAACTGCGGTGAGTATGAGCAGCGGGCTCTTGAGCGTCTTGAAACTCTCTTTGAGACCTATGATACAGTGGTTGCTGTAGGTGGTTCGGGACTATATGTGCGTGCGCTGTGTGATGGTATGGATAATCTTCCGCAGGCAGATGTTCAGTTGCGCGAGTCGCTAATGGCGCGATTGCAGAGTGATGGTGTCGAGCCGCTTGCTGAGCAGCTAAAGCAACTCGATCCTGAATATTACGAGGTTGTTGATCGTCAAAATCCTGCGCGAGTTATGCGTGCGTTGGAGGTTTGCATTACAAGTGGCTGTAAGTATTCAGAACTGCGTAAGGGCGAACGTAAAAAGCGTGATTTTAAGATTGTTAAGGTCGGAGTCACAATGCCTCGTGAGCAACTTTATGATAGAGTTAATCGTCGTGTGGATTTGATGATTGATGCGGGTCTTGAGGCTGAGGCGAGGGCTGTACTACCCTATCGCCATTGTAATTCGCTTAAGACCGTCGGTTATTCGGAGATGTTCGACTACTTTGATGGAGAGATTACCCTTGAGCAGGCAGTGGAGCTGATTAAGCGCAATACACGCCATTATGCAAAGCGACAGCTCACTTGGTTTAGACGCGATGCTGATGTAGAGTGGTTTAATCCGATAGATAAAGAACAAATTATTAAATATATCGACTCTCGATTTGGAGAATAGAATATAAATTTGTAATTTTGCACCGCAAAATAACAGGTTGCTCGAATGGTGGAATAGGTAGGCACGCCGGACTTAAAATCCTGTGGTCAGAAATGTCCGTGCCGGTTCGATCCCGGCTTCGAGTACCAAGGGGAGAACATTGTTCTCCTTTTTGTTTTTATGTTCTCGCATAATTTTCTGTACATCTATATTGATTGGTGAACTAACGAAGTCTTGTTTGTAAAATTACGAATAAATGTAAAAATAGTTTTATTATTTTGTTGTACAATTAAATAAAATAGCTATCTTTGCAGTGGAGATCAATTGATATTGGTCGATATTAATAAAAGTGTGTAAATTTTAAAAGAAATAATTATGAAAAAGATTTTATTGGCTGTAGCTATGGCTATAGGTGTAGTATCGGCATCTTTTGCAGCCGTGCCGACAATTAAATATTCGGGAGAGGTTAATCTTGGATTTGCAGCTGGCAATAAGTTGTTGTATGAGGATGAGATGTCGATTAAATCGTCGCTCAATCGTCCATTGGTGGAGACTATTCACGGTGTTGCTATTGGTAAGTATCTGTTTGTAGGTGCTGGTGTTGGTCTGCAGGGATATTTTGGAACTATGGACAAGTCTAATCCGGACGAGAAGTGGAATACCATTACCCTACCAATGTTTGTTAATGTTAAAGGTATCCTCCCGGTAAGAGGCGTATCACCTTATCTATCTGCGAGCTTCGGAGCAAGTGTAGTTCCGTATTGTGGGTCAAATATAGCTATGGCTATAAAGGATTACTCTCTTAAAAACCCGACTTACAGGTGGTTTTTATTGCGATTTAGGCTTAGCTGTTAAGCTTGTTAACTGGTTAAATGTTGGCGTGAGAATGCAGCATCAGCGTTTTGGCTATAAGGTCGAGGTTTCTGATGGTTATTTCTCGGAGTCTGATAATGAGGATGGCTACAACGGAACATCGTGGTATTTAAAAGTAGGTTTCTGTTGGTAGAAATATAGATTAAATGATACGGAGAGGCTAATTTAATAGCCTCTCCGTATTTGATTTTAACAATTTTGTATTATCTTTGCACTATCAACAAGGTCTGTCGTCCGATGGACTTTCAATCAACGAGATTTTATTACTTTTTATATGGAAGATTTGGCTACCCTTGAGGGTAAAACGCTTAAAGAGTTGCGTGAGATTGCAAAGGTATTTGGCATTGCAAGCGAAAAACTCTCTAAAAGAACACTTATCAAACTTATATCAGGAGGTGTTGGCGCAGATTCTAATAATACCGAGCCGACAGCAGCTGAGGTTGAGCCTACTCCTGAGCCACAACAGCCTAAGCGTCGTGGTCGCAAGCCGCGTGCTGCTGCGGAGCCTGTAGCTGTTGAAACTGCAGAAACCAAAGAATCTACAGAGAGCAATGAGTCTACAGAGGCTGTCGCTGCAGCAGAGCCTACGAAAGCCGAGAAGCGTCGTGGTCGTCCGAAGAGAGCTGAGAAGGTTGTGGTAGAGGAGATTGAGCCAGTGGAGGATGTTGTGGCCGATGTAGAGGGTGTTGTAGAGCCTGATACAGAGGAGGATAGCGATATTGAAGAGCAGGAAGAGCTTCCTGTAGAGGAGACTATCACCAAGGATGATTTTACCGCAGAGGTTGTTGGTGAGGGTGTGCTTGAGATTATCCCAGAGGGTTACGGTTTCTTGCGCTCTGCTGATTACAACTATCTCAACTCGCCAGATGATATATATGTGTCACCGTCGCAGATTAAGCTATTTGGCCTGAAGGCTGGAGATACTGTTACGGGAGTTATTCGTCCTCCGAAGGAGGGTGAGAAGTACTTCCCACTGGTGCAGGTGCTTGAGATTAACGGACTTGAACCAAATGCTGTGCGCGACCGTGTGCAGTTTGAGTATATGACTCCGCTATTCCCTAACGAGAAGTTTAATCTTACGGGCAACGGTCATAATACACTCTCAAATCGCGTCGTAGATCTCTTTTCGCCTATTGGTAAGGGTCAGCGTGCGCTTATTGTGGCTCAGCCTAAGACGGGTAAAACTATGTTGTTGCAGAGTATTGCCAACGCTATTGCGGACAACCATCCTGAGGTATATATGATTGTGCTGCTCATCGACGAGCGTCCAGAGGAGGTTACCGAAATGGCTCGCCACGTGAAGGCAGAGGTTGTTGCCTCTACATTTGACGAGCAGGCAACTCGCCACGTGAAGGTTGCTGAGATGGTGCTTGAGAAGGCTAAGCGAATGGTTGAGTGTGGCCACGATGTGGTTATCTTGCTCGACTCGATTACCCGCCTTGCGCGTGCCTATAACTCTGTTCAGCCTGCATCGGGAAAGGTGCTTTCGGGTGGTGTAGATGCAAATGCACTCCATAAGCCAAAGCGTTTCTTCGGTGCTGCGCGTAATACCGAGGAGAAGGGTTCGCTGACAATTATCGCCACTGCGCTTATTGATACAGGTTCAAAGATGGATGAGGTTATCTTTGAGGAGTTTAAGGGTACGGGTAATATGGAGCTTCAGCTCGACCGTCGCCTTGCAAATAAGCGTGTATATCCTGCTGTTGATGTTATTGCGTCGGGTACTCGCCGTGAGGATATGCTCCTAAGTCGAGATGTTATGCAGCGCACTTGGATTCTGCGTAAGTACCTTTCAGATATGACCACTGTCGAGGCTATGGAGTTCCTTCAGAAGCAGATGGGTATGACTGTAAGCAATGAGGAGTTCCTCGCAACTATGAATCAGTAAAATTTTGACTATGAAGCGTATATTACTTATAATCAGCGCGCTGTTTGTGTCGCTAAATAGCTTTGGCTGGGGACAGAAGGGTCACGATGCGGTGGCATATATCGCAGAGTGTAATCTCAAGCCAGAGGTTTATCAGAAGGTGGTTGCCGCTTTGGGCGGTCATTCGCTGGTCTATTATGCAAATTGGATGGATAATGCCAGTAACTCAGATGCCTACCGTTATACAAAGACTTGGCACTATGCAAATGTTGATAAGGGCTATACCTACGCAACAATGCCTAAAAATCCGAAGGGTGATGTGGTAACGGCTATAAATGATATCGTTGCAAAGCTTAAGAGTGGCAAACTGACTGCCGAGCAGGAGGCTGTAAATCTCAAGTTTTTGATACATCTTGTCGGTGATATTCACGCACCAATGCACGCAGGTCGTCTCTCTGATCTGGGCGGTAATAAGGTGATTGTCAAGTACTTTAATAATAAGATTAAGCTTCACTCGCTCTGGGATACTGATCTTATTGAGGATTGCCACCGCTGGAGCTATACCGAGTGGCAGCAGCAACTTGATAAGCACTGCCCAGCCGAGCGTAAGGCTCAGCTTGCAAAGGGAACCCCTGTCGATTGGCTTGGTGAGAGCCATAAATTGGCTGAAAATATATATGTCGCATCACCAAAGGGCGCAAAACTGTGGTACTACTACATCAACTACTACACCCCACGCATTGAAGAGCGAATACTTGCCGGCGGCCTTCGTCTGGCAATGCTCCTAAACGAGATTTATGAATAATAAATGACACGACCGACTAACAAGTCGGTCGTGTTGTTTTATCTGATAAAATTGGTGTGGAGTGGATCCTCTTTGGTTGGTAGGCCGAACTGAGATTTGCCGAGGGCAATGGACTTTATTAGGAATGCCATATTGTGGGCAAGGGTGCGCATAGTCTGCAGACCCTCAAGGTCTTGCTCTGCCTCGCCTGGTGTGCGTCCGTGGACTGAATTCCAATATTGGCTTGAGGCGATGGGCATACCTGCGATTGTGAAGTACTTGTTAAGCTGATCAAATGTTGCGCTGCAGCCACCTCTGCGTGCTACGGCAACAGATGCACCGACCTTCATACGCTTATCGAACGATGTGCTGTAGAAAAGTCGATCAAGAAGCGCAATTAGTGAGCCATTTGCCGAGGCAAAGTATACGGGCGAGCCGATAATAACACCATCTGCCTGCTGTAGCATAGCAGATAGCTCGACCACATCATCCTCAAAGACGCACTTGCCATTGAGTCGGCAGTAGTTGCACGCAATGCAGCCGCGCATAGCCTTTGCGCCAATCTGATAGTTCATAACCTCAATACCCTGCTGCTCTAAAACCTTTGCTACCTCAGATAGTGCTGTTGCTGTATTACCGCCCTTACGCGGACTTCCGTTGATAATCAGTACTTTCATAATATATTCAATTTGCTTACTCAAAAGTAACAAATTATTGGCCAAAATACAAAAAAAAGAGCATTGCTGATTTGTAATTTGTTCATAAAAAAGATATCTTTGTATAAAATATATAAATGTTGAGTTATGAGTGAGCAGAAAGGCGTAAAATGGAGCGTTTGTAAGGTAATGGGCAGCGTTACTGCTGTTAATTCAGGCTTCCTGTCATCCGATTCATCTACTCGCCTATACGAGCGCAAGTCTGTTAAGGTAGGGTTAAATCTTACGGCATACAATGAAGATTTGCCGACAGTGACGGTTGCTGCTGTGGGTGATGATTTTATTAAGGTTCGTGTACCAAATTCATTGGTTACGATATATACGGGAGAATTCTATCGCTCGCCGCGCAAGGGGCTTAGTTATGCCTATTCGGATGTGTGTATCAAGTTGTTAGAGTAGATCTTATATATCAATCATCTATGACCAAAAATAGGGTAGAATTTCTACCCTATTTTATTTCGCACTTCAATTTGTTTATTGATCAATAATTTTCTATATTTGCAATAGCATTGCGAAATACGCAATGTTTGTTAGATGGCATTTAGGCTATTGCGTTCACGGTAAAACGACCAAAATTTAACTACGAACAAGCAATAGGCACACTGAATGCTCACGCCCTATGGCGTGGGTTGTGCTTATGTTCGTATAGGTGCTTGGTCGTACCTTCCGTGATTAAGCTACATCCACGCTTCTTTTTTTTGTCAAGTGGTTGCTGTCTACCCATAATAAGCACATTGTTTAACCTAAAGTTTACTGACTATGAGAAGATTAATGAAATTATGTGTGGCAATTATGGTGCTACTTATGGTTGCCTCGTGTGCGACTAAGAGATGGGCAGATATTACCAGCAGCGTAGATGTTGATACCCTTATGCAACAGAAGTTTCCAACTTTCTATCCAGGATACAAGAATGGCACTCTGATTGTCTCCAAGATTGAACAGAAAACAGAAGAGGAGGGTAAAATCCGGTACCGCATCACCTATAAGGAGGTGTCTAATGATAACGACGATGACTTTCTGCTGTGGCAGTGTGTCTATATGCTAAACGCAATGTAATACCCAAACAAACGGATGGCAAAACCATCCGTTTATTATCAGTAATAAAACAATTATGACCAATCTCATATGTTGCACCTTGGGGTTTGAACGACCGCTGCAGGTTTGAGTAGAGCGAAAGGAGGTAGGCGTAATTGCAGATTGTTGACATTGAGAAATAGCTGACTGAAAACTTGTTTTCAAAGGCAGCTATTTCTTAATGGCAATAGATTGCGCAGCAATCCGCCTACCGACTGCAGACAACTCTACCACACCGCCACCGGTTGAACGACCCCTGCTTGTCGCTCAAAGCAAAAAAATAACGACAGAGTATCTCTGTCGTTATCGTTTGCCATCTTTTGAGCGGCAAGCGGGGGTCGAACCCGTGACCCTCGGCTTGGGAAGCCGATGCTCTACCACTGAGCTACTGCCGCAATAAAATGGGGAGGTTGCCCTCCCCTATTTGTTATTTCAACAACTTCTCGAGAGAGGCGATATTCTGCTCGTTGTGCAGAACCTTACCCTCGGCTGTGTAGCAATGGTCGATGCGTGACTTAAAGTAGCTCTCAACCTTATTACGGACAACCTTCATTGTACTATTCACAAGTCCGTTCTGCTCGGTGAAGTGCTCGTCGAGGATTCCGAGAGCACCTGGGAGCCAGCGGTCTGGGAACTCGTCTGCATACTCACCACCTGTACGATACTTCTCAATCTCGGCGTGGATGATATCTGCAGCAGCCTTTGCCTTATTCTCTGCGGTAGCTACGGCAGCCTTCAGAGCGTCGCCATTAGGAACTACCAGCGCGATAGTATAAGGGTTCTGGTTGTTGTAAATCATAATCTGGTCGATGAATGGAGACTTGTCTACCATAGCCTCCTCCATACCCTCAGGGCTGTACTTCTCACCATCAGAAGAGATAAGCAGACTCTTGAAACGACCCAGTACATAGAGGAAGCCATCGGCTGCCATATAGCCCATATCGCCGGTGTAGAGCCAGCCGTCCTTAACGGTCTCAGCAGTAGCTATAGGATTTTTCCAATAGCCAGCCATAACATTCTCACCTTTGATGACAATCTCGCCCTTCTCGCCTACAGGCAATTCGCGACCCTCGTCGTCAAGAATCTTAATCTCAAGAGGCTGAATGAGCTTACCTGAAGAACCAAAACGGTGGTTCTTGTCGCCGATAGAGTTTGTAGAGATGATAGGAGTAGCCTCGCTAAGGCCATAGCCCTGATACATAGGCATACCTACAGCGTAGAAGAAACGCTGTAGCTCTGAGTCGAGCAGCGCACCGCCACCAACGAAGAACTCGAGCTGGCCACCGAATGCCTGACGAACCTTGCTGTAGAGAATTGTGTCAAAGAGCGCAACAAGTGGCTTAAGTACAAATCTCCAGCCACGACCCTTGCTATATCCGTCCTGATTGTACTCATAAGAGACCTTGAGGGCAAACTTGAATAGCTTCTCGGTAAATGCGCCCTTGCTCTTGATAGAGCTCTCGATGTTCTTGCGGAAGTTCTTTGCAAGAGCAGGTACTGAGAGCAGGAAGTGAGGCTTAACCTCGCGGATATTTGTAGGGATATTACGCAGGGTCTGCATAGGTGTAGCACCCACCTGAGTAGTTGCAACAGCAGCACCGCAAGCAATCATAATATAGAAGCCGCAAACGTGAGCAAAGCAGTGGTCAAGCGGCAGAATAATCAGTGTGCGATAAGTAGGAGGAATAGAGATACGGGTCAGAGCCTGCTCTACATTAGCGGTGTAGTTACGATGTGTAAGTACAACACCCTTAGGATCGGCAGTAGTGCCTGATGTGTAGGTGATTGTTGCGTAGTCATCATTCTGAATAGCAGCACTGATAGCCAAGAACTCGTCGCGGTGCTCAGCTAAGTGCTTGTCACCAAGCTCCTTAACAGATGTTAAAGTCATCTCCTTATCCTCAAGAGCTACATCGTCCTGGAATACGATAATGCGCTCGAGCAGCGGAAGCTGATCCTTGATTTTACGAATCTTTGGAAGCTGATATTTAGATACAAAGATGGTTGCAACATCTGCGTGACGCAGACGGAATAATAGGTCATTCGCCTCTTCAAGCTTTATTGAGAGTGGCACTGAGATAGCACCTGCATAGAGCAGACCCAACTCAGAGATAATCCAATTATTGCAGCCCTCAGCAAGTATAGATACTGTCTGCTTTGGGAGTATACCCATAGCTGCAAGACCTGCGCCAATCCTTAACGCCTCCACCTTGACAGCAGCATAGGTTGTAGGTTCAAACTGCTTGTCCAACTTCTCTAAGAGGAAAGTCTGGTCGCCATATTTAGCAACAGACTCCTCAAACAGGTCAATGATAGTTTTTTTTGCCATTATTTTAATAAGTTTAAGTGTTAGTCCATCTTAAGTACTGCGAGGAAAGCAGACTGTGGCACCTGTACCTGGCCAATCTGGCGCATACGCTTCTTTCCAGCCTTCTGCTTCTCGAGCAGCTTACGCTTACGAGAAATATCACCGCCGTAACACTTCGCAGTTACATCCTTTCGTACTGCCTTGACGGTCTCGCGAGCGATAATCTTACTACCGATAGCAGCTTGAATAGCAATATCGAACTGCTGGCGCGGGATAAGTTCCTTGAGCTTCTCGCACATCTTGCGACCAAAGTCGTATGCGTGGTCGGCATATATCAGAGATGAAAGCGCATCGACAGGCTCTCCGTTGAGCAGGATGTCGAGCTTGGCCAACTTACTTGCCTGATAGCCTGTGCGGTGGTAGTCGAACGATGCGTAACCCTTAGAGATACTCTTAAGCTTGTCGTAGAAGTCGAAGACAATCTCAGAGAGTGGCATCTCGAAGTTTACCTCTACACGGTCTGTGGTGATATATGTCTGATTCTTCATCACACCGCGCTTGTCAATGCACAACTTGAGTACATTGCCTAAGAACTCGGTCTTGGTAATTACCTGCGCGAGGATATAAGGCTCCTCAATCTTAGCAATCTTAGTAACCTCAGGCAGACCCGATGGGTTGTGTACCTCAAGCTCCTCGCCCGAAGTGGTTGTGATTCTGTAAGATACATTCGGAACGGTTGTGATTACATCCATATTGAACTCGCGGTAGAGACGCTCCTGGATAATCTCCATATGAAGCAGACCGAGGAAGCCGCAACGGAAACCGAAGCCGAGCGCAAGCGAACTCTCCGGCTCGAAAGTAAGTGAAGCATCGTTGAGCTGCAGCTTCTCAAGAGATGCGCGCAAATCCTCATACTGATCAGCCTCTACAGGGTATACACCTGCAAAGACCATAGGCTTTACATCCTCAAAGCCCGCGATAGCCTCAGAGCAAGAGTTTGAGACGGTGGTTATGGTGTCACCCACCTTGATTTCGCGTGAATTTTTGATGCCTGAGCAGATGTATCCTACATCACCAGCCTTGATTTCAGCCTTAGGCTGCATCTTGAGCTTAAGAACACCTACCTCGTCGGCATCGTACTCGCTGCCCGTGTTGAAGAACTTCACGTGCTCACCCTTGTGGATCGAGCCGTTGAATACACGGAAGTAGGCGATAACACCGCGGAATGGGTTGAAAACAGAGTCGAAGATAAGTGCCTGCAGAGGTGCATTGTCGTCACCCTTTGGAGCAGGAATGCGATTTACAATAGCCTCGAGAACCTCGTCTACGCCTGCGCCTGTCTTACCTGATGCACAAAGAATGTCGTCGTGGTCACAGCCGAGCATATCTACAACCTGATCCTTAACCTCGTCAATCATAGCCGACTCCATATCAATCTTGTTCAGAACGGGAATAATCTCAAGGTCGTTACCAAGAGCAAGGTAGAGGTTGGAGATGGTCTGTGCCTGAATACCCTGCGTAGCATCTACGACAAGCAGTGCACCCTCACAAGAGGCGATAGCGCGTGACACCACGTAAGAGAAGTCAACGTGTCGCGGGGTGACGATAAGGTTGAGTGTGTACATCTGGCCGTCACGAGCTTTGTACTCCATCTGAATGGCGTGGCTCTTGATGGTAATGCCCTTCTCGCGCTCCAAATCCATATTGTCCAATACCTGATTCTGCATTTCGCGCTGATTCAGAGTATCGGTCATCTCAAGTAATCTGTCGGCAAGCGTACTCTTGCCGTGGTCTATATGTGCAATGATGCAAAAATTTCGTATATTCTTCATAACGGCGCGAAGATAGTAAAAAAAAATGAATTTTCCTATCTTGAACCTATATAAAGTAGTATTGCTCCGATAAAAATAAGTGCGAGATCAATAGCCTTTGCCTTGAGGTTGCGCTCGTGGAAAATTATTGCTCCACAAGCAAACGATACTAAAACGCTCGAGCGACGAATCATCGAGACAACGGAAATCATAGCATCGGCATCTGAGAGCGCGAAGAGATAGGCTACATCAGCAGCTGATAAAAAGAGTGAAATAAGAGGTATGGCCCACGACCAATGAAATGGGTCTGTACTACCCTGCTTTTTGACCTTGAAAATGGTTAAAGTAATTATTGTAATACTCATTAATACAGCCTGATATAGTGTATACCAGCTCTGTACAAACATAGGCTCTAATGAGTGCATTATGTGGCGATCATAAAGTCCACAGCAGGCCCCCGTAATGGCGGCTAAACCGACTAATAGAACACCTCTGTTATGACGGAAATCTATACCCTCTTTCTTGCCTGAACGGCTGAGTAAGAAGAGTGAAACTAATGCCAAAAGCACGCCTATCCATTGCGTCATATTGAGCCTCTCGCCAAAGATAATCATCGCTCCGACAAGTGTCATAACGGGACGTGTGGCGTTGATTGGTGCGGCAATGGTTAGAGGTAGCTCTTTGAGTCCGAAGTAGCCAAATATCCACGACGAAAGCACCAGCACCGCCTTTATGAATACGGCAAAGTGGTCTGATGATGTGCCGAGTGAAATGTTGAAGGCTGTACCCTCAAACCATCCAAGTCCAAATATAGAGTTTATGACTATTGGTGAGAATAGTAGTGTAGAGAATAAAGTATTGAGTAGCAGTACTTTGAGTACTGCATTGGCCTTTAGTGCCTGCTTCTTAGCTACATCATAAAGTCCGAGTAGCGAGGCTGATATAAATGCAAGAATTATCCACATAACTCGGCAAAGGTAGTGAAAATTGAGAAAAATTTGCTATATTTGAGCAAACTAAAGGAATTGAACTATGAAAAAGTTTTTGTTTTTTGCTCTGTTTGCACTCGTTGCTATTAGTGGCTATTGTGCTGATAATGTGTCGTTTAACTGTCTTTTGTGCGATATTGACGGATTTGGAATAAAGGCACAGGTAACAGTTAAGGGTTCTGAGAAGCGAACTGTCTCGGGAAAGGATGGAAAGTTCGGCTTGACAAATATTAAGGCGGATGATATTTTGCAGCTTAGATATAAAAAGGTGCGTCTCGAGGTGCCTGTAGAGGGTCGCAAGAGTGTTAAAATTGTGGTTGGCGACGATGGGAAGATCGTTTCTGTTACCGAAGACGCAGATCTTATTGCGGCTGGTGCTGACTATATTATGCGTCGCGAGTTGCCTACAAAAGGCGGTGTATTGACTGCGGAAATGATTGAGCGTGAGGGATTTACAAATCTTGCAGATGCATTAAGAGCTAAGGCTACAAGTCTGCTTATTGATGGTGCGGGTAATGTAATTATTAGAGGCGTCAATAGCATTGGTAATCCTGCCCCAGCACTTATTGTGTGTGATGGTATGGAGGTCGGTAATATCAATGTCGTAAATATCAACGATGTTGCAAGTGTGGAGATACAGCGCGACGGTACGCTCTATGGTTTTAGAGGTGTTGGAGGTGTGATTGTTATCAAAACAAAGTCTGGCGCAAAACGCTAACCTACAATCAGTTGTAAAATAGTAAATGTCGCAAGAGTAAGACTTGCGATGCCATTTAGTGTGCCAAAGGCGATACCGATGCTGCGCTGTTTGGTCGGTGTTACGAGTATATGCTCAAGGATAATACAAAGGCTAAATAGCGCAATACCAATCCATAGCAACCACCCCTGTGGACAGTAGCGTGCAAAAAGAATTAGAGCTGCAATACTAATTGCGTGAAGGGCAATGCTTATGTATAATGCGCCACGAACGCCAAAGCGCACAGGTATGCTGTGTAGGCCGCGCTGGCGGTCAAATTCGAGATCTTGTAGGGCGTAGATAATATCAAATCCACCACACCAAGTCAGCACAAGAAGCGATATTAGGCAAGGTGCAGTAGCGATAGTTCCCGTTGCTGCAATGTAGGCGGCTGCAGGTGCAATGCCGAGTGATAATCCGAGTACCAAATGGGCCATAGCGGTAAAGCGTTTGCAATAGCTATAGAACATTATAACTGCAAGAGCTACAGGAGATAAGACTGCGGTAAGTAAATTGATACTTGAACTAACAGCAATAAATAGTATCGCGTTTACGATAACGAAAATCAAGGCACTTTTTGGGCTGATTTTACCAGCCGGAATTTCGCGCGAAGCTGTGCGTGGATTGTCACCATCTATCTTATGGTCAGCCCAGCGATTAAAGCCCATAGCCACATTGCGGGCGAATACCATACATCCGACAATCTGTAGCAGAAGTATCCAGCTGAACTGCGCCTCTGTGGTCTTAATTGCAAATACGAATGCCATAAGAGCGAATGGCATTGCAAAAATTGTATGGGAGAACTTTACAAGGCTTAAGTAGTCCCCTATCTTGGCAAAAAACTGTTTCATAGTGCAAAAGTAGCAAATAAAATTTAAACGCTTTTCTATTTTCTATTTTATTTTTACCTTTGTGGTATGAGAAAGATTGTGTGGCTATTTGTTGTATTATTGACGCTCGTTTCGTGCAGTAAGCGCGAAAGTGTTGATATACAGACCAATGCGATGGCTATCGTGGGCGCGTCATTTGCTTATCCTGAAAATGGATGGTTTGAGCTTGCTTGCGAAAGGCTCGGCTATGCGCCTATCAATCGAGCAGTTTCTGGCGAAAATATTAAGCATACAGCCCTGAAATTCAAGAATATGACTCAGTTTAGCAAGACCGAGATGGATAGTTTTGCTACGCTTGTTATTATGCATACTCACGACTTTGATGTATATGGAGGCGATGAATTTGTGGCGGTAGAAGTGTTGGGTGATAATCCTACACCCGCCGAGGCTTACGACTTTGTAATTCGTAGTTATGTTGCTATGTGTCAGGCGCTTGAGTTTGATGCCTCGTCGGTTTGGTATGGGGTCGAGGGTGGTAAACCGGTAGATATAATTCTCTGTACCCATTGGCACGATGCTCGAGATAGATTTAATAGCTCTGTGCGTCGTCTTGCTGTGCGCTGGGAGGGTTATGCTCGCCTCTGTGAATTTGATAAGTTTATAGGTTTTTCAAAAGATAGCCCCGATCCTGATAGTGGCAAGCAGATATCGGTGCTCTATGCCCATCCTGATGCTAATGCGACTGAAATTATTGATGGTGTAGAGTATGGATGGCACCCTAAAAGAGGAAAGGATTCGGAGATTCAGCAGCGAATGGCTCAGATTTTCTGTAATAGCTATTTTTAAGTTGATATTTTTTATTATCTTTGCGGGTCTAAAAATAACATAGGTATAAGTATAAAAGTTTTATCATATGAATATTTCGTTTAAGTGGCTTAAAAATTATGCCGACATAGACCTGACAGCAGAGCAGGTTGCTAAGGTGCTGACCGATATAGGTCTTGAAGTAGAGGGCTTTGAGAAGGTGGAGACTATTCGTGGTGGCCTTCAGGGTGTTGTAGTGGGTCAGGTACTCACTTGCGAGGATCATCCTGATTCTGATCACCTTCACATTACTACCGTCGATGTAGGCGCAGAGGCTCCGCTGGGTATTGTCTGCGGTGCTGCAAACTGTCGTCAGGGTCTGAAGGTTATGTGTGCAACTGTCGGTGCAGTTTTGTATCCTATTGGTGCAGAGGAGGGCTTTAAGATTAAGCGCAGCAAGATTCGCGGTGTAGAGTCTTTGGGTATGCTCTGTGCTGAGGATGAGCTGGGTATTGGAAATAGCCACGAGGGTATTATCGAGCTTCCTGAGGATGCTGTTGTCGGTACTCCTGCCAGCGAGTATTATCATATTGAGGATGACTATCTGATTGCTATCGGTCTCACCCCTAATCGTGTAGATGCAGCTTCACATATCGGTGTTGCGCGTGATCTGGTGGCATATCTTAAGAGTCAGGGTCAGCACGCAGAGCTCAAGATGCCTAGCGTAGATGCATTTGCTGTTGAGAATAATGATCTTAAGATTGATGTAGAGGTAGTGAATAGCGATGCTTGCCCTCGTTATGCAGGTGTGACTGTTAAGGGCTGTAAGATTGCTCCATCTCCTGAGTGGATGCAGAACTATCTGCGTGCTGCAGGCATTAACCCTAAGAATAATCTTGTCGATATCACCAACTTCGTACTCTTTGAGCTTGGTCAGCCGCTTCACGCCTTTGATGCAAGTAAGATTGAGGGCGGTAAGATTGTGGTTCGCAACTGTGAGGAGGGTACTGCTTTTGTTACCCTCGATGGTGTTGAGCGTAAGCTTTCGGCTGCAGACCTTATGATCTGCTCAGCTGAGCGTCCAATGTGCCTTGCTGGTGTGTATGGCGGTCTTGATTCTGGCGTTAGTGATACTACAACCGATATCTTTATCGAGAGCGCATACTTCAATCCGGTATCTGTTCGTAAGAGTGCAAAGCGTCACGGTCTGAATACAGACTCTTCTTTCCGTTTTGAGCGTGGTGCAGATCCGAATATGCAGGTCTATGCACTTAAGCGCGCTGCGTTGCTCTTCAAGGAGCTTGCAGGCGGTACAATTAGCAGTGAGATTACAGATATCTACCCTGTTAAGGTTGAGCCGTTCCGTTTTGATTTCTCGCTCTCACGAGCAAAGATGCTTATTGGTAAGGATATTGCCGATGATACTATTAAGAACATTATCACTGCTCTCGACGTTGTTATCGAGAAGGAGGAGAACGGCGTTCTCTCTGTAGCTGTGCCGCCATATCGTGTTGATGTTCAGCGCGAGGCAGACCTTATTGAGGATGTTCTTAGAATCTATGGCTATAACAATATTGAGATTCCGACTCACGTGAACTCTACCCTTTCGTATGTGCAGAAGCCAGATAGAACTCGCCTTGTAAATATGGTTTCGGATATGCTCACTGCACGAGGATATACCGAGATTATGTCAAACTCGCTCACTAAGGCTGCATACTATGAGACTCTGGAGTGCTATAAGGCTGAGAATTGCGTAAAGATTCTCAATCCGCTCTCTACAGACCTTAATGTTATGCGTCAGACCCTCTTCTTTAACGCAATGGAGGCTGTGGCATTGAATATAAATCACAAGAATTCCAACCTCAAGCTCTACGAGGCTGGTAACTGCTACTACTATAATGCAGAGGCTGCTAATGCAGATAGCCCACTTGCGGCATACTCTGAGAACTACCGCCTTGCAATAGTTGTTACCGGTAATGATACTACCCCATCGTGGAACTGCAAGGCTGTTCAGTCTTCATTCTTTACCCTCCGCGCATCTGTAGAGCTACTGCTCAAGCGTTTCGGTCTTGATATCTACAACCTCAAGTGTGAGAGCTGCGCTGACGACATCTTTAGCGATGCTATCTGTCTGAGTGTCAATAATAAGCCACTTGTTAAGATGGGTCAGGCATCTGTTAAGCTCTGTAAGTCTATGGGTATCAAGCAGGAGGTGTTCTTTGCAGAGATTGACTTTGATCAGCTTGTTAAGGCTACTCGTAAGCATAAGATTACAGTTGTTGAGCTTCCTAAGTATCCAGAGGTTAAGCGTGATTTGGCTCTGCTTGTTGATCAGTCTGTAACATTCGTGGCCCTGCGTGCTGCAGCACTCGGTGCTGAGCGTAAGTTGCTCAAGAGTGTGGCTCTGTTCGATGTATATCAGGGCGATAAGTTACCAGAGGGTAAGAAGTCGTATGCTCTGAACTTTATCCTTGAGGATAAGACTCAGACCCTGACTGATAAGACTATCGAGCGTGTTATGACAAACATTCAGGCTGCCCTTGAGAAGCAGTTAGGTGCAGTTGTTCGCTAATTACATAGGTGGCAGATGCCATCGGTGATATAATATTCTCGGCAATGGTTAGTAGATATACTATTGCCGAGATTTTTTTGTTATATATAGTGTAAGCGGCTAATTTTTTACTACCTTTGTATAAAATATGCTATTATGAGACGACTGTTTATATTCCTAATGATATTGACGGCTGCGGCATATACTGCCACCGTTTCAGCCCGTGTGGAGTATGTGGTGCCGCAGCCTACAAGTGTGCAGAGTGGCGAAGGTGAGTTTGTGATAAGTAGTAAAAGCTGCCTTGTTTATAACGGAACTGTGCGAGATGCTGCATTGTATATGCTTGAATATCTGCCATTTAAACAGATATTATCATCTGCAAAGGTTATGCCTGGCGATGTTCAGTTGACAATAAATAGATTGATGTCAGAGGAGCAGTATCGCCTTGAGATTAATAAGGATAATATCTGCATTACGGGTGGCGGTTACGCAGGCGTTTTTAATGGCGTACAGACCTTGTTGCAGTTGTTGCCTGCTGAGATATATAAAAAGTCGGCAAAGTTTCCGATAAGTGTACCGTGCTGCGTGATTGAGGATAGTCCAAAGTTTGGCTACCGCGGCTTTATGCTTGATGTGGCAAGAACTTGGATAGATGCACCTCGAGTAAAGCGTTATATAGACCTTATGGCGCATCTGAAACTCAATAAATTGCACTTTCATCTTACTGACGATGAAGGTTGGCGAATTGAAATAAAGTCTCACCCTGAACTGGCTACTATTGGTGGCTTTAGAGGTGGAGATAGCCCTGTATTTCCTCGCTATGCAAAATTTGACGAGCGCTGGGGTGGCTACTATACACAGGAAGAGTTGAAGGATATTGTTGCCTATGCGGCACAGCGCAATATTGAGGTTATTCCTGAGATTGATATGCCGGGACATAGTAAGGCATTGGGTGCTATATGTAGCGATATTCTTTGTAACTATACTCCAAATACAGCTACGACAAATGGCTTGGATATTCGAAATGTGTGGTGCGCGGCCAAGCCGAGCAACTACGCCCTTATTGAGGATATTATCCGTGAGATGAGTCAGATATTTACATCGGACTATATTCATATAGGTGGTGATGAGGTTGATATGTCGCAGTGGAAGAAGTGTCCTGATTGTCAGCGTCTTAAGGCTGAACATAAGCTTGAAAATGAGAAACAGATTGAGGATTACTTTATGGCTCGCGTAACCGAAATACTTGCTCGTTATGGTAAGCAGCCTGCGGTTTGGAACGAGGCTATTGAGGGCGGTTTACTTCCTAAAACTACCCGCGTTCACGGATGGGAGAGTACGAAAAAGTGCCTTGCTTCAACAGCAAAGGGCTACCCTACTATTGTAATGCCTGGTGAGTTCTTCTACTTCGATATGAAGCAGTCGGCATCCGAGCCTGGTCACAATTGGGCGGCAATTTTTGACTCGCGCAAAGTATTGTCGTTTGATCTTGCAAAGGCGGGATTTACGGCTGAGCATTTAAAGAATGTCGCAGGTATTGAGGCATCGTTCTTTAGTGAGATATTTATTGCCCATAACCCTGAGACAAACGACTATCTTGACTATATGCTCTTCCCTCGTCTCTGTGCCCTTGCAGAGGTTGCGTGGAGTCGAAATAAGCGCAGTTGGGAGCAGTTCTACACTACTATGAACAAGGCTCACTTCTCGCGTATGGATGCTATGGGTGTTACCTATCGTCTTGAGCCTCCGAAGGTTGCATATGCCAGCGGTGTGCTTACAGCATCGGTTGCAGATGGTTCTACACTTTACTATACAGATACCCGCACGGGTAAGAGTTCAAAGTATACTAAGCCAATTAGCACCACAGAGCCGTACTTATACAGCTTTGAGAGTCATCGCGGCACGGGAAAGAGTAAGATAACGGGTAGTGCTGAGTACTTTGCAACATTAAAGCCAGAGGTAACTGTCACAACATCAATACCTTGCAGTTCTCGCACACCTCTTACCAATGCTGCAAAATATGGTAATAGCATTGTTCGCACAACTCGTGCAGCCAAGAGTGGCGATTGGATTGAGTATCGCTTTGCCAAGCCGCTTAAGTGTCGTGAGATATATGCACAGACAGGCCATATACACCTTCGCCGCTGTCACTTCTTGGCTGGTTATGTCGAGGTTAGCTATGATGGCAAGAGTTTTACTCGCGTAGCAGAGCTTACCGATGGCGGAGCTGCTGTGGTAAGTGATAAGACTATATATGCGCTGCGTATTGTTGCCACATCGCGTAGTGATGCTGAGAATCAGGTTGTAATACAGTCGCTAAAGATTAAATAGTTAATTATATATATTGTATGGAGAAAAAATTAGCCGCAATGGCGCGCGTGCTTGAGGTAATGGATACCTTACGCCAGCAGTGTCCGTGGGATCGTGAGCAGACCTTTGCTTCATTGAGAAATAATACTATTGAGGAGTGTTTTGAGCTTACTGATGCCATTACTGATGGAGATATGGATGGCATTAAGGAGGAACTTGGTGATGTGCTGCTGCATATCGTATTCTACTCAAAGATGGCCGATGAGCAGTCTAAGTTCGATATAGCAGATGTTTGTAATGCGCTCTGTGATAAGCTTATATATCGTCACCCTCATATTTATGGCGATGTTCTTGCAACAACCCCTGAGGCTGTGAAGCAAAATTGGGAGGCACTGAAACTGAAGAAAAAGGCTCGCCGAGGTGCGGGATTGCTCAATGGTGTTCCTCGCTCGCTGCCGGCAATGGTGAAGGCCTATCGCATAGGCGAGAAGGCTGCCTCTGTGGGCTTCGATTGGGAGCAGAAAGAGGATGTATGGAATAAGGTGCGCGAGGAGATTCTCGAGATAGATGCAGAGATTGCAGCCAATGACCACGATAAGCTCGAGGGCGAGATTGGCGACCTCTTCTTTGCGTTGATAAATGCGTGTCGCCTCTATGGTATTGACCCTGAGAATGCCCTTGAGCGCACAAATAAGAAGTTTATCTCTCGTTTTAACTATGTTGAGTCGCGCTTAACAGAGCAGGGTCGTGGATTTGGAGATGCAACCCTTGACGAGATGGAGGGCTATTGGCAGCAAGCAAAAAAGGATAGTAACAATTAAAAAGTATATAAAATATGGCTTATATTAAATCAGTACGCAACCATACGCCCCAGGTTGGCGAGGGTACATTTGTGGCAGAGACAGCAGTACTTATTGGCGATGTGACAGTAGGTAAAGATTCATCAATATGGTATAATGTTGTTCTGCGAGGTGATGTAAATACAATCACTATCGGTGATAGAACAAATATTCAGGATGGAACGGTTATTCACACCCTCTACGATAAGTCCCCAAAGCCATCGCAGACACACATCGGTAATGATGTCTCTGTAGGACATAATGCAACTATTCACGGTGCAATTATCGAGGATAACTGTCTGATTGGTATGGGTGCAACAATTCTTGATAATGCGGTTGTTGCCGAGGGTTGTATTATTGCAGCCAACGCACTTGTGCTCTCAGGTTCAAAGCTGGAGCCAAACTCTGTATATGCAGGTGTGCCGGCAAAGAAGGTTAAGGATGTGACCCCTGAGCAGCGCGAGACAATTATCGCACGCATTGCTCGAGACTATCGTCTTTATGCCTCTTGGTACGACGAGGAGTAGAATCTCTACCCTGCCTAAATAAACTTTAAACCTAAACCGAGTCTGTTATGAAGATAAATGCGAAATCTCCAATAGTCTCGTTTACCCTTGTGGCTCTGGCTATCAGTCTGATAGTCAACTTCTCGTATCTGTTGCTTATGGTGGTAAACCAGAATGCCGAGGTGCGAGGAAATCAGAGTGCAAAGGAGCGCGAGCAAACAATTGTGGTTCAAGGTACGCTTGCGGTGAGTGTCGATGGCTTTGGCTATCTTGTTGATAGTCAGAGTGGCGATAGCGTCTATGTTGATCGTCGTTCTGTCCGCCGTCTTGAGATTGCCTCGGGCGATGAGTTGGTGGCTGAGGCGCGTAAACACCATATTGACAATGGCGCACACCCCGTGATGAGCCGTCTGCTTGAGCGTAACGGCCAGCCGTTTGACTATCGTTCGCTATATAACAGTTCGGGACAGTGGCAGGTGATGCTTTATCAGATACTTTTTTATATGGTAGTCTCGCTGCTGCTGTTGCTGCTGATGACATTCCGCCGTACGGGTATGAAGGCACTTAGAGCTTCGCTGGCTATCCGCATAGCTATAGCGGTGATTATTACTGCAATAGCATACCTACTTTCGCCTGTGACCTTTAACCATACCGAGGAGGTGCGACTTGTGTGCCAGATTGAGCGAATGCTCGATTTTGTGGTTATGCTTAAGTGTCTGTTTATGTTTGCGGTGGTTGTGCTCTACTCGCAGATATATGTACTCATTTATCAGCGTCAGCAGATACTTATCGAGAATGAGCAGCTGCAGAATGAGAATCTGACAACACGCTACAATATGCTTGTCAGTCAGATTAATCCGCACTTTTTCTTTAACTCACTCAACTCGCTCTCTATGCTTGTGCGTCAGGAGGATAAGTCTCGCGCACTGGAGTATATCGACCAACTCTCCTATACTTTTAGATATATTACGCAGAATAGCAACAATGGAGAGCTTGTGCCGCTGCGCGAGGAGATATCTTTTGCTAAGGCATACTGCTATATGTTCCGTATTCGCTATGCGGATAAGATTTTCTTCGATATAGATGTCGATGAGCAGTATATGGATTGTCTGCTGCCGGCCCTTTCGCTCCAGCCTCTGATTGGTAATGCGGTGAAACACAATGCCATAACCTCTAAACGACCTCTGCAGGTGAGGATAAGCGTAGAGGATGGATTCCTTGTTGTCTCAAACCCTCTGCAGCCTCTGCTTGAACCTCAGATTGGCACAGGTACAGGCCTTGAGAATCTGAAGAGTCGCTATGAACTGATGATTGACAGAACTATCGAAATTGAGCAGACAGAGACCCATTTTATTGTAAGACTTCCTCTTGTCAGATAGCCTATGAGAGTACTTATTATTGAGGATGAGACTGCTGCGGCACAGAATCTACAAAGTATTCTGCGAACTGTTGTTGCCGATGTTCAGGTGCTCGATGTTATTGATACTGTGGTAGATAGCATTGAGTGGTTTAAGAGCAATCCGATGCCGGATATCGTATTTATGGATATACAACTATCTGATGGCGAGTCGTTTAAGATATTTGATAGCGTAGATATCAAGTGCCCTGTAATTTTTGCAACTGCTTACGACCAGTATGCACTTAAGGCTTTTAAGGTCAATAGCATTGACTATCTACTTAAGCCTATAAACGAGTCTGAAGTTGCACGCGCTGTTGAGAAGTGGCGAATGCTTACGGGTGTTGATCGTAACAATTACACAGCTCGCGTTGAGAGTGTTGCCTCGGAGCAGCGACAGATGCGTCAAACTTTCCTTGTGCGATTTAGGGATAAACTCATACCGCTGCACCATCATAGCATCGCCTATTGCTATACTGTAGAGGAGAAGGTTTATGCCTATGGCTACAATGGTGAACGCTATCCGATGGAGCATACTCTTGAGGCGTTGCAGGGTATGTTATCACCGCAAATGTTCTATCGTGCAAACAGGCAATTTATCATTGCTCGAGAGGCTGTAAACGAGATTGCAGTCTGGTTTGGTTCGCGTCTTGCAGTGAATTTAAAGGTCGAAACACCCGAGAAAATCATCGTTTCAAAGGCGCGAGTGCCTGATTTTAAGCAGTGGCTTGTAAATTCATCTGATAAATAGGTCGATTCACCTACTCATTTGGTCGTTTCACGGAGTATAATGCATCGTGGAACGATTATTTTTATACTTTTGTGTCGGTAAAAAATAGATAAATTTTAAGTAAGAGAAAATAGATAGATTATGAGAAGATTTTTGATTGCAATACTCCTTTGGGGCGTAAGCCTTACAGCTGTTGCACAGTCAGGAAAAGTCAACTTTACACTTATTGATGATCAGACCTCGGAAGCCGTTATCGGTGCAGTTATTGAGGTTAGCCCAACTTCTAATCCGGATAAGCGTCGTCACTATACATCAAATGTTGATGGTACGGTTAGTTTGCCATCGCTGTCATATGGCGAGTATAAGATGACAGCAACCTGCTTGGGTTACCAGGAGCTCTCTAAGACCTTTACCATTAAGAGTGCAAATATGTCGCTGGGTAAGATCACTATGCAGCAGAGTACTACTCGCATCGAGACCGTTGTAAAGGAGGTTAAGAGTATGCGTACTTCACAGAATGGTGATACTCTGAGCTACAATGCAGGCGCGTTTAAGGTTGCAGCTGATGCTGATGTCGAGGGCCTGCTCAAGAAGATGCCGGGTATCAATATCTCTGATGGTACTGTAGAGGCTCAGGGTGAGACTGTACAGAAGATTTTTGTGGATGGTAAGGAGTTCTTTGGCGATGATGTAAATACCGCTATCAAGTCACTCCCTGCTGAGGCTGTAGATCGCATTGAGGTGTTCAATAAGCTCTCTGATCAGGCTGAGTTTTCAGGTATGGACGATGGTGAGGGTTATAAGGCTCTCAATATCGTAACCAAGACAAATATGCGTCAAGGTCAGTTTGGTAAGATGTATGCGGGTTATGGCTATCAGCCTGAAACAGATGATATTACCTCACATCATAAGTATACTGTTGGCGGTAATGTAAACTTCTTCCAGGGTGATAGTCGAGTGTCGGTTATCGGTCTGTTTAATAATATCAACCAGCAGAACTTCTCTTTTGAGGATGTGCTTGGCGTATCTGGTGGTGCCGGTGGCGGTGGTGGCCGTCGTAGCTTTGGTCAGTATATGGTTCGCCCGCAGAGTGGTGTGGCACTCGTTAACTCTATCGGTCTGAACTACTCAGACGAGTGGGGTCGTAAGAATCAGGTTAAGTTCCAGGGTAGCTACTTCTTTAATAATACAAATACCACTGACCTCAATGTTAGTGATACTTGGTACGAGGAGCCGTCGCCTGTTGATACTTTGCATACTGAAGGTTATTCTAAGACGCTGAATAACAACCATCGTCTCAATGCTCGCCTCGATTGGCGCATATCTCGCAATCAGTCGCTTATGTCGCGTACATCGTTCAGCTATCAGGGTAATAATCCATACTCGGAGACTGAGGGTTATCAGTATGGCCAAAGCGGTCTGCTTTATCAGTATGACCAGACCAATCGCCAGGCTTATGGTATGAACTTCAGAGAGTTCTTGCAGTATCGCGTAAAGATTGCAAAGCCGGGTCGTACGCTGACCGTAGATGCTTCGTTTAACTATCGCGATAATCGCAATAGCCGCAAGCTTATCTCAAATGAGTCTGCAGGTATTGCAACTTACGACTCGCAGCATATTGGCCAGTATTTTGGTGAGGGTTGCAATTGGGAGGATATGAAAGATAATCCGCTGCTCTACTCGCCTGTATATCAGTATATCACTTCGCCTACTCGCGAGTATAGTCTTAATGGAAATATAACTTACAATGAGCCACTATCTCAGAATAGCTTTATAAGTCTTCAATACCGCATCTCGTACGAGGATGAGTTAAAGGATCAGCAGGCATTCTATACAGATGCTTCGTTTGACCCAGCTTCCCAAAAAATCAACCAACAAATGACATCTAAGTACGAGAGCGGTTATTGGAAGCACAGAGTAGGTCCTGGTTTCAGATATGCAAAGGATAGAAATACTATTGTTGCAAATGTGTATTATCAACGTTCGGTACTTGATGGTAGTATTGTTGGTGGTCAGCAGGATGAGATTAAGCGTACATACAACAACTTTACATACTTCGGTATGATAAATTACGCCTTTAACCGCGAGAACTCTATCCGTCTCTTCCTCCGCTCGGGTACAAATGCTCCGTCAGTAACTCAGTTGCAGAATATCTTCGATGTGTCAACGCCGCAGTATCTAAGTATTGGTAATAAGGATCTTAAGCCGTCGTTTAATCATAGCATTAACTTCCACTATGTACACTCAAATGTGGCTAAGGGTCGTACATTTATGTGGATGTTCTCTGCTCAGACCCAGCAGGACTATATCTCTTCTTCGACCCTCTACTGCCCTGCCGGCTTTAAACTTGAACCATTTGAGGGTATGGATAAAGTGCCGGTAAACTCAAACGGAGAGTATTACACTCCGCAGCGCATTACCTCATACGAAAATCTTGACGGCTACTGGAGTCTGCGTACACATATCAGTTTGGGTCTGCCGCTCTCATTTATGAAGAGTAACCTTAATCTGATGGCGGGTGTAAACTACAATATTATTCCGTCAGCAATCTATGAGAATAGCGGTAATATTATGGAGAATATTGCGAATCACAACTATACCGTGAACCTTGCAAAGAATATTGGCTATAACGGCTCTGTTGTGTTGAGTAGTAATATCTCTGAGAATCTGGACTTTACCCTATCTTGGCGTGGTCGATACAACCAGGCGTGGAATAGTGCCTCTGCGGGTGGTGCAAAGAATGACTACTTTAACCATACTGCATCAGCAAACCTTAAGTGGGTATTCTGGAAGGGCTTTACCTTTACCGCTGTGGCATCGTATAACCAGTATTTGGGTATTACTCAGGACTATAACGAGCAGTATGTACTCTGCAACCTCTACTTGGGTAAGAAGCTCTTTAGAAACAATCGCGGTGAGATCCAGATTGGTGTAAATGATGTTGCAAATCAGAATACTGCGTTTAGCCGTACAACAGGTTCTGGTTATACAAAGAATATGACTAATAGTGTTATCGGTCGCTACTTCAGCATTCAGTTTGTCTACAACCTCCGCCACTTTGGTAAGCGTGGTAGCAAGCAGATGTCAGACTACGACTATGTGGAGTCAAAGTCATCTGTAGGTATGGGTGCTGGTAATGGTGGAGCTCGTATGCCACATATGCGCCGATAGTCATAAGATATCCTTAAAAAAACTGCCGGTCTTTTCAAGTAGTGTGTGGTTGGCATTCAAATGCTAATCGAGTGTTCGGGTTTTGGTAGTTATCCCGAACACTCTTTTTTTGTAGCTATAAATGCGGCTGCGGTGTATATAATAGCAAGTGTCCATAATATAATAACCTCTGTGCCAACATCTTGGAGTGTGGCTCCCATACTCTGTGCTCGTATATAGGCAGATACGGCACTACTGCTTGGGAGTAGTTTGCCAAATAGAAATAACCCGTCGGGAATAGCCTCTGGCGGAAGTGATGCACCACTGAGTAGCAGTACGGGTATGGATGTCCACATAAGGGTTAAAATGGCACTCTCGGCCTTGCGAAAGAGAGTTGAGAGTGTTATGCCGAGCATTGTGAACGAAATTATATATGGTGCAACTATAGATATAGCTGTGGTAATCGAACCATTCTGCGGATAGCCAAATAGACGATAGTGAATCCCTAAAATATAACAGGCAATAGCGGTGCATATCAGGCAGTAGACTACCGCCCTACCTATGACAATGGCCGTGACAGAACGGTTGAAGTATAACCTTCGCTTGCGCCAAATGCCTCCCACTATGCCTATACCAATAAGGGAGGTCTGCTGAATTATTACTATCAGTATTGCAGGCATTATAAATGTTCCGTAGCCTAAATCGCTGTTGAATAGTGTGTGCGATTTAAGAACTACTGTAGTGGTGTTTTCTTGTGAATTTATGCTTGAGATAACGCTCATAACGCCCTGAAATACTTGTCTGTACATCAGAAAATAGCTGGCATCGCAGTAGAGTGCAATGGTAGCTTGTTTTGCCCGTAGTTTTGATATTGAAAAGTCGTGTGGTATATAGATTATGCCGTATATTTTGCGATTGTTAAGCAGCTCTTGTGCGCTAAGTAGGTCCGAAGAACTATATGCCACTTGTATGTTTTCGGATGCAGAGAGTAGCTCTGTAAAGTTCTTTGATTGACTGCTCTGGCAGTTGTCAACCACGGCAATGGGTATGTTGATGGCAATCTGCTTTGCATATGCAGCTGAGTATATGGTTGCGTATATCAGTGGTGCCAATATCAATACTAATACCACGCTGCCATTGGAAAATATTGTTCTTGATTCAAGGCGTATAACACTTGTAATGCTCTGTCTTATAGTCTTTTGCATAGTGGTAGAAGTAAAAATAATGATAGCATTGCTACTTTTGTTAGTGATACATTGGCTGGTGCACTACGCAATGCTTGATCTACCATTATTTCGATGTAGTAGGTAAATGGAAATAGGTAGCTTGCCACTTTGAAGATAGGAAACATAGCCGATGTTGGGAATGTCAGTCCCGAGAGTGTAAACGATAGCACGGCATATCCTCCGCCGAATGAGAGGGCTGTGTGTCGCTGCTTGAATACCGCCACAAAGAATATTGCAATTGCTTGATATACAAGTATAAGCAAGATCGTGGTTATAGCTATGATGCAACTACTGCCAGCCATAGGAACCCCTACAACCCTGAATAGTAATACCAACATAATCAACCCGTAAATTGTCATCGAAATGGTTGTTGGGGCAACTCTGCCGAGCATCTCTACCCCACTTTTGGGCTTGGGGTTGGTTATGGCTGTGATGGTTGCAAGCATTGTGAATATCATTAGCATCATCGGCATAAAGCAGGGAGCCAAGTAGTAACCGTAGTTGATATAAGGATTAAAGAGGTTGTGTTCAGCCACCTTTATCGGTATAATTTGGCTCAGACTTTTGCCCCTTTTTAGCTCGATAGCTGTCCCGAATGTTGCCACTACGGCAGATATATCTTTGGCTATAAAGCCGGCTGTGGATATGTTAATTCCCGAGTTGTATAGAGCCACGCTTGTAGTCTGGCTGCGCAGTATGTCGCACTCAAAGTTGCGCGGAATTATAACTGCTGCATAGGCATCGCCACTACGAATAAGAGCCTCGGCTTCAATGGTATTATCGGCTTTATAACATATAGATACAGACTGTGTTGCAGATATCATCTCAACTAATTCTCGAGATATAGGAGTATTGTCATTGTCAACCACCGTAATAGGCAGTGACTCTATACGGTTGTTTGAGAAGTAGAGAGTGAAAAATAGCAACGACAGCGCAGGTAAAAAGAGTAGTATTGCTGCATAGCTCCTCCACCTTTTTATGCGCTTAAGTTCTGCTCTAAATGATTTGTAAAACCGATTCATAGTCAGAGTGTTATAATCGCGCTCATACCTGGTCGCAAGATGTTTTTGCCCTCTGTAGGCATCATCTTTACCTTGAATGTTCTGATGTCGAATCCGCCCTTATCGCGTGTGGCATCCCATATAGCAAAATCCGCCTGCGGAGCTATATAACTGACTTTAAGTTCAATATTGCTATCTGTGGCGGGGATATAACAATTAAAAGTCGTGCCTATAGCTATCTGCGGAAGAAGAGTCTCCTTAATGTTAAACTCAATCCACATATCAGCCATATCGAGAACTGTCACTACGGGATAGCCAACGCCTACAAGCTCGCCCGTATGGAAAGCTATGCTCTGAATCTGGCCCGAAATGGGCGAGACTACCCTACTGTCTGCAATATAACTCTCAACTTCAGCTACGGCGGCCTGTGCCATTGCCACTTGTGCAGCAGCAGCAGCCTTCTGCTCAGATGTAGCACCCGCAAGGGCAAGTGAGTACTCGGCATAGGCGGCATCTTTAGAGGCCTTCATAGCCTCTAATTGGGCACTTGCCTCATCTGCCTGTTGCTGGGTCGCTACACCCTTGGAGAGTAGATTTTGAATGCGAGTATAGCTCTTCTGTGCCAGATCATATCCCGCAATGGCTCGCTGGTAGAGGTTGTAGGCAGCATCTATTTGCTGCTTGCGGGCTCCTGCAATCACTTGTTTGTCAAGGGCTTGTGCAGCATCCTTGGCTGCAGAGGCTTGCTGTAGCTTGTTGTTTAACTCTGGGGTCGATAGTGTATATAACTCCTCCCCCATACTAACATTAGCCCCCTCTACTGCGCTCATACTCTCTATGCGTCCGGCAATTTTTGAGGCTGCACGATACTCGGTACACGCCACAACGCCTTGCAAAATAGTTGGCTTGTTGCTCTTGATTATACTACTTATTACAACTGTTGCCACAACAATTACTGCCACTATAATTGGTAGTATTGCCTTCTTTATCTGTTTCATAATCAACGATTTGTCTATTGCTACTATTCAAATAATCAAAGAAAGACTCAGTCATACCTGCCGCCTCAAGCAGCTTGGCAAGAGTGGTGTCAAATAGATATACAGCCTCAATTAGTTCGATTTGCGCTACTGATTGCGCAGTTATGGCATCGCTCACTTGAACTGTTGTGGCAACCCCTTCGGCAAATGCCTGCTGGCGGTAGAATAATAATTCTGAGGTGAAATCTATAGATGCGCGGGCTGTCTTTATGCGATTTAGAGCGTCAGTTGCGGTGTTGTAGAGACTATTGACGAGTAGCGCAATATCGTTCTCTGCTGCCTGGTATTTTTGCTCTGCCGCGTTGTATATATTCTTGGCGGACTGATACTTGCGTTCACGCATAGTGCCGTCAAATATGGTGAAGCTAATTCCGACACCTATAGCCCAGCGCGGAACAATATTAGTCACTTTGTGGGTTATTGCCCCACCTCCCATTGCTGCAATTTGTGGCATAAATGCAGCCCTGCTGATATTAATATTTTGCGCTGCTGCTTGTTGAATTTGATGAGCATACTCAAGTTTGTGATTGGATAGCTCGGCTGTCTGCTTGAACTTGTCAATCTCGCCAATATTTTCGAGATAAAAGAGTTTTGATGTAAGAGTGCCTATGCTATCTGTCCCGATTGTGCTTTGTAGTGCCTGATGTGATAGTTTAAGGCTGTTTTCAGCAGTAGATTGTAGCTGCATAGCCTCGGCAAGACGATAGCGCAGAAATAGCACATCGGCCTTTGTTGCAATGCCATTGTCAAACATCACTTCGGCATCTTTGAGATGTTCGGCGATAGTATTTACCACCTGCTGTCGCACTTTAAGAGCTTGGCGGGCGGCTATATGTCCGAAATATCGTTCGACAAGCGTTGTAAACACCTCTGCCTTAATAGCTTGCTCCTCGGCAGATGTCGCTCTGAATATACTCTGCGCTGCACGATTGGCGGCAATAATCTCTCCACCAGTAAATATGGGAATGGTAATATCGGCCTCTAAAAATCCGAAACTGCGATTTTGGATAGTCATACTCCAGTCCAACCCCAATAGTGATGAGATGTCGAACTGCGATAGTAACGGCTTTAGGGGATTGAAATCTACGGCAATATCTTTCTGGGTATGTACCCACGCTCCGTGTAGTGCAATTTTTGGTGCGTATAATCCTCGAGCAGCCTGGCTGTTTCGCTTGGCTGCAAGGGTGTTGTACTCTGCCGCTTTTATTGTTGGATTGTGTCCAAGTGTTATCTGCGCCGCCTGCTCAAGGGTGAGCGACTGGCTATATGCGTGCAGTGGCTGCAGTAGCAGATAGACTGTAAAAATAGATGTTAATATTCGCATAGTCGGACCATTAGATAGTCCGACGGTGGACTACCTTACAAGCTCAATGACCGTTACCTCAGGCACAGCACCTATACGCATATTAAAGCCTACGCAGCCGACGCCATCAGTGATATAGAGCTGGCTGTTGCCGTCGCTATATAACCCACTCCAATGTCTGTGGAGCAGCATTGCTGGCGAGATTCTGTATCCAAAACACTCTATGACAATCTGCATTGCGTGGGTGTGTCCCGAGAGTGTTAAGTCTGCATAGTTACCACTGCTTAACGGCTCCCAGAGCTGCGGTAAGTGCGATATGGCTATGTTGAACATATCCTGAGGCACCTGCTCAAACAGTTCTTGCGCTGGGTAGTCGTCAGGCGTCTCAAAAGAGTGCTTGTACTTCAAAAGCGTCTCAGTGAAATCTATGCCCGTAACGGCTATTGAGTCACAACCCTTGACTGCATATATCGTGCTATCTTGCAGCGGTGTCCACTGCATATCTACGATTTTGTTACGAAGATGACAGATATTGCTATTGAGATCTTGTTCTGTATGGTTCTTTATGTATACGCCCGTGTCGTGATTACCAAATACATAGTATACTCCATATGGTGCCACTATGCGCGACAGCTCTGCAGCTACAGCCTCGGTTAGCTCTTCGTGTCTAATGTGAATTAGATCACCTCCGATGATAACCATATCTGCACCCTGCTCGCCAATTAATTTGGCAAGTGCTCTGCATTCACGCTCGGCAGATACCATCGATCCGATATGCAAATCAGAGATAAATAGTATACGAAAACCATCAAAAGAGTGCGGTATGTCGCTATCTGCAATCTGTATATGCTTTACGGTAAACTCTGTGCGAGTGTTTATTACGCCGTTGCAGAGTACTGCAAATATAGATAATCCCGCAACAGCACCTATGGTAATTCCTATAGTCCTATGCTTGATTGTAAAGTACGGAATATAGAATATCGCACGCGTTAATGTCGCTATAGTATATATGGTAAGGGCCCACGAGTCGATAGTCATTAACTTCTGACTATTGTCTTCTGCGATGGCTGTAATGGCAATAGTTATAAATGGCAGTGCGTTGAGAATAGATAGAATAACTCCCACAACAACCCTTGTGACGCGATGCTTTGCATCAATTCTGCGCCACGCTATAAAGTCTAACCCAATGGTTACAAGGGCGAAAATGATAAAAAATGCTATAATCATGGTGTAAAGATAGTGATTTTATCTGATTTACCAATCTTATTCCATAATCGAGATAGTCGGCAATTTGCGTCGATAAAATATTGGCATATATCTTGCACTTTAGAGGGCGTGTTAATTAAACATTTATGTCTATGAAAAAAGTTCTACTTATCTGTTTGGCGGTCAGCTCAGTGTTGACTGCTTCGGCTCAAAGACGCATTTGGGGGCATAACAACCACAAAGACGAGCCTACTGTCTATATTATATCGGTACGCGAGTCCGATACGATATGGAGCAATAATCCGGCATACGCCCAGCAAGCTGCCCAGGCAAAGAGTCAGGCTGCAAAGGCAGCAGTGGCGGACCATAGAGCTGCTCAGCGAACAGGCTTCCAGCAGACGGACGATGCAAATGTGGTCTTTGCCAACCATAAAAACAGTTTCTCGTTTGCTATTGGTGGCTTTGTAGCTATGCGAGCAAGCTATAGCTTTGACGATGCGGTGGGTAATATCGATATGGTGCCGTATAATGTGCCTATCGCATCATCGTATGCCTCACGCCAGGCTTTGGGTATGGATGCAACCACCTCTCGCTTGTATCTGCGCGCTATAGCCAACCCTAAACGATTGAGTACGCCCGTTGTCATCTACTTCGATGCCGACTTTAGAGGCGGTAGTCAGGGTAGCTACACCCCTCGCTTGCGCTCGGGTTACGCCTCTTTGGCGGGCTTTACCTTTGGTCGTGATGTTACTACATTCTGTGACCTTAATGCCGCGCCGACTACTATCGACTTCCAGGGCCCTAATGCCTATAACTTCAACTTTGCAACTCTTATTCGCTATGAGATGGCTTTCCTTAACGATATGATGAAGTTTGGTGTGGCTGCCGAGATGCCGAAGGTGTCGGGTACCTATGGTCAGACATTTCTATCAGTGCCACAGCGCGTGCCTGACTTCCCGCTCTACCTGCAGTTTATGTGGGGCGAAAATCGCGAGAGCCATATCCGCGCATCGGCTGTGCTGAGGAATATGTACCTCTATAACGACGCTCGCCAGACCACTACAGATCTGTTCGGCTGGGGCGTACAGTTCAGTGGTAATATCCACGTGGCAAATGTGTTGCAGTTCTTTATGAATGGTGTCTATGGTGAGGGTATCACCCCGTATATCCAAGATCTTACCGGCTCGGGATTTGACTTTACGCCAAACCCTGCCGATCCGACAAAGATTCAGACTATGCCTATGTGGGGCTGTCAGGCTGCCGTTCAGTATAATATACTGCCAAACCTCTTTGTCTCTGGAGGTTACTCAATTGTGCAGATGCAGCATAAAAATGGCTACTACGCTGCCGACCAGTATCGCCGCGGTCAGTATGCCTTCGGAAATGTCTTCTACAATCTCTCGCCACGCTTCCGCATCGCTGCCGAATACCTATGGGCATCGCGCAAAAATATGGATGGCAACCATAACCACGCCAACCGTATCAATCTCCTATTTAAATACTCATTCTAAACAATAAAGGGTTGCGATTGCAACCCTTTACTATTTTGTTTTATTCTGCCACAATGTAATCTGCATACTCGCTCCAATTATTTGCGGTCTTATAGGCGTCCACCGACGCGCTCGGAACATAAATCTTGCGACCTGATGCATTGCCAAAGAACATAGTATAGCCTCCTGTAGGTGGGTTTGTTGGCTTGCAGTAGACAGCCGCCAGAGAGCTACAACCGCTAAATACATAGCTTCCAAGAGAGGTAACACTACTTGGAATAGTAACGCTTGTTAAATTTGAGCAAGC
This sequence comes from Alistipes sp., assembly GCA_045654345.1. Classification (GTDB taxonomy): domain Bacteria; phylum Bacteroidota; class Bacteroidia; order Bacteroidales; family Rikenellaceae; genus Alistipes. Next base: position 30,447 of record JAZOND010000025.1, on the reverse strand, counting down.
TTTGAAAGCATTGCTACTGATGGTTTTAACGCTATTGCCTATTGTAATCTTTGTCAGGCCTTTACATTGATTGAATGCATTCTCTCCAATTGAGATGACATTGTCGGAAATTACTATACTTGTTAAGCTTGAACAGCCTGCAAAAGCACTTCCGCAAATTTCGGTCACACTATTAGGTATATTAATATTCTTTAGATTACTGCAATTGGTAAATGCGTAATCTCCAATAGAGCTTACTTTTGTACCCAATGTCACATCTGTTAGACTTGTACAACCACTAAAAGCACTGCTGTAGATTTTAGTAACACTATCAGGAATCACTATAGATGTCAAGCTTGTACAATTATCAAATGCACTTGCGCTAATGCCAGTAATACTACTTCCTAAAGTAACACTTGTTAAATTTGAGCAATGTTTAAAAACATTAGTGCCTATGGTGGTAACACTATTAGGAATGGTAATACTCTTCAGAGTGCGACAGCCTTCAAAAGCATAGGCTCCAATTTGTGTCACTGTATTGTCAAAGGCTATTATTCCCTTGCCATTATTATAGGTGTTCGAAATAATATTTGCTCCGTAATAATTGGATAACGTGCGACTTGGTGTTACAATGTTACCATCTGTAGAGGTATACCAAATTTCGTTATTCGGAATAGAGGCAGGCTCTGTTGCAGGGTCTGCTATGATTGCATCGGCATACTCGCTCCAATATTGAGCTGATTTGTATGTAGAAACGGAGCTGCTTGGAACATATATATTGCGACCTGATGCATTGAGATCGAATACATATGAGCCTCCAAGTGTCGGCGGGGTTGTCGGCTTGCAATATACGCTCTTTAGGTTGCTACAATTAATGAATGCATATTCACCAACTGAAGTTACGTTAATAGGGATTGTAATACTTGTTAGGCTGCTACAGCGAGAGAATGCAAAATGTCCAATCTTTGTAACTTTATCAGGAATTGTTACACTTGTTAAGCTGCTGCACACTTCAAATGCACCGTCTCCAATATCTTTTACACTATTAGGAATTATTACGCTTTTTAGGTCGCTACAATTACTAAATGCAGCGGTTCCAATCGAAGTTACGCTATCAGGGATGCTATATTCTGTTAACCCGTACGGAGCAGATGAATGAAGGACTCCATTCACTATTAAGCATCGCTTATCAGCTGATGCAAATTTACCATTAAATTCCCTAAGATTGCTGCAAAATCTGAATGCCCACGCTCCAATCGAAGTTACGCTATCTGGGATTGTAATGCTTGTCAGTTCACTGCAGCCCTGGAATGCATATTCACCAATTTTAGTAACTTTATTTGGAATTGTTATACTTGTAAGGTCGCAAACTTGGAATGCATAGTCTCCAATCTTCGTAACATTGCCACTAAATATTATTACACCTTTACCATCGCTATAACTATTTGATAAAATACTAGCACCGAATACATCTGTGGCATATGGATTAACTACATTGCCATCAGTCGAGGTATACCAAATTTCGTTATTCGGAATAGTGGCAGGCTCTGTTGCTGGGTCTGCTACGATTGCATCGGCATACTCGCTCCAATATTGAGCCGATTTGTATGCAGACACCGACTCGCTCGGAACATAAATCTTGCGACCTGATGCGTTGTCGCTGAACACTGTATTGCCACCCAGAGTCGGCGGGGTTGTTGGCTTGCAATATACACTACTTAGGCTACTACAACCAGAGAATGCATTATGTTCAATCTTGGTTACGCTATCAGGGATTGTTATACCCTTTAGACTGCTGCAACGATCGAATGCGCAAAAACCAATGCTAGTTACGCTGTTAGGGATAGTGATACTTGTTAAGTTGCTACAGCAATCGAATGCATAATCACCAACTGAAGTCACACTATTTGGGATAGTATATTTTGATAATCCATATGGCGCAAAAGAATGAAGTGTTCCATTTACTATAAGGCAACGCTTATCAGTCGATGCAAACTTACCATTAAATTCCCTAAGATTGCTGCAACCAGAGAATGCATTTCTTCCAATCTCAGTTACGCTATTTGGGATTGTAATACTTGTTAGGCTACTGCAATTATAAAATGCTTCATTTCCAATCTCAGTTACTCTTTCAGGGATTGTTACACTTGTCAGGCTACTGCAATCTGCGAATGCTGACCATCCAATCTCAGTTACTCTTTCAGGGATTGTTATACTTGTCAGGCTACTGCAATTGTCGAATGCATAAAATCCAATCGAAGTAACGCTATCAGGAATTGTAATACTTGTCAGATTTCTGCAATAACGGAATGTATAATCTCCAATCTTCGTAACATCGCCACTACACTTAATTACACCCTTACCATCGCTATAAGTATTCGATACGATACTTGCACCGAATACATCTGTAGCATTTGGAGTAACCACCTTGCCATCAGTCGAGGTATACCAAATTTCGTTATCTGGTATAGTGGTGGGTTCGGGCTCCGGTGTTGGCTCTGGACTTGGCATTCCGTCGGCGTAGTGGTCAAAGAGGGTAGCTTCGCAGCCGAAGAGTAGTAGCAGGGCTGTGAGGAGGGTTGATAGTTTGAGTATATGTTTCATAGTGGTGGCGGTTTAGAAGTTAATACCTATAGTTGTATTAATAGCAAAGCTACCCTTTTTGACTATAGAGCCTTGGGCTGTGCTGACCTTGTTATAGTGGGCGCGTGAGTGGATATTTGCGCCAACCTGCAGGCTGATGCTCGACTTACCCTTAATTCTGAAGTCGAGGCCGAGTGCTGGCTCGGCAAAGAGGCTTGTATTGCTGTAGCTTATGGTATTTGTCTTGGTTACAACATTATCAACCTTGGCGTAGATGTCGAGCGAGTTCTTTGGACAGATGTTTGCACCAGCCGAGAGGGCGAAGTATGGCTTGCAGCCACCCTTTGACATATACACGCGTGTATTTATATATATAGGTATTGCAATTTTCGACATAGGCAGCATATCGCCCTCGTTGTTTTTATAGTCGTCGATAATTAGCTTTTCGCCCTTGAGTGCACTCTTATCTGAAGCGGCAAAGCCGAAGCCCACGCCCGCACCCACAAAGAGTGCATTGCCCGCACGATAGCCTCCGATATAGTGTAGGCTCGGGATAAAGCCACCACCAAACTGCATACCGAGGGCAACGGTCGAGTAGTAGCCCTTCTGTGTAGGGTATTTCTGCTTCTTAGCAGTTGTCTTTGGTTCTTTGACCTTCGGCTGTTTAGGCTCCTTTGCTGGTTTTGGTGCCGGAGTTGGTTTGACCACTGGGGTTGGCTTTGGCAGCGTACCGTCAGAGGTCATATTGATGGTTATCTCGGTAATCTGATTTTCGACAATAGTAACCTTACGACTCTCAGGCTTGAAGTGTGGCTTGGTAATGGTTACGGTATGCTCGCCGATAATCAGGTTGCGGAGCATATCGGGGGTTAGTTTGCCCGTCTTGTTGCCGTCGAGGTATATCTCAGCGTCGGTAGTGTTAGAGTTGATGTCGAGATGTCCGTAGATAGGTGTTGGCTCGGTGATGTCGATAACAATCGGGGTGGCGTTGTTTATCTCGAAGATTTTTGGAGAGGAGCGATGTCCCGCCTTGCGACCCTCGACGATGTGTGTACCAAAATCAAGAGTGGTCATATACGATCCTCTGCTGACAAACTCATTGTTGAGATATATGTCGATATCATTAGCGCCGCTTAGAGTTACGCTGGTGAAGTTTGGCTCGAGAGTCGGCGTGAGGGTTACTGTTTTCAGATCGTTGATAGTAAAGCTACTTGCGAAATTCTTGTATCGTGGCTTGCGAATAGTGATTTTATGCTCACCACTTGGCAGTTGCTGCTGCCCGATAGGCATCTTGCCGACTTGCTTGTCATCGATGTAAACTACTGCATCGTTAAGGTTATCTCCATCGATATTTAAATAACCGAAAGCTGGCTGTAGATTGATAATCTCGGTAACCTTGTCGTTGCGCACGCTGATAGTTCCCTTGTGGGTGTGGTAGTTTGGCGCGCTTACGGTGTAGTCGTAGTTACCCGCCATAAGTTTCTTTCTGACAGTGCCTTCATAGTCGCCATAGTCTGACGAGCCTTCGATTTCGAGTAGTGCGTCTGCTGGACTGAGCTTGAAGACTATGTGCTGAGGAGCTGCTGCTGAGGTGTCTACATTCTGGCGGAATGAGATACTGTTGCTACTCACGGTTATCTTCTTTTCAGGCTGTGCACCTCCGTATTTTAGTTTTAAGGTGTGCTCTCCTGGGGTGATATCCTTAACGGTCAGCTCAAGCTCGCTGTTTGTGCGACCCTTAAATCTGTCGTCTATATATACCTCTGCATCAGCCACATTACTCTTGATGACAATGTGGTAGGTGTAGTTAAGGTGCGCTTCCATAAGGTATACCTTGTAAGGCTCGAGATTTACAGTCACCTCGTTACTCTCGCCATAGTCGGGGTGTTTGACATAGAAGCGGGTGTTTGGCTTTGCTGAAACCTCAAGAATAAGCACATTGTCGAAATATGGAGCAACCTCCTGACGGGCAATGTCTGTATTGCTCTGAAACTTAACCGCTAACGCATCGACCTCGGCGCGGCTCATATTGTCAAACTTGATTTTGATTCGCGCACAAGGTTTGCGAGATAGGTCGTCGCCAATAGGGTCAATATTTGCACCCGTAAGAGCATCGAGCTGCTCTGGTCGAAAAGATGACTGGTCGATGACGATAGAGTGCTCTACCTGTGCGGTTGCCACAAGTGATGATATAATTGCAATGAATGCAAGTACTATTTTCTTCATATTTATGATGGGACTAGATAATATTTGCAAAAGTATAAAGAGTTTTGTAAAATAACAACTACGCGAACTATTAATTGTGAGTTCTTATGGAATTTTTACTATCTTTGCAAAAAAGTGGAGTTATGAATTTTACTGGAATTATAATAGGAGTTGCGACTTTTCTAATCATCGGGCTATTTCATCCGCTGGTAATCAAGGGTGAGTATTACTTTGGCACACGCTGCTGGTGGGTATTTGCGCTGATGGGTGTAGTCTCTGTTGCTGCGGCACTCTTTGTTGAGAGTGTGCTTGTCTCTACATTGCTGGCTGTCTGGGGCGCGTCATCATTTTGGAGCATTGGCGAGCTGTTTGAGCAGCGGAAGCGCGTAGAAAAGGGTTGGTTTCCTAAAAGAGAGAAGAAAAGTTGAGAAATGTCGGAGCAATAGCATACCTGCTCTGCGCATCGCTACTGTCCTTGTGGTGCGTAACGCGATTTCTTGCCCCTATTCCACCACAATTTGCAAAGGTAGACAGAGCTCAGCAGGTTGAACTACTCTTTATTGGCGATGTTATGGCTCATACTCCGCAACTATCTGTAGCAAAGCGTGGTAATGCATATAATTTCAACTCTTGCTTTAAGTATGTAAAGCCTATTTTTGAGTCTGTTGATTGTGTGGTTGCAAATCTTGAAACAACACTTAGCCACACTCCTCCATATAGCGGTTATCCGTGCTTTAAATCCCCGGCTGAACTCGCGGATGCGCTTGCGTATTCGGGTGTAGATATTGCTGTTACGGCAAATAATCACTGTCTCGATGCAGGTAAGGCAGGTGTTGATACTACACTCGCGATTTTGAGAGATAGAGGCATCACCCCTATTGGTACTACGCCCGAAAGTGCGCTGCGATTTACTATTAAGGGCGTGAATTTTGCCCTTTTGGCATACACTTATGGTACTAATGGCATACCGCAACCTAAGGGCGTTGTAGTACATAAGATTGATACTCTGCAAATGCGCCGCGATTTGGCAGAGTGTGCAGATGTTGATTGCCGCATCGCTTTTTTACATTGGGGTGCAGAGTATACCAATCGTCCAAATCGCGAACAGCAGGCTGTTGCCGAATTCCTGCATCGCGCAGGCTGTCAGGTCGTTATTGGCTCACATACTCATACTGTACACCGTGCAGAGTGTAGCAAGAGGTTTGTTACCGTCTATTCATTAGGTAATTTTATCTCAAATCAGCGTATGCGCTACTCTGATGGTGGTGTTATGGCGAAAGTAATAGTCGAAAAGACGGATGATGGTTGTAGCTATTGGCTTGATATAGAGCCTGTTTGGGTGCGTAAAGGTGACTATGCCGTAATTCCTCAGACTGTTGCAGATACGCTTGTTCTAAATGCCGCAGATCGCGCTGCAGCAAATCTATTCTTTGAGGATACTCGCAAAATTTTCACTTCTCAATTTTAACCTTTCGCTCGAAAGGGTATCTATCATTTGAAACCGATTGCAAACGATGGATAGAGAGATATTACATATTATAGATGCTATAAAGTCGACAGAGCGCACAACTTGGGCGTTTGATATGATTATTGAACGATATAGTGAGCAACTCTATTGGCATATCCGTCGCATAGTGGTTGTGCGCGAGGAGTGTGAAGATGTTCTTCAAGACACATTTGTTCGTGCGTTTATGCAGGCACAGAGTTTTAGAGGCCGTAGTGAGGGCGAACTTGTTGCGTGGCTCTATAAAATAGCAACTACTATGGCTATAAAGTCGCTCAAGCGTCGCCGAAGGACAATATTTACAAGTGTAGATTCGCTTGCTGGTAAACTTATAGCCGACTTTGAGAGTCAGGTAGCATTGGATGCCGATAGCGTCGCAATTAGACTTCAGCGGGCCGTGATTGCGTTACCGATGAAACAGAAATTGGTGTTTAATATGCGCTACTATGACAATATGTCGTTTGGCGATATTTCAAAGGCAACGGGTCAAAGTATTTCGACCCTTAAGACAAATTATCATTACGCTGTAAAGCATATAAAAGAGAGTGTACAGGAGGTTGATTATGAGTAAATTAGATGGAATTAAGAGTATGCCATATTGTATCGGCGATAGGGATATAGATATTGTTAAAATGCGCTCCTCGGCTGCGATTATTGAGGCTGCGAGCAAAAAATATATCAGGGGTAAAATCACTCGCTGGATTGTATCTACAGCTGCTGCTATAGTGCTCTTTATCGGGGTTGCTATCGGCGTGCAGAGCTCTCAGAGTGAGTATGATCAATTTATCGAGCAGCTTGCAGATGTGCCCGAAAGCATTCTCTACGATATGAGCGTAGATGCTGTTGAGTATAGCGATGATATGTATATTTTGTAAAACCTAATAAAAATCCACTTTATGAAAAAGTTTGTTTTTGTGGCAATTTTTGCCCTTGTATCACTCTTTGTGACAGATGTAGTTGCGCAGAATGCAGAGTCAAAGAAGGCTGTTATGGAGCAGATTATGAACTCTCGCCTTCAGATGCTTAAAAGCGAGCTCAAACTCACTGATGCGCAGTACGTAGCTTTTGAGCCTCTTTATCGCGAGTATCGCAAGAGCCTCGGTCGTGTTACAGATAATAAGCTATCTCGTACAAAACCTAGTGAGCTGACTAATGATAATGCCCTTCAGGTGGTATCTGCTCGCCTTACAAATACAATTAACACGGCCTCTGTTAAGCAGAGATATCTATTAGCATTTGCTGAGGTTATTGAGCCTATGCAGGTTGAACAGCTCTATAGAATAGATGAGCGTATCTCTAAGGAGGCGCGCAAGATGATAAAAAATAGGAAGTAGATTATAGGTCATTTAAAGTTTAGGGAGGGTGATTACCCTCCCTTTGCTGTTAATAGTTCTCCTTCATCGGCTCGAAGAATGCCTTTGGATGCAGGCAGGTCGGACAGAGAATAGGAGCCTCCTTGGCGTTTACAATGTAGCCGCAGTTACGACACTGCCACCATATCTCGTGATCACGGTGGAAAAAGTCGCCATCTGTAATTCTGCTCAATAGCTTGAGATATCTGCGCTCGTGCTCAGCCTCGACAACGGCCACCTTGCGAAATGCCTCTGCAATATCAGCAAAGCCCTCCTCCTCTGCAGTTTGTGCAAATGTCGGGTAGAGAATATCCCACTCCTCCTTTTCGCCCATTGCAGCGGCAAGCAGATTCTCAGATGTAGTGCCTATTTTTCCGGCAGGATATGTGGCGTCACAAATAGTTGCATATCCACCCTGTAGTAGCTTGAAGAATCGTTTTGCGTGCTCCTTCTCCTGCTCGGCAGTCTCAAGAAAAATGGCTGCAATTTGTTCGTAGCCCTCCTTTTTTGCTACCGATGCAAAGTAGGTGTAGCGGTTGCGTGCCTGGCTCTCTCCGGCAAATGCTTTGAGCAGATTTTGCTCTGTAAGTGTACCTTTAATACTTTTCATAGCTGATGTTTTTGAATTATTCGGAGTTGTGGGTGCAAAAACTTTGCAAAACGGCTTTGGGTTTGACTAAAAATTTGTATCTTTGCCCAAATTGGATGATTGTAAAGTTGCCGAAATATATTTGAGCAACAAAAGAGATAGGTATTTAATAAAATTCAAAATAGATTCTAAATATGGCAGACGAAAAAATTATCTTTTCGATGGTCGGTGTGTCAAAGACCTTCACAAATCAGAAGAAGGTTTTGAATAACATCTACCTCTCATTTTTCTACGGCGCGAAGATTGGTATTATCGGTCTTAACGGTTCGGGTAAGTCTACCCTGATGAAGATTATTGCAGGTATTGACAAGAACTTCCAGGGTGAGGTTGTATTCTCTCCTGGTTATACAGTTGGCTATCTTGAGCAGGAGCCTCAGCTTGACAACTCTAAGACTGTTCGTCAGATTGTCGAGGAGGGTTGTGCTGAGACCGTTGCACTCCTTAAGGAGTATGAAGATATCAATATGAAGCTCTGTGAGCCTATGTCAGACGATGAGATGAATGCACTCATCGAGCGTCAGGGTGTGGTTTATGAGAAGATTGATCAGGTAAACGGTTGGGAGCTTGATAGCGTGCTCGAGCGTGCTATGGATGCACTTCGTTGTCCGGATCCTGAGCAGAGCGTAGCTGTTCTGTCGGGTGGTGAGCGTCGTCGTGTAGCTCTGTGCCGTCTGTTGTTGCAGCAGCCTGATGTATTGCTCCTCGATGAGCCTACCAACCATCTCGATGCTGAGAGTATTGACTGGCTCGAGCAGCACCTGCAGCAGTATAAGGGTACTGTTATCGCTGTTACCCACGACCGTTACTTCCTCGACAATGTAGCAGGCTGGATTCTTGAGCTTGATCGTGGTGAGGGTATTCCTTGGAAGGGTAACTACTCTGGCTGGCTTGATCAGAAGACTAAGCGTATGGCTCTGGAGGAGAAGCAGGAGAGTAAGCGTCGTAAGACTCTGGAGCGCGAGCTCGAGTGGGTGAATATGGCACCTGCGGGTCGTCGTGCAAAGAGCAAGGCTCGTTTGTCAGCATATGACAAGATGCTCAATGAGGATACAAAGCAGAAGGAGGAGAAGCTGGAGATCTACATCCCTAACGGTCCACGCTTGGGAGATGTTGTTATCGAGGCAAATGGTGTAAGCAAGGCTTATGGCGACCGCGTCCTTTACGAGGGTCTGGACTTTAAGTTGCCACCTGCAGGTATTGTGGGCGTTATCGGTCCTAATGGAACAGGTAAGACTACCCTCTTCCGTATGATTATGGGTCTTGAGCAGCCTACAAGCGGTACATTTACTGTTGGTCAGACAGTTAAGCTTGCCTATGTAGACCAGCAGCACGCATCTATCGACCCTGAGAAGACCGTTTATGAGGTTATCTCTCAGAATAGCGACCTCATTACCCTTGGTAACCGTCAGGTAAATGCTCGTGCATATGTTGCTCGCTTTAACTTCACTGGCGCCGATCAGGAGAAGAAGTGTGGTGTGCTCTCTGGTGGTGAGCGTAACCGACTCCATCTTGCCCTTGCGCTTAAGGAGGAGGGTAATGTGATTCTGCTCGATGAGCCTACCAATGATATCGATGTAAATACACTCCGTGCACTCGAGGAGGGTCTGGAGAACTTCGCAGGTTGTGCAGTTGTTATCTCGCACGACCGTTGGTTCCTTGACCGTGTAGCAACCCATATTCTCTCATTTGAGGGCGATGGTAATGTTATGTTCTACGAGGGCTCTTACTCAGAGTATGAGGAGTGGAAGAAGGCTCAGGGTCTTGACAATGGCCCTAAGCGAGTTAAGTATCGTAAGTTAACTGAAAACGAATAATTATAATGGCTCAGAAACCATCTATTCCAAAGGGTACGCGCGATTTCTCTCCTGTTGAGATGATGCGCCGTGACTATATTTTTAACACTATCCGTTCAGTCTTTCGTCTGAATGGTTACTCCCCTATTGAGACTCCTGCAATGGAGAATCTCTCTACACTGCTGGGTAAGTATGGCGATGAGGGTGATAAGCTTCTCTTCAAGATTCTTAACTCGGGCGACTATGCAGCTAAGTTGCAGCCAGCAGAGCTTACAGAGGCGTCAAAAATTTGCGAGAAGGGTCTGCGTTATGACCTTACCGTGCCATTTGCACGCTATGTAGTTCAGCATCAGAACGATATTGTATTCCCATTCAAGCGTTACCAGATTCAGCCTGTATGGCGAGCTGATCGTCCGCAGAAGGGTCGTTACCGCGAGTTCTATCAGTGTGATGTAGATGTTATCGGTTCAAAGTCACTGCTTAACGAGGTTGAACTTGTAGGCATTGTGCAGAGCGTATTCGAGAAGCTCGGTATCAATGTTACACTGAAGATGAACAACCGTAAGATTCTCTTCGGTATTGCCGAGGTTATGGGTCACGCTGATAAGATGATTGATATTACCGTTGCAATTGATAAACTCGAGAAGATCGGCCTTGATAATGTTAAGGCTGAGCTCTCTGAGCGCGGTATTGAGGAGGCTGCTATTGCAAAGCTCCAGCCTATTCTTGAGCTGAGCGGCACTACGGCTGAGAAGCTTGAGACTCTGGCAACCATCCTTGCCGACTCACCTACAGGTCTGTTAGGCGTAGAGGAGATGCGTACCGTATTTGACTGCGTGGCAAAGGCCGGCTATACTCTTAATGTTGAGCTCGACTTGTCACTCGCTCGTGGACTGAACTACTACACAGGCGCAATCTTTGAGGTTAAGGCTAATGACTTTGCTATCGGCTCTATCTGTGGCGGAGGTCGTTATGATAACCTGACAGGCATCTTCGGTATGCCAGATGTATCGGGCGTAGGTATCTCATTCGGCGCAGACCGTATCTATGATGTTATGGTGGGCCTTGAGCTCTTCCCTGCCGAGTTGAGCTGCTCAACTAAGGTTCTGTTTGTGAATTTGGGTGAGGCTGAGGCTATGGCGTCTCTCTGCGCTGTAAATGGCTTGCGTGCTGCAGGTATCTCTGCCGAGATATATCCTGATTCAGCTAAGATGAAGAAGCAGATGGAGTATGCAAACCGTCGAGGTATTCCGTATGTGGTGATTATTGGTAGCAACGAGCTTGAGCAAGGTGTGGCTACTGTTAAGAATATGACTACAGGTGAACAGAATACCGTAGAGCTGCAGCAGATTGCTTCGTATATCGCATAATTGAGTGTTGTGAATGATAGCCAAGAGAGCATCTTGGCTATCATTTTTAATTAAAATTGGTGTCTTTTTTTTTGATTTCAGATAAAAAACATTAATTTTGCACTCAACACAACACACATTATAATAATTACGATGACATCTTTATCAAATCATTTAGAGGGGGAGGATTTTGGCGATCAGATATTGTCAAAGGCAATCAAGGCTGGTCGTAGGACATACTTTCTTGATGTCAAGTCTACTCGTGGCGGAGATTATTTTCTGACAATCACCGAGTCGCGCAAGGTCAGCAGAGCTGATGGCTCGTTCTCGTTTGATCGTCATAAGATTTTCCTCTACAAGGAGGATTTCGAGAAGTTCACCGAGGGTCTTAACGAGGTTCTTGATTTTATCAAGGCTCATCAGGCTGAGGGTGAAGAGTAGCCACATTTTTTCTCACTAAACAGTACGACACATTTAGATGTGTCGTATTTTTTATTATCTTTGTAGTTATGAAACACTATGGACTTATAGGATACCCGCTCGGACACTCGGCATCAGCAGCCTACTTTGCTGAAAAGTTTGAGAATCAAGGCATTGAGGCAGAGTATACGCTCTACCCCATTGAATGTATCGAGGCGGTTGAAGAGTTGAGAGCTACCCTCTCGGGCTTTAATGTTACAATCCCATACAAAAAGGCAATAATGCCATACCTGACCACTGTCAGCCCTCAGGCTGCAGCTGTTGGTGCTGTAAACTGCGTGAAAATAGACTCAGACGGAGCAATGCACGGCCATAATACCGATATTATCGGCATTAGAGCAAGCCTTGCTCCGTATAAGCTGAGTGGTAAGCGCGCATTGGTTTTGGGTACGGGCGGGGCGTCTGCTGCGGTGGTATATGTGCTCAAAGAGCTTGGTATGGAGGTTACATTGGTCTCACGCAAGGCATCGGAGGGTGTTATAACCTATAATGAAGTATCGGTTGAAGTGATAGCCTCTACAACGCTGATTGTCAATGCAACACCTGTCGGTATGTATCCACATACTGACGAGGCTCCACAGTTGCCATATCAGGCAATTGACAATAATCACATCCTCTTCGATCTGATATACAACCCTACTGTTACCAAATTTCTAAAGCTTGGCGCAGAGCACGGTGCTACAATTATTGGTGGCCAGGAGATGTTTTGCAGTCAGGCAGAGGCGTCGTGGGAGATATGGAGTGCTAAGGATGAATTCTGAGCAGCACTTTAGCCTGCTCGGCATCCTCATAAGGGACTAATAGTTGTGGTGGTATAGCTACCGCGTATGCAGTAGACATAAATTCGTTGCGAATCTCGGCATATATGCCCGCGCTGGCAACTACGCTCTTAGCCAATTCGGCCTCCAGATAGGAGTTAAACTCGGCAATTACAACCAATTCTTGAGTCTGCATAAGGTTATGGTTTTTGGTTTGTCTATCAAATTTAGTGATTTTATCGAAAAGATGCAACCATCATACCATAAAACCTCAAAAAAAGTTCTATCTTTGTCGAAAATATATGAACTGTCATATATGACAGTTAAATTATGACAAATAGTAAAAAGATTTATACAATATAGCGTTATGCAAAACTTTGTACACCTACACGTACATACTCAGTATTCTCTACTCGATGGTCAGGCAAGTATCTCTCGCCTGGTTGATAAGGCTATGAAGGAGGGTATGCCCGGCATAGCCGTGACCGATCACGGTAATATGTTTGGTGTCAAAGAGTTCTGGAATTATGTAAAGAAAAAGAACGGTGCTAAATACGACTCTATAAAGAAGCTTACCAAGCTTAGCGAGAAGATGGCCAAGCTGCTTGTTGAGCATCCTGATTTGTCGGTATTAAAGGTACAGCTTGCAGAGGCTGTGGCTCAGAAGCAGGCGCAGATTGAGAGTAGTGACACATATTCGCTTGACGATAACGAGCAGTTGAACGACCTCAAGGGTCAACTCTCGGCTGTAGAGTCTATGGAGAAGGAGTTTAGCTATTCTACAGAGGTCGCAGAGCAGAGAATAACTGAGCTTAAGTCAATTAAGGACTTTAAGCCGATTATCGGCTGCGAGGTATATGTTGCTCGTACATCTCTGGAGCTTAAGCGTAAGGAGGTTAAGAGCGATATGGGTGGTTGGCACCTTATCTTGCTTGCAAAGAATTTGCAGGGTTACAAAAATCTGATTAAGATCGTCTCTCGCGCGTGGACCGATGGTTTTTATAACCGTCCGCGTACAGATCATAGAGAGCTTGAGCGTTATCACGAGGGTCTTATCTGCTGTTCTGCTTGCGTCGGTGGAGAGATTCCGAAGTTGATTCTATCCGGCAACATTGAGGAGGCTGAGAAGTCTATCCTTTGGCATAAGAGTATCTTTGGAGAGGATTACTACCTTGAACTCCAGCGACATAAGGCAACCGTTGAGCGTGCAAACCACGAGATATACCCTATCCAGCAGCAGGTAAACGAACAACTTGTTGCGCTTGCTCGTAAGCACAATATCAAGCTTGTCTGTACCAACGATGTTCACTTTGTAAATGAGGAGGATGCCGAGGCACACGACCGACTCATTACTATCAACAGCCGACACGACTTTGATAGTCCAGATCGTCTGCTATACTCTAAGCAGGAGTGGATGAAGAGTCGTACCGAGATGAGCGAACTATTTGCCGACTATCCAGAGGCTCTTGCAAATACGCTTGAGATTTGCGATAAGGTCGAGAGTTACTCTATTGACCACGACCCTATTATGCCAATGTTCGACATCCCTGCCGACTTTGGCACTGAGGAGGAGTATCGCTCTCGATTTACTGAGCAGGATCTGTTCAACGAGTTTACCCGCGATGAGAATGGCAATGAGATTATGTCTCAAGAGGAGGCAGAGAAGAAGATTGTCAAACTCGGAGGCTATGATCGTCTATATCGTATAAAGTTCGAGGCCGATTACCTTGCGCACCTGACTATGATTGGTGCTAAGAAGCGTTATGGCGACCCTCTTGATACTGAGACCGCAGAGCGACTCAAGTTTGAGCTTCATATTATGAAGACAATGGGTTTCCCTGGTTACTTCCTTATCGTGCAAGACTTTATTGCGGCGGCTCGTCAGCAGTTGGACGTGTGGGTAGGCCCTGGACGAGGTTCTGCTGCGGGTTCGGCGGTGGCATACTGCCTTGGAATTACACAGATTGACCCTATTAAGTACGACCTGCTGTTTGAGCGATTCCTTAATCCGGATCGTATCTCTCTGCCTGATATTGATATCGACTTTGACGATGAGGGTCGAGGTCGAGTGCTTGAGTGGGTAACAAATAAGTATGGCAAGGAGAAGGTTGCCCATATTATCACCTATGGTACTATGGCTACCAAGATGGCACTCAAGGATGTGGCACGCGTGCAGCAGCTACCTCTATCTGAGGCAGATAGGCTTTGTAAGCTGATTCCTGCGCGTATTCCTGATCCGAAGAATAAGGATAAGCAGCTCAAGGTAAATCTTGCTAACTCTGTTGCCTATGTACCTGAACTGCAGGAGGCTGCAAACTCTGCCGATCCAATTATGCGCGACACTATCAAGTACGCATTGCAGCTTGAAGGTAATGTGCGCGGTACGGGTGTACACGCTTGCGGAACTATTATCTGTCGTGATGATATTACCGATTGGGTGCCGGTATCTACAGCTGATGATAAGGAGACGGGCGAGAAGATGCTCGTAACTCAATACGAGGGTTCTGTTATCGAGGATACAGGCCTGATTAAGATGGACTTCCTTGGTCTTAAGAACCTTACGATTATGAAGGATGCGATTGAGAATATCCGTCGCATCAAGGGTGTTGATATAGATATTGATCAGATTCCGATTGATGACCCTGCTACATACCGTCTCTATTGCGAGGGTCGCACCATAGGCACATTCCAGTTTGAGTCCGTAGGTATGCAAAAATATCTGCGCGAGCTGCAACCGAGTGTATTTGAGGATCTTATTGCGATGAATGCCCTCTATCGTCCTGGACCGATGGACTATATTCCGGACTTTATCGATCGTAAGCACGGCCGCAAGCCTATCGTATACGATATTCCGATTATGGAGAAGTATCTGAAGGATACTTATGGCATTACCGTATATCAGGAGCAGGTGATGTTGCTCTCGCGACTGCTTGCCGACTTTACCCGAGGTGAGTCTGATACACTGCGTAAGGCAATGGGTAAGAAGCTGAAGGATAAACTTGATGCTCTTAAGCCAAAGTTCCTCAAGGGTGGTATCCGAAACGGTCACGATAAGGATGTGCTCGAGAAGATTTGGGCCGACTGGGAGAAGTTTGCATCATACGCCTTCAATAAGTCGCACGCTACCTGCTACTCGTGGGTTGCATATCAGACTGCATACCTTAAGGCAAACTACCCGTCAGAGTATATGGCGGCACTGCTCAGTAGTAACCTCAATGATATCTCTACCCTTACGGAGTATATCAGCGAGTGTCAATCGATGGGTATTAAGGTGCTTAGCCCTGATGTTAACGAGTCTATGCTCCGCTTCTCAAGTAACAAGGCGGGTGATATCCGCTTTGGTCTTGCGGCTATTAAGGGCGTTGGTGAGGCTGCTGCTCAGTCTATTATTGACGAGCGCGAGAAGAATGGTCCGTATAAGGATATTTACGACTTCTTTGAGCGCGTAAACTACTCAGTAGTAAACCGTAAGTGTCTTGAGAGTATGGCATATGCCGGTTGCTTTGACTCCATAGCAACATTCTCACGCTGTAAGTTCTTTGCTCCAGAGAGCAAGGATTCAATAACAACATTCCTTGAACTTCTGATAAAGTATGGACAGCGTCAGATTGAGGAGCGTCAAAATGCACAGCAGAGCCTATTCGGTATGTTTGGCGATAGTGGTGGGGCGACTATTCAGCGTCCAAATCCGCCGCAGTGTGACGAGTGGGGTACGCTCAAACGCTTGGGTAAGGAGCGTGAGGTTGTAGGCATCTACCTCTCATCGCATCCGCTGGACGACTATAAGCCTATTATTGATAATATATGTAATGCAACACTCTCTGAGCTTAACCGTCTGGAGGAGAATGTGGGCAAGGAGTTTGCCTTTGCCTGCGTAACGATCTCTGGAGAGGAGCGCACTACGGCTGATGGTAAGTATCAGTTTGGTATTTTGGTGGCAGAGGATTATAGTGATAAGTTTGAGTTTAGGCTGCGTAGAAAGGACTTTGAGCGTTTCCGCAACTTCCTGCACGCAGACTACTATCTGCTTATTCGTGGTGAGGTTAAGACCTTTACGACATTTGATAAGGACGATATCCACAAGCTAAACCCTAAGACAAAGCCATTCTTTGCCATCAACTCGATGACTCAGCTCGACGATGTGGTTGATAGCATTAAGCAACTGACTATATATATAGATATTGATAATATCAGCAGTGACTTTGTACAGGAACTTGCAGAGGCTATTAAGCACTCTAAGGGCAATACATCGCTTCAGGTGTCGTTCTATGATAGTGGCTCTGATGTGGGCGTAAATATGCTCTCTAAGAAGGCTAAGCTGGCCTTTACCGATATGGTAAGGGGTGTTTTAGATAAATATCACATAAAGTATACATTGAAGTAGTAATTATAATCACTTAAAAAACAAAACATTATGGCACTTAACATTACAAATGAGAATTATGAGGCTATCGTAGCCGAGTCTAAGCCGTTGGTTATTGATTTCTGGGCAGAGTGGTGCGGTCCTTGCCGTACTATCGCTCCAATTGTAGAGGAGCTTGCTGAGGAGTATGCTGACCGAGTAAATATCGGCAAGTGCGATGTAGACAGCTCTGACGATGTAGTTGCTGTTTACCGCGTGCGCAACATCCCTACCCTTGTATTTATCAAGGACGGTCAGGTTGTAGACAAGCACGTAGGTGCAATTACTCGCAGCGACTTGGTTGCAAAGATTGAGGCAATGCTCTAATTCTTTGTTTTACTAACTATTAGTCCGTCCATCAGGGCGGACTAATTTGCTATTTTCTTGCATATGGATAACGGCCGTGTAGTTTTTCTTGATTATCTGCGTGTGGTTGCCTGCTTTATGGTAATATTGGTACACGCCTGCGAACCCTTCTACCTCGGTGGTGAGGGTACATATATTGCTAATAGCTATGATGCCTTCTGGGTTACGATTATAGACTCTGCCCTTAGGTGCGCTGTTCCGCTATTTGTTATGACCTCAAGCTATCTACTCTTTCCGCTTAAGGGCGATACAAAGTCATTCTTCAAGCGTCGCTTTGTAAGAGTTGTGATACCTTTTGCCATCTGGAGCATTCTCTATGCTGTTGTGCCGATGTTTGGCAGCGGTGGTCAGGTAGATGCTGTGGGTAATTTGACAAACCTCACTTTGAACTTTAATATGCAGAGTGGACACCTGTGGTTTGTCTATATGATTATTGGTGTATATCTCGCAATGCCGCTCTTCTCGCCGTGGATTGAGCGCGTGAGTAAGCGTGGCGAGCAGATATTCCTCTGTGCTTGGGCATTGACTACCCTTGTGCCATTCCTTAATCAGCTGGCACTCAAGCTCTTTGATAGAGCTGAGGTCTATGGAGTAGCTAATTGGAATGAGTTCGGAATGCTATACTATATTAGCGGCTTTATGGGCTATGTGGTACTTGCACACTATATTCGCAAGTACGTTGATTGGTCGTGGAAGAGGACTCTTGCCGTAGCAATTCCGCTATGGATTGCAGGATATGCTATCTCCACCCTATGGTTCTGGTATCAGATCCCGGCTGAATACCCTGTAAATCAGAGTATTGACCTGGCTGTGCTTATGGAGCAGAGCTGGAGATTCTGCTCTACGGGCGTGGCGATGATTACCTTTGCGCTGTTTATCATCTTTAAGAAGATTAATTGTAGCGGCTGGCTCTATCGTTGCATTGTACTACCTATATCGAAGGTTAGCTATGGTGTATATCTGATGCACATCTTCGTACTTGTACCTATGGTGGCGTGGGTGCAGAGCTGGGGCTTGGCAACACCGTGGATAATGGTGCTGTCGACACTGCTAACATTCTGCAGCTGCTCTGTAATCTCGTTTGTGGTGTCAAAATTACCGTTTGGTAAATATATTGTTGGCTAATGAGGCAAATATTTCTACTGCTACTAACCGTTGTTGCTCTTACAGCTCGCGCACAGTTGCCTCTCGAGCAGTGGAGGGCTGGTAGTGTTGTAACCTCTGCCGAGATAGCGCGCTTTGGAGAGGATAACTGCTTTACTGTCATAGAGATAGACGATGCTACCTTTAACAGAATGAAGGGTAAGAGCTATAAGGCCGAGTGTACTATTCCGCGTAGTGAACTGCGATATATTAAGGCACTGCATATAACCCTCGATGGAGAGATAAAGCTTGGTGAGATGGTTGTTAATCGTGCCATTGCTGACGATATTCTTGCCATCCTTCGTGCGCTGTATAAAGATGGTTACCCTATTGAGAAGATGGTGCTTGTTGATGAGTATAATGCAGATGACGAGGCATCTATGCGTGACAATAACTCATCGGCATTTAACTATCGCCACACCCCTGGCGGTACTCGTCTGTCGGCTCATAGTCGAGGTATGGCTGTAGATATAAATCCGCTCTACAATCCATATGTTAAGGTATATCCGGATCGTGCATATGTAGCTCCATCAACGGCAGCTGATTATGTAAACCGCTATGGAGCCTTTCCTTATAAAATTGAACGTGATGATATCTGCTGTCGCCTATTCCTCCAGCACGGTTTTGAGTGGGGAGGCGACTATAAAAGCATCAAAGACTACCAACACTTCGAGAAGTAGAAACCTATAAAAAACAAAATACCACCGCTGTTTGTCGGTGGTAATTTTGTATAGAGAAGAGAAATTATATCACTTTAGCAAAAATCATCAAAGACATCGCCTCTAGTCCATTCTAAACCTTGGTGTAATATAAAATATTTTCTACCACCATCCTCTTCAAAAAATGTACTCAGACTCTCATGAATAAATTTACCATCAAAATAGTATATTTTAGAAAGGGCATATGGCTTTATGCAGCCTGGAGAAGCATTGATACTTAGAACTATAATGGTGTTATCCTCTTTTATATATGCTTTATCTAACACCTGTTGCACTGATACATCTCCTCCATAAAATGTTGTTGAGTTGTAGTCTTTGCCAATAACGAGTCTGTCATAATAGTCTTGAATAGGATCTCCTTCAATAGAAGTCGGACAGCACATAAAGTCTGTTGGAGTCTTCCATTTTATTTGCCACGCTGTCTCTGGTGATTTAGCTTTAATTAGGTTAGATTCTTCAAATCGTATTTTAAGCTTATACTCCTGAATTGAACAACTCAATCCTTGTTGTTTAATAAAGTGTTCTAAAGCGTCATCTACTTGATATTTCTCATATATTCCCAAGTTTTCGTGAACAAAATAGTTATTGTAAAGATAAATTTGGGATATCCTTATTTGTTTATTAGAACAGCTTAATACTATAATTGACTTATTATCACAGCTATACGCTTTATCAATTATTAACTCAGTCACAAAACTATTTGAAAACTTATAAGAAAAAAAATCTCTGTCTATTGTCAACCTATCATAATATTGTTCTAGGGGGTTACTCTCAATTAATACTGGGCAATTAAAAAAGCATGCAGGAACCGCTCAATTTTTCTGCAATGCAGTTGAGGGTGATTTGGCTTTTATGATATCAGAATCGTTTGGTAGATTATTTAATTCTTCATTTATTACCTCCTCGCCTTGGGATAAACTTTGAGCATTAGTCCATTCTTTCTCAGATGGCTTATAATCAAAAATCTTGCTATTTGTCCCAGTGTTTTGTTTCTCCGACTTTCTTTTTAACGGGTTTATTAACTCGCGAACTTGCTCCTTGGTTAGGGAATGTGTATCTCCTTTTATTTGATTATGTCCGCTATTAGATTCGGTAGAATTTGTTTGAATTGTATTTTGCCTCTTATATATGTTCCCATTCAAAGTCCCGCCAGCAAATGGTTGAGGATTGCTGGCTTGTGCTTCCCAATATTTTTTATTATTTTCGTATGCAATTTTTGCCTCTTCAGCAGAAACTGTGCGCATCCATGCTAATGATGACGTTCCTATAATATGTTCGCGAAGAATTTTTGGATTCTCAATAAAAGCTTCGATACTTCCACATAATGCAATTATTTTGTTGCGGGTGATATCATTGTTCAACACATTTTCCAATCTAGTGAGCCAACGCAAATTTTCTACTCGATTGTTACAACGATTAGTATCTATATGGTCTACAATAAACTTTTTGGAATCTCGCTCTCCAAAAAATGCGGTTGCAACTATAATATGAACTCTGTGGTCTCCCAATAACATATAACCAGTTTTGGAATTTTTTATACCAAAGGTCCATCTTTCATCATCTATACGAAGCTTTTTGCCGTCGCGTTTATGACGAAATATCGCGCCGTTATCACGCACTGTGTAGCGTTCATTCTTATAAACACACTCTTTAACTTCTTTGTAATCGTTTATCATAAATATGGCCTATAAAATAATCCAAAAGCCTAGGAAGTCCACAACCTAGGCTTTTTACAGACGTGCAACAATATACTACTTGAGCATTGCCATTGAGCGGTTGATAAACTCAGCAAGTTTCTCGCCCTTGAGAAGTCCTGCCTCAAGCAGAGCAAGGTCGGTGAGCTGGCGTACGGTGCTATTTTGGCTACCGAGCTGCTCGAGACGAGCGTTGCGCTCAGCTGTGAGGGTAGAAACCTTCTGCTCAATCTGCTGCTGCATAGTCTTCTCCTCCTCGGTAAGCTGGTCGTAGCTCTTACCCTTAATAACCTGTTCAAATTGGTTGCGCTCAGCCTTCGCTGCGTCAATAGAGGCGTTTATATCCTTCAGACTCTGACCATAACCCTTCTCAACATCTGCAAGAATGGTGTGTACCAGCGGGTGGTTGCCATTTACAACAAGTGTATAGAAGTCTTGCAGCTGGTTGTAGTTAAGGCCCATATAGCTGCCGCCACCATTACGAGCCATCTCCTTTGCGCGACGCATAAACTCATTACGAGTAATAATCACAGGCTTGCTATCCTCGGCCATAGCTTCAAAAGCTACGCTGATAATAGTATTATCGTTCTCTGGCAGAGTGCTATTGAATACAGGCTGTAGAATCTGCTGCTGAGTCTCAGAGAGAGAGATTTTTGCATCATCCTCCTTGCGAATCAAATTCTCGAGAATGTCGCTGTCGATGCGTGCGAAGTGCAACTTTTCATTCTTACTCTCGTAGAACTGAATATAGTGGCTATCGAGCTGACCATCCATAATCAGCACATTGTAACCCTTAGCCTTTGCAGCTTCAATAAGCGAGTGCTTACCCTCGGCATCGTCTGTGTATAGCAGAACGAGGTTGCCGAACTTATCAGTCTGATTCTCTGTCACAAGCGTACGATACTCATCGGCAGTAAAGTACTTACCATCTACGCTCTTCCAGAGCATAAACTTATCAGCCTTCTCTGCGAACTTCTCATCTGTCAGCACGCCGTACTCGATAAATATCTTCAGATTATCCCACTTCTGCTCGTACTGCTCGCGCATAGTTGTAAACAGCTCTGTCAAACGATCTGCCACCTTGCGGGTAATGTAAGATGATATCTTCTTAACATTGCTATCTGACTGCAGATATGAACGCGATACATTGAGCGGAATATCTGGCGAGTCGATAACGCCGTGCAGCAATGTCAGATACTCAGGAACAATGCCCTCTACATTCTCGGTAACAAACACCTGATTGCAGTATAGTGAAATCTTATTGCGCTGCATATCGAAGTTGTTCTCAATGCGTGGGAAGTAGAGAATACCTGTCAGATTGAACGGATAGTCAATATTGAGGTGAATATGGAATAGCGGCTCCTCTGACATTGGATATAGCTCCTTGTAGAACTCCTTATACTGCTCGTCTGTAATATCCTGAGGCTTTGCAGTCCAAAGTGGTGCGGTGTTGTTTATGCACTTACCCTCAAAGTAGATAGGTACGGCCATAAAGTGGCAATATTTGCCAAGCAGATAGCTAATCTTATTGCTCTGACAGTACTCAGTACAATCCTCAGATAGGTGAAGAATAATAGTAGTACCTCTGTCGCGGCTCTCAATCTCCTCCATCTCATACTCCGGGCTACCTGTGCAGCTCCAGTGTACAGCCTTAGAGTCAGCCTTGTACGACTGAGTAAAGATCTCTACCCTCTCGGCAACCATAAAGGCAGAGTAGAAACCAAGTCCGAAATGTCCGATAATTGACTGATTCTTATACTTCTCAACCCACTCCTCTGCACTTGAGAATGCAATCTGGTTGATATA
Source organism: Alistipes sp. (assembly GCA_045654345.1). GTDB lineage: Bacteria > Bacteroidota > Bacteroidia > Bacteroidales > Rikenellaceae > Alistipes. The sequence goes on along the minus strand of JAZOND010000025.1, from coordinate 7,665 downwards.
ACGCTCAACCTCCTCAGCCGTCATACCGATACCGTGGTCGGTGATAGTAAGGGTCTTAGCCTCGGCATCTGCAGAGATCTGAATATCCAAATTATCGGTCTGACCATCAAAGGCACCTGTAGAGGCGAGGGTGCTCAACTTACGCGTTGCATCTACGGCATTTGCCACAAGCTCACGCAGAAAAATCTCCTGATCAGAGTAGAGGAATTTTTTGATTACGGGGAATATATTCTCTGTAGTTACCCCAATTGTTCCGTTTTTAATAGTTGTCATAATATTGTGTTTTATTGTTTGCATTTTGGACTCTATAAGGGCAAAGGGTGTGCCATATACCTTTTATATATAATATATGACAATTTGGCAGACAAAATGACAGAGCCAATAATATTGACTCTGCCACCTAAATTACAACTCCTTCCCTCCGTCGCGCAGGGCTATATCTAACTTATCCTGCTCAATCATCTCTTCGATGCGTTTTTTGCAATATTTGTGCATCTTAAAGACAAGCCATATAAATATTGCTATGGCCACAAGCATCAGTAGATAGCTGCTCTCCTGGATAAACACATTTGAGGCAAAGAGTAATGCATCATATGCTCCGTGGAGTAGAATAGGAGCAAGTAGCATCAGTATCCTATTTTTTATCAATTTATGATAACCAAGACGCTGCATTGAGTAGTAATATCCCATAAGTACACCCATACAATAGTGAGCAGGCACGGCAGTTAATGCGCGGATAATTGCTGTTCCCATACCATTGCTTGCAACATATATTATATTCTCAACGGCAGCAAAACCAAGAGATACACATACCGCATAGACTATTCCGTCCATATACTGGTCATACTCCTTTGTGCGACGCATAAAGAACCACAACATAGCAAATTTAGCCACCTCTTCAGGAATTGCTGCTGCAAAGAATGCGTGACGAATAGCCTCCGATATAGTTGTACACTCCGCTGTATACAACCCCATAGCCCCGAATGGAATTGAAAGCATAAAGGAGGCAAGAATAGACAACATACCAAAACCAAAGGCTATAAGCAGCTCCTTAACAGGCTCCTTCTCTGTATCTTTGTTAAAGATGTATAGTAACAGGATAAAAACGGGCAGCAACGCTGCAATGGCCAGGTATTTGTAGTACATAGTTTATTGTGTTTGGTTAGTCGTTTTACTATTATAGAGAGATGTAAGCGAGAAATCTAACACTTAATACTACATTGTCTTATATGTACATATGCAAATATCAACTGCGCTGCAAAGTAGGTGGTCATTATTATAATGCCCGCATACTCAAATTTGCCGACAAACTTATTGATTGCAATACAGCTGTCCGATGCTACAAATAGAAGTGCAGCTATAATATTTAAGACTCGGTAACTACCTCGATTCATAAATGCAAATAGTGCCATAGTTCCAATCATCAGCACATAAACAGAGCAGGCAATCTGCACAACTGTCGAGGTAATATGCGGAATAATAAAACAGCCCAGCGACAGCATAACTATGCCCCATAGGCAAGCTACTACGGCACCCTTTCGACCAAATATTGCATTCTTGGCAAAGTATACAATATAAGCTATATGCGCAAGAGCAAATAGTGAGAGCTGTAGCAAGAATATATGCTCCTCGCCTGCTAAATCACCTGCTGCAGAGAGCAGTAACGCCAATGGCATAAATCTACTACCACCTGCGCACCAGGTAGCAATAGATAGAAACAGCACAGGGGCACACTTGGTTATGTCCATCCATACCTGTCCCGATATTGGTAACAAGCCACGACAGAAATAAAGACATACAAGTAGTAGAAAGGCAACAACAGCTACCCTGCTACTCAAAATACTTTTGCAACTCATCAATAAACTCTTTTGGCGCACGACACGGACGCATACGCTCTGTATTTACATATCCGAGAACGGTTTTACCAGTATTTAACAGTTTACCCTGCTTGTCAAAGACCTCATACTCAATATTGCAACGCACTACAGGCAACTCCTTGAGCGTTGCGCGAACGGTCAGCAGTTGGTCGTAGAATGCAGGAGCCTTGTACTTAGACTCGACCTCTACAATTGGCATTACAATACCCTGCGCCTCAAGCTCTGTATATGGAAGGCCTATTGCGCGGAACATCTCTGTGCGTGCCGCCTCATAAAAGGCAATATAGTTGGCGTGATATACTACGCCCATCTTGTCTGTGTCGCGGTATAGTACGCGAATCTGTGTATCGTGTGAAATCATAGTTCGATAATAACTTTTTCAGAAGGTCTGTCTGTGTAAATCTCATTATCGCAGATGGTAATAGACTGCTCTACCCCATTCACGACAGCGCGATAACTACCTGATGGCGGAAGAAGTTTATACTTATCCGCTACGATACGACCCTCGGCATTGCTTGTCCCTATAATTATATATGAGTGTTCGAGAAGCCTGTTTGCAGCAGCCATATCACCGGCAGATATCACGCCTCTGACAACTGTAGAGCTGACCTTGTCACTCTCAACGGTCTGCTGCTCAACCTGTGTCACGGCAAGGGTTGGCTGCTCAGAACAGAGGTAGTTGTAGTCACCCGACTTATCCCTGCCAAAGTGGTGGTTATATCCGATAACAATCTCCTCCGCCGCAAGTTTGCCAATTAGATAATCGTTTACAAACTGTTCATTTGACAGTTGACTGAATGCCCTGTCAAAGGGGATTACGACAAGATAATCCACGCCCAGATCTTCTAAGAGCTGCTGTTTCTCCTCGAGCGATGTGAGAAGTTTAAGACCCTCATCCTGACCGAGCGTTATACGAGGATGCGGCTCAAAGGTAAGTACGACACTCACGCCACCCCTACTCTTTGCACCAGCAATAAGCCTGCTGATAAGTATCTGGTGACCCTTGTGTAGTCCATCGTATGAGCCTACAGTAACCACGGGGTGGAGTAACTCCGGGATATTGTCAAATCCATAGATTAGTTGCATCGGATTAGTTGTTTTCGTTCTCCTCAGAGGCCTTAACAAAGTAGGCTACCTTCTCGAGAATGGTGGTAATATCATAGTTCTCGACAAAAATTCCCTGTGGGAAGTTAAGCGGAGCCGATGTAAAGTTTAGCACGCCTTTAATACCTGCATTGATAATCGGAACTACAAGCTCTGTGGCTGCCTTCGCAGGAAGCGAGAGCACTACAATGCTAATATCGTTATTCTCCATCACCTGTTCAAACTCGCTCATATCGTAGCACGGAATCTCATCAATGGTTTTACCCACCTTCTGCGGATCTGTATCAAATGCAGCGGTAATCTTAAGTTTGAGCTGCTTGCTGTTGAAATATCTCGTAATAGCCTGACCAAGGTGACCCATACCTATGACAGCGATATTCATAGTATTTTCGCCGTATAGTATGTTATTTATAAACTCTATAAGCTCGCTTACATCATATCCCTTCTTTGCATCGCTGGTAAAGCCGATAAGCATAAGGTCACGACGCACCTGCACAGCCGTAATGCCGTGTATACCCGCAAGAACGTGCGAGAAGATATGTGTTACACCCTGGCGATGGTACTTTAGCAGTGTTCGTCGGTACTCGCTCAGTCGCTCAATGGTCTTTTCAGGAATGTTGGACATTATTCTGCTGTAATTGTAAAGTTTCGATTGTAATTAACCCTTATCCACTCGCTATTTACGCGAACTCTTGACTGCTCGTCCTGTACAAACTTATAAGGAGTCTGCAGCGGTGTAAAGCGTTCATTGTTTAGCTCGCTACCAATCTTGCCATAGAGCGAACGGATAAATATCATAGCCGCATCGTAGCCTCTATATGAATATAGCGACGGCATAACGCCAAACGCCTGCACATAGTTGGCACTAAACTTGCGTATATTATCATTGTTGCGATCGTTATGATATGTAGAGAGCATAACCACATTGTTTGAGAAGAATAACGAGCGGTCGATATTCTTATATCTGTTCCACTTGTTATTTCCAAACACCTTATATGGTGCTGCCTTTATCGAACGCGATGCTAAAGAGATATTTGCCGATGCAAGTGCTGCAAGTATACGATCAGTCTCAACCTCTGTACCTGCAAGAATTACAAACAGAGTCTGCTCTGCGCTGTCAAGCAGTGGTGAGAGGTCGCTCGGCGATGGCTCTGCCTGCTGACCCTCTGCAAGAGCCTTGGCGCGCTTCTCAATAACTGACGGATGCTCGTATATGTAGTGGTGAGTAGTATATTGACTCTGACCGAGCAACTGCTTAACCTCGGCATCGAAATCTTTGTCAGTAGTCTCGGATGTAATTACTACAATACGATAACTGCCATCAAAGAGGTTGTTCACCTTATCAAACTTACTCTCCACACGCGGTGACATCTGGAAGATATTACTGCCGCTACTCTGCGAAAGGGCTGCAAGTGGAGATACCACAGGAATAGAGTGTTTCTCTCCATATCTAGCCACCGGAATAAGGGTATCCTCATAAACAGGGCCGACAATCAGATTTACATTCTTCAGTTCTTCGCTGCTGATAATCTGATCAACCTTATCTATATCGTGAGCAGTATTGTAGAGGTGTATGTGAGACTCATATCCCTCAAGACGCAAGCTGTCGGCAGCCAATAAAAATCCCTGATAGAAGTCCACATAGTTCTGATTTGCACGCTCACCAATAGCAAGTGGCAACATAAGCGCAACCTCAGCGCGGCTATCCGGATCAAGTACTCGGAAGCGAACATCCTCCCTACTCTCAACCTCTGTCTCTATAGGCGTTTGATCTCTATTTACATCGCTCTGAGACTGGCCTGTAGTCCCTGACTCTGCTGCAGGTTGCGTCGGCTTAGTACTATCTACATTAGTCTTTGGGACCTTGATAATAAGTCCTTCGCGAATAGACTCCTTATTATCAAAGCCATTGAGTGCAAGCAACTTCTTAACCGTAGTATCGAAACGCTCAGCAATTGAGGCAGCGGTCTCTCCCTGATGTACAACGTGATAACTGTATTGATCAGTAGTAACGCTGTTCATAGCCTTTTGCTGCTGCTCTATATGCTCGCGATTCTGCTGCTCGTTAACGGTTCCAATCTGATCGCGACGAATATATATCACATCGCCTACTTTGATGTGTGCAGGGTCTATATCTGCATTGTCAGCAATAAGCGCAGATACCGATACCTCAAAGAGTTTGGCAATAGAGTACATAGTATCGCCCTGGCTAACAGTATAGCTTCGGAATAGTCTCTTAGGTTTCTTTGCCCTCTTCTTACTCTTGTCTTTTGTCTCAGACTTATGCGGAATTTTGATATTAGAACCCGCTTTCAAACCCTCTATCAAAGCGGGATTTGCAGCTGCAAGCTCCTCAATAGTTATATTATAGCGTTTTGAGAGCGAGTAGAGTGTATCGCCCTTGGCAACGGTATAAACCGTATACTTAACACCATCTATATAGACAATCTGCTCATTCTGAGCTGTAGCCACCTCAAAGCCTAAAAGCATTGCAAGTGCAACTACGCTAATTCGTTTAATCATAGGGAACAACCTATAAGTTTGGTAAACATAACTCTATATCGGCCATTGGGTCGCAGGTCACGACCCAAAATGCCAACTATAGAAAACCGACTAAAACTTTCTATCGCGCAGCTTTATCTCGGTTATAATCTTTTTTGTATACTGAGGGAACTCGCCCTTCATCATCCAATCGTAGTAGCTCGGATCGCTCTTAAAGACCTCTGCCACCACGCGACCCTTGTACTTTCCGAATGTAAAAATCTCCTGACCCTTCTCGTCAAAGCCAATACGACCGGCAAAGTCGGCATACTCGCTACGAGTAGAGTACTTTGACAGAAACTCAACATCGTTCTCCAAATCCTCGTATCTCTCGAGCTGACCCAGAAGCACCTCATATGTAGCAAGCGTATCGGCCTCTGCACCGTGAGCAGCATCGCCCAGCTCCTTGCCGCAGTAGAAACGGTATGCAGCCACAAGTGTGCGCTCCTCCTTCTTGTGAAAGATGTTCTGAACATCAATATATCGAGGTTTGCGGAAGTCTACATCGACCCCCGCACGCAAAAACTCCTCGACAAGCAGTGGTAGATCAAATCTGTTTGAGTTGTATCCACCAAAGTCACAACCCTCCATAAAAGCCTTGAGAGACTTAGCAATCTGCTTGAATGTAGGACAATCCTTTACATCTTCGTCAGTGATATGGTGTACAGCCGTTGCCTCTGCAGGTATAGGCATCTCAGGGTTTATGCGACGAGTTTTAATGGTCTTCTCGCCATCTGGCGCGACCTTGACCATCGATATCTCGACAATTCTGTCATTTGTTGTATCTGTACCGGTAGTCTCCAAGTCAAAGAAGATTATCGGTCTTGTAAGGTTTAGCTTCATATTATGCGCTGATAACCATTGGCATAATGAGCATCAGAGTCGATGTATTCTGCACATCGTCATATACAGGCTTGAATACACCAGCACGAGATGAGTCTGCAAGCTCAATAAGCACGGTTGGAGTCTCAATATTTGTAAGCACCTCCACAAGGAAACCAGACTTAAAGCCGATAGAGAGCGGCTGACCCTCGTAAGAGCAGTTTACGGTCTCGTTTGCTGATACATAGAAGTTAATATCCTGTGCAGTAAGGGTCAATTTATTATCTGCAAGGTCAAGGCGGATAAGGTTTGTAGCCGAGTTGGCACAAACAGCCACACGCTTGATACTATTGAGGAACTCTACGCGGTCGATAAGCACCTTGTTAGGGTTGGCTGCAGGGATTACTACATTGTAGTTAGGATAGTTGCCCTCGATAAGACGACATACAAGGGTGTAGTTTTTAAGAGTGAAGATAGCGTTGCTCTGGTCGAAGCTGATAGTCACATCGTCCTCCTCCTTAAGAAGCATAGTCTTGAGCAGGTTTGCAGGCTTCTTTGGCAAGATAAATGATGCAGCAGTGTTGCACTCAAGCTCTGCAGTATACTTCACCAACTTACGAGCATCTGTAGCTACATAGGTAATGCCATTCTGCTCAATATTGAAAAAGATACCGTTCATCATCGGCTTAAACTCATCGTCTGCAGTTGCAAAGATGGTCTTATTAATACCGTTGATAAGAGTGTCTACATCAAGAGTAATTTCAGTCTTATCCTCTGCAAGGGTCTTGCTTGTAGGATAGCTTACAGGGTTTGCACCAGGAATTGACGAGCCACCGCTGTGCCAAGAGATCTTAATCTCCCAAGTACCCTCGTTTACATCAAATGTAAGAGGCATCTCAGAGCACTCCTTAAGTACATCGAGGAGCACCTTAGCCTGTGCTGCAACCATACCTTCACGCTCTACATTCTCAACCTCCAAAGTACCAACAAGAGTGGTCTCAGAGTCAGAGGCAGTTACGCGAAGAACACCATCCTTAAGCTCCATCAAGAAGTGCTCGAGAATTGGAAGTGAACTTTTGTTGTTGATAGCCTTGCCTGTTGTCGAAAGAACAGACAGAAGTGCCGAACTTGATACTGTAAATTTCATCTTTCTATTGTTTTATTTGTTTGTATATTATTCTCATTGCTGTCCACTAAAAATGTGGACGGTTAATAAAAGTTAAAAATCAAATAAAGTGGGTTCATAAAACCCGTCAAGTTCTTTGTCAATACTGAAGTTAGATTTGTTAAAGAGGTCTTGAAGTGGTGTCGTGTCGGTAAG
>JAZOND010000024.1:0-37207 GCA_045654345.1 Alistipes sp. | reverse complement strand
CGCGGATTTTAAGGCTGAAACGCGCTTTTGTGCCGTTGATTGTAATGCGAACATAGATTGGGAGCATCTTCGCCTCATCGCTTGCCTCCCACTTTGCGTAGAATAGGATTCTGAATGTACTTTTCATCTGACTGTTTTTTTAGAAAGTGTAGGCAACTGCCAGCTTGAAAAGTTTGTAGAAAACCGAAAAATTATCAAAGTGTCCCCTCATTTCGGAGTAAGTGTCCCTTATTTTCACAGTGGATATTCGGAGGGACACTTCGAGGTTCGGGCTATGTCGGATAGGGGCTCCACCGTGTCGGAGCGATACCGACCGACAATAAATGAAAAACCCTCTGAAACGATGTTTCAAAGGGTTTTGCTTGATTTTGTCCTCAAAACTTTTGGACTTTGAGCGGAAAACGAGACTCGAACTCGCGACCCCAACCTTGGCAAGGTTGTGCTCTACCAACTGAGCTATTTCCGCATTGTAGACTTCCGCTCCGGAATATGTCGCAACCATTATTTCCTGATTGCGAGTGCAAAGATATGGCAAATATTTTTTCTGTGCAAATATTTTGACAACTTTTTTTGAAGTTTTTTTAAGATTTTTTCGGTCTTTTTGAATAATAGTCTGTAAATCAGAGCGTTACTATTTTAATATTTTTTGATAAAATTTGTTGTCTACAGGGGTGGTTTGGTGCTTTGATAGCTCCTTGAGGATTTCGTCGACTACAAGGATATCGTGCTCGGTATGGTTATTACCCTTCAGATTTGGGTGTTTTTGGCCAACATATGACGGGAGAGCCACTCTATATTTGGTTCCCGAGCTCAATGTGGGCAGCTGAACATCGACAGCCTCGCCGTGATTATCGACCACGATGGTGTATGGGGTGGTACTATAAAGCTCGATGCGATGCGACTCCTTAGGGTTGAGTGTATCGTTGAACTTTGTCAGAATCATATGGGCAATTTGGTCGCGGGTCATAGTGATGGTGTGAATCTTTGTATCGAACGGTTCGAGGTTGTATACGGTAGCCAACTTGATACCTCCGGCAGGGTGGAGAGGGATGCGCAAGCCGCCGTAGTGGTAGAAACCGATATCTGAGTTGGTTGCCTTGGCGATGACTGTAGAGACGAAATTCTCAAAGCCTGTGTGGGTGATATCCTCCGAGAAGTTGCCAATGGGTGCGCCAAGTACGGGGTCGGACTCAATCTGGCCGATAAGTGCGCGTGTATTAGCATCCTCAGCGTAGTTGCTCAGTGGGATGTTGCGATACTCGATGGAGGTAATCTTGTTGCCTTTCATACGGATATGTGTGGCTCCGATGTGGGCAAGGTAGCGACCTGTCTGTCCGATGACGGTGCGGTTTATGAGTGTATCAAGCACTGCGTGGGTGTGTCCACCGATAATAAGATCGTAAGCGTTGCACGCAGATGAGAGCTCCATATCCTTATCGTCGCCCATATGTGATAGCAGTACCTTAATATCGGCATCTGCATAGGCAGAGGCCTCGGCCTGCGCTCTCTGCATAGGATCAGAGAACTCTAAGCCCTCAAATACGCTATCAATGCCGTCGGGGTGACCATTGTCGTAGTTGGTAACCACGCCAACAAGTGCCACTCTGATGCCGTTGCGGGTAACGATTGTGGTGGATGGGGCGAGGGTCTGAATATCGGCTCTATTGCTTACCATATTGGCGCACAAGATTGGGAACGAGGCGTGCGAGATAGCCCCCTGCAGTAGCGCAGCTCCCTTGTCAAACTCGTGGTTGCCCAGCGTGGCGGCATTGTAGCCCGCGTGGTTCATAAGATCAATAATAGGCAGTCGACCCTCGGCGCGGTCGATAAAGGCGTTGCCCGACCAGCGGTCACCAGCATCGACAAGTAGTGTTGTTACGGTGTCGCGACACTGATTAATAGCCGTCACAAGCTCGGGGAAGGAGTCTGTGGTGGCGTGAATGTCGTTTGTCGAGAGTATTACAAGCTCACGCTCGCGGATGGTTGAACGATAGATGAGCACTCCTGCAATAATTACAAGGAAGATAATAGCTGCTATAAGTTTTTTCATCTCTTCAGTAAATAATGTTTACCGCAAAGGTATAAAAAATATAGTAATATATAGTAGGTAGAGCAAAAAAGTGGGCGTGGATATCTGCTGATACCCACGCCACAGAGTGTTATAGCGTTAGCGGATGATGGTGTATGAACCAGCTGTGTACTCTACAGCCTGACTCTCACCAGGGATGGTTACTGAGGCTGTTGCGCCCTGAGGGATGGTAAAGTCCCAAATCCACTGCTCGCCCTCGTATCTCCAAGCGCTCTTGATAACACCAGCTGCAGAGTTATACTCGGCCTTGATGTATCCAAGTCGCTTGTCTGGTATTGGACGCATAATGATGTGCTTAAAGCCTGGGGCAGAGGTGTCTGATGCTATGCCTGCGGCACTCTGCCATATCCACTCGCAGACACAGCCGTAGGCGTAGTGGTTAAAGCTGTTCATACTCTTTTTGTGCATACCCTCCTCGCAAGTGTAGCTGTTCCATCGTTCCCAGATGGTTGTTGCGCCATTGTCTACAGAGTATAGCCAGCTTGGATTCTTGCGCTGGAAGAGTAGGTCGCAAGCGATATCCTCCATACCGTTCTCGGTAAGGGTTGACATAAGTATAGAGGTGCCGAGGAAGCCTGTCTGTAGGCAGTTGTCGTGCTGCTTGAAGTTCTCGCGCAGACGGATAATCATATCGGCCTTAGCCTTGCCCTCGACCACGCCACTCTTGATGGCAAAGAGGGCAGGGGTCTGCATAGTATTGAGAATGGCAGTCTTGAATGTGCCGTCAGCCTTAAGGAATCGGCTCTTGATGTAGCTCTTGGCGCGCTGGTTCATAGCTATGTAAGGGGCTGCATCACGATTGGTTGCTGTAGCCATATCGGCCATCATAGAGGCATCCATAGCCCAATAGCAAGCACTCATAAAGTTCCAATACTCTATGGCGTCAGGATTGATCTGCTTTGTGCCCGTAAGCAGATACTGCTTGCTATGGCTCTCCATAGGCTCGTAGCTCAGCCAGTCGGCCCATTGGTAGTTGCCATTCTCGCTCTTGAGGGTGTTGTGGTCATACTTGGTGTCATCTACGCGCTTCATAAACAGAGCCATAGAGTCCCAACACTCGTCAATAATAGCAGTATCGCCAAATTGCTTCCATACAACCCACGGTACAATAATTCCTGCATCTGTCCAGCCAAGTCGCATAGTGTTACCGCTGCCGTAGTGAGCTAATGGTGCTACACCAGGATAACCTCCCAACGGACTCTGGCTGTCGCGCATATCGCCCATCCACTTGTGGAGGAATGAGGCTGTGTTGGCAAAGAATGAGCCTGTCTGTGCAAATACCTGCGTGTCGGCAGTCCAGCCCATACGCTCATTGCGCTGAGGACAGTCTGTAGGCACAGAGAGGTAGTTTGATAGCTGACCCCACCAAGTGTTAGAGATGAGCTTGTTGACAAGTGGGTTTCCTGTCTCTATCTTGCCTGTCTCCATCTCTGCGGTGATAGAGGTTACAGGGATTGACTTTATGCTCTTTATTGTAACCTCGTCTGTTGCTGTGATAGAGATATAGCGATAGCCGTAGAATGTGCAGCGCGGATGGTAGGTCACATAGCCGCGAGAGTTGCCAAATGTATACTTGAGTATCATCCCGATATCAGGAATGCGGAGGTTTTTGCGGTATACGCTGCCCTCTGGCCCATCCATACCGCGGCTCTTGGCACCATTGCCATCGTTGAGCATCTCGGCAGGCAGACAGGTGAGGGTTGTGCCCTCGGCGGCCTTGAATATAAACTCGGGCACGCCGGCGCAGTTCTGTCCAAAGTCGACCACAAGCGTCTGACCGGCATTGAGGACTATACTCTGACCATCAGCGTAGCGACTCTTGATAATAATCTTGCCATACTCATCCTCTGTTGCGCCCTCGGCCTGCTCCCAAATGTACGCCTCGGTAGGGTTGAGGGTAAGGTCACGACGAAGGTATATCTCAGCAGCTGCTGGGATGATATTGCCCGAAAACTCGAGATTCTCTTCTGGTGTGGAGAGTAGCTCAGGGGTGTCAAAGCCCATAGGACAGCGAGCGTCATACTCCTCGCCGTCAAAGATAGCCGCGTGCTTTACAGGGCCGGCAATGCCTGCCTTCCAACTCTCAAGATCGGTGCCATAGAGCTTTGTTGAGCCGTCTGCAAATGTCAGCTCCAGCACTCCGCGAAAGGCACACTTCTTACCCCACATACCATCATAGTTTGGTGGGGTGATAATGTAATCTGCCCACCAGCCGGGGGTCACCTGCGCAGAGAGGGTGTTTGTGCTACCTGATGTCAGGCTGAAGGCGTCTGTGATGTCGTATGTGTAGCTGTGGCGAGTCTTCTCGCGATGGGTAAAGCCAGGCTTGAGGAACTCCTCGCCCACAGGTGAGCCGTTGATGTAAATCTCGTAAACGCCCAATGCTGTGGTCATCCACTTTGCAGATACTACGGCCTGCTGGTTGGTGATGGTTGTCATAAACCAGCTGGCACCATCGGCTGCGCGCTTAGCTCCCTTCTCGGTTACCACAGGCGCATCTGCTGCCGAAATCCACTTTGAGCACTGCCACGCAGAGTGGTCTAACGCCTCTGCACGCTTGCCTACACTCTGGGGCATAGTGGTAGTACAACTTGCGATAAGCAGTAGTGCTACGGCTGATAGAATGGTATTAAAAATAGGTTTCATAATTTATAGGTTTTGTAGGTTTGTTGTTTTGTCTCCAAATATAGCGATTTTTTCGCATAGCTGAGAGATACTTGCCTAAATTTTGCAAATGTCAATGTAATTTATTACCTTTGAAAAGGTAAACACTTAAAACTTCGTGCTATGGAGAATACAATTAGAGTCTACTGCGAGAATATCGCCGCTCATATTGATGTGGCATTGGGTACTCCGCTGCTTGATGTGGCTGCTGCTTTGGAGTTGAAACATCACTATCCTGTGCTGGCGGCATATGTAAATAACCGTATCAAGGAGCTTAACTACCGCGTACATACGCCCGTATCTGTTCGATTTATTGACATCTCACACCCTGAGGGTCATCGCGTATATCAGCGCACCGTGGCATTTCTGTTGCAGCAGGCTATGGCAACTCTCTATCCTGATAATGAGTTCCATATCCGCCACTCGGTAGGCTCGGGTCTCTATTGCGAGGCTGATGGCAAGGATGGCTTTGATGAGGGCGAGTGCATAGCCTTGGAGGAGCAGGTGCGAGGTATTGCGGCTCAGAACCACTCTATCCAGCGTCGTAAAGAGATGACAGCCGATATTATCGCCAAGTTGGAGCAGGCGGGCTATCCCGATAAGGTGGCTCTGCTACGTTCGCGTCCAAAGCTATATAATAATATATATTATATGGGTCAGAGCATCGGCACTTTCTTCGGTGCATTGGCTCCGTCGAGCGGCTATGTCGATAATTTTGCCATTATTCCGTATAGCAAGGGTTTCCTTGTGGCTCTGCCTGATAGGGTAAATCCTATGTGTTTGGGAAGTGTGCCTAAGGCCGATAAGATGGCTGGTCTGTTCCATCAGTTCCACGAGTGGATGGATGTGGTTGGCGTGCCTACTGTGGGCGAGCTCAATAGCCGAATACTGCAGGGCGATACCAGTGAACTGATAAAGATTGCCGAGGCTGTACACGGCAGACAGTTCTCGCGTATAGCCGATAAGATATATGAGGCTCATCGCAATGGTGGTGCAAAGGTGGTGCTTATCTCAGGCCCTTCATCAAGCGGCAAGACCACCTCGGCAAAGCGTATAGGTATTCAGCTCCGCGTGTTGGGTCTGCAGCCTGTGCTTATCTCGCTCGATGACTACTTTGTAAACCGCGAGGATACTCCGAAGGATGAAAATGGAGATTACGACTATGAGGCACTCGAGGCACTCGATCTGGCGCGTCTTAATGACGACCTGCGTCGCCTTACTGAGGGTCAGAGCGTTGAGATTCCGCGCTACGACTTTATTACGGGCACCCGCCAGTGGCACGAGCACCCGCTGCAACTCAACTCTCGCTCGGTGCTTATTATGGAGGGTATACACGGATTAAACCCTGAACTGACTCCGGCTCTGTCGGATGATATTAAGTTTAAGATCTACCTCTCTTGCTTCACCTCGGTGGCTATGGATAATATTACGCGCATAAATACCACAGATAACCGACTGCTGCGTCGTATTACCCGTGACTATCGCACAAGGGGTAATAATGCCTACGATACTATCGCTCGTTGGCCATCTGTGCGCCGTGGTGAGGAGAAACATATATTCCCATATCAGGAGAATGCCGATGTTATGGTTAACACCTCGCTATTCTACGAGATAGGCGTTCTTCGTCCGATTGTAGAACCTATTCTGCGCGAGATTCCAGATACCGTGCCAGAGTATGGTGAGGCGTATAAACTGCTGCAATTCCTCGATAATTTTGTGCCAATTTCTACAGATGAGATTCCGCTCGACTCTGTGCTGCGCGAGTTTGTAGGTGGTAGTACATTTAAATATTAATGTTATGAGTATCAAGAGTATATTTTGTTCAATGTTTGCTCTACTCTTCGTCTGCAGTTGTAAGGGCGAGGGCAGGGTTACATTCGAGTCTGTTGACCAGACTCAGTTTGCCGTTGAGATTGCTAAGCCCAATGTGCAGATTGTCGATGTACGCACCGCTGCAGAGTATGAGCAGGGCCATATCCCCGGGGCGGTAAATATAGATGTCAACGGGGCTGATTTTGATAGCGCAATTACCACGCTCAATAAAGATAATACAGTGGCACTCTACTGCCGTAGTGGCCGTCGAAGCAAGATTGCTGCAAATAAGGTGGCTGCTGCGGGCTATAAGGTAGTTGAACTCGATGGCGGAATACTCAGTTGGCAGGGCGAGGTTGTAAAGTAGCTACTCTCTGCGCTTGTGTCTGAAATCGGAGATTGTAAGACCTGTATTACTCTTAAAAAATCGACACATATTACCACTCTCGGTAAAGCCGAGTTGAGCAGCTATCTGCTTGACTTTAAGGTCTGTTGTGCTTAGTAGTCGCTTGATTTCGACTATGGCATTACGCTCGATAAACTCCTTGGCTCCATAGCCCGTGCCGTCGGCAACTATGGCCGATAGCTGTTTGGGTGGGATAGATAGTCGCTCGGCAAAGTAGGCGACCTCACGACAGCGTGGCGTAGCCTCTACCATCTTTATAAACTCATTTAGTATGTACTCACGGTGCTTGGGGTCGGTGATGTCGGCCTCAAAGCTCTTTGCTATGCAGTTTAGTATCTCCATAAAGAGCGAAACAAACAGACTCTCAAGGATATTTGCACGACATATATTCTCTGTGTCGTTATACCTTGAGTAGAGTTGCTTTATGTAGCCCATAAATAGCTCGTATTGGCTATTTTGGTCAAGATTCGAGATTGGATGGGCGGCAATATGCTTAAAAAATGAGGTTGGGAATTCGGTGAGTAACTCCTTTATCGCCTGCTTTGAGAAACTGACCCACGAGGCGGAGAAGTCTGAGGTATAGTCACTTATCGCGTATATGTCGCGCGGGAAGAGAATCACCATATCTCGTGCGCGAAGCTGATGCTCAACACACGAGTGTGTAAGGCGTGCCGTGCCGCTGTGGCAGATAAACAATACCCCCTGCTCGCCATTGGCCTCAGTGAGGGCGAGGGGTAGTGTCGGAACGAATAAATCGACATCAATACCGCAATTTTCACTGCGGAATTTCGAGAAAACTTTCAGCTCTTTATGCAAATCGGCAACACTCATTTTTGGGATATTTTTAAACGGTAACAAAGGTAGTAATTTTTTTGATAAAATGCCATTTATGCCATTTGCATACTGAAAAAATATGAATGTTTGATAATTCCCATTTTCTGTAATTTTAGAGTCTTAAATATCGCTTTAATGTTATAATTGTCTGAAAAATGATGTTTTTATGTAAAAAAATTGCATTTTTTAGGGCTATTTATTGTTTTTTCTAAAAAATGTTATTATTTTCGTGGTTAGAACAACAGACTTAGTGTTTTTTGAGAAAACTTTTGGCTGCTGTTCTTTTAACCACAAAATGTTTTTTATGAAAATGACGAACAATTTATGTTCCACTTCCTGCTCGTCTAATTCGCTATTGCCCGAGCCGGGATTTTATGTTTGTACGATTAAAGCCGGCGAAACATTTTTTATTGAGCCTGACGAAACCAATCGCCTATTATTTGTCAGAAGCGGCAACTTTGTAATCTCATCTATCGAACGCACAGACTATTCGGTTGATCAGTCAAACCTGATCTTCTGCTCGCGTGCATATCGTTATAAGATTACTGCCCAGAGTGATGTTCAGCTGCTTGTTGCTCGTTTTGTTACGGGTAATCTCACTGAGGGTGAGACTTATCGCTCAGTGGCTACTGAGGTTGCCAAAATCTCATATAGTTTTACTGCGGTGCCTATTATTGATGTTATGGATCAGTTTGCCTCTTCTGTTGAGTTATATCTTGAGAAGGGTATTAACACCAAGACTATGCATCGAGCAAAGATTGAGGAGATGTTTGTTATCTTCCGTCACTTCTACGATAGGGAGATCTACTTGCGTACCTTCTACAGCCTGCTGAACAACACCACTTCGTTCCGTACGCTGGTAATCAACAACGCACCTAATGCTAAGAATGTCGAGACTCTGGCTAAGATGTGTGGTCACAGCCTGTCGCACTTCAAGTTGCTCTTTAGTCAGCATTTTGATCAGACTCCGTATGTTTGGATGCAGCAGAATCGTGCCCTTGAGATTAGTGAGCTTCTCCACGACACCTCTATTCCTATCAAGAGTATTATCAAGAAGTATGGCTTTACCAGCCACGGTCACTTCTCGCTATTCTGTCGTAAGTTCCTTGGCGATACTCCGCGCAGCCTGCGCCGTCGTAGTAATATCTCGGCTGTAGCTACCTTAGAGGAGGTTAAGAAGAATATGGAGCAGTCTATCCGCCAAACTGCGGCAACTAAGTCACAGCCTACTGATGGTCGCCCTCGTCGTCGAGGTCGTCCTCGCAAGATTCAGGAACTCTAAAAAACTAATATCTGTAGTAACGGCTCCGCATTTTGAGGGGCCGTTGCTATTTTATCGTTTGGTAAATTGTCTATAAGTTTGCGATTAACCAATTTTTTACTACCTTTACAAAACGAAACGCATATAGAACCAAACTTACTATTATTTTAGAACAAATCTTACTATGAGACGGTTGTTTATTTTTGTTGTTACACTGCTATTTGCAACAGCTGGAGGAGATGTCGCGGCGCAGTCTTTCTTGAAAAACTTGGGTAAAAGCATTGGTAAGCAGATTGCCAATACCGTAACCAAGAAGACTACAGAGGCTGTGAATAGAGGCGTTGAGAAGGGTATCGACAAGGCTGTAGAGAAGGCCGAGAGCAATGCCCGTGAGCGTCAGCAGCAGAAGGCCCAGGAGCAGGCTGCTCGTGAGGCCGAGGCTGAGGCACAAGCTGCGCAGAGTCAGTATGAGCAGCCTGTGGACGATGGTCTGCTTCCTGCCTCATCAGATGGCCCAGAGGTAGAGGAGCAGGTTGTTACTCCTATTGCCCCTATTGCACAAACCGCACCATCAAAGCCTGCGCAGACAGCTAAGTCTGCGCAGGTTAGCGCTAAGGCTGCAGCTACATCTGTAAGTAGTAGTTCAGTCTCTTCGTCTGGTAAGTTAGATGGTTATGAGTATGTCGATTTAGGTCTGCCGTCAGGCCTTAAGTGGGCAACACGCAATGTGGGTGCCTCTTCAATCTCGGATTGTGGTAAGCACTATGCCTGGGGTGAGGTGGCAACTAAGGAGAAGTATAACAAGGCTAATGGTAAGCTCAATGGTCAGAAGTTTGACGAGATTGGCGGCAAGGCGCAGTATGACGCTGCTCGCGCTATCTGGGGCGGTAGCTGGCGACTGCCTACAATGGCTGAGTTTGAGGAGCTGCAGGCAAATAGCAATTGGGTGTGGACCACTGTAGATGGCGTAAATGGCTACCTTGTAAGCAGTAAGATAAATGGCAATTCAATCTTTCTGCCAGCGGCTGGTTGTACCGATGGTGAACAGGCAGATTTTGTCGGTCAGTGCGGTCTCTACTGGATATCAACCTCAAAGGTGACCTCTCCGCTCTATGCTTCATATATCGCATTTGGTGGCAATCAGCAGATTCTTACCAGCAACCTCCGTTATATTGGTCAGAGTATTCGCCCAGTGTCAGGTGCAAATAAGCTTCTTGACGCTCCTCGTCAGGGCAAGATTAATGGTCACGAGTGGATTGACCTCGGTCTGCCATCTGGTACTAAGTGGTCAACCTGCAATGTGGGTGCTACATCGCCTGAGCAGCCTGGTCAGTACTTCTGGTGGGGCGATATTACTCCGCGCACATCGTTTACCGCGGCTAATTGTAAGCGTCCTGTAACAGTACATATTAGCGGTGATGCAAAGTATGATGCTGCAGCTGCCCTCTGGGGTGGTGGCTGGCGTATAGCTACCAAAGAGGAGTGGGATGAGATGATTTGCTACTGTGACCGTAAGTATGAGAAGCTAAATGGCCGCTGGGGTGAGAGATACACAAGTACCATCAACAACAACTCTATCTTCCTGCCGGCTACGGGTTATTACGACGGCTCTAAACTTACTAACTTGAGTGGTAACGGCCTCTATTGGATAGGTACATACTTCTACATATACCAGTTCGGTGCTGCGCTGGGCGAGGTGTCTGGTAGCCATCGTGACCCAGCAGCAGATAAAATATATCCTATGGGTTATGCCGTTCGTGCAGTTTGTAAATAGTAAAGGAGTAAAGTTATGAATAGAATATATAAAAAGTTGGTGCTTACCGTAGTGGCTCTGTTCTGTAGCGTTGCTGCCTATGGTTATGACTTTGTGGTTGATGGCATATACTACAGCCGTCTGTCTAAAAATAGCGTTGCGGTGAGCAATATGTCGCGCTTCAATTCTGAGAATAAGACATATGTGGGTGATCTTGTAATCCCGCAGACCGTTACCTACGAGGGTGTAACATATACTATTACTGCCATTGGCGATAGTGCATTTGTAAAGTGCTGGAAGCTCACTACTCTCAAGCTGCCAGAGACCGTTACATCTATCGGTAACCACGCCTTTGATGGCTGTACTAAGCTTGCCAGCGTAAATATCCCTAAGGGTGTGAAGAGTATTGGCGCGTGCGCCTTTAACTACTGCCCAATGCTTACATCTATAACCCTCCCGCAGGGTATTGCTGAGATTACAGATGGTATGGTTAGCTACTGCGAGAAACTTACGGAGATTGTCATTCCAGCGGGCGTAACTCGCATTGGTCAGCGCGCTTTTAGTGATTGTAAGGGGCTAACAAAGTTGAATATTCCTGAGGGTGTGACCAAGATTGAGTATGAGGCCTTTGTGGGTTGTAGTGCTCTGAAGAGTGTCACGCTGCCATCTACACTTAAAACTATTGAGGCTCAGGTGTTTAAGGGTACAGCTATGACATCTATCAAGGTGCCAGAGGGTGTGACTTCAATCGACCCAAAGGCCTTTGAGGGTAGCTCTATTACCAACATTATACTGCCAGATAAGGGACTTAAGGGTAGTACTGATGGCTACGAGTGGGTAGACCTCGGATTACCATCGGGAACAAAGTGGGCAACTTGCAATGTGGGTGCTCAGAGTCCTGATGAATATGGCGACTTCTTTGCTTGGGGTGAGACAAAGAGGAAGGTCTTCTACACTACCAATAAGTACAATAAAACGGAACTTGGTGATATCGGTGGAAACCCTCATTTTGATGCTGCCACTGCCAATTGGGGGAGTAAGTGGCGTACACCATCTCTTGCGCAGATTGCAGAGCTCTGGAAGTACTGCACTTGGGAGGATGCTACGGTAAATGGTCAAGTTGGAAAGAAGATTATCAGCAAGACCAACCTCCAGTATATCTTCATCCCGTTTGCGGGTATTCGCATAAAGGCGTCACACGAAAATGCAGATAGTCAGTTGGGTTCGAGATACTGGAGCTCAACCCAGTGCACAAGACCGCTTACCCATCACGCCAACTACTTGTCAATATTAAATGGCGCAAATAAGGGTATACACGGCGAAATATATATTGGATGCCCTATCCGTCCGGTGCTCAAATAGTAGGGCAATTGTCTCTCTGGCGTGACTCTTGAGAGAGTGGCAGTATGCAGGTGTTTATCCCATACTCGTCGACTCTATATGTCGCGCAAACGCTCGATAGACGTAGACTGAATAAACAGATTGTCGAGTGCTTACAAATTCAAGCGGTGCTGCGTGGTCGTAGCACCGCTTGGCAGTTTCATCCCATAATGGCTATGTATCGCAACTATGTGCTGTGGCTTGAGTACTACTTGAATACACTTGTGGCATACCGCAATGGTAATCTTGCTCTTGCAGCTACCTATAGCACTAAGTCAGAGAGTGTTACTCCTCCATTTGTCTGTAAATTATTGTGCGATAACCATAAACGCCGCCTATATGCCAAGGCTCCAACTTTATATCCCCAATTTGCCCCTCTTGGTGCAACTTCTGAGAATTGGTATGTCATTGGCGGGGAGCTTCGCATTTACGAATATGGCAGGCTGAAGGCTGTTCGAGAAGCCTACTTTTAGCAGTAGAGCGATATGTCGTCAGCCGTTATGCGATTGCCCGAGAGTATGATTAGTCTCTCGATGACATTGCGCAGTTCGCGGATATTGCCACTCCAGCGCATCTTGCATAGGGTATCTATGGCTGTGGCCTCGATTGGCTTCACGGGTATGTTGTACTCGTTGCATATGTTGGTGATAAAGTGGCTGACAAGCATCGGGATATCGCCGTGTCGGGTGCGTAGAGGAGGTACGCTGATGACAATCACGCTGAGACGGTGGTAGAGATCCTCGCGGAAGTTGCCTTTGGCAATCTCCTCTCTTAAGTTTTTGTTTGTAGCCGCAATCACGCGTACATCCACATCTATATCGCGGTCGCTACCTACGCGCGAAATCTTGCGCTCCTGTAGGGCACGCAAAACTTTTGCCTGTGCCGATAGTGACATATCGCCCACCTCGTCCATAAAGAGCGTGCCGCCATCGGCCTGCTCAAACTTACCTTTGCGCTGCTTCACGGCAGAGGTAAATGCTCCGCGCTCGTGTCCAAAGAGCTCACTCTCAATAAGTTCAGAGGGTATGGCGGCGCAGTTAACCTCTACAAACGGAGCTTGAGCGCGTGTGCTCTTGGCGTGTAGCCATCGCGCTACAAGCTCTTTGCCCGTACCGTTCTCGCCCGTAATTAGCACACGCGCTTGTGAGGGTGCAACCTTGTCTATCAGGTGCCTTACGTGGACAATCTCATCGGACTGGCCAACAATCGGCTCTATGGAGGTTGTGACAGCCTTCTTTTGACGGGCAACTTTGCGTTGCTGCGGGGTGATAGGCTCTGAGGCACTGCCTACGCAGTTGCGAATGGCTCCCAGCAGGCGATTCATATCAACGGGCTTGGTAATATAGTCTACAGCACCCCTGCGGAATGACTCCACCGCCGAGTCGAGGGTAGAGAGTGTCGATAAAACTATAAATGGAGTATCTCCCTCGGGCACGGCCGAGGCGTCGTCAACAATCAGTAGATCTATATCTCCGCGCTCAAGGGCGCGAGCAGCCTCTGATTGGTTATCTGTGGCTTGTGTAGTGTATCCTTCAAATTCGAGTCGTTCGCGCAAATTATTTCGCACGCTTTTTGAGTGTTCAAGTACTAAAAGTTTTGTCATTGTCCAAAAGTTTACTATTTTTGCATCAAATTTAAGGCATTACTTTGGTTATTGCCAACTGCGCCCAACCTCTTCAGAGGTGGGTGTGTATTTAAAAATTTTAGTTCAAACGGTATATCATCTACGCCTCTTTAGGGTATCAGATGAGCCGAAATATGTATGAAACATAATTACAACTACACACGCCGTAGGCTCTATTTGCCGGAGTATGGCAGACATATCCACAAGATGGTAGACTCTCTGTTGCTCATCGAGGATCGTGCCGAGCGTACCCGCCAGGCAAAGGCTGTAATTGCCGTAATGGGCAACCTTAATCCGCTTCTGCGCGATACTGCAGACTTTACTCATAAGCTGTGGGATCATCTGTTTATAATGTCTGATTTTCAGTTAGATGTAGATAGCCCATATCCTCTGCCTACTCGCGAGGATTTGGCTCCCGTACCGCGTAGGTTGAGCTATCCGCAGAGTTATATTCCTCTTAAGCACTACGGTAAGTATGTGGGTAAGATTCTCAAGAGCCTTATCGACTGCAATAACCGTGACGGGGTGGCTCTTACAGTCGACAAGATTGCCAAGTATATGAGGGCAAAGAGCTATGAGTACAACCTTGAGCACCCTAATAATGAGGTGATAATAAAAGATATAAAGCGTCTGTCCGATTATGGTATTGATATTGACGAGCAGTCATTAAATAATATCCGAAGCGACTACAAACAGCACCTTTCGGCACATCCGCAGCGCAGCAAAAATAGGCAGGCACAGCAGAAGGGTAAGGGCAATAGAACTGCTCAGCAGTCTAAAAATCGCCAAAAACAGAACAATCGACACTCAAATACACACAATACAGGCAGGTAAAGTATCGTTTTTAAGAAAAAATTATTATCTTTACCGAGATTTTTTGAACAAGTTTTATGAAGAATACCTTTTTCGCACTCATTTGTGCAACCATACTCTGCTGCAGCTGCAGCAATCACGATGTTCGCATCAATGGTAAGTTCTATGGTCTTAATGCCAAGAGCGTATACCTTGAGCAGATGACAGCAACCGGCCAGACCGTTATCGACTCTGTTGAGCTTGCTAACGACGGCTCTTATCGTTTTGTTGTGAAGAATGTGCCTCAGACACCATCTATCTACAACATTATCTACAACAACGAGCGTATTCCGTTGTTGCTCTCTGCAGGTGAGAGTGTTACTGTTAGCTCTCTTGGCTCTGTGCTTGCCAACTACACTGTAAGTGGTTCTAAGGAGTCTGAGCTTCTCCACGACTTCTATCGCGAGTATATCTCGGGTGTGCAGGAACTCAATGCCAGCGTTGCCGCTTATAACAACGGTAGCAATACATCGCTGAGCGAGGTGGCGCAGATCTATTCTGCAAAGATTCGCGAGGTTAAGCGAAATCAGATCTCGTTTATCATCGCAAATAAGAGCACCATTGCTGCTGTATATGCACTCTACCAGCGTTTGCCTGAGGAGACATACCTTGTAAACTCGGAGAGCGATATTATCTACTTCCGCACTGTAGCAGATGCTGTGAGCAAGAGCTATCCTACATCTCCGTTTGTAATCACTCTGCGTAACGATGTAGCGCGTATGGAGGCACAGGCTTCGCTGCTTAACACTATCGAGGAGCGTGATTATCCGGACATTACCGCAGACGATATGTATGGCAATAAGCGTAGACTCTCGGAATTAGAGGGCAATGTTATCCTGGTTGACTTCTGGGCTGCCGAGCTGGGTAATAGCAATGCACTCAATGCAGAGCTTAAGACTATCTACGAGAAGTACGAGTCAGACGGCTTCCGCGTATATCAGGTGTCATTCGATACAGAGAAGGCTACTTGGATTCAGGCAATTCAGGAGCAGAAGCTTCCGTGGATCACAGTTTGCGACTTCCACGGTAAGGGTTCTCCGATTATGGGCGTTTACAATGTTCGCTCATTGCCTTCAAACTACCTTATCGACCGCAATGGCCGTATTGTAGGCAAGAACCTCTATAGCGATGCGCTGGAGGCAGAGCTTAAGAAGATTTTGTAATTAGGCGACGGCTACCGTAGCCGAAAACCTACAGGAAGATGATATATTTCGCATCAGACATACACCTCGGCAGTGGAGACAGAGACACGCAGCGAGCTACCGAACAACGATTTGTGGAGTGGCTTGGGAGCATTGAGTCCACTGCCGAGGTGCTATTTTTGGTCGGAGATGTGTTTGACTTCTGGTTTGAGTATGGCCGCGTAGTACCTAAGGGCTTTGTTCGCGCGCTGGGTAAGCTCGCGCAGCTGACAGACCGCGGTGTGAGGGTGGTTATGCTTACGGGCAACCACGATATGTGGGTGGGTGACTACCTTGCTGCTGAGTGCGGTATAGAGTTGTATACAACTCCGCAAACATTTACTCTTAAGGGCAAAAAACTATATATCTCGCACGGGGATAACACCAATATCAAGGGTCAGCCGATGCTCAGACTGATGAACGCCTTCTTCCGCTCAAAGTATCTGCGAGTGGTGGCATCGTGGCTGGTGCATCCCGATCTGTTCCTGAAGTTTGGACAGTGGTGGAGCGGCTCATCTCGCAAGGCTCATAAGACACAGACCGATCTGAGCTACCTTAATCCGCTAATCGAGTTTGCAGGTGGCTATGAGGATAAGAGTGTTGACCACTTTGTCTTTGGACATATACATATACCGCACCAAACAGATACCATCACCTTTCTTGGCAATTGGGCCGAGGGTTGCTCGTGGGCAGAGATGGATGATGATGGTAAGATAACACTGAAACACAAGTAGTTATGAGACAATATCACGACCTTCTAAATAGAATTGTAACCCAGGGAGTAGTTAAGAGTGACCGCACGGGCACAGGTACAAAGAGCGTCTTTGGCCATCAAATGCGCTTTGACCTTAGTCAGGGCTTTCCGCTGCTTACTACCAAGAAGGTGTTTCTGAAGGGTATTATCCACGAGCTGTTGTGGTTTCTTAAAGGAGATACCAATATCAAATACTTGGTAGATAATGGCGTACATATTTGGGATAACGACGCCTTCCGCCACTATAATAATCTCTGTATTAAAAATGGTGTGCTGCCTGTAGATATGGAGACCTTCCTCGCTGCTGCACAGAGTGGCGTTGTCTCGCCGATTGATGGCTATAATTTTGGTGATTTAAATCGTGTATATGGCTGTCAGTGGCGTAGCTGGGCAACGGGTGACGGTGGTGCTATCGACCAGATTACGCAGGTGATAGATACTATTAAGAATAATCCCGACTCGCGCCGTATGATTGTCTCGGCGTGGAATGTTGCCGATATTGAGGGTATGGCTCTACCTCCGTGCCACGTGCTGTTCCAATTCTATGTGGCAGATGGTAAGCTATCGTGTATGCTCTACCAGCGCAGTGCCGACACATTCCTCGGCGTGCCGTTCAATATTGCATCGTATGCATTGTTGACTATGATGATTGCGCAGGTGTGTGGTCTTGAGGCAGGCGAGTTTATCCATACGCTTGGCGATACACACCTCTATCTGAACCACTTAGAGCAGGCTGCCGAGCAGCTGTCGCGCACTCCGCGTGCATTGCCGACTATGCGCATCAATCCGGATGTAAAGTCTATCTTCGACTTTAAATATGAGGACTTTACCCTCGAGGGCTACGATCCATATCCAACTATTAAAGCACCAATGTCATTCTAAGACAGAGTAGTAATGATTAGTATTATTGTTGCCGTTGCAAGCAATGGCGTTATTGGCGATAAAAATAGTCTGCTGTGGCATATCCGCGAGGATATGATCCACTTCCGCACCACAACATCGGGACATCCCGTTATTATGGGTCGTAAGACCTTTGATAGTATCGGTCGCCCGCTGCCAAAGCGCACCAATGTGGTGATTACTCGCGATACAAACCTTGTTATTGGGGGTTGTACTGTCGTACACTCGCTTGAGGAAGCGGTATCTATGTTTGATAGCGCGGAGGAGGTATTTATTATCGGTGGCGCACAGATTTATGCTCAGGCACTGCCACTTGCAGATCGTATATACCTCACCGTTGTTGGCAAGGAGTACGAGGGTGACACCTCGTTCCCAGCTATTGACTATTCAGAGTGGGCAGAGCTCTCGCGCGAGGATTATACCCGTGGCGAGGAGTTTGAGTATCCATTCTCGTTTATCACTCTCGAACGCAAGGGCTAACGGATAGCTGTAAAATAAAAAAAACTCCAAAGGGATTCCTTTGGAGTTTTTTGTTATTTATGCTCTATTATAGGCCAAACTCAGCCTTGATAGTATCTACAGCATCGAGCTTCTCCCAGCCGAAGAACTCAACCTCGCGGGTGGTCTCTACGCCGTTCTCAAATACTGTAACCTCCTTAGTGTAAGGACGATTGCCGAAGTGACCGTATGACGCAGTAGCCTCGAAGATAGGGTTCTTAAGGCCATAGCGGCGAACGATGCTTGCAGGGCGAAGATCAAAGAGCTTAGCAATGCGTGTTGCAATCTCGCCCTCGCTGATGCTGAGCTTGTTTGTGCCGTATGTGTCAACATATACTGAAAGCGGCTCGGCAATACCGATAGCGTAGCTCAGCTGTACAAGTACCTCATCAGCAACACCTGCGGCAACCATATTCTTTGCAATATGGCGAGCTGCATAAGCAGCACTGCGGTCAACCTTTGAAGAGTCCTTGCCAGAGAATGCTCCACCACCGTGAGCGCCACGACCACCGTATGTATCAACGATAATCTTACGACCTGTAAGACCTGTATCGCCGTGAGGACCACCGATAACAAACTTGCCGGTAGGGTTTACGTGGAGGATATACTGCTCACCGATAAGGGCAGCAAGCTCATCGTGCGCACGCTCCAGACGAGCCTTAACGCGTGGGATAAGGATAGTGCGAACATCCTCCTTAATCTGCGGAGCGTCAACATTATCGTCGTGCTGTGTAGATACAACGATAGTGTGTACGCGCAGCGGACGACGGTCGTCATCGTACTCGATAGTCACCTGACTCTTGGCATCCGGACGCAGGTAGGTCATAACCTTACCCTCGCGACGGATATCTGCAAGCTCCTTGAGAATTACGTGAGAGAGGATAAGCGTTGCAGGCATAAGCTCGCGGCTCTCGCGTGTAGCGTAGCCAAACATAATGCCCTGATCACCGGCACCCTGCTCCTCCTCGGTCTGGCGCACAACGCCCTGGTTGATATCTGAACTCTGCTCGTGAATGGCCGAGAGGATACCACAAGAAGCGGCGTCAAACTGATACTCGCTGCGGTTGTAGCCGATGCGGTCAATCACGCGGCGTGCAGTCTGCTGAATATCTACATAAGCCTCTGAGCGTACCTCGCCCGCAACCACAACAAGACCTGTGGTGCAGAGAGTCTCACAAGCGACCTTAGACTCTGGGTCGCGACGCAAAAACTCGTCAAGGATGGCGTCTGAAATCTGATCTGAAACTTTGTCAGGATGTCCCTCGGACACTGACTCGGAAGTAAACAAAAATCCCATAGTTTTTCTCTTAATTTAGTTAAAAAACGCGGGAAGAATTGACTGTAGTATAAAAGAATGCTGGTTTAGCTATTTTTTATTGTGGTTGCAAGCAGTCCAAATCCCTCCACATTTGCGGCGCAAAGATAGTAAATAATATTGAGAGTGCCAAATTTTTGGTTGTTGCAATTATTTTTGCTAACTTTACGGCGGAATATTGACTAAAATTAAATAGATATGAAAAAATTATTTATTTTGCTTGCTTTGACACTTGCTGTCGGTTGCGTAAAGGATAGCATCGAGAGCGTATCTGTAGAGCAGGCACAATCTGCCAAAATTGTTCGTATGTCGGACAATAATATGACAGGAAGCCTTATTATCTGCTTCGATGAGCAGGCTATTTCTCGTGTTGAGAGCGGTGTCTCTCGAACAGGTGCTACCCGTTCGGGTATCGACTCTTTTGACTCTATCCTTGATAAGATTGGTGGCTTTAGAATGGAGCGTCTCTTTGTTCCAAACCGCTTTGAGGAGCGTCTGCGTGCTGAGGGTATGCACTGCTGGTATCTTGTATACTTTGACAGCTCAGAGGATATTAACCGCGTAGCTGCTCAGTTTGCATCTGTGGCAGAGGTATCTGTTGTTCAGGTTATCTCTTGCGCAGAGCAGATTATTGACCAGCCTGCTATGCCGACTGCTCAGAGCGTAGTAGAGCCTACAACTCGTGCAAGTAAACTATATCCTGCATTTAATGACCCTGACTTGGATAAGCAGTGGCACTACATTAATGTAGGTGATACCAGTGTGTTCTCTGGTTGTAAGAAGGGTGCTGATATCAATCTTGGCGAGGCTTGGGATCTTACAGCCGGTGACAATCGCATTGTTGTTGCTGTGATTGATGATGTGGTTAAGTACGACCATCCGGATTTGGCTGCCAATATGTGGAAGAATAGTGCCGAGGCAAATGGTACTCCTGGAGTTGATGATGATAACAATGGATATGTGGATGATATTCACGGAGTGAACTTTGTAACCTATGAGTATAACAAGACAACTGCTCTTGCCGAGGGAGAGTCTGACCACGGTACTCACGTAGGCGGTACTGTTGCTGCGGTGAATAATAACGGTATTGGCGGTTGCGGTGTTGCTGGTGGTACAGGTAAGGGTGATGGCGTGCGCATTATGTCTTGCCAGACCTTCCAGGAGATTCCTTCGAGCGATCCACGCTTTAGTGTTTGGCCTTCAGGTACTGACCCTTGTGGTGCGCGTGCTTTCGTGTATGCTGCAGATAATGGTGCAGCTATCGCTCAGTGTAGCTGGGGTTATACAGGTAAGTATATGTCAGATGCAGTATTTACTCCACAGAATAATGCTGTAAGAAAGGCTATTGACTACTTTGTGCAGTATGGTGGTGGTGAGGTGCTTTCTGGTGGTATCCCGATTTTCGCTGCAGGAAACAGTCAGTATGACTATCCAAGCTATCCCGGTGCATATCGCGACTATATCTGTGTAACGGCTATGAGTTGTGATTATACTCCGGCTTACTACACCAACTATGGTCCCGGTTCTACATTGGTAGCCCCTGGTGGTGACTATCTGCAGAAGTATTATACTGATGGCACGGGTATGAGTAACTCTGAAGTGTACTCTACAACATATGTTGACGGCCTGTATGGTTATAAGCAGGGTACATCTATGGCTTGTCCTCACGTATCAGGTATTGCTGCGCTGGCTATTGCTCGCTCACTGCAGTTAGGTAAGAAGTTGACAGCGTTTGATCTTCGAGAGATTCTTGTCTGCTCAACCCATAATATTGATCAGTACTGCACAGGCAAGAAGCATTCTCTCAATGGTAGTTCGATTAGAGAGATGGATCTTGCAATGCGCAGAAGTAAGATGGGCGTTGGTTATATTGATGCATTCAAGGTGTTGATGAATGTTGATGGTATTCCTTGCATTACTGTTCGTGTTGGCAATAAGGCTAATGTAGATCTTACTCCTGCCATTGGCGGTAATACTTCAACTCTAACATTTGTAGATGGGGGTGTTACTATGTCAGATGTTGATAAGAAGAAGTTGGGTGTTGAAGGTGATATTACCATCTCTACAACAGGTAAAATGCAGATTAAGTGTACCAAGCCAGGCTCTGCAATCCTCAAGATCTCATTTATCGCTGGTGGTGATAAGGAGGGTTCAAATCAGGCTACTGGTGGTATGATAATTACTCGCGAGGTGGCAATCCTTGCTCGTCCATTTGCAACAAACGGCGGCTGGTTGTAGTATTAATTTGATAAAAACAGAGATAGATATGAAAAAGATTTTAATGCTTGCAGTTGCCGTTGCCTCACTCTTTGCAGTAACAGGCTGTGGTAGCAAGGCAAACGAGAATCCACTTATTAAGGGTATGGTTGGCCAGTGGCAGATGACAAAGAGCCCACTGCGCACAAGCAGCACCAAGGAGAAACTCGAGATATATGTTGAGTTCAAGTCTGACAATACATTTGACCTCTATCAGAAGGATTTAAACGAGCCTATCTACTTCAACCACTATAGCGGTACATACCTTATCACAGGCGATATCGTTACAGGTAAGTACTCAGACGGCAAGAGTTGGGGTGCAACAAATGGCTATAAGACCGAGCTTAATATGGCTGGCGAGCTGAGTATGACCAATGTCGATATTACTGACGATATTACAGTATACGCAAAGAAGGATATCCCTGCCGGGGTTATTAGCGCAACTACCCGCGGTGCTGTGGTAGAGGTTGCTGAGGATGAGGTTGTTCGCTTCTTTTAGTATATATAAATATAAGTATGGCAGAGGTTAGAGCAAAAAAAGCACTCGGTCAGCACTTTTTGACCGACCTTAATATAGCACAAAAGATATGTAACTCACTTACCGAGCGCACCTCCGAGGAGCCAGAGGCTGTTCTGGAGGTGGGTTGCGGTATGGGTGTGCTGACGCAGTATCTCCTCCGCCGTAACGATATTGTAACCTACGGAGCCGAGATTGATAGTGAGAGCGTTGAGTACCTTAACGCCCACTATCCGGAGTTCACTCCACGACTTATCGAGGGAGACTTTCTGAAGATGGATCTTGCCGAGCGTTTCCCTGAGGGCGTGCGCGTTATTGGCAACTTCCCGTATAATATCTCGTCGCAAATCTTCTTTAAGATTATCGAGAACCGCGACCTTGTGCCGCAGTGCGTGGGAATGATTCAGAAGGAGGTGGCAGTTCGTATCGCCGAGCCTCCAGGCTCACGCGAGTATGGCATCTTGAGCGTGCTGCTGCAGGCGTGGTACGATATAGAGTATCTCTTTACTGTCTCGGAGAGTGTCTTTAATCCGCCTCCAAAGGTCAAGAGTGCCGTTATTCGCCTGCGTCGTAATAAGACCGAGAGGCTGGCGTGTGATGAGGCTCTGTTTATCAAGGTTGTCAAGGCGTCATTTGGTCAGCGTCGCAAGATGTTGCGCAATTCGCTCAAGGCTGTATTCGGAAATTTCGGTGGGGCAGAGCATCCTCTATTTACTGCGCGTGCCGAGCAGCTTACAGTGGCACAATTTGTGGAACTTACCAATTGGGTTGCTGAGAATAGGTAAATATTTGATTTATAGTGAGTTGGTAAAAGGGTTCGAAAATTTTTGAAATTTTTTTATAAAAAAGTTGTTAAAAAATTTGGAGAATAAAAAAACTTGCTCTATCTTTGCACTCGCAATCGAATCAATGGTGGATTCATCTAAGGGCTAGGATACGTGCCTCTCACGCACGACATAGGGGTTCGAATCCCCTATCCACTACTTAGAAAGGATGTCATTTGACATCCTTTCTTTTTTTGCTATGGTATGAGGAGGATAAAGCGGGGTAGAATGCGTTCTGCTCCGCTTTGTTTTTTGTCGGTCGCGGAGAAATGACCTTAATTCTGCTGTTATCAAAATTAAATGTGATAATTAGTCGATTTTTTTTGCTATAAAATCTATTGTTGAGGTGTTCTATTTTGTCTAAAAAGTTGTTTTTTACTCAAATAAAACTTAAATTTGTACTACCGATATTATAAATAAGCAAAAATAACCCAAACAAAATGAAAAAAACTATTAAACTTTGCTTTGTTGCAATGGTGACAATGTGCTCTTTCGTCATCGTAAGTGCACAGTCAAACTCTTCGATGGAGTATCTGCAGAAGACCTTCCCGCAGCTCACCGAGCTGTTTAAGGAGGAACTCTCATCTTATCCTGCGCACTACATCTTCGCAGTCGATGTATCAGGTACTATGAAGAAGTATGAGCCTATGGTTGTTCAGTCTCTGACACCATTCTTTCAGGCACTCCCAAATAATGACCGCGTTGATGTTATCCCGTTTGGAACAGAGGCAAAGACAAGTATGCTCGGTTTCTCTGGAGTAATCGATGCTGGAGTTCGCAATACATTGTGTCAAAATATTAGGACCCTTTACTCAAATCCCAACTATACTAAGGCGTTTAAGGCACATACAGATATTAAAGCTGCTGTTGATGGTGTCTCTGAGGTTATTCTGAACAATCAGGAGTACAAGGTAAACATCGTTGTTATCTTGACTGACTTCCGTAATGACGAGAAGGGTCACGGTGAGCGTAAGCTTACGAAGGAGAGTCTTGAGAGTATGAAGAAGTCTATTCAGGCTGCTACTGGTGATATCTACTCTCGCTTTATTGCCCTTGCGTTGCCAGTAGATGTTAATAAGCCAGGCTACTGCCTTGATCAGCTTCAGGATGTATTCTTCTTTAATGGCAACAGTCTTGAGATTGCAAATATGGGCAATGATCAGAAGGCTATTAAGCAGTGGTTTGAGCAGCTTCGTCGCGCTATTATGACCACTAAGCTGAAGGCTATTGTTCACGATGCAAATCGTAACTCTCCAGTAGAGCTTAAGGTTGATCAGAATATTGATGGAAAGGTTGCGGCTAAGATTCACTGGAAGCCAAGCAAACTCTATCCGCAGATTAAGATTGACTCAACCTATATGAGTGGTGATGATTACTACTTTATCAACAACACCGAGAACTTTATGGTGACTTCTGACTCTCCAATTGAGGTTGAGCTTGGTCAGATTAAGCACAAAGATTGGGGCTTCCACAACCTTGATGCAGATATGAACCTCGGACTGATGTTCCCGGTGCCTTATGACAAGGAGCTTGCACAGCTCGAGGCAGAGAAGCCTATCCCTTCAACAACTAAGGAGGGCGAGGGCCTTGTATTTACCTTCTTCTTGCCATTCTGGCTTACTGCTACGCTGGCTGGCTTATTTATATTGTATATTATCGGTGTATTCAAGGCAATGGCTCGCAATAGAAGTCTTTGCTTTAAGGCCAATGTGACATTTTTTGATAGAAATGGTATTCAGATAGGCGAGACCGTTCGAATCCCAAAGCAGAGTCCATCGGCAAGAATGGTGTTTGGTAAGGGTGGAACAGGTCGCTGTAAGGTTGATGGCGCATTGTGGCAGTTTGTAGTCGAGAAGAAGAAAGGCAATCCGCTGCTTGTATTCTCAAAGCCGACATTTGTTTGGAGAAAGACTGCTGCATATGCTGCATCGGGTAAGAGACAGTCTGGAAAGCTTACCGATTCAGTACGCGTCTCTTGTGGAGATAGCTCTTCAAATATTACACACTCAGTAAGAATTAAACTAACTAAATAATTTATAAACCGTAAAATGATCTAACTATGGCTAACGAAAAACACATTTTCATCGGTATTGGTGGTTCGGGCTGCCAGACCGTGGCTCAGATCAAGGAGAAGGTCTATGAGAAGAGATTCCCTGAAGCTACGGCTACAAAGTCTCGTTTGCAGGCGATGAACGACACTTATCGTTTCATCTTCCTTGACACTGACCAGCGTGACATTGATGAGGCTAATAAGCGTAATCGTGCCACTTTCGAGCAGGGTAAGGTTCCATTTGTAAACCCTCAGACAGACCTTATCAATCTTGGTCGTGCAAATCCATTTGCTATCTACTATGAGGCAAAGCAGGAGCCTAATGCACTTATTAACAAGCGAATTCTCGAGGCTTGTTCTTCAAGCTTAGCTGCTAAGATTCCTGATCAGCCACTTGCTTTTGGTGCCGGCGCATTCCGTATGAAGAGCCGTGTTGCATTTGCTCACTCACTTGCTGATTTCCACAGCAAGGTTCAGTCTGCTATCTCGTCACTCAATGATGTGAAGACTGTAGGTGGTGAGGATTGTATTATCTACTACTGGGTTGTAGGTAGTACACTCGGAGGTACTGGTTCAGGTATATTTAACGATGTACTCTATCATTTGAATCAGATTCACCATCAGGTAGTTGGTAACGGTGACCCTCAGCTGGTGCTTACTATGTATATGCCTAAGGTATATATTGATAGCAACGCAACAGAGGAGAAGTATACACTCAACGCATTTGGTGTATTCTCTGAGCTTGAGGCATTCAAGGCTATGAGCTATGATAAGAATCAGAATACTGTAATGCACCGCCTTGCATTCCAGAACGACTATTCACTTGTCAATGGCCAGAAGCGTTACTGCCCATTCTACTATCTGATTCCTGTTGATATTCAGACAGATAAGGGTACAAGCCTTGGTACAACTCGTACAATGTATCGCAATACTGCCGAGATGTTGTTCCACTTGCACAACGGTAAGGCAGGTGCTACATTCCGTAGCGATATCGACAACTATATGAACGATATTATGGAGCGTAACCATAAGGACTTCCTCGTTCCTATGGGTTATGTTTCACTGCAGAAGCCAAACGAGTTCTTTAACAAGTATATGCGCTTCCGTTTCAGAAGAGATATTCTCCGTACTTGGTTCTTGGCTGAGGAGGGCAAAGGCGCACACGTAGAGGAGGAGAAGGTGCCTGAGTACGCTAAGTCATTGTTCCGTGAGCTCGATAGCTCAATTCCTGACACTGTTGCATTCAAGCTTGCTAACACACAGTCTATTAAGGAGTTGGGTGATAGTATCGAGTCACAGGATTCAGATAGCGATATCCTCTCTTCAGAGCTCGACTTTGGTGAGATTCAGAACTCACTGAGCACATTCAAGAGCAATGTTGAGAATGAGATGAAGCTTGCCGAGAAGCGCGATGCTAATAAGCAGCTTATTGTTGAGGCTATCTGGTCTCAGGCTGAGAAGTGGATTCGTACTAACGGTCTTACATTCGCTCACGATGCTATCGACGCTATTCACAAGAAGATGGCAGAGAACTTCAACCAGGAGGAGAGCGCATTTGAGTCTCGTAAGCAGTCACTTTCAGAGAAGGAGACAGAGTTGCAGCAGCTGTGTGATAAGGCTAAGAAGGTTACCCTCTTCAAGAAGCTGACACACGCAAATAAGGGCGAGATTCAGAAGTATGTTGCCGAGTTGGGCGGATATATTGATGATTACAAGAAGTATGTGCTCGATGTATGGGCTAACGACCTGAAGAAGGACTTCTGTATGGACGACAAGGGTGATGTGCTCTCTATGCTTAAGAAGCACGTTGCAAGCTTCAAGGATAAGGCTGCAGAGCTTAACCGTGTAGCTGTTGCTCAGTATAAGAAGTTGGCTGCTGAGATGGGTAGCGCATCTATGGATGTTACAACAGTTTACCTGCCACAGCTTACAAAGATTGCTGATGGTAATGGTTGGATTCCGGACAATGTATTCAGCCGTCTCTATACAACAATCATCACTGCAGCACACGATGAGGCTGAGACAGCTGAGCGTGGCGATATCGAGAAGTTCCTCGATGATAATATCTACAATGCTGTAAATGAGGCTCTTGTACAGGCAATCAAGTCTGGTCAGTATCAGGCAACTATGACAAAGGAGGATCCTAAGACTGGCAAGATGGTTAAGGCTCAGGAGACACGCTTCTTCTGTAACCAGGAGCTTGAGAGAAGCAACGAGAAGATTGTTGACGACTTCTTGTCATTGGCAGAGACAGTTTTGGATAAGAAGATGCGCGAGAGTAAGGATATTCAGGAGAAATGGGATACTAAGAAGATCTCTGCATTCTTTAACGACCTTACAAACGAGGATAAGGATAATGTTCGTCGTAACTTGAGTCCTGCACTCTTCTTTAGCTACAACTCAAGCCGTATTGATGTTGTAAAGAAGGAGGAGCATATTGTATTTGTTGCTGGTAATGAGGATCTTGCAGCAGATATGTTGGGCTTCCAGAAGGGTAACCCTAAGCACCGTTTCGAGGTTAGCGATAACGAGAATACCGCATTGGTACTCAAGTCTAAGTATGGTTTGTCACTTGCTGACTACCGTATCTACGACTCTATCAAGATGGTTTACGATAGAGCAACCTTCCGTGAGAAGTATCACTTCCACCACGACTTTGCTCAGTTCCTCGATAAGATTACCGTAGCTGACCTTCCAGAGGAGATTCTGCCACAGCATCGCACATATGCTAAGATGATGTTGCTCAATCAGTTTACTGAGGATACCAAGCCGTTCTTCTATGAGGATGAGTACGATCAGGAGGCTTATAAGAATGTAATGTACTACACTGAGTACAATACAACCAAGGTTGCGACATCGGAGGCATTCTCTATTGATCCGAAGACCGGTCAGATTGTCCTTAAGGAGATTGATAACGGTAGAAGATTGTATCAGGAGCTTCAGGGTGATGACTTCGCTTTGCAGTTTGCAAGCTACTCTAACCTCTACTATAACTGTCGTTTCGGCGAGACTACTGAGGCTATCCTTCAGGCTATGTTGCGCTTCAACTTCAGCGTAGATGGTAAGCAGATTACCGGTGAGCAGGTGTTTAAGCACAAGTATGCTGAGAAGCACGCGGCATTGCTCAAGGAGTTGTGTGATAAGAAGAAGGCTGCTGTAAGCACTGCTGAGCGTCGTCTGTATGAGATTCTCTTCTCTATTGTTCGCCACGAATTTGCGACTGTACACGAATTTATTAAGTAATTTAAATTGATTATAATATGCTTCCTCTTTGGATCATAGATATAACCAAGAAGTCTGTCCGACGAGACGCGTTTTTGCGTCTCGTCGGACAGATTGACCACGTACATTTTGCCGAAAGTGTTCAGGCCGAGATGGACAAAATGTCTATTGAAGATCTGACCGATTCGGAGAAAAAGCCTATTGTTGGTGACGATATCGATACTAACGATCTCGATACTAACGATCTCGATGTTGTTCAATATCATCCATTTAAGGATGAGATCTCAAGTGAGGATAAGAGGCGTGCTACAAGAAACTCTAAAGTACAGGGTGACTACTGGTACTATAGTAGTTACGAGTTAGAGACATTCTTCACAGATGAGCAGAGTGTCGATAAGTATGAACAGGCAGAGGTAGTTGATGTTGCTTCTGCTGTAAATCCGAGTGCTGATGGTCAAGCGACTGACGCAGATGCTGATAAAACCGCTATTAATGATATCGGAAAGCGTCTTTATGACTTCCAGGAGGCAATGATTGAGGATGCCAAGAAATTTATACAGATTCTTCGTAAGTCTAACGCCAAACCAAGTCAGCCAATTAACATTGTTGTGCTCGGTGATGTCACTGAGCGATTTACTCAGCTTGTCTACTCGTCAATAGCTGCTATATTGCAGAAGGAGAAGGGTCGTTTCCTTGCAGGACACATACACCAGGGTATGAGTATCATTGGAATGTTGTATGTGCCGTGCGATGCTAACGCAAAGGAGGTAGGACAGCGTGAGAGAATTCTGCGCCTATTCCGCGAGATAGAGGTGCAGTGTAATATTACTACCATTCGCGGATACGACAACTTAATGTTGTATCAAGATGTACAGAACAGAACAGAGTGTACATATACAAAATTAGACAATAACGGACTGGCCGAGTACCTTGTGCAGTGTTTGGTACATATGTATTTGGCTTGTGATATAAATCATCCATTGTTGAGTGGTACAGGAACAGATGATATCTTCTACTTCTCAATGGGTGCTACATCGGTATATTTTGATATGTCGGTGGAGGATAAGACTGATGCCAACCTTGTAGCCTCTAAGATTGTCAATACATTCAAGGAGGAGGGCGATCACAATAGGGCAGAGGTTGATATTCAGCTATTCAATAAGGATGGTGATTACTCGTCAGATAGCCTGGTAAAGAAGTTCCGTGAGCAGACTATAATCTTGGATTATAATCCCAAAAAGCCAAGATTGCACCCTATAAAGGATTGGCTTAATCGTAATCTCAAGCAGTTCTACTATCAGTACCATCTGAGATTCTTCCCTGCCGAGCTATTGCGTAGTATTATGCAATGCGTTGAGAATGAGACAAATGAGAGCCTTGAGCAGATGTCTCGCGAGAGTATCAATACTTTCAAGAATGCAGAGATAGCCCTTCCTGCTGCAATTGAGCGAGTTCTCTCTCGTGTAAACTGCAGCGATGGCGGTTTGTCGCTAATTGAGGCTAAGTTTAAAAATATGCAGGAGTACTTCTCTAAGCAGAGAGGTAATATACATCAATCAATCAGGGAGATATATTGGAACGATAAAATCAAGAATCACAACTCTGATTTTAGTGAGTATCACGATGCTTACCAGAGTGATATCCGCTCAAAGAATGGTGGTGTAGGTTGCAATGCGATGAAGCAGGAGTTGCTTAAGAACCTTAAGGATCTGCTCAGTCGCGAGAAGACCTTGGCCGCTACCCTTGCTCGTACCCTTTTGCTCTCTATAATCTGCGTTGTTGCCTTCCTGCCGGTACTTAGATTCTTGTCGCCTGCTGTTATTAATATAGGCATATATGAGCAAGTGTGGTGGGTGTGGAGTCTGCTGATTTTTGCAATTCCTTTTGCAATTCAGTATGTTCTTTACCGCTTGTACCTTAAGAAGAAGCGCAACCTGATACGCAAGCTCCAAACATACTTTATTCACGATGCTTATGCGCGTATTGCAAACCGTGTTGAGTCTGAGGTTTCGTCTCTTTATGATAAGCTGATAGCCCTTATGGATGAGTATCTTACTCGTTGTAAGGCTATCCGTAATGAGGTTACAGTAATGACCCCTGATCCAACAATCAAGTTGCTCTTCCCGCCAAGTAGGTTTAATCAGCCACTTAATGGAGGTCAGTTTGATGGCGAGCCACTTATTCCAGTTGAGGATGTTGAGCGTCGTCAGATTAAGGTTAACGGTAAGAATGCGATGGTTAATAACCTTACTCGCGAGCAGTATTTTATCCTTATCAGCCACTTCAAGGATGGCTTTGCAACTTTGTTTAGCGATGTGTCGCTTACAGAGAGCCACGCGCGTCGTTTTAATGATAAGCTCGGCGATTATGAGTTTGTCAGCCGTGATGAGATTATTAAGAATAAGGCTGATAATTGGAGAAAACTTAAGATTGAGTTCAATAATAAGTTGCACGCGTATATTAAGGATAATATGTGCGATCGCCTCTATCCGACTGTCGGAGATATGTTGCAGCAGCAGCGTAAGAAGAAGGGCTGTGGCGATATGTTGGAGTATATGGTGGCTATGGCGGCTACAAATGGCGAGTTTGCATCTCACTCTGATACTGAGTACTCAGATGTTAAGGCAAACTGCAATGTCGATGACTTTGTAAGGCCATACCTCTCGATAGTGTCACCTAATATTCAGAAGTCAGAGCACGACGAGCTGTTTAAACGCTATCTGTTTGTGACTCGTTGGCGTGTCTTTAAGAGTATATCGTTCAACCGATTGCTCCCTAATGAGGACTTTGATAATGAGGCGCGTGCTATTGTGAACTTTGAGGCAGAGCAGGCTAAGCGACAGGCCGAGTATCAGAAGGAACAGCGACTTCGTAACGGAGGTGTTGTAGATGATACTGCAAATACAAAAGATACAAAGGAGGAGTCCACTGACCCTTATAAGAGATCGTTGTCATCGCTTATGCTTTGGGCGGTATGTCCTAATGATAACTCGAGTGAATGGTTGCAGTTGATTCAGAACGGATACTTCCGTAAGGCTTATGACGAACGCCAGGTAATTCGTGAAATTATGAACCAAGACGATTAGTGTATTATGATGGATATAGGTAGCGAAATTTGGATATACATATTTATCGCCATGGTGGCGATAGTATTGATGTACTATCTTAAGAACCTTACCAAGCAAAAGGTCGAGATTAGAAAGAAGAGCAGACCTGGTCAGCCGCTGCTAAGCATTGGCTATCTTGAGATGGATAATGACGGCTCTGCCGGTGAGGTGCGCCTCCCCGGAAGTGGTTCTCTACCATCAATTGGTAGGGTTATCGTAGATAAGCAGGCGGGTCGTGAGTGTGGTTTTGTCGAGACTGTATCTACAGATGTCCTTGACGAAACTGTTGCTCCGCGCTATAAGCAGGCAGGATATATATGCTTTAATGGCGATAATATCATTGACCAATATGGATATGTGTATCGTCAGGAGAGGGGCTCTAAGAATCGCGTGATGATTGGATATTGTGCACGCCCATCTGAGCCTAATAAACCAACTATCTACGGCGAGCGCACCTGGCACTCATTGTGGTTAAGGTGTACGCTGAACTTCTACCTCGGTAAGCCGGATGTCGAGCTGCCGGAGGTTGATGAAACAGAGCCTGAGGATCAGCCGGCAGTAGTGCCAGCTGTGACTGATGATCCTGATACCCAGACTGATGATGTTCTTGTTGATGCGTCTGAGGATGATGTACCTGAGCAGGAACCTACAGAGACCTCTAAGCCGCAGGATGATATCCAGACTGAGGATCAACCTGTTGATAAGGCTATTGCTCACGCTGATAAGAAGTCGAAAGGCAAGAAGGCTGCTGATAAGAAGAAAAAGGTGGAGAAGGAGGCAATGGCATCGGCATCGTTTGTCGGTTTCCATAGCTCGTTGAGGGACTATCTGCCTGCAGAGGCTCGTGCGTGTGCTTTTGCTGCGCTCTCTGGTGATTTGCGTCAGGGTCAGTACTCTGAGTTCTATAAGGCACAGCCTTATGGTTGGAACGATACTGCGCTGCTGTCGACATTGATATACAGCGGATTGTTCTTGATGCTCTATTTCGGCTATAAACTTATCGGTAAGTCGCTGGTAGGTGAGCATTTTGAGGATATTTTTGTTATCTATATCCTTATTGGTATGTACTACCTTATTTGGATGTTGGTGCGTTTGGTGAAGATTGACTGCATCGAGAACTCAAACTCATTCCAGAAGACGCTCGACTTGCTAAATAAGAACCTAAGCTTAAGGGGCTTTAATATTGCGGTGCTTGTTCTCTCGCCATTTGCACTCTACTTCTCTGCGTTAAGCGAGAATTTCGAGCTGATACCTCTTGTTTGGGCAATTATGAATGGAGTACTTATCAATATGTTGCTTAAGGGTGCCAATACTCCGTGGGTAATATCTACATCATTTAATGAGAAGGACTCTGATCGTGACTCTATGGAGGAGGTTGAGAATCCTACGGGTGATATCTCTTGCACCTATGAGTGGGATTTGGATTCGACATATAGCTCGCAGCAGCTCCATGGTAATATTACCCTCTACTTCACAGCGCAGGATATGGCCGATATGCGCCAGTGCAATCCATTCTTTGCACAGCGTAAGGATAAGAGCGATAAGGATTATATCCTTGATATGTTCAGCTTCCTCAAGGAGCACCGTTCATTTATGGCTCGTGTGCGATATATTGCAAAGTATATCGACGAGTCAATTACCGAGAACTCATTGACTCCGCTGGATAAGATTCAGTTTACGCTCGATTTCGTTCAGGAGCCGAATATCCGATTTGTCTCGAATAAGGATTGTAAGAGTATTAATAACTACGAGGACTATATCCGCTATCCAGATGAGACTCTCTACGATAAGGAGGGAGACTGCAATAGTAAGTCACTGCTGGCGGCAATGCTCTTCCACGTTATGGGTTATAATGTAATGTACCTATCTTCGCGCAAGTATAAGCACTCTGCAATCGGTATCGAGGTAAATGCCAAGGATGTTGAGGCGCAGTGGTATGGCTCAAATATCAACGATATGACTGTGCGTGAGAATGGTAGATACTACATCTACTGCGAGACTACGGGTGATAGATTCCATTTAGGCAAGCCTATTGAGGGTATGTCAGTAAGTGACTTTGAGGAGAAGCTGCTCCTTAATGTCGACTCTACACAGCCTACAGAGGGCCAGCAGGAACGCAGTGTTATCTATAATTGGGATTTGGTATCGGCTTCAAATGCAGTGCTGCACGGAAATATGGTGCTTAAGTTCAATAACGATGATATTGACCTGCTTCGTACCTGCAATCCGTTCAGAACATACGGCTACGACGCAAATACCTACGATGCAAATGTTCGTTCGATGTTCAACTACCTTGGTGAGGATGAGAATCGTCGTCGAAATGTTAAGGCTGTTGCAAGTTATATCAAGCAGAAGGCTGAGGGTGCACATCTCTCTGAGCTCGATATGGTGCAGTTTGTCTTTAACTTTGTGCAGATACCTAATATCGCATATCAGATTGATGAGGAGTGTTCAAGCATCGGCTATCAGAAGGAGTATATGCGCTTCCCAGATGAGACTCTATGCGATAAGGAGGGCGATTGCGACTGTAAGTCGTTCCTGGCTGCCAATATCCTTTATTGCTTGGGATATAATGTAATATATCTGTTGTCAAACAAGCTCCAGCACGCGGCAATCGCTGTTGAGTGCAAGGATGAGTGGATCAATGTTATCGGCACAGCTAATATTGATAATGTGCTGCTTGAGCATAATGGTCGTAAGTATATCTACTGCGAGAGCACAGGCGAGAATAATCTGGTCGGTGTTATCAAGGATGGCGACTCTATTAAGGACTTTGAGACCATTGTAGAGCTTGCTGCCGAGCCTATTGTTGGCAGATATGCAAACCGTCGCAATAGCTAATAACTCTACCTTTTATATAATAGCAGACGCAAATTTGCGTCTGCTATTGTTTTATGCACTTGGCGTTGTGGTTGTTTTTATGGTGCAGCTACTGTCAAAAGCCTCTTCACAAATCTCGGTGGTAGGGCTTAGTGTCACCTCCTTGAGCTTAAGACAGCCGCTGAAGGCATAGGGCTCGATTATGGATGTGCTTGCCGGGATGGTGAGCTCTGATAACATCGTACACTCCTCAAATGCACAGTAGGCTATTTTATTGACCGATTCGGGGATTGTTATGGTGGATAGAGACTCGCACCCTCTGAAGGTAAATGGCTCGATTGTGGTGATGCCATCGGGAAATAGTACGGTCGAAAGCTGACTACAATCGCAGAAACAGTCTCTGCCAATTGATACAACGCCCTTGGGGATAGATATGCTCGTTAGTGCAGAGCAGCGCATAAAGGCACTATCCCCGATGTTCTTTATGCTGTCAGGAAGCTCTATGCTGTAGAGGTTATAGCAGTTGTAGAACATCCAAGGGTTGATTGTTGTTACATCGCCACATAGGTGTATAGCACCCACACCATTCTTGTATTGATGGTACGCCACCTGAGTGTCGAAGGGGTCGGGATTGATAATTATCGGTTGGTTGTCAGTTGTTGTGTACCAGATAGTATTGTCTTTCATTGCTCTTGGTTTTATATTATAGAGAGCACTTGGCGGAAAATATGTATGATAGAAAATAAAAAAGGAGATGTTGTTACATCTCCTTTAGTTGGGCTACCAGGATTCGAACCTAGAATGACAGGACCAGAATCTGTAGTGTTACCATTACACCATAGCCCAATTGCGAGTGCAAAAGTAAAACATTTTTTTACATTTTCAAAGTTTTTTGCAAAAAAAGTGTTATTTTTGTTAAAAAAATATTGAAAGACTAATTTTTAACTATAAAAGTAATGAATATTAAGCTACGTTTGACCGTTATGAACTTCCTTCAGTTCGCTGTTTGGGGTTCGTATCTTACCTGTATTGGTAACTTCCTCGGACGCGTTGGTCTGGGAGATCAGATCTCTTGGTTCTATGTGGTTCAGGGTATCGTATCTATCTTTATGCCGGCAATCATTGGAGCTATTGCCGATAAGTTTGTTCAGCCGCAGCGTATGCTCGGTATCTCGCACCTTATTGCAGGTGCTCTGATGCTCTTTGCGGGTATGTATGCTCGACAGATGGGCCAGACTATCGAGTTTGCACCTCTGTTTGCAATTTATACACTGAGCGTGGCCTTCTATATGCCAACCCTTGCGCTCTCTAATACTGTTGCCTTCTCTATCCTGTCAAGGCACAATTACGATACCGTTAAAGCCTTTCCGCCTATTCGTGTATTCGGTACTATCGGCTTTATTGCGGCTATGTGGTTTGTGAACTTCGCTAAGATTGGCGGAGTAGCGTTCCAGTTTACCTATATGCAGCT
Organism: Alistipes sp.; assembly: GCA_045654345.1. Classification (GTDB taxonomy): domain Bacteria; phylum Bacteroidota; class Bacteroidia; order Bacteroidales; family Rikenellaceae; genus Alistipes. The sequence goes on along the minus strand of JAZOND010000024.1, from coordinate 1,617 downwards.
TATCACCTCTGGTATCCTTGGCCTTGTGCTCGGACTCTACTCATTCTCACTGCCTCAGTGCCCAATCTCGCAGAGCGCAAGTGGCGAGCAGAAGAGCCTTGCACAGCGTCTGGGCTTGGATGCATTTGTACTCTTTAAGCAGAAGAAGATGCTTCTGTTCTTTATCTTCTCAATGTTGTTAGGTGTGTCGCTACAGATTACCAACGGCTTTGCCGGCCCTTATATCAACTCATTTGCTGCAACATCAGATAGCTGGTTTGCGCAGAATCCTACACTGCTCACCTCGCTCTCGCAGGCATCTGAGGCACTCTGTATCCTACTTATCCCATTCTGCCTTAAGCGTTTTGGTATAAAGAAGGTTATGATTATCGCTATGCTGGCGTGGGTGCTCCGCTTTGGTTTCTTTGGCATCGGTTCTACCGAGAGTGTGCTGGGTCTGCTGGCACTCTTCTGCTCAATGATTGTATATGGCGTGGCATTCGACTTCTTCAATGTTTCAGGAGCTCTGTTTGTTGAGCGCGAGGCAAGTAGCGATATTCAGGCATCTGCTCAGGGCTTGTTTATGCTGATGACCAACGGTATCGGTGCCTCTGTAGGTACTTGGATTGCAGGTAAGGTTGTAAACCACTTCTGTGCGTGGAATGCAGATGGCTTCTTTGTAGCACGCGAGGGTGTTGCAGGTGGCTGGACAGCTGTTTGGGCGATCTTTGCAGGCTATGCGCTTGTTGTGGCGATTATGTTTGCGCTTGTCTTTAAGTATAAGCACGAGCCAGAGAGGGCATAAATAGATCTCTATGGATAGACCTGGTCGTGGGGCTATAGCCCTTAACGGATTGGTTAAGTATATTGTCGGATTGGGAATAATGGCACTGCTGTTATTCCTTCCGGCAGGTACTATTAACTATTGCGGTGGTTGGCGATTACTTGTATTGCTCTTTGTGCCGATGTTTATTTTCGGCATTATGCTTGTTATTGCCTCCCCTGATCTGCTTGCTCGACGACTTAAGTCAAAGGAGAAGAGAACTGTCCAGAGCGGTATTATCCGCTTTTCGGGCTTGATGTTTGTTGTAGGCTTTGTTGTTGCAGGCCTCGACTTTAGATTCGGTTGGAGTAGCGTTCCTCAGATGGTTATTTATGTCGCTGAGGCGTTGTTCCTTATATCTTATATACTCTACGCTGAGGTTATGCGCGAAAATGAGTGGCTCTCGCGCACTATCGAGGTCAGTGCTGGGCAGAAAGTTGTCAGCACGGGCCTGTATGGCATTGTGCGTCACCCAATGTATACGGCAACGCTGCTGCTCTTCCTTACTATGCCACTTATCCTTGGCTCGTGGTGGGCTTTGGTTATCTTTGCGCTCTATATCCCAATGATTGTTGTCCGAATTATCGACGAGGAGCGTCTGCTGCACCAAGAGCTTGACGGATATAGCGACTATTGCCGTAGAATCCGTTGGCGTCTGCTTCCATTTATTTGGTAAATGTTCTATTCGGGCATAAGGTTGAGAGTATCGGCCAGAAGTTTGGAAGGGATAGATGAGTTTGTTATTTTTGTGGGAAACAAGCTCTAAAAATATCAAGAAATGGAAATTCAACCGACCACGGGCGTGGTCAAAATCT
>JAZOND010000023.1:0-62016 GCA_045654345.1 Alistipes sp. | reverse complement strand
TGTTTTGGGGTTGATTGGGGGTTGTTTTTGCGAGCGTTCTGATTTCCTTTCGGTGCGCCACCTAACTTCCCAAACTCAGCTCCCTTCTTACCATTCTCAACACTCGCCATATACCGCCGCCTTGCCGAGTCAAGGTTGGGTTTTGCCAACTCCATTATTACATTAACCATCGGACTACAGCTCTCCTCATCTACTCCATCAAGAGCATAATCTCTAATTTTCAATACACACTCACGAAACTCTGCATCGTTGAGGTGTTTCATTGCCGACAGAAAACTGTCGTAAAAAACAAAACTGTTCTTTCCATTGTCTTTAATTTTAGACATTCTGTTAATATTTATTTGTATGATTATTTAGAACCACGCAGACACCATCGGCGCAGTTAGGGGTATCCCTACTAACATTATAAGGTTATATGGATACGAAGTCAAGCATTTTGCAGCATATTTGAGAAAAAATCTCAAAATATATTTGCATTAACGGCTATATGGTATTATATTTGCAACAAAAATCACGAATATACTCAAATTACAACCACTATGTTACTCGAATTCACTTGTGCAAACTTTAGGTCTATTAACCACAAGTGCACACTATCATTAAGAGCTCAGAGTATTTTAGATGAGCCTAAAGCAAATGTACTTCAAATCAATAAAAATGTTAAAGTTTTAAAAACAGCAGCATTGTATGGTGCAAATTCAAGCGGAAAATCAAATATCATCAAAGCATTCTTATCAATGATTTATCATATTGTTGAATCTGTAAAATTGAATGATGATGATGAACTCGATTATGAACCATTCAGATTAACAACTATCAAAAACAAGCCTACATTCTTTGAGGTTATTTTTATTTTAAACGAAACTACTTATCGATATGGATTTGAATTTAATGAATCAGCTATCTTAGGGGAGTGGCTATTTTCTTCTGCTGTTGGAGGTAAAAGGGAAAAGTGTCTTTTTATTCGCACAACAGAAGGTATTGGAGTCAATGAAACATTGTTCCCAGAAGGAGTGGGTAAAGAAGAAAGTACTAATAATAATAGGTTGTTCCTATCATTATGCGCACAACTAAATGGTGTGGTTTCACAAAGTATCATTGCGAAAGTGAAGACAATGAATGTTATTTCTGGGTTAGAGAGTAGAGGATATTCGTCATATTCAAAAGTAATGTTGCATAAGCACGATAAAGGATATGAGGACGCTATTGAATTCTTTAACAAAACTCAATTAGGTTTTAGCGCAATTGAAACAAAAGAAGAAGACTTTGATGAATCGATTTTACCTCAAAATATACCAAGTGAATTAAAGGAAAGTATTATTAAACAACTCAGCGGGAAAAAGTCTATTGAGTTATTTAGTAAACATAATGTATATAATAAGAATGGAAAAGTTGTCGGGTCCGTAATTTTTGATATTGAAGAGGAGTCAGAAGGCACAAAAAAACTAATAGAGTTGTCAGGCCCTATTTTTGACACATTGGTCAATGGAACTGTATTATGGATTGATGAGTTAGATGCAAAGATGCATCCATTAATCTCTAAACATATAGTAGAATTGTTTAATAGTCCTAAAACTAATCCTCATAATGCGCAATTAATCTTTTCTACTCACGATACACACCTATTATCTTCGAAACTTTTACGCAGAGACCAAATTTGGTTTACAGAAAAAGACAAGATGGAGCAAACAGATTTGTATAATATGATGGATATTGAACTACCTGATGGAAGTAAACCTCGTAACGATTCGAATTACGAAAAAAATTACATCGCAGGAAGATATGGAGCAATTCCATTTATTTTAAACGATTAACTATGGCAAATCGTATAAAACTTGATAATTCTGTTATTAAACGACAGAAACAGAAAGAGAAGAAACAAGAGCGTAAGAAGAAATTTTCTTGTCGTATCCTAATTGTCGCTGAAGGTGAAAAAACAGAGCCTAAATATTTTGAACATTTCGCCATTCAAAATAATGATTATTTCGTTTATAACATTGAGTGTGAAGGCACGGGGGAAAATACAAAATCTGTTGTAAAAAGAGCTATTGAGTTGAGAAATGCTTCATCTACTCCATATGACTCTGTATGGGCAGTATTTGACAGAGATAGTTTTCCGCCTAACAACTTCAACTCTGCAATCGAAAAAGCTTCCGCCAATGGAATAAATGTAGCTTGGAGTAATGAGGCTTTCGAACTATGGTATTTGTATCATTTTCAAAATAGAGTTACTGCGATGAGTAGAGATGATTATAAGGCAGCTATCTCTAAAGCAGTGAACAGCACAGGGAAATGGAAAGGCAAAACTCCATATAAGTATAAGAAAAATGAGGAGCGCAATTTTGAAATTATGACAAAGTATGGAGATATGGAGCAAGCTATTAGAAATGCACAGCAACAACATAAGTCTTTTACTGACGCTCGATATGCTATCCATAATCCTTGCACGACTGTTTATAAATTGGTTTTACAATTATTGAATCGAGATAAGGAACTCATCAGTGCAGTAATGGAAAAAATAAACTCGCAATAGCCTTACCTCTAATCAACCGTGATACCATCGGCGCAGTTGGGGTATCCCTACTAACATTATAAGGTAATAGGGATACGAAGTCAAGACTTTTTTGCAAGAAATGCTGCTTTTTCGGGATAAAAATCTTTTAGCCACTCGATGAACTCTACAATCTTCAAGTAATCCTCTATGAAAGTTCGATAGTCTGGCACGATGTGGCACATCGACCGAGCAGATTTCTCTGCTCGGTTTTCGTTTGATAAAGGAACTCGGTCAGTTGGTGGCGGCTCGGCAGACTTGTCGGTGGGATTCCTTCAACCACTCAACAAACTCTACAACCTTATAGAAATCATCTACAATAGTTCGATAATCTATCAGAGTGCGGCACAAAAGAGCACTGCTCTTTTTTTTGTACAATCTTCGCAAGTGCCATTGATATTTCAAGAAAAACTCCCTTAAAAAAAGATGCGTTCCGACTGCTTTTAGGTGGTCGCTTTTTTTACATTTAAAGGAACTGGCACAATCCGTAGCGGTTGTTCGGGAATAAGAGGTAAAAATCTTTCTGATACGATGTTGTTGTAACTATATTTTTTATATATTTGTATGGATTTATGCGTGCTATACGAAATGTGTATTTCGGAGAGGCATAATAAGTGCAAAAAAACGACAAATTAAACTAAAAATATATTATTATGGCTGAAGTAGTAATTATGCCGAAGCAGGGTCAGTCTGTAGAGAGCTGTATTCTGACACAACTTATGAAGAAAAAGGGAGATAAAGTTGCTGTTGGGGATGTACTGTTTGCCTACGAGACAGACAAGGCATCTTTTGAGGAGATCTCTAAGGTTGATGGCACCGTGCTTGAGGTATTTTTCAATGATGGTGATGAGATTGCTGTTCTTACCAATGTAATGGTTATTGGAGCAGAGGGTGAGAGTGTTGATCAGTTTCGTCCAGATGGTCAGGCTGCGGCACCTGTTGCAGAACAAGTTGCGGAGGTTGCAGAGGCTACGGCATCGGCTCCTACTGCGGCTCCTGCCTCATATGTTGTGACAGATGTAGCTCCAAGCTGCGGAGTATCACCACGAGCACGCAACCTTGCAGCGGCAGAGGGCATCAATGTGGCGCAGATAGCAGGCTCAGGTCCTAATGGTCGAATTATCGAGCGTGATGTTCAAGCAGCCATAGATGCATCTGCCAAGATGACTCCGCTGGCAAAAGCTATTGCCAAGGATACAGGTGCTGTAGCTCCAAAGCAAGGCTCGGGTCTGGCAGGATGTGCCAAGGGTGCAGATATGGTTGCGCCAACCATTAACACGCCTGCTGATGACAGCGAGGTTAAGCCTATATCTAATATGCGCAAGATCATTGCTAAGGCTATGCACTCTTCACTACAAAATTCGGCGCAGCTAACACACCACCTCAGCGCAGATGCTCGTCGCATTATGGAGTTGCGCAAGGCTGCCAAGAAGGCATTTGAGAGTGGCTCTTTATCGACAAACATCACACTCAACGATTTGGTATGCTTTGCTGTAGTAAAGTCGCTGATGCAGTTCCCGAATGTCAATTCACACTTCCTTGGCGACTCTATGCGTATCTTCAAGAAGGTTCATCTGGGTCTGGCTGTAGATACTGAGCGCGGATTGATGGTACCTGCTGTAAGGAATGCTGACGAACTCTCTATCATTGATTTAGCAAATAAGCTCAAGGAGGTTGCTGCGGCTTGCAAGAAGGGCTCTATTGATCCTGATTTATTATCAAGTCAGGCGGCTACATTTACCGTATCTAATCTTGGCAACTACGGCGTAGAGATGTTTACTCCGATTATCAACCTGCCACAGAGTGCTATATTGGGCGTTAATACCATTGTTCCTCGTCCAAAGGATATTGGCGGTGGCGTATATGCATTTGTTCCTCACATTGGACTGAGCTTGACCTATGACCACAGAGCATTGGATGGCGGTGAGGCAACACGATTCTTAAAGCAGATTGCAATCGAGATTGAGAATCTTGATATTGAGTTCTAAAATTTAAAATTACAACGATGATAGATTTAGCAATTATTGGCGGTGGTCCTGCAGGATATGTAGCTGCCGAGAGAGCAGGAGCAAAGGGACTTAATATAGTTCTTTTTGAGAAACGAGAGTTAGGAGGTGTCTGCCTAAACGAGGGTTGCATACCTACAAAGACTCTGCTTTATAGTGCAAAGGTGTACGACACAGCTATTCACGGCGACAAGTATGGCGTGTTTGCTAAGGATGCCACCTTTGACTTCGGTAAGATTGTAGATAGAAAAAATCGCGTTATTCGCCGACTTGTTGGTGGTGTAGCTGCTAAGATGAGAGCTCACGGCGTGCAGGTAGTTAAGGGCAATGCCGTAATTGAGGGTCGCAGTGCCGAGGGCATTAAGATTATCTGCAATGGCGAGACCTTCTTGGCCGCCAATCTATTGATATGCACAGGTTCAGAGGCATTTGTACCCCCTATTCCAGGTCTGCAGGAGGCTGGTGATATAATTCTCACAAACCGCGAGATTCTGGCACTCAAGGAGCAGCCTAAGAGTCTGGTAATCATTGGTGGCGGTGTTATCGGTATGGAGTTCGCCAGCTTCTACAACAGCCTTGGCACTCAGGTGACCGTCGTGGAGATGCTGCCAGAGATTTTGGGCGGTTTGGATAAGGATCTGAGTGCTATGCTAAGGGATATTTACGCAAAGAAGGGCGTTCAGTTTAACCTCTCTTGCAAGGTGACAAAGATTGACGGCAATGTTGTAACATTTGTCGACAAGGATAATAACGAGCATACCGTTTCGGGAGATAAGATTTTAGTCAGCGTCGGTCGTCGTCCTGTAACTGCAGGCTTCGGATTGGAGACATTAGGCGTAGAGTTGAACAGAGGCGGCATTAAGGTAGACAATAAGATGCGCACAAATATACCTGGTGTGTTTGCTGCAGGCGATGTAACGGGCTTCTCACTTTTGGCGCATACCGCCAGCCGTGAGGGTGAGGTTGTTGTAAACAATCTGACCGGCCGTGAGGATGTTATGCGTTACGATGCAATCCCTGGCGTTGTATATACCAACCCTGAAATTAGTGGTGTAGGACTTACCGAGGAGAGCGCAAAGGCTAAGGGCATTGCTTACAAGGTTGCATCACTGCCAATGGCTTATGCTGGCCGCTTTGTTGCCGAGAATGATGGCGGCAATGGTGTTTGCAAAGTGATTGTAGGCGAAAAGTATGGCCAGGTACTGGGTGTTCATATGCTCGGCAATCCGTCAAGTGAGATGATTTATGGTGCTTGTATGGCCATAGAGGCAGAGCTGACCATAAAAGAGCTTGAGGAGATCGTATTCCCACATCCGACAGTATCTGAGATATTCAAGGAGACAGTATTTGCGCTTTAACAACAAAGGTAATTAATAAAAATAAAATATAGAGAATTATGCCAAAGTCATTATTTGTAGATCCTGTGGAGTTGCGTCATCCTGGAGAAATCACCTTCGTGCCAATTCCCGTGAATCAATACAATAAAACGGTCAAGGAGGAGCTTGATCAGAATAACTTTACAAAGGAGGACCTTAAGCGAATATTTCGTGATATGTTTATCATCCGCGAGTTCGAGACTATGTTGAACTTGGTCAAGACCACAGGCGGATACAACGGTGTAGAGTACAACAACCCAGGCCCTGCCCACCTCTCTATGGGTCAGGAGGCTGCGGCTGTAGGTATGGCTTACAACTTAGATACCGATGACTTTATCTTCGGTTCACACCGTAGCCATGGCGAGATTTTAGCAAAGGGATTACGCTCTATTGAGATTCTACCAGAGCAGGAACTTAAGCAGATTATGGAGCAGTTCTGGGGAGGAGCTACACTTGAGGTTGCAAAGAGAGGCTTCAAGGGTGGAGAGACAAAGGATCTGGGTATCTGTTTTCTGCTCTATGGTGCGATGGCCGAGATTTTTGCTCGCGTAACAGGCTTTAACAAGGGTCTGGGCGGAAGTATGCATACATTCTTCACCCCCTTTGGAATCTATCCAAACAATGCCATTGTTGGCGGTAGCGGAAGCATCGCTGTTGGTGCGGCTCTCTACAAGAAGGTCAATAGAAAAAAGGGAATTGTTGTTGCCAATCTCGGTGATGGCGCACTTGGTCGCGGTCCTGTTATGGAGGGTATGACATTTGCCTCTATGGATCAGTTCACAAAGCTCTGGGAGGGCGATATGAAGGGTGGCCTGCCTGTGCTGTTCAGTATTATGGATAACCAATATGCGATGGGTGGTCAGACTCGCGGTGAGACTGAGGGCTACAACTTTGCTGCGCGCATTGCTGCAGGCTTTAATGTAGACTCTATGCACGCAGAACGTATTGATGGCTACAATCCATTGGCGGTAATTGATGGTTTCCGTCGCAAGAAGGCACTGCTTGAGGAGAAGAAGGGCCCTGCATTGCTCGACATTGTAACTTATCGCTATAGTGGTCACTCACCTTCAGACGCCTCAACATATCGTACCCCTGAGGAGGTTAAGGCTTGGGAGGAGATTGACTGCATCAAGTGCTATGGTCAGCAGCTTATTGAGGCAGGTGTTGCCACACAGGCCGAGCTTGACCAGATTGTTGAGCAGATGAAAGAGGTAATCTTCGAGATGTATAAGCTGGCTATTGATGAGACTTTATCTCCTCGTATGGATCTAAAGACCAATACCGAGCTGTTGGGTGAGATGATGTACTCTAATGGCAGCGTAGACTCTATGAGCGATGCCACACCTGATGTAAATCACCCGTTAGAGGAGAATCCGCGCGTCAAGCAGCTATCAACTAAGGAGCGTTTTGCCTTTGACAAGGATGGCAAGCCATTCTCAAAGATGAAGACCTTTGGAATTAAAGATGCTCTGTTTGAGGCTATCGTTGATAGATTCTATAAAGATGCATCACTTGTAGCATATGGCGAGGAGAACCGTGATTGGGGTGGCGCATTTGCAGTATACAGAGGTCTTACCGAGGCTCTGCCATATCACCGCCTTTTCAACTCTCCAATTTCAGAGGCTGCAATCATTGGCACAGCCATTGGTTATGCAATGTGCGGTGGTCGTGTAATCCCTGAGATTATGTATTGCGACTTCCTCGGCTGCTGTGGCGACGAGGTCTTCAACCAGTTGCCTAAGTGGCAGGCAATGAGTGGCAATATTCTCAAGATGCCTGTTGTTGTTCGTGTATCTGTAGGTAGCAAGTATGGCGCACAACACTCTCAGGATTGGACATCACTATGTACCCATATCCCTGGCCTTAAGGTTGTATTCCCTGTAACTCCATACGATGCAAAGGGACTTATGAATGCCGCTTTGCAGGGTACAGATCCTGTAATCTTCTTTGAGAGCCAGCGAATATATGATATTGGCGAGCAGTTCCATCAGGGTGGTGTACCAAAGGAGTACTATGAGATTCCGATTGGTGAGCCAGATATTAAGCGCGAAGGTAATGACCTTACTATACTTACTATCGGTGCCACTCTATATCGAGCACTCAAGGCTGCAGATATCTTCAAAGAGAAGTATGGCATCAACGCCGAGGTTATTGATGCCCGCTCGTTGGTTCCGTTCAACTATGAGAAGGTGATAGAGTCTATTAAAAAGACAGGTAAGATTATCATCGCAGGCGATGCAACAGCACGTGGCTCATTCCTTAATGATTTAGCGGCAAATATCACCTCAATGGCATTCGATTATCTGGACGCAGCACCTGTTGTAGTAGGCTCTCGCAACTGGATTACCCCTTGCCACGAGCTTGAGGAGGCCTTCTTCCCTCAGCCTGAGTGGTTTGTAGATGCATACCACCAGAGAATTGCGCCTATCAGCGGATATGTTCCTGTATGCAATATGACAGATGCCGAGATGGCTCGTCGAGCAAAGGCCGGTGTATAATTAGCAAACAATGAGAGAGTTAGAACAACTTGTAGAGATATCACGCAAGTATGGCAAAGATAGCCGCTTTGTGATAGCTGGAGGTGGCAACACCTCATTCAAGGATAGTACAAGACTGTGGGTCAAGGCAAGCGGACACTCTTTGGCAACTATTGCCGAAGATGGTTTTGCTGTTCTTGACCGAGCAAGCCTTGATATTATCGCCACAAAAGAGTATAGTGCAGATGCCGCCGAGCGTGAGGCTCAGGCTACTGCCGACCTTATGTCTGCGTGTATTACAAAGAATCTCAAGCCCTCTGTCGAGACCTTATTACACAATGCACTCAGTGCGCCATTTGTCATCCATCTTCACCCCACAATGGTCAATGGACTCACCTCGAGCGTAGATGCAGAGGCAAGCAGCCTAAGACTCTTCGGTGACAAGGCTCTCTATGTGCCATATTCTGACCCTGGCTATGCCCTGTTCAAGGTGGTGAGCGATGCTGTGGCAGAGTATGTTTCCGCTAACGGATGCGAACCTGAGATTATTCTGTTGCAGAATCACGGCATTTTCGTCGGTGCAGATACTACAGAGCAGGTGGAGGCTATTTATGAGCGTGTAATTACCACTATTGAGAGTAATATTACCACCCCTCTGCCGACAGAGACTGCTCAGGTTGGCGATATGGCTGCAGAGGTGGTGCCTGCATTGAGAATGATGCTTAGTCGAGGTGGTGATTTAAAGACTCTCAAGGTGGCAAATAGCCGTCTGATAGAGTGGTATGCCCAGAGCCAGGAGCACTTTGCTGCAATCTCGGCACCATTCTCGCCAGACTCGATTATCTACTGCAACTCTAAGTATATCTATCTTGCCGCTGACACAGCAGCCGATATTTTATCCGAGGCAGAGCAGAAGATTGCACACTATAAGGAGCAGTATGGCTATGATCCGAAGGTTATTCTTATAAAGGGTATTGGCCTTGTTTCGGCAGGTTGTAATGCAAAAGAGTGTGGCATTATTGAGGATGTCTATACCGATATGATGAAGATTGCGTGGTATGCGCAGTCATTTGGTGGTGAGCATCCTATGACAGCTAGCCAGATTGCCTTTGTCGATAATTGGCAGTCACATAAGCCGAACTTCAAGAGAGCTGTCAGAGGCCGTGTTGAGAATAAGATATTTATAATCACAGGTGCTGCACAGGGCTTTGGTCAGGGCATTGCCAAGTGCTTGATTAAGGAGGGTGCTAATATCGTTGTGGCCGATTTGAACGAGACTGTGGGTAATAACACCGTAGAGGAGCTCAACGCTATGGCGGCTGAAAAGCGTGCTATATTTGTCAAGGCAGACATCTCCGATATGGACGAGCTTGAGAGGCTGATTCACAAGACCGTTTGTAACTTTGGAGGTCTTGATGTCTTTGTCAGCAATGCAGGCATTGTCCGAGCAGGCGGCTTGGAGGCAATGACAACCGAGAATTTTGAGCTTGTTACCAAGATAAACTACACTGCATACTTCCACTGCACAAAGGTTGCAAGTCGAGTAATGAAGCTCCAGAACAGATACAATGAGGATAATTGGGGCGATATTATACAGATAAACTCCAAGAGTGGTCTTAGAGGTTCAAAGGCTAACTTTGCCTACTCTGGCAGTAAGTTTGGCGGCATTGGACTTACTCAGTCCTTTGCCCTTGAGTTAGCTCCGGAGCGTATCAAGGTTAACGCCATCTGCCCAGGCAACTACTACGATGGACCGCTGTGGAGCGACCCTGAGAATGGACTATTCCTGCAATATCTTAAGGCTGGCAAAATTCCTGGTGCAAAGAGCATTGAGGATGTTCGAGAGCACTATATGTCGCAATCCCCAATGCGTAAAGGATGCGCCCCTGAGGATGTCTGCAAGGCTGTGCTATACCTTATCGAGCAGACTTGTGAGACAGGTCAGGCACTCTCTATTTCGGGCGGTCAGGTGATGCTCAATTAGACAAAATCTATCCCACTGCTATAGTTTATGGCGGTGGGATATCGTTAAATGCACCCTTTGAGATGTAGGCATCTCTCTGCAATTAGAATTTTAGAGTATGAAGACTCTTTTTAGTGACTATAGACGGGCTGAGCAGAATTTAGCTTTAGAACAAGAGTTGTTGTCAGGCTCAGAGGAGGCTGTGCTCTTCTATATCAACGATTCTACTGTAGTTGTAGGGCGTAATCAGACCATCGAAGCAGAGGTAGATATCGACTACTGCCACAAATATGGCATTGAGGTTGTGCGTCGTCTATCGGGAGGCGGTGCCGTATATCACGACTGCGGAAATCTCAACTATGCAATAATCTGCAACGCACCAGAGCATCCCTTAGACAGAGACTATACCGAGCCTATCGTCTGGGCTCTGAGGCAATTAGGCATAGATGCTGTTACAGGCAGCCGAGGCGAGATTACTGTCGATGGGGTCAAGATATCAGGAAGTGCGAGTATGGTAAGTCGAGGGCGAGTACTCTTCCACGGCACACTGCTTTTTGATGCAAATTTGGAGAGGCTCAATGCCTCGCTAATGGGTAATCAGACCCTACGCGGGAAGGGTGTTAAATCGGTTCGCAGTCAGGTCAGAAATCTCAAACCGCTGCTTACGAATATACCAAATATCACTCTATTTGCCCACCACCTGCGTCACGCCGTCGAGCTATTCTACAATCAGCAAGATTGAGCATAGTCTGTCTATGTTAGTGACTAATCCTTTTTGATTATCCGAGTTTTTTACTACCTTTGTGCTATGTCTAAGTTGATAACATTAACTCTTACGCCCAAGCAGGCGGCAGATAGCAGCTTCTACACTGCTACCGTAGCGCGACAGATGGGCATTAAGCAGAGCGACATTGCGTTGTTACGCATTGTCAAGCGATCTGTGGATGCGCGTCGCGGAGCACTGAAGGTAAATCTCACCCTTGAGGCATTTCTCGACTTTGAGCCAATGCCCGAGCCTATACATTTTGACTATCCCCATATTGAGCTCGGTGTACCGATTATCATTATCGGAGCAGGCCCTGCAGGTCTGTTTGCTGCGCTCAGACTCATAGAGTTAGGCTATAAGCCTATAATATTTGAGCGCGGCAAGGATGTTGCAACGCGAGGCAAGGATATTGCCCAAATTCAGCGCGGAGGGGTTATCGACCCCGACTCTAACTACGCCTTTGGTGAGGGTGGCGCGGGCACATTCTCTGATGGCAAGCTCTTCACTCGATCCAAGAAGCGCGGTGACTACAACCGTGCCCTGCAACGCCTTGTATATCACGGTGCTACAGAGGAGATTCTCTACGAAGCACATCCGCACATTGGATCGGATCGTCTACCACGAATAATTGCCGACATTCGTCGTCAGATTGTCGAGTGTGGAGGTCAGATGCACTTCAACTCGCGCGTGACGGGACTAATTATAAAGGATGGTCGCGCAGTAGGTGTAGAGGTGGGCGATAATCGTGTAGAGGGTGCTGCAGTAATCGTAGCTACGGGACACTCGGCACACGACATATATACAATGCTCGACCGCAGTGGCGTGCGCCTTGAGGCCAAGCCATTTGCTATGGGTGTGCGCATTGAGCATCCGCAGAGCCTTATCAACAAAATTCAGTACCACAACTCCGAGCAGATGGAGTATCTGCCTGCAGCGGCATACTCACTCGTGCAGCAGGTCGGTGGCAGGGGCGTATACTCGTCCTGTATGTGTCCTGGAGGCTTTATCGTGCCTGCGATGACTGACGAGAGTCAGAGTGTTGTCAACGGAATGTCGCCATCACATCGTGGTTCGCCATTTGCAAATTCGGGCTTTGTAACAGAGATTCGCGCCGAGGACTATGCCCACCTGACCGAGCAGTTTGGACAGCTTGCGGGACTTGAGTTTCAGCGTCAATTTGAGGTTATGGCACGCGCCGAGGCTAATGGTCGCCAGACAGCTCCTGCGCAGAGAGTTGCCGACTTTGTAGCTGGTAGAAACTCGGCCTCACTACCCCCTTGTTCGTATGTTCCAGGCATTGTGCCGTCAAGACTCGACAAGTGGATGCCCGAGTTTATTGCAGGGCGTCTACGCGAAGCTATACGCATCTTTGACCGCCGTATGCGTGGCTACCTGACCAATGAGGCGGTGGTTGTGGGTGTTGAGTCACGCACCTCTACCCCTGTCCGTATTCCGCGAGATAAGATAACACTTGCACACCCCGAGGTAGAGGCTCTCTACCCTTGCGGTGAAGGTGCTGGCTACGCTGGTGGAATCATCTCGGCAGCACTCGACGGTGAGCGCATAGCCGAGGCTATTGCAGGCACAAACAACTAATACATATAAAAACAGAACAGCCCGAAAGAGTACTTTCGGGCTGTTTTAGTATAGTTGCACCACTAAATATTCATCAGCACAGTTACAGGCGCAATCTTCTCAAGACGCTCACGGCCTCCGATCTCCGGAATGCCTACAAGAAATACGAACTCCTTGATTTTTACACTATAAGGCTTACCATCCTTATAGATTGTCAGCTGCTCGAGCGAACGAGCAACGCCCTCTGCAGTACCGCCTGTAGCCAGCACATCGTCAAGCACTGTAATCTCGAAGGTATCGCCCGTAGGTACGCCTGCAGCGATGTCGCTCAGACGATAATAGAGACGATCAAAACCATACTCCTTCTCGATATTCACCTCAACAAGGTCGCCACTATTAAACGGCAGCTTGCCACTCTTACGCATAGGGATAACATTCTCAACACAACTTCCCTCTTCAGTAAGCAGCGGAGCCGCAAAGAGGAATGCACGAGCCTCAGGAGCTGCAACATTTGGTGCTGTGGTCGCCTTATTCAAGGCCTCAATAACCTCCTTAAATGCCTTGCGAGACTGCAAGAACGGAATTATGTCAATAAAATTGATACCCTCCTTAGGGAAGTTCTTATAAAATTTCAGTGTCTCAATCATAGCTGTTTGATTTATAGCACAAAATTACACTACAATTTATTAAAATCAAAATTATTTTGCAGAAGTTGCACAGCATATGCCGTTGCGCGCTGGATAATCTGAGAGCGATCAGTTCCGCAGTTCTTCAACACCGCAAATGAGCCGTTAGGTGTAGCAATGCCAATCCATACCGTACCCACAGGCTTCTCATCACTACCACCAGCTGGCCCAGCGATGCCCGTGGTAGAGATGCCGTAGTCACTATTTCCAACCCTTCTAACGCCCTCGGCCATCTGTATAGCTACAGCCTCACTCACCGCGCCATAGCGAGCCAAATCGTCTGGATTTACGCCCAAAATATCGACCTTCGCATCGTTAGAGTAGCTTACAACGCCTGCATTAAAGTATGCCGATGCGCCAGGTATAGCCGTAAACTTAGCGGCAATATTTCCACCCGTGCAACTCTCTGCTACTGATAGAGTTTGACCGCGCTCAATGAGCTTATTATGTACAAGTTGCTCGACTGTAGCATTCTCAAAGCCGACGATTGCCTGCGGAATTATGCTGTATAGTTTATCAAACTGCTCATCTATCATCTTGGCAACGCTGCTACCATCAACCTCGTATGCCGACAATCGTAGGCGGACGATATTTGGCGCAGGCAGGTATGCAAGGTGCAACACCTCTGGCAAATTATCCTCCCACTGGGCAATCTTCTCGGCAAGCAACGACTCGGCAATGCCCGATGTAATCATCGTGCGGTGTACAATAGCCTTAAGTTCAAATCTATCTCGCAACATAGGCAGCACGCTATCCTCCATCAGGTGCTCCATCTCAAATGGCACACCCGGTAGCGAGATAACCACCTTACCATTCTGCTCAAACCACATTCCCGGAGCCGTTCCGTGGGCATTATGCAGCACCGTACAGCAGCGTGGTACCATAGCCTGACCGCGATTAAGCTCATTGAAAGCTATGCCTCGACGAGCAAGTAACGACTCCACAAACTGACCCACAGCCTGGTTATAGACAAGCTCCGAGTCAAAATAGCGAGCAAGTGTATGCTTGGTAATATCATCCTTCGTAGGGCCAAGACCTCCCGTAATAATTACTATATCCGTAGCTGCCAATGCACGAGTAAGGGTCTGCTCGATCTGCTCTGCACTATCACCAATAGATGTACGCTCGGCAACTACCACGCCCAGACGATTCAGTGCCTGTGAGATATAACGAGAGTTGGTATCAAGAATCTGGCCAATCAGAATCTCGTCACCAATAGTAATGATTGTTGATTTCATTATTATATAAATTATAGATATTCTACTCTTGCTGCGCAGGTGTCTCCACTATTAGCTCTCGACAAATATCGCCGACAAAGTTAGGGCCATTATAGACATAACCCGTATACACCTGCACCAGCGTAGCACCCGCCTCGAGCATAGCCTTAGCATCAGCAGGGGTCATAATACCACCCACACCGATAATCGGATATGTACCGTTTGAACGCTCATATACTCGACGCACAACCTCTATAGATCGCTTAGTGAGCGGCTTACCACTCACCGCACCCGCGCCATAACGCTTGAGTGTCTCAGAATCGGTCACAAGACCCGTATGGCGAACCGTACCGTTAGTTGCCACAATACCATCCAGCGGAGTGTCAACCATAATATCGGTCATCATATCAATCTCCTCGTTTGTAAGATCTGGCGAAATCTTGAGCAATATCGGGCGATACTGATTCTGACCACGACGGAAGTCAAAGAGCGGCTCGAGAATAGCGGTGATACTCTCGCGCGTACGAGGAGCATACTGCTTAGCTGTGGTGTTATAGCTCACATTGACGGTAAAATAGTCGGCATACTGATACAGATTGCGGAATACGCGCAGGTAGTCATATGGCGCACCATCGGCAGGGGTTGATGAGTTCTTGCCTATATTGCAGCCGATGATTATATTCTCATTCTTATGGCGCATATTGGCAACAACCTGCTCCAGACCATCGTTACACAGACCTACGCGATTGATAATCGCCTGATCCTCTGGCAGCTTAAAGATTCGCGGCTTAGGATTTCCCGACTGAGGCTGAGGGGTGATAGTACCCAGCTCCACAAAACCAAAGCCTAACGCATCCAGCTCTCTGAATATATCACCACTGCGGTCAAAGCCCGCTGCCATACCTATAGGATTGCGGAAATGGATTCCGAACACATCACGCTCTAACGACGGATGCTCAACGGCATACAATTTACGCATAATCCACCTCACACCAGGTATTTGACCCAATATGCGGAGCATATGCACAGTGCAGAAGTGTACCCTTTCGACACCAATAAGCGGAGTGAGAAAATTCAATAAGCTAAACATAATGCAAAGTTAGCCAACATTTTGGAAAATCAAAACATCTAAAAACAAAATAAGCGACCCTTGCGGATCGCTTATTACTCATTTGCACAGAATTACTCTGCTGCCTGCTCAGTTGCCTGCTCAGTTGCCTCAGCAGCTGCTGGATCAACGAAAGGCTCTACATCAATAAGCTCAACCTCGAACTCGAGTGCTGCATTTGGAGCGATAGCCTGATTGCCGTGTGCGCCATAAGCAAGCTCAGCAGGGATGTAGAGGATAATCTTACCACCAGGACCTACGAGCTTCATACCCTCAGTCCAACCCTTGATTACGCGGTTGAGTGGGAATGTTACAGGCTCGTTCTCGATTACATTACCATCCTCATCGAACTTGTCTGGCTGATACTGACGAAGCATCTCCTGACGCTCCTTAGGCATATTCTCAAAGATTGAAGAGTCAAAAATCTCACCATCACGATCACGACCTGTGTAGTGAACAGTAACCTGATCACGATCATCTACAGCAGAGCGGCTCATATCACCCTCCTTAACAACCTTGTAGAGCAGACCACTCTCTGACTTCTGTACACCAGACTTGCGCTCCATCTTAGCAAGCCAAGCCTCAGAAGCCTCAAGCTGCTGCTGTGGATATACTACCATAAAGTAGTTCTGCAGATAACCAGCAACCTCCTCAGAGCTCATTGCTGCCTCACCATCAACAGTCTGCTTTGCACCCTTCATATACCAGTTGATCTGGATTGGGAAGCGACCATTGTGAAGATCAGTACCGATGTTGATACCATAAGCCAAAGAGAGGCTGTCGCGCTGACCCTCAGTCTCGAAGATCTGAATATCCTCAACTACAAAAGTAGAGTCCTGGCTATGCTGATACTTCTGCTGCATAAGCTGGTTGAAACGATCGTTTACAGGCATAATAAGTGACTGGAAAATAGCCTGAGCCTCCTCAGGCTTCCACTCTGGCTTACCAAGTGCTGCAGACTCAAGACCACCATAGAGCTTCTCATAGTTAAATGGAATGTCTGCTACTCGTGTAGAGAGGAACTCACCGAAGTTTGCACCCATAGCGTATGAGAGTGTATCCATCTTTGAGTTGTTACCCTTGGTAACCATACTTTTCTTGCCGCCATTGCAGCAACTTACTGCCATAGCACCTGCGATAAGTGCCACAACTGCTACATTAAAAATCTTTCTCATTTCGATAAAACTATTTTAGTATATTTATTTGTTCGCGGGGGACAAAGGTAATAAAATTTTCTATTTTTTCTTCTTATTATAGAAATTTATATCAATAATATCTACCTTATAATTAAGCAGTTGGTTTGCGCCAATGCCAAGTTCGGCATTTCCTTCAGAACCATATGCCTGATTTGAAGGTACCCACACATCAACACTACCGCCATCACCGGTTATACGCACAACCTCACGCAGACCCTCAAGCAGGTCGCGATAGGCGTTCTTTATAGTATCGCACTCGACAATAGCATTACCCTGCTGATCGTAGATTGACAGGGCAAGCTGCAGCGTATCACGCGATACGAGCGACTGCACGCTCTGGTCACCCAACTTGATAATGCGATATGTCACACCGTTACGCAGACGCACATAGTCGCGGTTGCTCTTACGCAAATCCTCCAAATACTGCTCCTGATAACGCTCTGCCTTCTCGTGTATAAAGTATGTCTGCTGACCCAAATAATAGTCGCGAGCATCCTCCATACTCATCTGCTGTGTCGAGTTATATACATCGCGAATAGCCTGGCAGACAACATCTACATTGAGCGTCGAGTCTAACTTTATAAGCGAACTGCCCACGCTCAAGCCTATAACATAGCTCAGCGAATCACTCTCTGTAGCGATATTATTGCTACCCTGCTTACAAGAGAATGTCGGTATGCTCAGTAGCGCAACTGCTAAAAATGATAGTAATATCTTCTTCATAACTATTTAATTTCTCTACTTCTTATTCGACTTAAGTGCTGCAGCACAAAGCTTTACGAGCAAACGCGCACCTACAACAGCATCTACACCCGAATCTACCACAGGCACAATCTCTGTAAGGTCAAAGCCTACGATTGTTCTACCTGACTCAACCACGCGATTAATCAGGCACACCGCCTCGTCAAATGTCATACCGCCTGCCACAGGTCGCTTGGTATTTGGACAGCACTCTGGAGAAAGAGCGTCTATATCAAACGAGATATATACCTTCTCCGGCAGCTGTACCACCACATCGTCGCACAACTCGCTCCAGCTACGACCCGAGAATCGCTCTGCAGAGAGCTTCTCGTGGCAGAACATCGCGATTTTAGGATTGCTCTTTGCAAACTCAATCTCATCAACGCTCATTTCGCGCACACCCACCTGCACAAGCTTTGAGACTGCTGGAACCTCGTCAATAATATTACGCGCTACTGAGAGGTGTGAGTAGTCAAAGATCTTACCACTTGGACGCAGGTCGCAATGCGCATCTATATAGAGCACACCCATATCAGGATGCACAGACGAGAGCGAACGCACTGCACCAAAGGCTACTGCGTGGTCACCACCCACAACGCCTACAATCTTACCCTTGCTGGCATAGCGGAATACACGCTTACCCACGCTGCGATGCATATCTCTAAAGCCGAGGTTAATACGTACCACCTTGCGAGCAAAGTAGTCTCCCGACAGCGAACCGCCATCCTCAATATGAGCCACCACCTTTGCAGCATCGCCGCCAATATTAAGCGAGTTCTCCTGCAGGTCATAGTCTACATCAGCCGTTGCAACCTTGCCATCAATAGACTCACCAGAGACCACATCGTACAACGACACGGTAGTCGAAGCATCAATAATCGCATCTGGAGTATACACCGCACCCTGGCCTGCTGCAGAGGTCACTGCCCACGGTGCCGAAACAAGCACTATAGAGGCATCCATTACAGGCACTGCATCTCTAAAGTAGTAACCGCCGTTATCATTACTGCCCGACGAAAAGCTAAAGTCGAAGCGGAAGAGTTTATTAATATCCATACCCATACAATCTATTACGCGACAAATTTACTAAAATTATTGCAAATTCATCATACCTATATTATATTTGTCACTATGAAAGTGATTATTGACAGTGCTATTCCCTTTATTCACGGAGTTTTAGAGCCTTTTGCCGAGGTTATTTACGCTCAGGGCGATGCTATTTCACGCCAAATGGTCGCCGATGCCGATGCTATTATTATCCGCACTCGTACCCGCTGTAACAGCGACCTGCTTGACGGCTCACAGATTAAGTTTATCGCCACAGCCACCATTGGCTTTGACCACATAGACACAGAATACTGCAACGCTAACAACATTACCGTAGCCCGTGCGGCAGGCTGCAACGCCCGCGGAGTACTTCAATGGGTTGCTGCCGTACTTGTCGACATCTGCCGTCGCGAGGGGTGCAATCCCTCTGACCGCACCTTGGGCATCGTCGGCGTGGGCAATGTAGGCTCACTTGTCAAAGAGTATGCCGAGAGTTGGGGATTCAAGGTTCTCTGCTGTGACCCACCACGCCAGCAACGCGAGGGTCTGTCTGACTTTATATCCCTGCAAGAACTTATTCCTCAGGTTGATATACTGTCGCTCCACACTCCACTCGACAGCTATACGCGCGGAATGATTAGCAGCACTACCCTCTCACCTCTACGCCACGGCGCAACCGTTATCAACGCCTCACGCGGCGAAGTTGCTCAGATCGAGGCGTTGCTGCGCAGCGATATCAACTGCGCCATAGATGTGTGGGAGCACGAGCCAAATATAGACACTCGTCTCTTGAGTAAAGCCTTTGTATCGACACCGCACATCGCCGGCTACTCACTCCAAGGCAAAGCTAACGCCACAGCAATGGTCGTAGTTGCCCTTGCTCGCTACTTCCACCTACCCCTGACCGATTGGTACCCCGAGGGTATAACCAAAACTATCCCAAAGGATATCGACTGGCAAACCCTTAACAACACCATCGACAACTACTGCGACCTGACAGCCGAGTCCGCCCCACTCAAAAGCAGCCTCGACTTTGAAACCATACGCAATAACTATAACTACCGCACAGAGTATTTTTAGCTACTGAGCACCGTATCTCTCTTTTTCTTGTACCATCTTCGATGGTTTTCCCTAAATCCGAAAACAGGCGTAGCGTCTGCGCCTCCTTAAACTCCTTAATCTCCCTAATATACCGCCATCCGGACAGCACACAGACTGCAATTCGCACCATTTTATCGTCAGAGTGTGTTAGAGATGGTGCATCGTGAAAAAAATCAGTGGCGGATAGTACAAGTAGTACAGCCGCCACTGATTTTTGAGGGATGTGCCATATATGACACACTATCACGATAAAACCCATTTTGTTGTCAGAACGCGGTAGTAGGCGTGCATCGTGAAATATCCCCGGATGGGACATACTAAGCGTATTTCCCATTCGGGGATATGAGGGATGTGCGGCTAATACCGCGTTATCACAACAAAACTACTTTGCGTAGCTTACAGATCGAGTCTCACGGATTACAGTAATCTTAACCTGACCTGGGTAAGTCATCTCGTCCTGGATGCGCTTAGCGATGTCGTGTGAGAGTGCCTCAGACTCTGCATCTGAGAGGCGGTCAGCACCAACAATTACGCGGAGCTCACGACCTGCCTGGATTGCATATGTCTTAACAACGCCCTCGTATGAGAGTGCGATATCCTCCATCTCCTTGAGTCGCTTGATGTACGACTCGATAACCTCACGACGAGCACCTGGGCGGGCACCAGAGATTGCGTCGCACACCTGAATAATCGGAGCAATCATAGATGTCATCTCCACCTCGTCGTGGTGAGCACCGATGGCATTACATACATCAGCCTTCTCCTTATACTTCTCGGCGAGTTTTTGGCCGATAATTGCGTGTGGCAACTCTGGCTCATCATCAGGCACCTTACCAATATCGTGCAACAGACCTGCGCGACGAGCAATCTTAGGGTTAAGACCCAGCTCGGCAGCCATAATACCTGCGAGGTTTGCGGTCTCGCGAGCGTGCTGGAGCAGGTTCTGACCATATGAAGAGCGGTACTTCATCTTACCAATAAGGCGGATAAGCTCAGGGTGCAAACCGTGAATACCCAGATCAATAGCTGTACGCTTGCCGACCTCAACAATCTCCTCCTCAATCTGCTTCTTCACCTTAGCAACCACCTCCTCGATGCGTGCAGGGTGGATACGACCGTCGGTAACCAGCTGGTGGAGTGCCAGACGGGCAATCTCTCGACGCACAGGATCAAAGCCGCTGAGGATAATAGCCTCAGGGGTGTCGTCTACGATAATCTCAATACCTGTAGCAGCCTCGAGTGCGCGGATATTACGACCCTCACGACCGATAATACGACCCTTAACATCCTCTGAATCAATATTAAATACGGTTACAGAGTTCTCGATAGCGGTCTCTGTAGCCACGCGCTGAATAGAGGCAACGATAATACGCTTAGCCTCCTTGGTTGCGGTAAGCTTAGCCTCCTCGATAGTCTCATTGATATATGCAGCAGCCTCGCTCTTAGCCTCAGCCTTCATATTCTCAATAAGTGTATTCTTAGCCTCCTCTGAGCTCATTCCCGAGATCTGCTCAAGGCGTGCATTCTGTTCGCTCATAAGCTGAGCCAACTCGGCCTTACGCTCCTCGAGAGCAGTAATCTGAGCCTCCATCTTTGCCTTGACCTTATCATTCTCGGCAACCTTGCGATCCAGCTCTTTCTGCTGCTGCTGCAACGCCTGCTCGGCCTGACGAACACGCTGCTCAGCCTCTTTAATTTTCTGATTACGCTCGTTTACTGTACGATCGTGCTCACTCTTGAGTTGTATAAACTTCTCCTTTGCCTGAAGGGCTTTCTCCTTCTTAATCATCTCGGCCTGTGCCTCAGCCTCTCTAACAAGAGCCTGAGCTCGTGACTTGACTGCAAGATATGTCATCACTCCCACAATCGCCGAAACAACTACGGCAACTCCTAAAATTGTGATATATTCCATAGTATGTTTGGTTAATGTTTATGTGTTTTATTTTTTATTTTTAGCTATTAGCCATTGGCTTTTTAGTATCCGCTCTGCGGATAAGTATTCATTGCACCGCCATTTATTCGGCGCACAATTTTGTTGTCAAGTAGTGCAAATACAACGCTCGGCATTTTTTGAGTCGATGGGACATACCCCAGTATTTCCCATTGAAGAGAAAAATGTTAGCGGAAGTAGTTGTGCTGCTATCACGATAAAATAAAAAAGCCGCAAAGACTCCTTGTTAGGTAATGACGAATCTGTAAAATAAGTCATGTGTGGGGTTCTGCTTATGTTCGCAACCTTCCATCGGTACGCGCGGTACTCACCGTTGCCGGCTACAAGGCCTGGTTTTGATAATTGAGACTGCCCCAATGTAAAAAGTGTTCAGTTTCGCAAAACGAAAGGAATCTATGCGGGTAGATTGTTGTATGTAAAGAACGGTGACAGGCCTAATGTTACTTAAGGGTACTGTCAATCTTTGCTATAAGTGCTGCAAGTGCCTGACTATCTGCATCTACACTACCCTCAGCCTCAAGACATATAAGCTCTACGGCAAGGTCGAGAGCCACTCGAGCCAAGTAGTCGCGGTCGTTATATCCGTCGGTCTTCTCGAGCATTAGTTCTCGCACCTGAGCATTGAGTCGTCGCTCACCAAGGCGGTAGACCTCCTCGAGCTGATCGGGGATATCGAGACCGTACTTTTTGTTAAGCAGCGTAAATGTATGTTTCCTAATAGCCATACTCGTCCAAAAAAATCATCCTAAATCTTTGCCGAAACAAGCTCTATACACTTGTCAACCTCCCGCAATAAACGGTTAATCTGTGCTCGCGCGGCCTTGGTATTACCACCATCTGAGACCATAGCCTCAGAGAGCTTAGCCTGCGCCAACGCCTTCTCGGCATCTGAGAGTTGCTGCTGGAGGGTGCGAATCTTGCGCTGCTGTGCCGCTGTAAGCATCTGCAGGCGAGCCACCTCCTCTGCCGACAGAGTGTACTGCTCGAGCAGTTTTTCCACGCTCTGTTCCAATTGCTGTACAATCTTATTCTCTGCCATACTACTCATTTATACTACAAAGATAGTATATTATTTTTAATTTTCAAAATTAACTATATACTCTTTTCCGCATCCGCCAAAGCAATTTATATGCGGTCTGTCGCAAAACAGCTCACTATCACCATCTGTGATGCTCAATTTTGCCTTGAATGTGTTCTCAACGCCTGCCAGCGTAGTGGTCTCAGGCAGAACTGAGGGCAGTAGGTAGAGGTAGAAGCGCACGCTTGCGCACGGCTCGAACTCGAGAGTTACCTCTCTACGGCGCACCCAACCCTCGGGAGCCTCAATAGCAGAGCTTCCGACAGGCAACGGCGAGTCCTCAACGGAGTGATAGCCCACCTGATTACCTGCGCCATCGCGCATACTGAGGGTTATCATCACGCTGTAACGCCAATTCTCGGCATAGGATGTGGTGAAGGTGAGTTTCATTAGCTTGGCAGATCAACCTTGACCTTCTCGTACTTGTAACCCATAAGATAGAGTGCCACAGAGAGTCCGAGAGCATAGAATACCTTAACCACACGAGCGAAGATATGGAATGCCATAACGCTCTGAGGTTCAATACCCTCCTTGCGAATAGCGGTCTCTGCGCTCTGGGCAGCACTACGCAGAGCATCCTCCACGCGCTCGATATCTACCTGCTTTACACCATTGTCAAGCATCAGGTAGTCAACATACTCGTCCATCTCGTCAAAACCGCGTGCATCGCGCAGACGGAGGTAGACATTCTCATTCTCAGCAATATTCTGCTTATCCCACAGCACTGCCGCACCCGCACCAAAGTATGCAGACCAAGCAATAGCTGCCAATGGGTAATCGGCAATCTGCGGAACAGCATCTGCCATATAATCTGGCGCACATCGGTGCCATAACTCCGCAAGTTCCTCTACATCATATAGATAACCACCGAGAAGATTCTTCTCTGACAGCGTTTTTATAAGTTGGTCGGCAAGCGACTTCTCAAAATTCTGTAAATACTCTTGTTGTTCCATAATTTATCTCTTTTTTCTCTTCTCTTTCTTAAGCGTTGAGCCCTTAACTGTCCAACCAAAGGTACCAATCTTGCGTCCAAGCTCAAAATACTCACCGTGAGCATATCCCAGCAGGTTTGCGCGACTAAGGTCGAGCTTACCACTGACAGGGTCAAGCAGATTGTCGTCGACCATAACACCCAGAACCTCAGCGATAAACATATCGTGCGAGCCGAGCGGAATTATCTGCTTGACCTTACACTCTATATTTACGGGCGACTGGGCAATGGCAGGTGCCGCAATGTGCGGACAAGTCTCTGCATCCAGACCACAATACTCAAACTTATCAAAATCCTTACCTGAACGCACGCCACACCAATCTGTAGCCTCGGCAAGTGCTGCCGTAGTGAGGTTTATCACAAACTCACCCGTGCGGCGGATAATATCGTATGAGTGTCGCTCGGGGCGCACAGATATATAACACATAGCCGGCTCAGAACATATAGTACCTGTCCAAGCCACCGTGATAATATTCTTCTCGCCCTCCATATCTCCACAGCTAACCATCACCGCAGGTACGGGCGAGATCATCGTTCCCGCTCTCCAATTTTGTTTCATAATGCGCAAAGATAATCATTTTTCGCAAGAGTGCCATATTACACAAAACAAAAAGGGTTATACACCAGACTCGCGAATTTATTTTTTCTGCATATTATTTGCAAATTGAGGAGTTTTAATTACCTTTGTAAAGGTAGATTCTTAAAATAGGTCATAATGTTAACGAAATGGCCGATTGAAAATCTATCAAAGAGGGTGATTTACAGAATAACCTATACTAAAACTTCAACAATATGAAAGTACAAACCATTATGGCTGATCTCGAGCGTAAGCACCCGGGTGAGAGCGAGTACCTGCAGGCAGTGCAGGAGGTATTGGAGTCTATCGAGGAGGTTTACAACAACCATCCTGAATTTGAGAAGGCTAAAATTATTGAGAGAATGGTCGAGCCTGACCGCATCTTCACCTTCCGCGTCACTTGGGTTGACGACAGAGGTGATATTCAGACTAATCTCGGCTATCGCATACAGTTCAACAGTGCTATTGGCCCTTACAAGGGTGGTATCCGCTTCCACAAGGCGGTAAACCCATCTATGCTTAAGTTCCTCGGCTTTGAGCAGACATTCAAGAATGCACTTACCACTCTGCCTATGGGCGGTGCTAAGGGCGGCTCTGACTTTGACCCTGTGGGCAAGTC
Source organism: Alistipes sp. (assembly GCA_045654345.1). Classification (GTDB taxonomy): domain Bacteria; phylum Bacteroidota; class Bacteroidia; order Bacteroidales; family Rikenellaceae; genus Alistipes. Next base: position 36,990 of record JAZOND010000023.1, on the reverse strand, counting down.
TGACGCTGAGATTATGCGTTTCTGTCAGGCCTTTATGTGGGAGTTGTGGAACAACATCGGCCCTGACACCGATGTTCCTGCGGGTGATGTAGGCGTAGGCGGACGCGAGATTGGCTATATGTACGGTATGTACAAGAAGTTAGCACGCGAGTACAACACAGGCGTGTTGACAGGTAAGGGTATGAATTGGGGTGGTTCACTGATTCGTCCTGAGGCTACAGGTTTTGGTGCGCTCTACTTTGTTGAGCATATGCTCGCAAAGGCAGGCAAGAGCCTTCAGGGTGCAACTGTTGCCATCTCCGGCTTCGGCAATGTGGCTTGGGGTGCTGCTACAAAGGCTACCGAGCTTGGCGCAAAGGTTATCGCTATCTCTGGTCCTGACGGCGTTGTATACAACCCGAATGGTATGACTCAGGAGAAGCTCGACTATATGCTTACTCTGCGTGCATCTAACCGCAATATCGTAGCTCCATTTGCAGAGAAGTTCACCGATGCTGAATTCATCCCTGGCAAGAAGGCTTGGAGCATCAAGTGCGACATCGCCCTGCCGTGCGCATTCCAGAACGAGCTCAATGGCGACGATGCTGCCGAGTTGTTAGCAAATGGCACTTGGTGTGCTGCCGAGGTATCGAATATGGGCTGTACCCCTGAGGCTATCGCTGCCTTCCAGAAGGCAGGCATCCTCTTCGCACCAGGTAAGGCTGTAAATGCAGGTGGTGTGGCTACATCAGGTCTTGAGATGACCCAAAATGCTATGCACATCAGCTGGTCGGCTGCCGAGGTTGACAGCAAGCTCCACTACATTATGGAGTCTATCCACGCTGCGTGCGTTAAGTACGGAACTCAGGAGGATGGATATATCAACTATGTAAAGGGTGCAAATATCGCAGGCTTTATGAAGGTTGCGCAGGCAATGCTCGAGCAGGGTATTGTTTAATTCGCTCACATACAAAAAAGAGCCCTACACAGACTGTGTGGGGCTCTTTTATTATATAGCCGCGGCTACAGGATAGCCTGAGCAAGAATCTCAATTGGGTGAAGAACGCGCTTGCTTGTCGACATCTCGATCTGCCACTTACAAGTCTCGCAGTCTGTTGCAACAATATCGCACTCCGAAGCCTCGATAGCGGCAAAGAGCGGCTCGCCAATAGACTGTGAGGTCTGGTAGTTCTCGGTCTTAAAGCCGTAGGTACCTGCAATACCGCAGCACTGAGAGTCGAGCTTGATAAGCTCAACGCTCGGAATAAGCTTCAACAGTTCAATAGAGTATGGAGTCCAGCCCATACGCTCAAGGTGACAAGCACTATGGTAAGCCACTTTGAGACGAGGAGCCTCCTGATTAAACTTCAGCGTATGGTCCCCATCACTGAGCAAGCTATAGATAAACTTAGTTGCCAAATCGATACTCTCGCGCACATCGCCATTCTCCAGACCTAACAGATGGTGATACTCGTCACGCAGCGTAAAGGTACAAGTTGACGAAGTTGCAACAACAGGCAGCTTCTGCTCAAGCACAGCCTTGCGGATATACTTAAGGTTGCTCTGCGCGTGCTTGGTAGCCTGCTTAACAAAGCCATTCGATATCAACGCCACACCACAGCACTTCTCCTTCTCAAGCAGCTGCACACCATAGCCGAGTGCATTTGCCACCTTAACAAAGGCCTGACCGAGTGGTGGATTGTTATAGTTGACATAGCAGCCGTGGAAGTAGGCAATCTGCTTTGCAAATAACCCCTGCGCCTTACGCTGCTTGCGCATCCAGCCCTCGAATGTACCGAAGGCATACTTAGGGAAGATTCGACGATGGTCAACCTTCATCACGCCCTCAACAATATGGCGTACGGGCTTAAGACCTAAAGTCGCATTGACAACAGGTGCCACAACGGTCGCCACAGAACCTACAAGGTCGGTATTGGCAAGGGTAAACTCGCGCAGACCAGGCTTCTTTGCACTATGCTTGATGCGCGCGCTCTGGATAATATCGCCAATGCGCACATCCGACGGACAAGCCACCTCGCAACGCTTACAGTTAAGACACATAGCAAGACTCTCGTCAAAGAACTGACCACTCTTCATACGCAGACGCTCGCCATCTGGTCCTGCCTGCTTTGGTCCCGGATAGAGCGGATTGACCGCCGCAACGGGACAATATACGGTACAAACGGTACACTTGGTACACTGTTCGAAATTATGCTCGCTATACTGTTTCATCGCTCTATCTATTTAGAATATTATCTGCCACCTTCAGGGCTGTAAACATCGCCACACCTGCGCCACAACCCTCCTTAACAGGATTATAGCCCGAGAGTATTGCACCGCAACCATACAGATTATCAACCACAGCACCACCAATAGAGATCTTAAACTGACTATCAGTAACAACACCTGCGCTCATAAACGGCTGAGGCTCGTATAGATTGCTATCTGTAAGCTTTCGCACCGCAGGAGCTGCCACATCGGCTCCAAAGAGCTTCTCCACAACACCCGAGCGCAATGCCTCAAGGCCGCCACCGATAAAGCTACCCGCAGCAAGGACAAACTCATTGGCAGTAAGGGTAATACCCTTGGCTGTAGTAATCGACTCCACTGCACCATCCTCCATAGTAAATGAGGTTGCAGTATGACCATTAAAGATTACGCCGCCCATATGCTCAAAGGTCTTGCGCAGTGCGCGCTCTGTCTTAATACCCTCAACAGATGGAGGCAGAGTAGCAACGGTTAGAATACGCTTATCTGTCGCCTTCTCAAGTCTACTGAGTACATCCGTACGCTCAAAGCCGAGTACAGCAGGCATAATGACAGTATCTACACCCTTGGCCTCGCGAGAGATAATGCTTGCAAGAGCCTGGATATTCTCCTCTTTATCAAGAGCGCGCGCAACAGATGTTGAGCGCATCTCTGTAGGGTTATTGCGACGAATAACAAGTTCCGGCAGACTGAATACCGCCTGAGAGGTCTCTACGCCCAACTTATTCAGACTCTCTGCCACAAACTGAGTATAGAAATCAAGGAAACCTTCAGGACAGAGAATCAGCGCGCTACCAAAGTCAAGCGACTTACCATCCTTACTTGTAACCATACCCTCCATAGATAGCCAGCACTGACGCATAGCACCCGTAGGGGTCATAATATAGTGGTTCGCCTCCACTGTGCCCACAGTTGCAATACCTGCAATATTGAGTATCTCGGTAGCCTTAGCCGCTAAAGAGTCAACATCCTCGCCCAACTTGCCGTATGGATGATCCTCCGGCAGCAACTCAACAGCCTTCAACGGCTCTGCAGCATTATAAAGGCCGAAGCTACCGCTCGAGAAGTGCAATGAGCTATGACCTGTAGTCACAATAGCCGCCTTCTTGCCATTTCGTGCAAGCTCAATACCGCACAGCAGGGCTGACAGACCGCCACCAATAATCACCGTATCGTATCTCATAACTACTCCTTATTGCTATTATTTGACAAATCACACACTCCGTCATAGAGCCAGCTCAGGAGCTCGCCCTCACGCAAGGTATCACCCCACGCTACTGCCGACATTCCCTTCCAACGCTCATTAACAAAATCCTTAAGGTCAGCCTTTGCCTTATCTGCGCACGACTTACCCACAGAGGCCATAACTGCCGCAGCACGACACGCACAGAGCTCACCCTGACAAGTACCCATACCCATACGAGTACGACGACGCAAGTCTACAAGGTTGTTTACATTAAGCTCCGATACTGCATACTCAACCTCACCGACAGTCACCTGCTCACACTCGCAGACCAGAGCACGCTTAGCTGCTGTAGAGTCATCTATTTTCTCTGCCTTCTCTCCGTGACGATAGTAAGCCGATGCCTTGCCCAAGTTTCCCTTTGGCATTTTGCGCTTTCCACCCTCAGTTGCGCCCTGCTGTGAGCCTGGCAGCGGAGTCTGGGCAGTGGTACACTTAGCATCTATGCTGAGCTTCTTACAGATAAGGTCTACGGTCCACTCTGCCATAAGTCGGTAGGTCATCAACTTTCCACCCGTAATAGTAACAAAGCCTTCAACGCCATCTCGCGTAGCGTGATCAAGAACGACAATACCACGGCTGACACTTCGGCCACTCGGATCATCATCCGACGCCACCAGCGGACGCACACCTGCATAGGCACGCAGGATTCGTGTATGCGCAAGTGCCGGTGCGAGCAATGTACCCTCACGCAGCAGCAGATCTACCTCATCGGCAGTGACAATCATATTATCGCACTGATCAAACGGCACCTTGCTCGAGGTAGTACCGATAACGGTAATACTATCGCCAGGCACCAGAATATCTGCATCGGCAGGCTTACGACAACGGTTGATAACAACATTATTTACACGGTGACCAAAGACAAGCAGCGCACCCTTTGCAGGCAACATCTTAATCTTTATCCCCGCCTTGGCAGCTAAATCACGACCCCAAATACCGCAAGCATTGACAGTTATGCGAGCATAGTACTCACCCTTCTCCCCAGAGATAGTATTGGTAACACGCACACCAACTACACTACCATTCTCGAGAATCAGATCGTCAACGCGAGTATATGTTAACACCTGAGCACCGTGCAGACGAGCATCCATAATATTTGCCGCAGTCAGTCGGAAAGGATCTATCGAACCATCAGGCACCTTAACAGCACCTATCAAAGCCGGATTTACAGATGGTTCAAGAGCAAGTGCCAACTTCGGATCGATAGCCTCTGCCGAGATGCCGGCAGCAAGACACTTTTCGATAAACTTAGCCTGGAAATCTAATCCATCCTCAGGCAACGAAATGAAGATACCACCCGTATCCTCCACACAATGTGAAGCTATGCGGCGCAGAATCATATTCTCCTTGATACACTCCTCTGCGCTCTCGCGGTCATTTACGGCATAACGCGCACCCGAGTGCAGCAAGCCGTGATTTCGGCCTGTCGCGCCCGTTGCGATATCGTGCCTCTCAATCAGCAACGCACGAATGCCTCTCAGTGCGCAATCTCGCGCAACACCGGCACCCGTAGCTCCGCCACCGATAATAATTACATCAAATTCTCTACTCATTTTCTTAATGCGTGTTCCCCTCTTAAGTTATACTTAAGAATTCGGCAGCAAAGTTACAACAAAAACAAACATAATAAAAGCTATAAAGAGAAATTTTTACACAAAACCATAAGAAAAAGGAAAGAAAAGGAAAGTATCAATCTATAAACCCGCACATAACAGTATGCTTTTAGCACCTTTTGCACCACTTCTGATGTTAATTAGAGCATTTCATCAAAACGATAAAATCCAACACAGCCATCGTCTACCTCAGAAACTTAACTCTGCGCACTCTGCTTCCCGAGCAATTTTCGACAATTCCCGTAAGCACATCGGCTGCATCATGCCAGCGATTCGAGCTAAATAATCTGCGATAGGTCACAATATGGTTATAAAACTCGCTCCACCGCCTATTCCACCCCTCGGGCATCCTTATCGAGTGCATCACCGTAGCCGAATTTGAGAGTATGCGTGCCTCCTTATTATCACTCTGATGAAACCACTCGACCCTCACATCAGGACAGAGCCGCTGCACTACACGAGCAAAGCCCCTGCCGCCATTGTTACTCTCGATTGTCGCCACACGGGTATTTGAACACTTAAGCATCTGACTGACAAGCGACTCGGTAACCTCCATAGGCTCACGCGAATAGACAATATCGGTAACATAAATCATCCCATCGCTATCCACCGCATAACAGACCGAGCAGAGGTAATCATCGCCCATATCTGCCGTATCGGTATAGTTTGCATAGCGCACAATCTCCTTGGGCAAGGTAGTATATGTAGCAAAGCCATCACCATAAAGCAGCCCCTCTTTCGTTGATGGATTTCCCTGATAGAGACACTCAAATTTCTGCGGATCAAGCCTGCGTTTTGAGGCCAACAGCTTGGCACTATGTTGCTCCTCCCAGAGCGACTGCCCCACCTCTCGCGGATCAATCTCGGTAGCCGCCGACACCTTCAGAGCCTCAAAATTTAACGCCACCCAAGTATCATCTTCAACACTCTCAAGCTCTGCCCACTCTGATAGGTCGACCACCCTCTCGCAACTACGAATAGTACCAATCAAATCCTCCTCGTGCCAGCGAGTAAAGACCATAATCTCCTGCGAGGCGTTATGCATACGCGTCCTAACCACAGAGGTATACCACTCTCGACAGTTCTCTCGCACAATAGGCGAGTTTGCCTCCATAGCATCCTTATACAGATCGTCAAGTATAAAACAATCAACACGATTACCCGTCAAGCTACCCTCTCTGCCGACAGATATAAGCGAGCCGTGGTGACCTATAATCTCCACCTCATCAGCCGTGCGGATATATGAGCTGTTGCGACCACTCTTCTTGATAGAGGTCTCGGGAAAAATCTCGGCATACTCATCACTCTCAAGTATGCGCTGCACACGACGATTAAACTTCGAGGCGAGCGATGCCGAGTATGAGGCTATAGCGATTCTCAAATCGGGATTAAGCCCCAACATATAGGCAGGCAGCAGAGTACTCGCACCCAAACTCTTGCCGTGCTGCGGCGGCATTGTTATAAGCAGTTTACGCACCTTACCCTGAGCAAAAGCCTCAAGCAGGCGATAGTAGCTACGATGAAATGGCTGTAATTCAACAAATGGATATACTGTCGTTGCAAAATTCTCAAAATTCATAATCACATCCTCCTAATAAAATACCTCCTAAATCAGTTCACTGCGCAGACGCGCAAAATCAAAATCATTACACTTAAGCACCACCTGACCATCTGCGTCCTCTGTGATGGTATAACTATCCCACCACACATCGCAAATATCGGTAACCCTGCCACTTACCGCATCACGATAGACCACAATACTAATCTCTAAGCGATGACAAACACCCCTATTCTCGCTATAAAACACACCCGACAGATAGCATCTGTCCTCAATCTTCAGGGCTATCTGCTCGGCCAAATCTCGATAGCAACCTTTAGTAATACTATAAATATCCTTCATAACTTGAAATAAATTAGTGAATTATTTGTTTTTATTAGATAAATTATTTATCTTTGTTGCAAAGATATGATCAAAATTTGAAAATTGTACTCAAATTGTTCAAAAATTGTATAATAATTTATCATAGTATTTTATGGGACATAGACTCAAACTTATACGCAAGACTCTCGGTATGACGCAAGAGCAACTCGCTCAGCGACTTGGCGTTGGCAAGACTGCCCTCTCGATGATTGAGACAGGAAAGGCTCGTCTCTCGACTCGCAACAAGAATATTCTTGTTCAAGAATTTAACATATCTCCGGAGTGGCTCGAGAACGAGGAGGGTGAGATGTTCAATGCCGACCCATCGCTTGTTAAAGCATTTAGCCTAAAGACCGACAACTCTCTGCCAATGCAGTCGGTGCCTCTCTACTCGATTGAGGGTACTGCGGGTCTTGTTCCGCTCTTTACTGATCGTACAAGCATCGAGCCTATAAACTTTATCCACATTCCAAATCTGCCTAAGTGCGATGGTGCCATCTATGTGGTTGGCGACTCGATGTATCCGCTGCTCAAGAGTGGAGATATTGTCCTCTACAAGCAGCTGCAGAGCCTTGAGGATGTATTCTGGGGCGATATGTATCTGCTCTCGATAGACATCAATGGCGAGGAGTACATCACCGTCAAGTATGTGCAGAAGTCGGAGCGCGAGGGATATGTGCGTCTGGTGAGTCAGAATCAGCATCACGCCGACAAAGATGTGGCAGCCGATAAGATTCGCGCCATTGCCCTTGTAAAAGCATCTATCCGTATGAACTCAATACGATAAAATGACAGAACTATTAGCAGATTACGGCCTGTGGGGGCTCTTCGTGGGCTCCTTCCTCGCCGCTACCGTCGTCCCCTTTAGTGCCGATGTGTTACTTATTGGATTGCTGGTGGCTGGCGCAAACTCTCCGATAGCACTGATTTTAGTGGCTACCCTCGGCAATTGGTTAGGGGGACTGACAAGCTACGGCGTAGGTCGTGCAGGTAAGTGGGAGTGGATCGAGCGACTGCGTGTAAGCCGCAAAAGTCTCGAAAAGCAGCAATCTCGCATAGAACGCTATGGCGCACCGATAGCTCTGCTCACCTGGGTGCCATTTATTGGCGATGTCTTTGCCGTAGCTCTCGGATTTTATCGAGTAAAATTTATACCATCAGCCATCTATATGCTCATCGGCAAGGCTGCCCGATTTATCTGCTGGTACCTAATTTGGAGACTTTTCTAACACGCTCGCGCGTATATAAATATAGGTATAAGGGGTAGTTGTTAAGAAAAATGAAAAAATTATTGAAATTTTTTAATAAAACTCTTGCACAGTCCAAAAAAAGCCCTTATCTTTGCAGTGAAGTTTTAAGGTTCATTTTAGGTTAGTAGTTTTAGGTTGGTTGAGGAAATCGGCGGTTGCAAGGCAAAGGGTCTTGCTAAGATTCTCGGAAGGTGCTCTTTCGATGAGTCGAATACCCCCGAAGACCTCTTTTTTTTATTTATACTTATACCATCCAGTCTGGCCGATTCCCTCTTCTTCGGCGGCACCTCGGTCGACTTATCTTGTCGACAGCTAATTGCTTCGCAATAATATCAAAAAACATCCTTTCTGAGTTTTCCTTAAAAAGGACTTCACTTAAAACACACGAACAAAACAGGCTATCAGCAGCATCAACAACAGTAAATAGTCCAAAATCAAACACCAAAAACCAAAAAAAATTACTACCTTTGCGCAAACAAAAAAACAGGCAAAGATGAAAATTAGCAAATACATTCCCACATTTGGCGAGGAGATTGCCAACGCTGTATCGCACGGTGTGATGTCGTGTCTGACTCTTTTAGCACTTCCATTTGCCACGCTATGGGGTTACACACACGCCGTAGGCAACAATATTGAGTCGGCAATAGGCATTTCGATATTTGTAATATCTATTTTTCTAATGTTTCTCGCCTCGACGCTCTACCACTCTATGGAGCCTGAATCACGACACAAGGATATCTTCCACATTCTCGACCACATCTTTATCTATGTAGCCATTGCTGGCTCATACACCCCCATTGCGCTGACTGTAATAGGCGGCTGGCAGGGAATTACCATTGTGGCGGTGCAGTGGGCAATGGTGCTCTTTGGTATATTCTACAAGTCGCTATCGCGTCGCTCGATACCGGCCATAAGCCTTACGATATATCTGATTATGGGCTGGACTATCGTCTTTTTCTTCCCGCTATTCCTTCGCAACGCATCTATCCCGTTATTGGTGCTGATTGCCGCAGGCGGACTATTCTACACCTTGGGTGCGTGGTTTTATGCCAAGAAGGGTTTTAAGTTTCACCATCTGGTATGGCATCTGATGATCAACATTGCGGTAGGTTGTCACTTCACAGCGATAGTGTTCTTCTTGAATTATTAAAAACAATAGCGAGCAGTCAATTGACTGCTCGCTACTTTTATCTTACCCGATTACTTTGTCACCGAGTTGCCTCTGACCGTGATATAAGCCACACCTTGATTTGTATGCACCTCAACCACGCGATGAAATAGTCCCAAATCCATCTTGGCAGCCTCGAGGGTCATCGTTATAACACTGCTCTGACCTGTCTTAAGCGGACGACGAGTATAGCTTGCCTTAAGGCACGAGCAGGAGGTGTTTACACTAAGCAACACCAGCGGCTCTGCGCCCTTATTCTCAAGGATGAAGGTACAAGTATAGTCTCTCTTCTCGCGCTTTACATCGCCAAAGTTATACTCCTTCTTATCAAACGAAATAGCCGACTCTACCGCCTTTGAGTCACTCTGAGCCGCTGCTATACCACACAAAACCACACACAGACAAATAGCAAATAATCTTCTCATAGCCACTACTGTTTGAGTTTGAACACATATGTTATAGTACCTCCCTGCACATAGGCTGTACTTACCGTAAACTTGGCACGCTTCGCCGCCTTAATAGCCGCATCAACCAACGCCGAGTCAGAGGTTGTTGAACCCTTAGGCTCATATGTCGCAGAGGTAACAACACCATCCTTATCCACCGACACGCGAACAACCACCTTACCACCGCGATTTCCCGCAGGATAGGCAGGCATAGGCAACGAGCCAACAAGACCACGACCCTGCAGACCCTCATCAAGCATATCTGTACCAATAGGATTAAGCCCCGAGCCACTACCCTTGGCCGTATCATCACTACCCTGCTGAGCGTAAGGATTGCCGCTATCCTCAGGCTCGTCTGCTCCACCCTGATTCATACGAAACAGCGCACGCGGATTAACTGTTTGCGTAACAGGAGCTGAACCATCAGCCTGCTCTGAGCTGTCTGCATCGGCCACCTGCTCGTGCTGCGGAGCCTCATCGGGCGCAGGAGTTGCTGCCGACTCGGATGATATCTCCGGCTCGGGCTCTACAAACTCCACAAACAACTTAGCCTCCTTTTCAGGCTGCATATCTATATGCACCACACCATAGAGCATCGCTAAGGCAACACCCACAGCGTAGAGTATAGTGGCTATAATTGCATAATGTTTAGTTGTCATTGGCTTTTGGTATTGGGGGCTTATGCCCTCTGCCTAATCATTGCACTATTTTGGTATCAAAAGACCGCAAATGCTGCCTTTTCACTACAAAACCGTTTTATTGTCAAAAGGTAGTAGTTGCAACGCTCTCGTTTTTGGCTTGGAGGGAGCATACTATGCGTATGTGACCTTCAAGGCAAGAACGAGGAAGGAAGCAAATGATGCCTTTTCACATCAAAAAACTGTTTTGTTGTCAGAGTGGTACAAATACAACGCTCGGCATTTTTCGAGACGATGGGACATACTAAGCGTATTTACCATTGGCAAGAAAAATGTTAGCGGAGGTAGTTGTGCCGCTATCACAACAAAATTAAGGTTGGGTGGCGAGAATTAATCGGTAATCATTATCCTTGGCAATATTCATCACCTTGACAACCTCGTCTACAGCGACGGTTTTGTCGCAGTGGAGAGAAACCGTTGGCTCGGTCTGACCTGCCAGACGCTCCTTAAGAGCAGCCTCGACACCCGGAATGCCCTGAACGCGGTCTAACTCGACATAGTAGTTATAACCTGCAGGGGCTTTCTGTATAGATACGGTAGTAATCGCCTTATCTTTGAGCTGGTTGCTACTCTTTGGCAGCATCAGCTTCAGGGCATTAGGATTGATGAGTGTGGTTGCGATAATCATAAAGATGAGCAACAAGAACATCAAGTCTGTCATTGCCGATGAAGAGAAGGACTTATCTACCTTTGAACCTTTCTTAATTGCCATAGTTTACTTCTGTACCGGTTGGTTAAGAATATCCATAAAGGCGATAGAGTTTGCCTCCATACGGAATACAAGCTTCTCGATAGCTGCAACGAGGTAGTTATAGCCGAAGTATGCAGGGATACCTACAAGCAGACCACCTACAGTGGTAATCATTGCCACATACATACCACTTGAGAGCAGTGCCATATCTACGGTACCACCTGCGGCAGACATATCCATAAAGGTCTGCACCATACCCATAACGGTACCCAAGAAACCGATCATTGGTGCACCACCGGCGATAGTTGCAAGGAATGGAAGGCCATTCTCAAGGCGCGAAACCTCAAGGTTTGCCACATTCTCGATTGCGCTCTGCACATCTGCCATAGGGCGACCAAGACGCTCGATACCCTTCTCTACCATACGAGCAATAGGTGTATTGCTCTTGCGGCACATCTCTACTGCGGCACGAATATTGCCATCAGAGATAGCGTCACGAATACGGTTCATAAAGCCCATATTCATACCCTTTGATGCCTTGCGAATAGCCAAGAATCGCTCTACGAAGATAAAGATGGTAACACCTCCCAGAGCGAGAAGTACCCACATAAGCCAGCCACCGCTGTTAAAAAGTTGCCAGAGGCTCATCTGACCTGCCTCAGTAACCTGCTCTGCTGTTGCAGATGCCTGTAAAAGTGTGAAATTCATAGTTTTATTAAAGTTTTTGAGTTAATTATCCCTATTCTAATCGTAGTTATCCATCATATCCTCCATTGGCGGAGCATCAAAGCCGTCAGCCATTGACTCCATAGCCTCGCTTACAACCTCATTTTGCTGGCGCGAGGTATTTGGCCCATCCTCTTCAATCTTGCGGTTACGACGCGAGAAGCGGCTTGAGAGTCTGGCCTTGAGGTCTTTAGCATTTTCAAAGTCCTCTTTGAAGTAGATACCCAGACCCGTCTCTTGCAGACCCTGATTCTCGTCAAAGCGGTCGATAGTATGTGTAAAGCCCTTCAGGCGCAATGTTCCTGCCTGATCTATAAGCCAAGTGACATATGCCTCGCCCGTAAATGAGGATGTGGCATTGACCACCTGTGACTTATCGACAAGGTAGTTACCCTCAACCTCAATGAGCAGTCTATTTCCCAGCAGACCCTGCGAGAAGCCAAAATCTACCTCATCACTCATCATCTGCTCGGTCTTTGGACGATATCGTAGCACGATATTTGAACTCTCCGAAGAGAGCCAGTTACTCAACTGATTTGAGAGCAGCTCAAAGCCCGTAACCGCCGCACTTGACACTCCAATCGAGGATGCCTCGGTAGAAGAGTCCGAGAGGAACGAGTTGGCTATCAGCAGATAGAGGAACTGCTGCGAGCGACGCTCAGGGGTGCTAAGTACATTGGCAATAACGGTCTGCATACTTGCATCGGCACTTGGCACCTGCACATCAAAGCCCACGGTTGGCTTGGTCAGTCGGTCTGTCAGATTGATGATACAATTTACAGGTACCGCACGCGAAGGCACCGAGGTATCTACATAGCCCTCGAGCAGTGGCTGGAGCGAGGTCTTAATCTTATATACCGCCATAATATTGAGCAGCGCATCAAGCGGCTCACCCGTCCACTGTATAGAAGATCCCTTCTCTATAACGAACTTTTTATTGATAATATTTTGCAGCGTAAACAGATAGCTACCCTCGTCGATAGTATAGATACCATACATCTCAAATATATCGGCACTCGGATTTATTCGCATATTGAGCAATCCGTTACCCGTAGCCTTGATAATATCGCCCACCGTAGGGTCGATAACAAGCTGCACCTCCGTATTGTTGCGCACATCGAGCGAGAGCTCTATATCCATACCGCCACCCGAGGCTGTACGCTGCTTCTGGCGACGCTCAAACATCATCTTCTTGCGTACCAGATAGTTAGTGGGATCAACTGCCGTCGGTCTGGCGAAGGTCACAAAGTCGGCATAGGAGATATTACTCTTATTTGACAGCGGCATAAAGAACTTAGAGTTAGCAGCCGAGACGGCGGTAATATCCATCTTCACACCAGCCTTATCGCCCTTAACAAGCACATCTCCCGAGGCATACATAGTGCCGTAGAACATCTCGTTATCGCGCTTAGTGGTACCAAGCACCTGCATATTGTCAAACTTGGCACGAACAGAGTACTCAATGTTTGACAGATGGTCAAGGCTAAGGTCTATGCTGAGCAATCCGCTATGCTTATCCTTATCATAGATGGTTGCATCGCGCATAATAAACTTATTATCCTTGACGGTCATTCGCGCCGTTGGAGCTGTATATGTACACTTGGTATAGTCAAGCGTAGTTCTCAGATCGGAGGCTACAATCTCGCCATTGAGGCTGGCATCGCTACGCTCACCCGTAAGTGTCAGGTCAACCTTTGCCTTACCTCCCGTATCCTTAAGAACGCCCGAGAGCAGAGGGTCAAGCAGCGACATATCTATACCATCAGCGAGTATCTGCGCATAGTATCGGGCACGCGACGGGAAGTAGTAGCCTCGCGCCACCTCCTTACCCGTAGCTGCTGTTGTCACAGAGAGCTTTGCACGCGAGCGACCGAAGTCCCAGCGTGACGAGAGCTTAAGATCCGAAATAGGGAGCGAGTTGACATATATAGAGTCAAGGTCTACATTGGCATCTATGCGCGTATCCTTAAGTGCCGAACTGACCGTAACATATCCATTTGTACGACCAGAGATATTATAGCCCATACGCTCGGCAAACTGCGCAAATGGAGCCAGCGAGAAGTTCTTCAGCTCCAGACGCAGAGAGTCGTTCTTTGAGCGTGAGGCCACACCATCAATACGCAGGTTCTGATCCTCGGCTGTGTTGTATACTCTAAGGTCGTTGACATCTATGCGTGACGAGTCTACCTCAATACCTGCGGAGGTTATTCGCCACTCACGATCTCTATTTCCCAACTTAGACGGTAAAATATTCACCGACAGATGACGCATACCGTCACGACGAGATACACGCGCCTTAGCCGCCAGATTACCGCGTATATTATGCAGCGTATCGGCAAACTCGCCCGACACCTCAAAGTTATTATCCTTTGCTCCACCGTGAAGATTAAACTCCGAGAGGCGCATAGCTCCCGCCCACAGCTCTGACGAGCCGATATTCATCACTAGAGAGTCACCCTGATTGGTTGCGTTAATCTGCAGGTTAGAGGCCAGGTACGGATAACGCTCAACGCACTCCGACTTACCGCGCATAACAAACTTATTGGCTGCAGGATCCATATACAGCTTCAGCGAGGTCTGCGGAGCCACCTCAACGCCCTCAACAAAGCAGTCAAGCAGTGGCGATATATCCTTGGTTGTCACAGAGAGCAGTGCCACGCTATTTTTCATCTCCTCCTCCTTGCTCTCGATGCTGTCAAGAGTCTTATTATCATAGAGTTGAGGCAGGTAACGAGCCATAAGGGTCGAGATATACGACACCACATCTTTATACGAGCTGCGGCTCTCAAACAGCGCATCGGCGAAGTCGGACGACAGGCTCATCTGGCGAATATCCTCGTTACTGTCGACAGTCAGCTTAACAAGGTCGGACTCCACCGTAGTGTCGTTATAGGTATACTTGGCATCGGCAATACTCAGCTGGCCATCCATCTGATCAATACTATGACCCTGAGCCTCAACAGATAGGCGTGCCGAGATTAACGCCACGCTATCACGGCGGTTGACATTAATGGCGTGGAGGTCTACCCTATCGACATTTGCCACAGCATTATATATAGGAACATCGTCAGCATCCTTGGTCATCGCAGCCTGGATGTGCGCCCTGACACTCTTGTCATTAACACCCACATTTACGGTTGACATACCATCACTATGGCCACCATCGAATGAGATATTGCCATAGTTATAATCATTAAACAGCAGATGATCAATCTTACCGCTAATCTCAGCCTCAGTCTGGTCGCCAAAGACTGCTGTAGCCTTAGTGCTAAAGTTGGTAGATATTGGAGAGGCGTTATTTATCAGCTTTGAGACATTGAGCGAGTCGGCAACAAGCGACGCCACAACCACGCGACCCTGCTCCTCGGTGCGCATAGTGCACGCCATATCCAACTGACCACCACTTGCCAATACCACATCAGCGGCAGCCTCAAACGACGATATGCGCCCCTTAAACTTACCCTTGATATTCACGCGATCGGTGCGATTGGCAATATCCTTAACACCATCAGGGATGTTCAGGTGGGCAATATTATGGAGTAGCTTAACAAACTCAGGGGTTGTGAGGTCTGCGCGCTGCACATCTACATTAAAGTTGGTGCGATCTACATTGGCAAGGCCGCGAATGCGCGCCTGAGCCTTCAGCACACCGCCATCCTCCAAGCGCAGGTGGTCAATCTTACCAACAAAGTCGGCAACCGTACCGTGCATAGAGAGCGTAGCATCAGTCAGTCGGGTATCCCAACGCAGCAGCGTAGGGGCGAAGTAGCCCACCATATCACTGCTCACACAGCTATTTACAACATCTATATCGAGCCTAACATTGCGAATAAAGTCCTGATAAACAAGCCAATCCTCACCCGTAATGGCTGCAATAGGTGCGTTGAGCTGAGTATCGCCCGAGATAATTGTCAAATCCTTCAGATTAATCTTACCCTTATCTACACAGAAGTAGCCCGACAGCTTATCGAGCACAAAACCACTCTTCTCGACAAACTTAAGGTAGCCAATATCACCACCCACAGCACCGTCATCTACAAAGAAGTTGTCGATATGCGCACTGATTTGCGACATATGCATATCACTATAATCCCAACCAAACTCTGGCCTGCGAGGCTGTAAACGACGCAAACTAAAGTCGAGGCTATCTGCATCAAGAGAGAGGATTCTGAGCACAAACGGCTTTTTGGCCTTCTTTTCAGGATTGACCATCTTATCGGTCACCTCCTTGATATTCATCACCCCGCGCGTAGTCTCACGCAGATTGAAAATAACATCCTCTGCACGAGCTGTAGTGATTATAAACTCATCACTCAGACCAGGTATTGAGCCAAGCTGCGCCATAACCGAGCCCGCATAGAGCAGTGTATCGCCATCCATATCCTCGACATAGAAACCACGCACCTTTACCCTATTGAGCATACCGATAGTAATATGGTCAATACTCACCTTGGTACCCAACTTATCCGACGCAAAAGCCGTTGCCATACGCACAGCACGATTCTGCACCCCCGGCATCGAGAGCAACAAAGTACCCAAAACGGGCATCAGTACCAACAATAAAATCACTGTTGATACTATCTTTGTAAATATTTTCGTAACTTTGCGCACGGAATATCCTTTAAGTTATATTTTATAACTTACAAAGATAGTACTATTTTTTGAATATTTTGCAGAATATTGAGCAAAAATGGATGAGATTATTATTTTAGGCATAGAGTCCTCGTGTGACGACACCTCTGCAGCGGTACTAAAGAACACAACTCTGCTCTCAAGCGTCATCGCTTCGCAGGCTGTACACGAGAAGTATGGCGGTGTAATTCCCGAATTGGCATCACGCGCACACCAGCAAAACATTGTCCCTGTGGTAGATACCGCCCTCAAGGAGGCTGGCGTATCTATAGACAAGGTCGATGCCATTGCATTTACCCGTGGCCCGGGTCTGCTCGGCTCACTGATGGTCGGCACCTCATTTGCTAAGGGGCTATCTATCGCCAATAATATACCTATGGTCGAGGTAAACCATCTACACGGACACATCCTCTCTCACTTCGTAGACCTGCCCGACCGAGAGCTGCCACATCCGTCATACCCATTCCTCTGTCTGCTGGTCAGCGGAGGCCATACCCAGATTGTCAAGGTAGAGGCACCCGATAAGATGGAGATTGTCGGCACTACTATTGACGATGCTGCAGGTGAGGCTCTTGACAAGTGCGCCAAGGTTATGGGACTACCGTACCCTGGTGGCCCGATTATCGACCGATTGGCTAAGGAGGGAAATAGAGATGCATTTAAATTTGCCAAGCCTCGCGTAGAGGGTTTAAATTACTCATTCTCAGGACTCAAGACCTCATTCCTCTACACCCTGCGCGACAATGTGGCAGAGTGCCCCGACTTTATCGAGCAGAATAAGACAGACCTATGTGCCGCCCTGCTCCACACCGTAGTAGATATTCTCGTAGACAAGCTCATCAAGGCCGCTAAGCAGTATGGCATTAAGGACATCGCTCTGGGCGGCGGCGTATCGGCTAACTCAGCACTGCGCACCCGCATCGAGGCTGAAGGTGCTAAGCGTCATTGGCGCACCTTCCTACCCGAGCTTAAGTTTACTACCGATAATGCCGCAATGATCGCCGTAGCCGGCTACTACCGCTACCTGCGTGGCGAACTCTCAAGCCTCGATAGTGCCCCTATCGCCCGCTACGAGGAGATGATTTAGGTTGGCGCGTGTGGGTTTGCACATAGAACTGCCCCTTTTTGAAAAAAGCGGCACCAAAAACTTTCGGCAAAACTCCGTTTTGCTTCTACGCATTGCGGATTTGGGATAGTCTACGGCTATTACAAGCAAATAGAGCCTTACACTTTCAAGCGAGCTTGAGTGTAGGCTCTATTTTCTTGTACCACCTTCGGTGGTAAATCCAAATCCGAAAACGCTGATGCCTAAAAAATATAAAATATTGACAACCCCTCCAAACCTCCCCTCAGAGGGGAGGCTTGGTCGCAAAGTTCCTTTGCTCCGGGTGCACCAAATAAATGGGTTTCATAGCTAACGCAGAAAAATTCAAAAGCCACTTCCTTGCACCGCACTTTATCGTCAGAGTGGGGCAGGTACAACGCTCGACAAGAAATACCCGCGATCAGCCGCCGCTGAATCCTTGCACCGCACTTTATCGTAATAGTGGGGCAGGTACAACGCTCGGCACAAAAAACAGCGAAGGGCTGTACTAAGCGTACTGCCCTTTGCTGTTTATTTGGGTTAGCGGAAGTAGATGCCCCACTATTACGATAAAGTGAAGGTTTCGCCAGAGTTAAGAAGGTCATCAACGCACTTAATCTTGCTATTCTCCTTAACAGCCTCAACCTGGAGAGCTACCTCGTTATCGTAGACGCAAGGCTCATCGACATTACGGATGATACCGAGGGCTACAGGGTACTCAGGGAAGCGCATAGCAGCAAGCATACAATGCAGGGTAGTATCCTTGCACTGTGCGTCGTGGGTGAGGATATCATCGATAGTATAGCCATCCTCGCCTACGGTTACGACCTTAAGTTTCAGACCCTCAAGAACGAGACCCTTGTTATTATCCTTACCAAAGAGCATCTTCTCACCGTGGCGCAGGGTGATAGTATTCTCTGCGCGGGTAGCCTTATCTGCTGCAAATGATGCGTGGGTTTTGTTGTTGAAAATCATACAGTTAACAAGAGCCTCAACGACAGATGTTCCGCGATGCTTTGCAGCCTCAACAAGCAGCTCCTTAGTGAGCATAACCTCAGCGTCGACGGTACGGGCAAAGAATGTACCCTTAGCGCCGATAGCCAGCTCGCCCGGGTTGAATGGATTCTCAACGGTACCATAAGGAGAGGTCTTGGTGACCATACCCAGCTTGGTGGTTGGCGAGTACTGACCCTTAGTAAGGCCGTAGATCTCGTTATTAAAGAGGATGATATTTAGGTCGACATTGCGGCGCAGGGCGTGGATGAAGTGGTTACCACCGATAGCAAGGCTATCGCCATCACCTGAGCATACCCACACCGACAGGTCAGGATTTGCCACCTTCACGCCTGTAGCAACAGCAGCGGCACGACCGTGGATAGTGTGGAAGCCGAAGGTCTTCATATAGTATATAAAGCGTGACGAGCAGCCGATACCTGATACAAATACGAACTTCTCGTGTGGTTTATCGAGTGCATCTGCCACCTCGGGCAGAGCGCGCTGTACAGAGTTGAGCACTGCGTGGTCACCACAACCGGCACACCACTTTACCTGCTGGTCTGACTTGAAATTTTCGGGTGTATATTTATACTCTGCCATAGTTTAGTTCAGTTTTTCGTTAAACACATTTACAAGCTCTGCAACATTAAATGGCTGACCCTCAACCTTGTTGTATCGCTCAAAGTTAAACTGCGGGAATACTCCCTGCAGGTATGATGCTGCCTGACCATTATTGAGCTCGCAGACAACAATACGCTTGTACGATGCGAAGATCTCGGCCAGATTCTTTGACAGCGGATTGATATAGTTCAGGTGGCAGTGGCTGACGCTCTTACCCTGCTCACGCATAGCGGCAACGGCAGAGGCAAGGTGTCCGCGAGTACCGCCCCAGCCCACAACAAGCAGCTCACCCGAAGCATCACCCTCGACGCTCTGCAGTGGGAGATCCTCAACAACGGCTGCAACCTTAGCAGCGCGGGTAGCTACCATCTTGGCGTGGTTAGCAGGATCGTATGAGATGTTACCCGTAGCAGCGTGCTTCTCCAGACCACCAATGCGATGCTCAAGACCTGCAGTACCAGGGAATGCCCAGCTACGCACCAGACGCTCATCGCGCTTATACGGCATAAAGTCACCTTCACCCGCAACAGCCACAGGAGGCACGATAGCAGGCATATCTGCCATCTGCGGAATAGCCCACGCCTCAGACGAGTTGGCAATAAAGCCATCAGTGAGCAGAATTACAGGGGTCATATGCTCCATAGCTATCTTAGAAGCCTCAAAGGCATACTTAAAGCAGTCGCTTGATGATGAAGCGGCGATAACAGGCACAGGGCACTCACCATTGCGGCCATAGAGTGCCTGAAGCAGATCGCTCTGCTCTGTCTTTGTTGGCAGACCTGTAGATGGACCTCCACGCTGAACATCAACAACAACAAGTGGCAGCTCTGCCATAACAGCAAGGCCAAGAGCCTCACTCTTGAGCGACAGGCCTGGACCCGATGTAGTGGTCACGGCAAAGTTACCGGCATAGGCAGCACCGATAGCGGTACAGATACCGGCAATCTCATCCTCCGCCTGTACGGTCTTGACACCCAGACTCTTATGCTTTGCCAGCTCCTCAAGAATAACGGTTGCAGGGGTGATAGGATATGAACCACAGAAGAGAGGTCGACCACTCTTCTCTGCTGCTGCGATAAAGCCCCACGCAGTAGCGACATTGCCATTGATAGTGCGATACTTACCCTTTGGAAGACCTGCAGGCTCTACGGCATAGGCATTGTGCGAGAGGTGGTTGTTAGCTGCATAATTATATCCTGCCTCGATAACCAAGTTATTAGCCTCGGCTACGGCAGGATTCTTCTTGCCAAACTTGGCATTAATGTAGTCGTGAGCGTGAGTAGTTGCGCGATCGGTGATGTAGAGACAGATACCAAGTGCAAACATATTCTTACACTTGACCTTCGACTTATTATCCAAAGTGCTGTCAGCAAGAGCCTCACGAGTCATCGAAGTGATGCGAACAATGATAACATTGCGACCCTCGAGGTTTAATTCTGCAATAGGATCATCTGTTGCAAAAGTCGCTTTTGCAAGATTGTCGGCAGTCAGCGAGTCGCCATCAAGAATAATTGTCGCATCCTGCTTGAGGAACTGCGCATTTGCCTTGAGGGCAGCAGGATTCATCGCCACAAGTACATCGCACTTATCTCCAGGATTGTTGACCATCGCCGAGCCGTAGTGAACCTGGAAGCCAGATACGCCCGCTACCGTACCCTGTGGGGCACGAATCTCTGCCGGATAGTCAGGAAATGTTGAAATAGCATTACCTGCAAGCGCTAAAGTCTCAGAGAAGAGCGTTCCGGTAAGCTGCATTCCGTCGCCAGAATCGCCCGAAAAGCGAATCACGACATCTTTTAACAGTGATTGGTTGTTTTCCATTTATGTTATCTTTAGGTTTTTAGCGTCTGTTCCTTTGTTGTATTTTGGTTAGCGGAAGTAGCCGTGCCGCCATTACGATAAAACTATTGAGGGATAAAGATATAGGTAATCTTACCCTCCTGTTGCTTTGGAGCATCGTTGTTGTGATCAAAGCGCGAGCCCTTAGCGGCGGCAACTGCAGTTTGGCGCATACAGTCGTCACCACCCGACTCTACGAAGGCATAAAGAACCTTGCCGGCGCGGTCTATACCGACGATAACGACAACCTCGCCACCGCCCTCACAGCGGTAGGCCGGCTTAACAAGGTGGCGCGAGTAACGCACCGGGTCCTTAAACGAGAAGGAGACCGTAACACTTCCCTTAACCTTCTTGTCGCTATTTTTACTACCTTTATCTGCGTTATTATCACTCTCATCATCGCGCTCACCCGCACGCTTAGCATCGCGCAGACCCTTCTCGTAAGCGTCACGATTGGCACGCATACGCGCCTCAACAGCCTCGGCATCCTCATTAAGGGCAGAGGTGTTTGTACCGCGGTCATCGGTAAGGTTTTCGTTCAGCGCATTCTCATTTGACGAGGTGTTGCTAATCTTGCTCCAATCAATCTTCTGGTTGGCACGACGCACCTCCTCAGCAAGGCGATCACGCTCACGCTCGAGCATCTCAAGATCCTGCAAGTCGATATACATACCCTGCTGAGACATCTTGCGACCCACCACAATCTTTGAGGCGAAGAAACCGATGCCGATGACAAGGTATATTATAAGTGTTACGCACAAACCGATACGGTGTTTATATGCCCAAGTGCCAATATCCTCCTTACGATTATCAAAGGGCAATCGCATAGGTTTTCGGCGCGGACGCTGAGGCGTCTTTGGAGCAACATCCGATGTCGTATTTGTCGCTTTTTTAGTATCTTGATTATTATCCATTAATTGCAAGTATGGTTTTATCACCACAAATGTAGTAGATTTTCCGAAATTTTACTATATTTGTACCCATAAATTTATATAATTGTTATGACAACAGCATCTAACACAAAGCAGCAGACCATTGCGGCCCCACTTACCTTCTCGGGCAAGGGTCTGCATACCGGCGTAAAGGTTACTATGACAGTAAACCCTGCCCCGGCAGATCACGGCATTGTTTTTCGTCGCGTAGACCTTGAGGGTCAGCCAATCATACCTGCACTTTGCGAATATGTAACCGATACCTCTCGTGGTACTACTATCGAGATTGACGGTGTGAGAATCAGCACCATCGAGCATATTATGTCTGCGCTGTGGACTATGGGTTGCGACAATGCGCTTATCGACATTGACAACACCGAGACCCCTATTATGGACGGTTCGGCTAAGGCTTATGCCGAGGGTATTGCCAGCGTAGGTCTTGTTGAGCAGGCTGCTGAGCGTCGCTACTACGAGGTGCGCGAGAAGCAGGTATACACCATTCCAGAGAAGGGTGTGGCTATTGTCCTCTACCCAGATGAGGAGTTTTCGGTATCTGTTCACGTAGATTACAACTCTAAGGTGGTTGGCAATCAGTATGCAGTGCTTGTGCCTGAGGATGACTACGCATCTAAGATTGCACCTTGCCGCACATTTGTATTCCTCCACGAGTTAGAGCCACTCTTTAAGATGAACCTTATCAAGGGCGGTGACCTTGACAACGCTATTGTTGTTGTTGAGAATCCTGTATCTGACGAGCAGTTGAACCACCTGAAGAGCATCTTCGGCAAGGAGGATATTCGCGTAACAGGCGGTTATCTGAACAACCTCGAGCTGCGTGCAAATAACGAGCTGGCGCGTCACAAGCTGCTCGACCTGCTTGGCGACTTTGCGCTGCTGGGTATGAGAATTAAGGGACGTGTATGGGCTACCCGTCCAGGACACTTTGCCAATACAGAGTTTATGAAGCAGATTCAGGCGACCATTCGCCGTGAGGGCATCAAGCCACGCTTCAAGTACAACCCTCGCGTAGCACCTGTATACGATATCAACGAGATTCAGCAGATGCTACCACACCGCTATCCATTCCTTATGGTTGATCGCATCTTCCACATCGACGGCACATCTATCGGTGGCGTGAAGAACATCACTGTGAACGAGCCTTTCTTCCAGGGTCACTTCCCTGAGGAGCCTGTTATGCCAGGCGTGATGATTGTCGAGGCTATGGCTCAGGTGGGTGGTCTGCTTGTTCTCAGTCAGGTTGAGGATAAGGATGCCAGCTACTCGACCTACTTCCTCAGAATAGACAATGTACGCTTCAAGCATAAGGTAACCCCAGGCGACACTCTGCAGATTGAGTGCGAGCTGGCCTCACCTGTGCGTCGCGGCATTGCCTCTATGGTCTGCAAGGCATTTGTCGGTGGTACGCTGGTTTGCGAGGCCGAGCTGATGGCTCAGATTGTTAAGAATAAGTAATAATTAAATAGCATAACAACTACAAACTTTCAAACAATGATTAGTCCACTTGCATATGTGCATCCAGATGCACAGATTGGAAACAATGTAACGGTAGAACCTTTTGCATATATTGCCGGCGATGTAGTTATCGGCGACGATTGCTGGATTGGCCCAGGCGCAGTTATTCACGACGGCGCACGCATCGGTAAGCGTTGTAAGATTCACACTGCAGCCTCTATCTCTTGTCTGCCTCAGGATCTTAAGTTCCGTGGCGAGAAGACCACTGCCGAGATTGGTGACGACAACGATATCCGCGAGTATGTAACCATCAGCCGTGGTACAGCCTCTCGTGGTAAGACCGTTATTGGTAACGGCAACCTCTTTATGGCATATGTACACGTTGCTCACGACGATGTTATCGGTAGCCACTGCGTAGTTGCAAACCGTTGCTCATTTGCGGGCGAGGTTGAGGTTGGCGACTGGGTAGTTATCGGCGGACACTGCGCTATTCACCAGTGGGTAAAGATTGGCGACCACGTAATGCTTCAGGGCGGTTGCTTACTCTCTAAGGATGTTCCGCCATATATCACCGTTCGCAGCGACACCTCAAGCTACGCTGGCCTTAACCGCATCGGTCTTCAGCGTCGCGGCTTTACCGAGGAGCAGCTCGAAAGTCTGAACAAGACCTGCCGCATCCTCTTCCAGAGTGGTATGAACTACCTCAATGCCTGCAACGAGGCTGAGGCTCAGGTGCCACAGTCGGCAGAGAGAGATTATCTGATTGAGTTTATCCGCTCATCTCAGCGTGGCGTAATTAAGCCTTACACATCTAAATAATATACTAAAATAGGGGTCTGCAGAGGTGCCGACTCGTATTTTTTTTGTTTTTTAGGACATTTTTGAAAATTTTTACTAACTTTGCGACATATAATTATAACGATTTAGGTTATGCTTAATGTAGTATTATTTGGAGCTCCTGGTTGCGGTAAGGGCACCCAGTCAGAGCTTTTAGAGAAGAAGTTTGGTCTGTCTCACATCTCAACAGGTGAGATTATTCGTTCACAGATAAAGGCTCAGACAGAGCTTGGCAAGCAGATGCAGGAGTATATCAGCCGTGGTGAGCTTGCACCTGATAGCGTCGTTATCGGTATGGTCGAGAGCTACCTTGCTGAAAATAAGGATATTAAGGGTACTATCTTCGACGGTTTCCCACGCACAACTGCTCAGGCAGAGGCTTTCGATGCTATGCTCAAGAAGATGGGTGATGATGTAGATGTTATGATCTATATGGATGTACCCGAGGAGGAGCTTGTTCGCCGAATTTTGCTCCGCGGCAAGGACTCAGGTCGTGCCGACGACGCATCGGAGGATGTTATTCGCAACCGCATCTCTGTTTACAACCAGCAGACAGCTATCGTTGCCGATTACTACCGCGCTCAGGGCAAGTATGTTGCCGTTCCAAGCCTCGGAACTATCGAGGAGGTCTTCGAGCGCATCGCAGCAGAGATCAAGCATATTGAGTAATACAGAAGTCATCGGTTGATGACATTTTGTATATATGTCATTTATATAAAAGCACCTTTTGGGGTGCTTTTTATTTTCGTTTATAAAAAGTAAAAGTCCATTGAAATTTGACTAAAAAAATTGCCAAATAGAAAAATATATCTATTTTTTGTGCTTCCATTTTTCTAACAGAACCTACAAGAAAAATTTAACTACAAATAACAAACAATTTAAAGAAATGAAGAGATTAATTACCCTTCTCCTGCTCGTTGTAGCAGGTGCAACTCTTGCATTTGCACAGCAGACAGAGGTAGCAACCTTTGCTTCTGAGTGCCAATCAAGTGAGGCTTTAACAAACAGAAAGCCTGTAACATCTAAGTGGTCACTGTTCACCGGTGAAGCAAATTTCGCTAACCACTACTTGAACAACCACGAGTACAGTGGTACAATTTACGGCTTTGAGGCTATCCACGGCCGTTACTTCCGCAAGTCTGATCACCTCTCTTGGCGTCTTACGCTCACTCATCTGCGTAATATGCACCACAAGATGTTGGGTACAGGTGGTCTTGTGAACCCTGGAGGTACATCTATTATGTCCGTTCAGACATATGAGGTTGACTACGCACTATTCTACAACTGGATACTGTTTGATCGTCTGCAGCTTCGCGCGGGTGGTTCACTCAACCTATATGGTGGCTTAAACGGCTGTATAAATGGTCACTCAATCAACAATGTACTCTCCATTGACCTGCAGACTCAGATTTATGGCGCTGCGCAGATTCGCTACGGTTGGAACTTCAACAAGTTCGGCCTTGACCTCTACGCCAATATATCTACTCCACTGCTCGGTGTTATGTTTGTAAATGGTCGCTACGAGTCATTCGTAGAGTCTCTTCCAAACTCCCCACTTACTACAAAGGGCTACAAGCACGCTCAGTTCTCATCATTCCACAATATGCAGGGTGCAAACGGTGAGGTAGGTATTGACTTTGCCCTTCGCAGCAATGTATCATTGTGCTTCGGTGTTGGATTCTACAACCGCTACTGGACAGCACACCAGCTGCAGAACTACCGCAAAAACACAGTGCTTAAGATTGGTCTGTCTGTAGACCTCGTCAGCCTGAAGAGAAGTGCCGTATCAAGTCGTAAATTTTAATCAGCATATACTATGAAAAAGATATTTATAACACTATTTTTGGCTACTGTAGCTCTCGTATCTTGTGAGAAGTACGAGACTGTTAAGACATTGGACACCGATTTTAAGCGTAACTTCGAGGCATTTTGGACTATGGTTGACGAGCAGTACTGCTACCTCGACTATAAGAATATCGATTGGAAGGCTGTTCACGACGAGCTTCTCCCACGCGTTGAGGCTGCAAAAACCGAGCAGGAGTTCTTCAACATCCTCTGTACTGCCCTTGACCATCTTCGTGATGGTCACGTTTGGATGGAGTCTAACTTTAAGAGATACAGCTGTGATACTTACCAAATTGATGAGAATGGTGAGAGATACCCTGTAAACTACAGCTCTGCAGCTGTTAAGAACTATGTGACAGAGATGTTCCACACTATCAACAGCAACACCAACTTTGGATGGATTGAGCGCAATGGTCGTAAGTTTGCATATATCTACTACTCAGACTTTGAGTATGAGTGGGCAGACAACGACTACAAGTATATTGAGGCTATGACCAAGGAGGCTGACGGCATTATCTTAGATATCCGTAACAACCCAGGTGGTAGCGGTCTGATCGGCATTTCAATGGCTGGTATGTTCTTCAACAACAAGACCCTTGTTGGTTACCACGCAATGAAGAACGGCATTGGTCATAACGACTTTACCGAGCCAAAGCCTATCTATGTTACTCCATCACCTAAGCACAATTGGACAAACAAGAAGACTATGCTGCTCACTAACCGCGATGTATACTCTACAGCTAACCTGTTCACAAGCATTGTTAAGCACACTGATAAGGTGACTCAGATTGGCGGTATTACAGGTGGTGGTGGCGCAATGCCTATGACACACATCCTGCCTAACGGCTGGTTTGTAATCTTCCCTGCAAATGTTCTCCTTGATGTTAACAAACAGCACATCGAGAATGGTATTGCCCCAGATATCGAGGTTACAGCTACCATCGAGGAGCTTCGTGAAGGCAAGGACGCTATCATTGAGCGCGCAATTGAGGAGCTTCTTAAGTAATATGCTACTCAAAGCAATAGAGGGTTATCCGACGGATAACCCTCTATTTTTATAATCAACACAATTGCTACTCAATATCGATTCGTGACACCTCATCTACGCCGTCGATGGCTGCAATAGAGGCAATAGCCTTCTCCAGCTGACTGAGCGAGTGGATAGCAAAGTCGATGGTGCAGACGCCGATATGGTCAACCGTCTCTGTTGCGATACTGCTCATAGAGAGGTGTAGCTGCTCAGTGATGCAGAAGATAAGATCAGAGAGCAGGTGGTAGCGATCAATACCGCGAATGCGGATACGCACAGGGTAGAGCAGATCCTCACGCTCAGCAAAGATATTCAGGTCGTTGACAATAGAGTCACCCTGCTCCGAGGCCAACTTGATAGCCGTAGCGCAACCACGCTTGTGGAGAGTTATTGTACCTTGCTCATCCTTAAAGCCAACAACCTCATCACCAGGCAGTGGGTGGCAATGCTCACAGCGCACATAGTCAAGCTTTGGCTGTGCGGCGAAGAATGAGTGCAGCGCACGCTTGGCCTTGAATGTCCTGACAGCATTAAGCCAGTCGGGCTGCGGGATGATATTCTCATCGGTACCAATCTCTACGCAGTCACCACGGTTGAGCTGTGTTTTTACAGAGCACAATCGGCCATTGATTCTTGCATAGTGGGCATAGCGACCAATATCACTATGGATCTCAAAGGCGAAGTCGAGAGCTGTCGAGTTCTTCGGCAGTATAATACCCTGTCCCTTCGGGGTAAAGACCATAATATCGTCGTTATAGAATGACGAGGTCACACCCTCCATAAACTGAATACCATTGACTGCTGTATCTGCTCGAAGGATAGCCTTGAGCTTATCGAGCCACATATGTACATTATGCTCAGCCTGCTCGGCAGCACATCCCAGACGCGAGTTGCGCACCATTCGC
Organism: Alistipes sp.; assembly: GCA_045654345.1. GTDB lineage: Bacteria > Bacteroidota > Bacteroidia > Bacteroidales > Rikenellaceae > Alistipes. Next base: position 8,790 of record JAZOND010000023.1, on the reverse strand, counting down.
TCTGAAGAGATATGTATCTCCTCCCACACACCCTGCTCACGCAGCAGCTTGACGTGGAACGACTGGTAGCCATTCTCCTTAGGGGCGTTGATATAGTTTGACACACTGCCCGGACGCTCCTTGAAGTAGTCGGTAAGGGCTGCATATATCTGCAGGGCATACTCCTTCTCCGAGTACATATCGCTCTGCGGATAGATTATACGGATATAGTGGCGACCTGGCACGTGGTTAAAGTCGCAATGCTTTGCCTGCATCTTGCGCCAGATGCTATATGGACGACGATACCTCACCTCTGTACGGGCAACAAGTCCCTTGTCGGCAAGTATCTGCTCCATCTTGGCAATAAATGCCTCAATATGAGGGCGTTTGAGTTCAATATCATTGGCTACGGTCTTCTCCAACTCGCTATACTCGCGCGGACAGCGGTAGCGGAACGAGAGGTTCTCAAGCTCACTCTTGACGTGATACAGACCGAGGCGGTTTGCCAGCGGAGCGTAGAAGTAGTCGGTCTCACCTGCGATTTTCATCTGCTTATCAGAACGCATACTGCTCAGCGTACGCATATTGTGCAGTCGGTCAGCAAGTTTGATAAGCAGCGCGTGGATATCGAAGCTCACAGAGTCGAGAATCTGGCGGAAGTTATCAACCTGCTTGCTATGCTGATACTTAGCCTTCTTCTGCTTAGTCACAGCACCGACCAAAAAGGCCACATCGTCACCAAAACGCTCACGAATCTGGTCGATAGTATAGTCGGTATCCTCAACCACATCGTGCAGGAAGGATGCAATAATCGGGTTGGCACCCAACTCTAACTCCTCAGCGATAATGCGTGCAACGGCAATCGGGTGCATAATATATGGCTCACCACTCTTGCGTCGCTGCTCTGAGTGCGCCTCGGCAGCAAGCAGATAGGCACGCTCAACGCGCACCATATCCTCAGTTGTCAGACGCTGCGATATATTATTAAACAGAGCGGTAATGTTCTGCTCTATCTCTTGTGTATATTCTGCCATAGGTTAGTCGTTATTCTGTTTTTGGATTCTCTGCTCAATATTATCTACAACCTTTTTCATATCCTTAATATCTATAGCCTTCTGCACACGATGCATATCTATAAACTTACCGATAAAGAAGCATATACAACCAAGCAGCAGTGCCTTTGCGACCTTCTCTGTAACAGCCCCAGGAGTCAACACTCCGTTCAGTTCGATAAGACCTATACACACATCGGCAATAATGGCAGCCGCCACAAGCACCACGAGTACAGAGTTGCCGTGATGCCTACTCTCGGCACTATCCTCGTGCTTAAAGGCGTACTCCTCAAGCATAAATATAAGCCACTCGATAGATATCATCATAATAGGGATGCTGACCGAGATTGCCATTTGGGCAATGCTTCCGTGATGAACATTACAGAATGTTACAAGAACATATATTATAAGCGCAGTAATGCCAAATGCCCAGAGCGAGAGACGATACCACTTCTTGTCGCTGCGATATACATCCTCACGCTCGTAAGTGAGCTCGCGCTGCAGCACGTGGTAGACACCGTCGACAATCGGGCCCTGAATATTATAGAACTCAAGTGCCTTGCGGATAGTCTTAAAGTCGTTGATATTGACCTTGCTCTTCTTTACAAGGTGCAGTTTCTTGCCATCAAGCTCCTCTGCCGAGATATTATACAGCTCGTTCCACAGCTTATATGAGCCTTTTATTTTAAAGAGCTTGCAGACCACTCTGAACGCCTCACGCTCACGGTCTGTTACTGAATTATCGGCATTGACCACCTGGATAATATACTTAAGTTCAACTGCAACCTCCTCAAGGCTCATTGCGTCAATATTCATAAACATACTGCGACGCATAGACTCATCGTTTGTCAACAGCGCACCATAGAGCAGCGCAGGCGAGGAGCCGTCAACATCAGGAAATGCAACCTTCAAGTCCTCCATTATCATACTGTCATCGCAGCCGCTGAAAATCTTGGAATATATACCATCCAGCACCACCTGCTCGCTCTGCTTAATGGCGCAATCCTCAACCATAGCAATAGCGCACAGACGCATAAACTGCTTACGCTTACGAAATATATTCTGGGTACTTATGCTATTATTTACTTTTGCAGACATAGCCTATTTAAGTTGGGTTAGTAGTTTATTTTCAGCTATTTATTAGATATATTCTTAACAGAATCGCTCTCTGCTACAATATCTATACTATCAAAGTTAAGCGCAGCAAGCTCCTCTCCTCGCTGCTCAGCACACTCCCTCTCAAAGCGAGCAAACAACTCCTCCTCGCTATACTCTTGCAGAATATCATCTATAAGCTCGCGGGCACGACCATCGCTAAAGCTGGCCAGATCTATATCACTTACATTGCTGACAGCAGTGAACTCTGCCAATGAGTCCTCATCGCTCATAGCATCGAGAATATTCTTCAAAATAGCAATCTCCTCAGGTCGCTGAGTCAGGTAGCATTCAACTGCGACCAACTCTTCTGACGAGAGGGTCGCCGAGTCGGCTATATACTGGCTCAACAAGTTGTCTGTAATGGCAATATCTGACATAGCTATCTATTTTATTTACAATCAATTACTACTGTGCTGCACGCTTGCTCTTCACCTGCTTTCGCATCTGACGCGGGAAGTCCATCGCTGCCAATATTGGCCTAAGAACCACATAGGCACGGCTCTTAATACAGTTTATATCCGACTCTGTCGCCTCGTGCATATTACCCCTCTCGGCACGCCACGCCGTAAGTGCCTTAGCCACAAACTTAGACTTGCGCTGTTCACCCTCCTTCAGACACGCCTCCATAACAAAGCGATACTCTTCATTCTCAAGGCGCGAAATAGCCTCACGCAACATAGCACCCTCGCTCCTACCATCTATAGTACACTCCTCCGCAGGTACAGATACCACCACCTTTGAGCAGTCGCTCTCCGGATGTGAATAGTACTTATGCCATACAGCGTGAAAACGACGCGAAGCGGTGAGCATCAGCCAGCTGAAGAACATCTTCTTTACCACCTCCTCACCCTCGACCTTGTCGCGGTTGAAGCTCTTGATGGCGCGGAAGTCATCATTTGTCAAAAGTATGTACAAATCGCTGATTAGGTCGTCAAACTGCTCGTTTGCGCCATACTTGAAATACTTGACGGCCAACTTGCGCAGATGATAGTTAAATGTATAGTTAAGATACTTGGCCTCATAAAGCAGATATGCCACAGCATCCCCATCTCCACCCTGTGCAAGACGGATAATTTTCTCAAAATAGAGACTACTATAACGCTGAGCCGCTGTACCCATACCTAACTATATTCTACACATAATGGTAGTTCTTACTACAAATGTAAGCGAAAATTTTCTATCTCTCAAACTATTTGGAATAAAAATGCGCCCTTTTATCTATATTAAAGAGATATAAAATTGAAAAAAGCCATCTCGATTCAGAAAAAAATAACTATATTTGTGTGGGTTAAAGTGCAACTCTATATTTGAGCGCACCACCAACCACTAAGTCACAACGCGAAAAAAGAGTAAATATGAGCAAGATAAAAGGACGAACAGAGATTGCCGAGCTTGGCGAGTTTGGGCTTATAGACTACCTTACAGAGCCATTTGCACCTAAGCGCAAGAGTACAATTAAGGGCGTGGGTGATGATGCCGCAGTTATCGAGGCATCGAAGAGCACCGCTATGCTTGTCTCTACAGACACTATGGTTGAGGGTGTGGACTTCGACCTTACCTACTTCCCGCCTAAGCACTTGGGCTATAAGGCTGTGACTAAGGGCATTAGCGATATTATAGCGATGAACGCCCTACCTGAGCAGATAACTATCTCGGTGGCTGTGTCGTCGAAGATCTCGGTTGAGTTTCTCAAGGACTTCTACGCTGGCGTTGAGTTTGCCTGCCGCGAGGCAGAGGTGGATATGGTCGGCGGAGACACAAGTGCCTCGGTCAATGGACTTGTTATACATATCACCGCCGTAGGCCGTGCAAAGAAGGAGGCTGTGGTCTACCGCAGCGGTGCTAAGGTGAACGACCTTATCTGTATCACAGGCTCGCTCGGTGCCCCATTCCTCGGCCTTAAGCTACTGCAGCGCGAGAGCCGTGTGCTCGAGGGCGTTGTGGGCGAGAAGCCGCAGTTTGATGGCTTTGAGTACCTGCTCGAACGATACCTCAAGCCACGCGCACGCTACGACATCATCCGCTCTATGGCTGCTGAGAAGGTGGTACCTACTGCGATGATAGATATTAGCGACGGACTTGCCTCTGACCTTATGCAGATATGCCGCTCATCACTCTGTGGCGCACGCATATACCTCGAGCGACTGCCTATCGCCCGCCAATGCTCAGACCTTGGCGAGCAGATGCACCTCGACCCCGTTATGGCGGCACTCAATGGCGGTGAGGACTACGAGCTGCTCTTCACCCTACCGCTCGAGATGCGCGAGAAGGTTGCTGCGCTGGGCTGTATAGATATTATCGGACACATCACCGAGCCACAAACGGGTTGCTTTATCGTCACCCCTGACGGCTCCGAAATCGAGCTCCGCGCCCAAGGCTTCGTCAAGACAAAGTAAACTAAAAGCTGTACGATGTACAGCTTTTTTTGTTATCCATCTTATTTGTTGCACGGGAATTTTGTTGTCAGTGTGGGGCTTGCTGTGTAACGAAGGATTTGGCGTCAGAGTGCGCCAGTTATGGTACATCGTGAAAAGAAGTAGCGGCGGATAGTACTAATCGTACTGCCCTTTGTTGTACTGGAATTTTGTTGTCAGTGTGGGGTAGCTACCACGCTCGGGTTATAAAACAACGAAGGGCTGTACTAATCGTACTGCCCTTTGTTGGTTTATAAGCTAGCGGAAGTAGATACCCCGCAATCACAACAAAATTAGTTGTTGTAAGCCTTCATAACTGAGATAAGATCAAGCACCTTGTTAGAGTAACCCCACTCGTTGTCATACCAAGAAACAACCTTAACGAAGGTGTCGGTAAGAGCGATACCAGCCTTCTTATCGAAGATAGAAGTACGTGCGTCGCCGAGGAAGTCAGAAGATACAACATCCTCCTCAGTGTAACCGAGAACGCCAGCGAGCTCACCCTCAGAAGCAGCCTTCATAGCAGCGCAGATCTCTGCATAAGTTGCAGGCTTAGCAAGGTTTACAGTAAGGTCAACAACTGAAACGTCGAGAGTAGGAACGCGGAATGCCATACCAGTAAGCTTACCGTTGAGCTCTGGAAGAACTACGCCTACAGCCTTAGCAGCACCAGTTGAAGAAGGGATGATGTTGCCAGCAGCAGCGCGGCCACCACGCCAGTCCTTGATAGAAGGACCGTCAACAGTCTTCTGAGTAGCAGTAGTAGCGTGAACGGTAGTCATCAGACCGTCAACGATACCGAAGTTGTCGTTAAGAACCTTAGCGATAGGAGCCAAGCAGTTAGTAGTACAAGACGCGTTAGAAACGATAGTCTGACCAGCATATGTGTTGGTATTAACGCCGCAAACGAACATAGGAGTCTTATCCTTAGCAGGAGCTGACATAACTACATACTTTGCACCAGCCGTGATGTGAGCCTCACCCTTCTCAGCAGTGAGGAACAGACCAGTAGACTCAACTACATACTCAGCCTCAACCTCGTTCCACTTGAGCTCCTCTGGGTTACGCTCAGCAGTTACGCGGATAGCCTTACCGTTGATAATCAGCAAGCTCTTCTCAACATCGAAGTCGATAGTACCCTGGAACTGACCGTGCATAGTGTCATACTTAAGCATATAAGCCAAGTAATCTACTGGGCAAAGGTCGTTAATACCTACTACCTCGTACTTGTCAGTCTGATTGCAAGCAGCGCGGAAAACCATACGGCCGATACGACCGAAACCGTTGATACCAATTTTAATTGTTGCCATAGTTTTTGTAAAATTATAGTTTAAAAAAATGAAACTTTTCCTTCTTTTGCAAATATCGCCACAAAATTACAAATTTTCTCCGAAACTACAAAGAAACTCAAAGTTTTTTACCATTTTTTTACTCTATCTTTTACAATATGTCAACATATTACACAAGACGCCTGTAATTATCTGCAAACCTAAATCGCACCAACCACCAACGAGATAGATTTGAATCAATTATAGACCTACACTTATTATATGTAGAATAGTGTGACATTATACCGAGATACGAATTAATAGTTGCCCTAAATAGCTGTCTATCTGCCCGCGCTGGAGGATGGGAATCAACTATTCTATTGAGTACAAATATTCGGTCAAACATATTTCCAAATGTCCGATTAGCAACATATTTACGATATGGTTTAATAACGACACCTAAGTATTTTACACCTTTGGCATAATGTTGTAAATAGACCTTTCGGGGATGCAACTGCAAATGCAGTCTACTAACAAGAAATTCCCTTAGAGTTGGCAGTAGAGACTTTAAAAAATGCCTACTACTATGTACAATTACAAAATCATCTACATACCTACCATAATATTTAATACCAAGAGTGTGCTTGACGAAATGGTCGAACTCATTCATATAAAAATTGGCAAACACTTGCGATGTCAAATTACCGATTGGCAAACCGCAATTACTCGCCGAACAGAATAGACTTTTATCAGATGGCAAATCGCCCCACTTAGCAAGTAGTGACTTTAATTTACACCCGATAGTTGGCTCATAAAACACCACCTTTTGCACCAAATCCAAGACTATGTTAACATCTGGCTCAAGATACTCACTTTGGATAAACACACGAAGTTTGTCATACAATAAGTCTCTATTAATATGCATAAAAAAGCCTTTAATATCAAGCTTTAGTATATAGCAATCCTTCCTATAATTATCTGAGCAACTACGAATAAAATGGTCTACTCTTCTGATCGCATAATGAGTACCTTTACCCACTCTACAAGAGTACGAATCATTTATAAATTTGCGTTCAAATAGGTGATTTAACTTATTGATAATCAAATGATGTATTATACGATCTCGAAAATTAGCCGCAAACACCTCTCGCTTAATAGGTTTGTCAACAATAAAAGCAATCGAACGCCCTGGAACATAACGACCCGAATTTACCTCATCTGCTAATTCGATAATATTTTTCTCGTAATCTATCTCAAATTTTACAGCTGAGCAAGTAGAGCGTTTTTTCTTACGACAATCAAAATATGCTTGAAAAAATTCAGATAAAGGTATCGGTTGGTGGAATAAATCAAATTGCGAAAAAGCGAGGACAGCACGCACTGCGTTATTGTTGTTCTTATTGTTGTTGTTGTCATTTCCATTTGAGAAATTGATGTTGTACGCGTTGTTATTGTTGTTCTCAGACGAAGACCAGATATATGAGTGACTCGCTGGATAAACAGCGGTATCGTGTTTATCACTATATAGCACCTGATTGCAGTCAGATGCGCACTCATCCTTTTTAACAAAAAATGATGTTCGCTCCATTATCCCGTGGGACTATAGATTCAGACATTCTCAACTTGCGGACTTATTTTTCCACGCGGTTATCTGTTTACCAATAACCTCCATTCTATCCGACATTTCGGCAAGATGTTTTACTGTTATCAGATGAAGATCTACCGCCAAACGAATCTCTAATTTGAGAACTTCGTAGTTGTCAAGAAATTCCTCCAACCATACCTTCTTCTCAACAGAACGGTTTGCCCTATATATCGAACGCACAAGCTTAATAGAGTCGCGTTTCATATCCTGACCAAGAGTATACTTATACTCACGAGGAAAATTCTTTGTATACTGAAACACAAGCAGTATCAATCTATATACATCCCTATACACAGGTAACTGTTCTGTTAGTGCCATTTTTGAAAAAATTTTCGACGCCTAAAGGCGTTTTATTATTTTAATAGTTAAATAAATTAAATTGTTAAATAGTTAATCTAAAGCGAGGACAGCACGCACTGCGCTATTGATGCTCTTATAGTAGCTGTCGTCACTCCCATCCGAGAAATCGACGCCGTACGCGCCGTTACTGCTGCCCTCAGACGAAGACCAGAGACAACTATATTTATCTTTCGAGCCTAATTTATCCATATTATTGGCTGATAATGTCTTATTTATCTTATCTCGCTGAGCATAGATAGCCTTTAGCTCGTTAAGTGCTGGCAGATACCAACCATTACCATAGTCTGCACACCACTTGAAGGCTGGGTATTTTGTTTCCCATCCTGAGATAGACTTGATTTTTGCCATATTGGCCTTACCATTGTCTTTATCAGTAGCGCCAGTGATTTTATATTCAGGGCTCCATTTTGCTGTAGTTTCTGCCACCGACACAATCTTCACAACTGGAGAGGTCTGGAAAACAACGCCCTTGACGCCCTTGACGGTCACGATATCGCCAATCTTGTAACTGCCTGGGGTTGAGGCTGAGGCTGTCATCACCTGCTTTGTCAGTGTGGCGTTGACCGTTGTGGTTTTGCCCTCCGAAATTGTAATAGTCTGTGTATTATCAGCGTAGCCCGACTTAGAGATTTTGACGGTATGGCTACCCACAAGCAGATTTGGGATGTCGATAGGCGTACGGCCGACTGGCTTGCCATCGAGGGTAACATCTGCCATAAGCGGTGTGCTGGAGATAGCCACCTTACCAACGATAGGGGTCGGTGCCGAGAGCTCGTAGCTCTGGTTTGCAGCAGCTGAGGTGATGGTCTTTGAGAGCAGAGAGCTCTTATGGCCCGCCTTGCGAGCCTCGAAGATGTATGTTCCCGAAGCGAGCATACCGCTCCAGCGGCCCGTGCCCTTCAACGCTCCATTAA
>JAZOND010000022.1:0-74228 GCA_045654345.1 Alistipes sp. | reverse complement strand
GTTGACCCTCACCTCATTGGACTCGCCAATGGTCGGATGCTTGACATAGAAGCGAGTCATAGGCTTGGCGGTCATCTCAAGAATAAGCACATTATCAAAATACTGCGCCACCTCTTGGCGTGCAAGGTCGGTATTACTCTGGAACTTTATCTCTAACGCGTCAATCTCAGCGCGGCTCATATTGGCAAACTTTATCTTTACTCGCGCGCACGCATTGCGAGATGCATCCTTTGCTATCGGGTCGATATTCACGCCCGTGAGAGCATCGGCATTGACCTTATGAAAGGTCTCCTGCTCAAGGATAATAGAATACTCCTCCTGCGCCGTTGCGGTCAGAATTGTAAGTATAGCTGTCAGAAAAGTAAATAGTCGCTTCATAGTTTGGAAATTTTCTACAAATATAGTAAAAAAATTGCACACCGCCACTTCTCTGCACGGTATTTTGGTGTTGAGTTTGCACACCGCCATTTCCTTGCACTGTTTTCTCGTCAGAGTGGGGCAGGTACAACGCTCGGCACAAAAAACAGCGAAGGGCTGTACTAAGCGTACTGCCCTTTGCTGATTTTTGGGTTAGCGGAAGTAGATGCCCCACTATCACGAGAAAACTACCTGTAGTTGGCGGAGATAAGGTATGAAACCTCATTATTAAACTCGTCAGCAGCAAGCAACTGCTCCAAAGTCAAGTGCATACGATAACGCCAATAGTGGGTTGGATTAGCCGGGACATTGATGCGCTCGGCCTCAGGGTCTGAGAAGCGGATATTGCCGTCGATAGACATCCAGTCCTGAAGAGGCAGGATGGTGAGCATAGCCGGAGAGGCGAGGTGTCGGTTGATAATCTCGCGGCAAATCTCAGCTGATGCATCATATGGAGCCTCACCCCACCACTGCATAACATTGTTATAGTAGTGCTGTGTAGTCTGGCGGTTCTCACGCCACCAAGCACGCATAGGGTTCATATCGTGAGTCGAAGTGGTGCAGACTGCCATATATGGGTAGTGCATAACTGATGCGAACTCTACGCCCGTATCCTTTGGCATACGCTCAATCTCGAGCGAGAGAATCTGCTGATTGCGCATAACCTCAGGCACGCAGTCAGGAATCATACCAAGATCCTCACCACAAGTGAGCATAGGCGTTGTCTCAACAAGCATAGACAGACGCTGCTCGGCAATGCCCTTCCAATAGTCGTTATGACGACGGTAGTAGAACTCGTTATGTATCTCTGCAAAGGCGTGCTTCTGATCATCACTCAGGTGCGCAAAGCTCTGAGTATCAAATGGAGTGATGCGCGGATAGTAGTGGCCAGCCTTATGGCGGTACTCTAACCAGAGCACATCGTCAGAGCTATAATCCTGAGCCACATCGCGTGCAGGGTCAAAGTTAAAACCTCGCCAGCGAATCTCGTCAGCAGTATATGGCATTGATGGATTAAACTCGCCCAACAGTGCATTTACAGCATCTAACGGCACCTCCCAGATACGGAAGAAACCGAGGATATGGTCAATACGGTATGCATCGAAGTACTCCGCCATCTTACGGAAGCGGGTCTTCCACCAGCCATAGCCATCCTTAGCCATCTGGTCCCAATTATAGATTGGGAAGCCCCAATTCTGACCTGTAACAGAGAAGTCATCAGGTGGAGCACCCGCAGAGGACTTCATAACGAAGAGCTCCGGAGAGACCCAAGCATCAACGCTGATTGGGCTCACGCCGATAGGAATATCACCCTTAAGGGCCACACCAACAGAGTGTCCGTACTCGATAGCTGCGTGGAGCTGGCGGTCGAGGATAAACTGCATAAAGCGATAGAAGTCAACAGCCTCAGCGTTCTTCTCAGCAAAGGCAGCGCACATATCTGCGCTATATGTAGCATACTTACCCCAACGTTTAAAGTCGGCAGTATTATGCTTATCGCGCAGCACTGAGTAGACTGCATATGGAGTCAGCCAGCCCTCATTTGCCGCCACAAAGGCCTTATAATCCTTGCTACGGAGGGTCTTAGCACCACTCTCGGCAAACAGAATCTGCAGATACTCAAACTTACCCTTCAAAGCACGCTCGTAGTCCACCTGCGGAAGGGCATTAAGCTCCGCCTGCAGAGCCGCAAAACGCTCACGGTCAGCCTTCTTCTTCAGCGTACCAGCCGCCTCAAGGTTGATATAGAGCGGATGCAAAGCAATAGTCGAGTTTGCGTTATATGGATATGAGTCCTTCCAAGTACGGGTCATTGTAGTGTCGTTGATAGGCAGAATCTGAATAATATTCTGACCTGTCTTAACGCACCAATCGGCAAGCAACTTAAGGTCGGCAAAGTCACCAACACCGAAGCTATTCTCACTACGCAGCGAGAACATAGGCACCGCAACACCGGCACCACGCCAAGTAGAGGCATCGCGCAGGCGCATACCTCTTATTATATATGCAGCATCAGCCGCGCCAAAGTATGGCATTACTCGGTTCTGGCCCTCCTCCCAGCGGATAACAGCACCCGAAGCCTTATCGACAACAACAAACTTATACTCAGCCGCGCTCTCGGCCTTATCGAGAGTTACAGACCACACAGAGCCTCCGATATGCTCCATAGCACGCAGGCGGCTATCATCCCACTCACCCATCTGGGTAGTAGAGCCAGCCAGAGCAAGAGCCTCACCTCGACGAAGCGTAACAGCCTCAACCTCAAGGCGTACTGTCCCCACTGCAAGCGCAGCAGCAGCACCAGCCTCGTGCGCAAAGACAGTATCGGTGAACATAGAGGTGTAGAAGGCACGATTTGTCGGACGATCAGCCCAGCAATCCTCGACAACAAGGTACTTAGCATCTGATACAATAGCGTAGCTATGACCTCCACCCCACTCAGTACGCAGAGTCTGTCCCTGGCTATCAACAACCTCAAAGGTATACTCAAGCTTCTTGGCACTCTTAGGCACGCTAAACATAGCCACCCAACTGCTGCCAGAACAGCTCATATCTACCCTCTTACCACCGGCAAGCACCAAAACCAAACGCTCGCCCCACGCGGTACGATAATCAATATTTACGGTAATATTCATAGTATTAGGTATAAATAATTTAGTTACTATTTCAGCTATACAAATATACAAAGAAATTCTAAAACCTCATAATCCCTAAACCCATTTCCCTACGAATAGCGTATTTTTAACCGTGAACCGCCATTTTGAGCAGGTGGGTTGCCTACTTTTTCATATAAATCCGCCAACAAAAACAACAAAGGGCCGTACATTTGCGTACAGCCCTTCGTTATCAAAATGCGGTAGTAGGCGTGCAATATACACTCAGATTATCATACGCAACATTTTATCGTCAGAGTGCCGTAGTTGCGGTATATCGTGAAAAATCCTCGAATGGGAAATACGCTTAGTATGTCCCATCCGAGGATTTGAGGGATGTGCCGCAAATGCGGCGCTATCACGATAAAACCAATTTGTTGTCAAAATGCGGTAGTAGGCGTTCATCACGTAAAAAGCCTGACAATGGATAGTACTTAAGCGTACAGCCATTGTCGGGCTTTTAGAGATGTGCGGCTAATGCCGTATTTTCACAACAAATTAGCCAAGGAAGGCGAGTAGAATACCCGCAGCCACAGCCGAACCTACTACACCAGCTACGTTTGGACCCATAGCGTGCATAAGCAGGAAGTTTGACTTGTCGTACTCCTGACCAACGGTCTGAGATACACGAGCAGCCATAGGAACTGCAGATACACCAGCAGAACCAATCAGTGGGTTAATCTTATTACCCTCCTTAGCGAAGAGGTTCATAAACTTAGCAAGCAGAACACCACCAGCAGTACCGCAACTAAAGGCGAGGATACCCAGAACCAGGATACCCAGGGTCTTGAGGTTGAGGAACGATGCTGCAGTAGCGGTTGCACCTACTGAGATACCGAGGAAGATAACCACGATATTCATAAGCTCGTTCTGAACGGTCTTAGCAAGGCGATCAACAACACCACACTCCTTCATCAGGTTACCAAGCATCAGACAGCCTACAAGTGGAGCTGCAGATGGGAGGAGCAGTGAGATAACCACTGCAATGATGATTGGGAAGAGGATCTTCTCGGTCTTAGAGACCTGACGGAGCTGTGACATCTTAATCTTACGCTCCTTATCTGTTGTCAGCGCGCGCATAATTGGTGGCTGAATAACAGGTACAAGTGCCATATATGAGTATGCTGCGATAGCGATAGGGCCGAGCAACTCCGGAGCAAGGCGAGCGGTAAGGAAGATAGATGTTGGGCCGTCAGCACCACCGATAATACCGATAGAACCACACTCGTTTGGAGCAAAGCCGAGGGCGTACGCACCGAGGAAGGTAGCGAAGATACCTACCTGAGCAGCTGCACCAAGAAGGAAGCTCTTAGGGTTAGCAATCAGTGGACCGAAGTCGGTCATAGCACCTACGCCGATAAAGATAAGGCACGGATAGATACCAAGCTTAACACCCAAGTAGAGGTAGTCAAGCAGACCACCGGTCTTATAGAGGTCGTACCAGTCAATCTGGCCCTCATCGAAGAGTGTTGGGTGGAACATATCTGCGCCCGGAAGGTTGGTGAGCAACATACCGAAAGCGATAGGGAGCAGCAGCAGTGGCTCAAACTGCTTCTTGATTGCCAAGTAGAGCAGGAAGCAAGCAAGCGCAATCATTGCAGCATACTTCCAGCCACCCTCAGCAAAGAAGGCTCCGAAGCCCGAGGTCTTGACAAAGTCAAGAAGAGACTCGAGGATAAAGTTTGATTCTAATAAAGCAGTCATACGCTTACTCTATTACGATTAATGTATCACCCTCCATAACGGTTGAACCTGCAGAGACAAGAATCTGCTTAACAACACCACCGCGCTCAGCGTCGATATTATTCTCCATCTTCATAGCCTCGAGAACAAGCAGGGTCTGACCAGCTGCAACAGTATCGCCCTCCTTAACATTGATAGCGATAACTGTACCTGGCAGTGGGCAGGTAACCTTTGCACCTGTTGCTGCAGGAGCTGCTGCAGGCTTTGATGCAATAGGGGTCTTAGGGGTTACTGAAAGGCCTGTAGCCTCTGGTGCAGGAACTACGGCTGGCTTCTTGGTGCCTGTAGCCTTGCCACCCTCAATCTCAACATCGTACTTGACACCGTTTACAGTTACGTGTGCCACAGTAGATGACTCGTTGATGTCGTCAATCTTTACCTCGTATGGATTGCCGTTGATTTTCAATGAATATTTTTTCATAGTATCTTCTGTTTATTTTTTCTCAGGTACCTGAGTAAGTCCGTGAATCTTAGAGTTCCAAGGCGAGTATGCACGAGTGATGCGGCTGATGGTAAGCATCTCCGACTCCTGATCGTGCAGTGCGCTCTTGTAGAGCTTGAGTGCGGTAGTAATTGCCGCAGCAATCTCCTGGTCGCTAATAGCGTGGTCGAGTGCCGGCTCTGAAGTAGCAACGGTTGTTGCTGACTTTGGCTTGCGGTCACGAGTGAAGAACCAACCCATCAAGCGCATAACATAGATGAGCAGCACCAACACTGCGAACACCAACAGGAAGCCGATACCTGCCATAAGAAGCATCTTAGACCACTCGCGAGCTGCCTCAACGGCTACCTCTGGATTCTGGACCAAAACCTCCTGTACAGTCTCAGCTACAGTCTCAACCTGCTCCTGCACTACTGTTAATGAATCTGTAATCATAATGCAATGGTTTACAATGGAATGTTAGAGTGTTTCTTAGCAGGGTTCTGCAGACGCTTTGTAGCAAGTGACTGAAGAGCACGGATGATGCGGAAACGAGTATTGCGTGGCTCGATTACATCGTCGATATAGCCGTAGCGAGCTGCGTTGTAAGGGTTAGAGAACAGATCCTTGTACTCCTGCTCCTTCTCGGCAACGAACTTAGCCTTCTCTGCTGGGTCAGTAAATGCTGCAAGCTGCTTAGCGTAGAGTACCTCTACTGCGCCTGATGCACCCATAACTGCGATCTCAGCCATTGGCCAAGCGTAGTTGATATCACCGCGGATGTGCTTAGATGACATAACGATGTATGCACCACCGTAAGCCTTGCGGAGGGTTACTGTTACCTTAGGCACTGTAGCCTCGCAGTATGCGAACAGAAGCTTTGCACCGTGAGTAATTACACCACCATACTCCTGAGTTGTACCTGGGAGGAAGCCCGGAACATCTACGAGGGTTACGATAGGAATATTGAACGCGTCGCAGAAACGAACGAAGCGAGCTGCCTTACGAGATGCGTTGATATCGAGTACACCTGCCATAAACTTAGGCTGGTTAGCGATGATACCTACGCTCTGGCCGTTGAAGCGTGCAAAGCAAGTGATGATGTTCTTTGCATAAGCGGCTGCTGACTCGAGGTAATCACCATTATCAACAACTGCCTTGATAACATCGTACATATCGTATGCCTGGTTAGGGTTCTCTGGGATAATCTCGTTCAGAGAGTCCTCAAGGCGAGCGATAGAGTCGGTGCAAACTGCAAGTGGAGCATCCTCCATATTGTTCTGAGGCATATAAGAGATGAGCTTGCGGATAAGTGCGATACCCTCCTCCTCAGTGTCTACTGCGAACTGAGCAACACCTGACTTAGAAGCGTGAACGGTTGCACCACCGAGCTGCTCCTGAGTTACATCCTCACCTGTAACGGTCTTTACAACCTTAGGACCTGTGAGGAACATATTTGAGGTGTTCTTCTTCATAATGATGAAGTCGGTAAGTGCTGGTGAGTAAACTGCACCACCTGCGCAAGGACCGAAGATAGCAGAGATCTGCGGGATAACACCTGAAGCCATTACATTACGCTGGAAGATGTTTGCGTAACCTGCAAGAGCGTTAACACCCTCCTGGATACGAGCACCACCTGAGTCGTTAAGACCGATGCAAGGTGCGCCATTGCGCATAGCCATATCCATAACCTTGCAAATCTTGTCTGCAAGAGCAAGTGAGAGTGAACCTGCAGTAACGGTAAAGTCCTGTGCAAATACATAAACAAGACGACCATCGATAGTACCGTAACCGGTTACAACGCCATCACCAAAGGTGTGCTTCTTCTCCATACCGAAGTCGTAGCAACGGTGTGTTACGAACATATCAAACTCCTCGAAGCTGCCCTCGTCGAGCAACATCTGGATACGCTCACGAGCGGTAAACTTACCCTTCTCGTGCTGCTTCTCAATAGCCTTCTCGCCACCACCCATACGAGCAATCTCACGATTCTCGATGAGCTTGTTGATTTTATTCTGAATTTCGCTCATAGTATTTATGAAATTAAAAATTACTTCTTTTCACAAAGCTCGGTAAGGATGCCCTGAGTTGACTTTGGGTGAAGGAAGGCGATAGTCATATCGTCTGCACCCTTGCGTGGAGTAGCGTCGGTAAGGCGAAGGCCCTTCTCTGTTGCGTCTGCAAGCTGCTCCTCGATATTCTCTACAGCAAGTGCCATATGGTGGATACCGATACCCTTGTTCTCTACGAACTTAGCGATGGTAGAGTCCTCTGAAGTTGCCTCCAAAAGCTCAATCTTGGTCTGACCAAGCATAAAGAATGCGGTGCGAACCTTCTGGTCTGCAACCTCCTCAATCTTGTAACACTCAAGACCCAATACGTTCTCCCAGTAAGGGATAGCTTCATCAAGGCTCTTCACTGCGATACCCAGATGCTCAATGTGAGATACTTTCATAGTGATAATGTTTAAGTTATGTGAATTAAAAATATATGTTCTACAAACTTCGCAAAGATAGTTATTTTTTTGGGCTTAAAAAAATTATTGGCAAGGATTTTTAATAAAAATCACTGTTTTGACTTTACTCTTGCATTTTTGGCAAAATATATATACCTTCGTAGCTCGTATGAAGACAAAATTGGCCATATTATCGCTACTGCTGCTCACTTTTATACCGCTCTCGGCCCAGAGGGTGGCTACGGGTGAGCGTGCACCTAAGATTAAGGAGTTCGATATGAAGATTATTCAGACCGAGTATGTCTGTATGGCATTTATCCACTCCTCAAGTCAGGCGTGCAAAAGCGCAGTAGAGACGATGATTGCATCTATAGACACCTCCGACAGCATCACGCCCATACTCTTCACCCGTGAGAGCAGGGAGAGCTACAGCGTATGGCTCGAGCAGCTATCGGTAAGCGGAACGATCGTGCTCAGTCAGGCCAGCAGCATATTTACGCGCTACGGCATTGATTACGCCCCCTTTGCGGTCATCGTAGACACTAAGAGGCGCGTGGTATGGTTCGGTAACCCCCAGACACTAAATAGTCAACGATTAGATAAAATACTATCACAATGGACTTTACAAAGATAGAACATTACGAAAACGAGTATCTCGACACCCACCACGACAGCGCACTTGCTGTAACTACGGGCGTGGAGAATCAGCCCTCAGTAAACCCCTATTTTGTACGCAAGCGCAAGCGCAAGCTCACTACTGAGGAGTATGTAGAGGGTATTCTGAATCGCAACATAACAGTCCTCTCGCAGGCTATAACCCTGATTGAGAGCAACAACCCCGACCACTATGCGCAGGCGCAGGAGATTATCGAACGATGTTTGCCATATGCGGGCAACTCTATACGCATCGGCATTACGGGCGTACCTGGCGCAGGTAAGTCGACATTTATCGAGGCGGTGGGCAATATGGTCACCTCTATGCACCATCGTCTTGCAGTGCTGGCTATAGACCCAAGCTCTGAACGCAGTGGTGGCTCTATTCTTGGCGACAAGACCCGTATGGAGAGCATCTGCAACAACCCCGATGTCTTTGTGCGCCCTTCACCTTCGGCAGGTTCGCTGGGTGGCGTGGCGCGTAAGACCCGCGAGACGGTGGTTCTCTGCGAGGCGGCGGGCTTCGATGTCATATTTATCGAGACGGTGGGCGTAGGTCAGTCCGAGACGGCTGTGCACTCTATGGTCGATATGTTTATGATGCTCCAGATTTCAGGTGCGGGAGACGAGCTGCAGGGCATCAAGCGCGGCATTATGGAGATGGCTGACATTATGGTTATCACCAAGGCCGATGGCGAGAATATTCACAAGGCTGGACTTGCTAAGGTGCAGTATCAGAACGCTTTACACCTCTTCCCTACCCCCGAGTCGGGCTGGAACGCCAAGGTATACACCTGCTCGTCTGTCGACAAGACAGGACTCGAGGAGATATGGGCTGGCGTGGAGGAGTACCTCGAGCACATCAAGCGCAACGGCTACTTTGACTCTCACCGCAACGAGCAGAATAAGTATTGGATGTACGAGAGCATCAACGAGGCCCTGAAGAGCAGCTTTTATCTCAACCCAGAGATTGAGAGCCGCATTGCCGAGGTCGAGCAGCGAGTTCTTGACGCGCGCCTCAGCTCGTTTATCGCAGCCAAGGAGTTGTTGGATATATACTTCAAGAAGTAGACCTATGTGAGGAATTTGGAATCCGCAGCAAGGTGGTGGCGGACATATACTTTAAGAAGTGTAACCCAAAAAATTAGAACAATCTTATGAAAATTGTTGTACTAACAGGCGCAGGCATTAGTGCCGACAGTGGCATTCCTACATATCGCAGCAGCGATGGATTGTGGGCAAACTACAAGATTGAGGAGGTGTGTACGCCCGAGGCGTTGAAGGCCGACAGAGAGAAGGTGATAAACTTCTACAATATGCGTCGTCGCGAGATGGCGGGTAAGAGTCCCAATGCGGGTCATAAGGCGTTGGTGGAGTTGGAGCAATACTTTGATGTTCAGATAGTTACGCAGAACATCGACAACCTCCACGAGCTGGCTGGCTCGACAAACATAACCCATCTGCACGGCGAGCTTACCAAGCTGCGCAATGACAACAGCAGCTACATTATAGATATAGGTCTGCGTGACCAAGAGCTTACAGAGATATCCCCTGCGGGGGAGCTGTTGCGTCCGCACATCGTCTTTTTTGGCGAGGCGGTGCCTATGTTCGACAAGGCGCGCGAGATTGTTGGGGAGGCTGATTTACTGATAGTTGTGGGCACATCGCTTGCCGTATACCCCGCTGCATCGCTTGTCGGCTGGGTTAAGAGTAGTCAAGTGCCGATTTATGTGGTAGACCCTTCGGTGCCCAAGCTCCCATACCTTGCAGGCAAGATTTACCACAAGAAGGAGCGTGCTGCCGTGGGACTACCCAAGCTGGTCAAGCAGCTCATCGAATTTGCAGATATTAACACACTAAAATAGACAAAAAAATATGACATACGCACTCATTTCTACAGAGAAGGGCGATATGAAGGCCGAGCTTTATGCAGCCGAGACGCCCATTACCGTTGAGAACTTCGTAAAGCTCGCTAAATCACGCTTTTATGACGGCCTGACCTTCCACCGCGTGATTCCAGACTTCGTCATTCAGGGTGGCTGCCCTATCGGCAATGGCGCAGGCGGTCCAGGGTGGACTATCAAGTGCGAGACCTCTGCCGAGCGACAGTATCACGATCGTGGCGTGCTCTCAATGGCTCACCGAGGCAAGGATACGGGAGGCTCTCAGTTCTTCATCTGCCACAACCGCACCAACACCCAACACCTCGATGGGGTACACACCTGCTTCGGCAAGGTTATCGAGGGTGTTGATGTTATAGACGACATCCGCCCAGGAGATTTGATTCTGGGAATAACAATAATAGAGGAGTAACCACTCCTCTATTATTATCTCGCCTATGGCGAGATTTTTTTAGGCTATTAGCTAAATATAATGTCCAAAATTTTTGCGGTCACGCAAAAATACATTATATTTGCGCATTAAATATATTTAAATAGGTATATATGTGTGGAATTGTTGGTTATATAGGCAAAAGAAGGGCCTACGATATATTGATTCAGGGTTTGCACCGCTTGGAGTATAGAGGTTATGACTCGTCGGGAGTGGCGATGATTGACAGCAGTGGCAACCTCAACATTTACAAGTCTAAGGGCAAGGTGGAGGCGTTGGAGCACCACGCCACAAATAAGGAGTTAGGCGGCACTATAGGCATTGCTCACACTCGCTGGGCTACGCACGGTGAGCCAAATGACACAAATGCCCACCCTCACTACTCGCAGTCGGGTCGCATAGCTCTTGTTCACAACGGCACGATAGAGAACTACACAGTGCTCAAGGATGCACTCATTCAGCACGGCTATAATTTTGTCAGTCAGACAGATACAGAGGTGGCAGTACAGCTTATCGAGTATATTATGGCCACAAACGACTGTTCTCTTTTTGAGGCGGTTGCCAAGGCGACTAAGAGCATCGTAGGTGCATATGCCTTTGCGGTTATTGACCGTGAGAATCCGCGCCAGATTGTTGCTGCGCGTCAGTCCTCACCGCTGGTTATCGGCATTGGTGAGGGTGAGTATTTCTTGGCATCCGATGCCACACCGATTATCGAGTACACCAACAAGGTGGTCTACCTTGACGATGGAGATATTGCTGTCATTGAGCCTGACAAGGAGCTTAAGATTTACGACAGCACCGCTGCGGGTAAGACCAACATTGAGATTACCGAGCTGCAGATGTCTATCGAGCAGCTTGAGAAGGGTGGCTACCCGCACTTTATGCTTAAGGAGATTTTTGAGCAGCCACGCACCCTTGCCGACTGCATCAGCGGTCGTATTACTGCCGACGGCAAGCGCATTGTGCTCTCAGGCGTTACTGAGCACCGTGCTAAGTTCCTCAATACCAAGCGAATAATCATCGTTGCCTGCGGTACCTCTTGGCACGCAGCCCTTATCGGCAAGCACCTGATAGAGGAGTACTGCCGCATACCTGTGGTTGTTGAGTACGCCAGCGAGTTCCGCTATGCTAACCCCGTGATAAACAAGGGAGATATACTCATCGCCCTCTCTCAGTCGGGTGAGACTGCCGACACCCTTGCAGCCCTTGAGCTTGCCAAGGCGCAGGGAGCCTTTGTGTTCGGTATCTGCAATGTCATCGGCTCGTCTATTCCTCGCGCAACACATACGGGTTGCTACATCCACGTAGGCCCCGAGATTGGCGTTGCCTCAACAAAGGCCTTTACGGGTCAGGTGACCGTGTTGGCGATGATGGCGTTGCTCATTGGTCAGATGAAGGGCACCGTAGACCAGAGTACCCTCGAGCGCGTAGCTTCTGACTTGCGCCGTGTGCCTACGCTCATTCAGGATATCCTTGCGCAGAGCGATAAGGTGCAGGAGCTGGCTAAGATATTCACCTACGCACATAACTTCCTCTACCTTGGTCGCGGATACAACTATCCGTCAGCCCTTGAAGGTGCTCTGAAGCTCAAGGAGATTTCGTACATCCACGCTGAGGGCTACCCCGCTGCCGAGATGAAGCACGGCACTATTGCGCTCATTGACAACGATATGCCATCAGTGGTTATCGCCATCAAGGACCACGTTTACGACAAGACGGTCAACAACATCCAGCAGGTCAAGGCTCGCGGAGGTAAGGTTGTAGCCATTGTCACCGAGGGTGATACGGTAGTTAAGGAGATGGCCGACTATGTTATCGAGGTGCCAGAGATCTCGGAGTGCCTCACACCGCTGCTCACAGCCATTCCGCTGCAGCTGCTGGCGTACTATATCGCCGTAAATAAGGGCCGTAATGTAGACCAGCCGCGCAACCTTGCCAAGTCAGTAACCGTTGAATAAAACACAATATGAACAGATTTCTCACCACCGCACTGCTTATAGTTGCAGCCTTTACCGCAAGCGCAAAGGATTATACCCTTTCAACCCCGAATAACACGCTGATACTCAGCGCAGAGGAGGGTCAGACACTCTACTTCCGCTACTATGGTAGCCGTGCCGAGGTGGCCGACATCGCTGCCACTGGCCGTATGGTTAAGTACAATGCCTACCCAGCCTTCGGTACAAACTGCTCAGCCCCTTATGCTGCGCTGGTTAAGCAGAGCAATGGCGATAACTCGTCTAAGCTCGTGGTAGAGAAGAGTCAGCTTACCACTACCGACCACCTGACCACACTCTCTGTATGGCTTAAGGATGTGGCACACAGCAACTTAAGTATCAAGGTCAACTACTCGGCATACGACGACTGCGACATTATTAAGATGAACGCAGAGTACTTCAACAATGGTAAGAAGCCTATTGTGTTGCAGAAGTATATGTCGGCAGTTATGCCTATTCAGTCGGATAACTGCGTGCTGCTGCAGCTCGAGGGAACCATTAAGGATGAGGTTAACGAGAGCATTATCCCTCTGCCAGCGGGTCAGCACAATATCTCAACCACTACAGGCTCACGCGTGGCACACTACGCTAACGCCTCGTTTATGTTGGGTCTTGACGGCCGCCTTGAGGAGCAGAGCTGTCCGGTTATTGCAGGAACTGTTGTATGGATGGGCAACAGCCACATCGAGTTCTACAACACCCCAGCCGTGCAGGGCGTGCCTACCCTTGTTATGGGCGGTATAAACCCATCGGCAAGCGACTATACCCTTGCAGGCAAGAGCTCGCTCACTACCCCTGAGATGGTATTTACATATGCCACAAATGGTAAGGGCGAGGCTACCCGTTCGCTCCACCGCTGGGCTCGTCGCCACCAGCTGCTCCACGGCACTAAGACTCGCGAGGTGCTGCTCAACTCTTGGGAGGGCGTGCACTTTGACACCCGTGAGGAGAATATGACCGATATGACCCGCGACTTTGCAGCCCTGGGTGGCGAGATGTTCGTGGTCGATGACGGCTGGTTTGGCAATAACCCTCCACGCGATAACGGCAAGACTACACTCGGTGACTGGGATATCTGCAAGAAGAAGCTGCCTAACGGCATCCGCCCACTTATAGACCTTGCTCATAACAATGGTATGAAGTTCGGCATATGGATTGAGCCTGAGATGGTTAACCTCGACAGCGAGCTGTATCGCAAGCACCCAGAGTGGGTACTGCGCCACCCAGACTTTGAGCCTACCTATGGTCGTGGTGGTGGTCAGCTGCTGCTTGACCTTACCAACCCTCAGGTGCAGGACTTTGTCTTTGGCGTTGTAGACAACCTTCTGACCGCTTACCCTGACATCTACTACATTAAGTGGGATAACAATATGACGCTCAATAACGCGCATAGCCTCTACCTGCCAACAGAGCTGCAGAGCAACCTCTATGTTGACTTTGCCCTCTCTTTGGAGAAGATTCTCAAGCGCATCCGAGCTAAGTACCCTGAGGTAGTTATCCAGCTCTGCGCATCGGGTGGTGGTCGCCTCAACTACGGCTTTATGCCATACTTCCAGGAGATGTGGACATCGGACCAGACCGACGCTTACCACCGCATCCTTATCCAGTGGGGTGCTATGAACTTCTACCCGTCAAATATGCTCGCTGCCCATGTAGGCTCTGCATATAGCAAGTACACTCAGCGTCTTATCCCAATCAAGTTCCGCTTTGATGTGGCCTCTATGTGCCGTCTGGGTATGGAGATGGTGCCGTCTAAGCTCAATGAGGCAGAGAGAGAGTACGCTGCTCGCGCCATTGCCGAGTATAAGGTTATCCGTCCTGTAGTGCAGCAGGGCGAGCTGTATCGCCTTGTATCGCCATATGAGGGCAAGCGTGACTTCTCGTCGCTGATGTATGTTAATGAAGATAAGGATCGCGCTGTGCTGTTTGCATACCGCCACCTATATAAGTACGCAATGTCAAATGTCATCATCCGCCTGCAGGGCCTTAACCCTGATGCTAAGTACACCATCCGCGAGGTGGCACCAGAGGTTGCCGGCAAGCCTGTGGCTATCAGTGGCAAGACCATTAGTGGCCGCACACTTATGAACGAGGGAATTGTTATCCCTGAGCTTGTCAAGGGATATACTAAGAATGCGGCACTTGGCGATGTGCGTGCAGGAAATGACTTCCGCAGTGTAATTTTAGAGCTTACAGAGGTAAAATAATGATAACAAAAGCCGTATTTAAGTGTAGCTCCGAGAAGCTCTCACAGGTGCCTAAGGATGCACTTGCCGATATCGCATTTATCGGACGAAGCAATGTGGGCAAAAGTTCGCTCATCAATATGCTTACGCGCCATAAGGGCCTTGCAAAGGTCTCGGCAACCCCTGGAAAGACCCGACTAATCAACCACTTCACCATCAATGACAGCTGGTATTTAGTCGACCTTCCGGGCTATGGCTATGCCCGCACCTCGAAGAGTACTCGCGGCAGCTTTGCCAAGATTATTACCGACTATGTCTTTAAGTGCGAGAAGATGCACTTCCTCTTCGTGCTTGTCGACTCACGCCTCGAGCCGCAGAAGATAGATCTCGAGTTTATCGAGCAGTTGGGCATCAACGGCGTGCCGTTTGGCATTATCTTTACCAAGGCAGATAAGCTCTCCGCCGCCCAGCTGCAGCGTAGCGTAACTACCTATAAAAAAACCCTTGCCGAGCAGTGGGAGGAGCTTCCGCCAATGTTCACCTCCTCGTCAGAGAAGGGCACGGGCCGCGACGAAATCGTTGGATATATCGAGAGTATTTTAAAAAATTTTAATAAAGATAGCAAACAATAGCTTTTTATTACTATCTTTGCGCCGTTAAATAAAATTTACACACTTAATAAATGCCAGACAGAATGGGTTTTGGTATTTATTTCGAGGTTATTTGAGAGCTATTTTTGAGTATAGTTGGCATTTATTGACCGCAGCATATACGCCGTATATGCAAGGGGAAAAATGTCAAATAGGCCAAAAAGAGCCTCAAAGAAACCGAAACATTGTAGAGAAAGAGTTTTACTTATTTAATAAATACCAAAACACATTCCTATGGCTATCCACAAGATTAAGTTCTTCACAGGTCGTTCATCACGCTACCTGGCAGAGAAGATTGTTGCCGCTTACGGCACAACACTCGGTGATTGCGAGTGCCTCACCTTTAGCGATGGAGAGTTCCAGCCACGCTACGCTGAGTCTATTCGCGGTTGCACCGTATTTATCATCCAGTCGACCTTCCCTAATGCCGACAATCTGATGGAGTTGCTGATGATGATTGACGCAGCTCGTCGTGCATCGGCTTACAAGGTTATCGCAGTTATCCCTTACTTCGGTTGGGCTCGTCAGGACCGTAAGGATCGTCCACGCGTACCTATCACCTCAAAGCTTGTTGCCAATATGCTTACTGCAGCAGGCGTTGACCGCGTGATGACTATGGACCTCCACGCAGACCAGATTCAGGGCTTCTTCGAGGTACCGGTAGATGCACTCTACGCAAGCGGTATGTTTGTTCCATACATCCAGAGTCTCGGCATCGAGGATCTTAGTATCGCAGCACCTGATATGGGTGGTGCAAAGCGTGCCGGCACATACGCAAAGCTTCTGGGCACCCCTATCATCATCTCTCACAAGGAGCGCGCCAAGGCAAATGTAGTAGGTTCTATGACCGCTATTGGCGATGTAAAGGATCGCAACATCATTATCGTTGACGATATGATTGACACCGCAGGTACTATCTGTATGGCAGCCAATATGCTTATGGAGCGCGGTGCTAAGTCTGTTCGTGCGGCAATCACCCATCCTGTACTCTCAGGCAAGGCTTACGACCGCATCAACGAAAGTGCCCTTACTGAGGTTATCGTTTCTGACACTATTCCGCTCAACCCTGAGGCAGATTTGCATAAGTTCACAGTTCTCTCTTGTGCAGACATCTTTGCCGAGGTTATCGAGCGCGTACATAACTACAAGGAGATTTCGTCAATCTTCTTCCACTAAAATCACCAGAGGGGGGGGCTATTGATGACATCCCCCCTTTTTTTGACACACCAATCCCAAACTTAAGTATGTTTCGTATACTGACCTATCCGCTGATTATTATCACCATCGCCCTTGGCATTACAGAGCTTATTCCAGCTGTCAAGTGGGGCATATCACACTATATTGCCTATAAGTGGATGGGACTTGGTATGGCTATCTACTTTGTGCTGTCTATTATCCGCCTCTTTAACAAGAACCTCGAGTGGCTGCGCACCTTCTCGCACGAGCTTACCCATACCGTTGTGGGACTTATGTTCCTGCGCAAGATTCACTCTTTTGAGGCTGGTCAGGGTCAGGGTGTTATGAGCCATAGCGGCGGTCTAAGATTTGGCACTATCTTTATCTCGCTTGCACCCTACTGCCTACCGCTGTTCACATACCCGTTGCTGTTTTTGCGTGAGCTGAGTGCTGCCAACTCACTCTATATCTTCGATATCCTTATCGGTCTTACCTTCGCCTTCCACTGCGGTTGCTTCCGCAGCCAGATTGGTCGCCACCAGACAGATATCACCAGCGTGGGCGTTTTCAAGTCATACATCTTCATACTTGCGATGTGGATTGTCAACCTCACAATCATCCTTATGAGCATCCGTATGGGTGTTTTAGATGCATTTAAGAGCCTCGGTATTGAGTATTGGCACAATCTACGCGACTGGAGTCTCTACGCCTATAACTTCGTTAAGGGGCTATTCTAAACAATAAGAGGCAGCCTTAGCTACCCCTTCATTATCTCAGCTGCAGGACGCCCTGCAAGTATCAACTCCCTCATACGCCCCATCGCCTGCTGGGTATGGGCAAAGAATTTGCGGTAACCGTCACACAGATAGTTCTTACCGTACTCACCCCTATTGTCAGCTATAAATCGGTGTTTAGGACACTCGCCGTGACAGAGGTTGTAGTACCTGCAATGGCGACATTCGCGTGGTAGAAGTGCTCGTTTAGCCACACCAAACTCAAATTGACGGTCCGAGTATGCCAAATCGGCAAGAGAGTCCGTGTGTATATTTCCAATCTTGTACTCGGGATATACGAAGTGGTCACAACAGTACACATCGCCGTTGTGCTCCACCGTTAGACCGCTTCCGCAAGTCTCACAGAGCGAACATACTGACGGCTGCACACCCACCATAAGAGCCAGCGTAGCATCAAATAACTGCACATACCTGCGCCCCACATCTTTTACCACCCATTGGTCAAAAACATCGCACATAAACTGCCCGAATCCCTCGGCACTGACTGACCACGGAGCCACCGTAGCTCCCTGAGCCTCAGGCGATTGCACTCGACCATCACATAGCAGCTCTGCCACAGGCAGAAACTGCATAAACACGCTTATGCCACGCAGGAAATTGTATACCTCCGCACCACGACCCTCGCTGTGAATATTAACCGTTGTCAGCGTGTTGTACTCCACGCGATTGCGATACATACGCTCAATGGCACGCATCACACGCATAAATGTAGGCTGCCCACCGGCATCTACGCGGTGAGCATCGTGAATAGCCTCAGGGCCATCTATCGAGATGCCCACAAGGAAGTTGTTGTCACGGAAAATATGACACCACTCATCATCCACAAGCAGTCCGTTGGTCTGTATCGAGTTCTCGATGGTCTTGCCCTGCCCATACTTCTGCTGCAGAGCCACAGCCTTGCGAAAGAACTCCTTTCCCGCTAACAGAGGCTCTCCACCGTGCCACGCAAAGGCAATCACGGGCGAATTATTACCCTCAATATTGGCGCGAATATAGCTCTCAAGCAGGCTATCATCCATCTGCGGCTGGCAGTTGTTGTACAGCTGTGCCTTGTCAAGGTAGTAGCAGTACTTGCAGCGCATATTACACAACGAGCCTACGGGCTTGACCATAGAGGTAAACCCGCGACGCTCATTGCGCTTAACTATATCCTCGTAAGAGAACTCTACGCTTCGTCTCACTTCCTTGAAATATCAATATTAAAAGGCTCATACTCAGCCAGATGGTGACTCTGCTCAATATAGCCCCACATACGCTCGACAATCTCAGGATGGGCCGCTGCCACATCCTTATCATCAAACTCAATATCCTTGCCTGGGGTGCTCACATCAAAGAGCTTCATTGTGCGATTGCCCTTGTGAACATCCATAATCAGGCCCTTCCACTTGCCCTCTCGAACAGCAACCATACCGCCCGCAGCAGGGTACTCCCAATAGAGATACTCGTGCTGCTGCTGAGCCTCAGGATTACCAGAGAGGATAGGCACTAACGAGACGCCATCGTTCTTCGGCGCATCCACGCCTGCCAACTCGCAGATTGTAGGCATCACATCGGCAAAGTTGCCCAGATGGTCAGAGACCACACCACCCTTAACCTTTGCAGGCCAAGAGGCGATAAACGGCATACGGATACCACCCTCATGCAGAGTACGCTTACCCCAGCCCTTGCCACAACGATACGGAGCTGCGCTATCCATCCACACCGTTGGCGAAGAGGCGTTATTTGCAGGGCCGTTGTCGGACGAGAACATAATTACCGTATTGTCATATATACCAAGTCGCTTAAGCTCCTCAACAAGCATACCCACCTGATAGTCGAAGTAGGAGATCATAGCCGAGTATGTGGCGTGCGGATAGCGACACGGATAGTAGTTGTGCGGCCAAGCGTTTATCTGGCACTTTTCACCCACCAGCGGCTCCTCGTCGCCATACTTAGCAACATACTTATCAACCCACTCCTTAGGTGCCTGTAGTGGCGAGTGTGGGAATGGTGTGGTCCACATCAAGAAGAACGGCTTGTCCTTATTTGTCCGTACAAACTCAACCACATTATCATACATAACATCAGGAGCATATACCTTATCTTGGCTATACTTGTCATAACTTGCAACATCGTAAGGATCAGCACCCTCATCGAGTCTTGTTCCAGGATGCACAACCTTCTCTCGGTCGTTGATATACTCCTTCTGACCATTCTTCCACATATAGTGCGGATAGTAGTTGTGTGCCACTCGTTGACACACGCAGCCGTAGTAGAAGTCAAAGCCCGCATCCCACGGTGCCGAACCACTCTCAGGGCCACCAATGCCCCACTTGCCGACCATACCCGTAGCATAGCCAGCCTCCTTCATCACCGTGCCAAGTGTCGGAGTACCAGGCTTAAAGCCCATTTGACCCTCGATGCTCGGATCCTGCTCAACCATATCGAAGTTCCAGATACCGTCCTCAACACGACCCTCCACATTCTCACGAATCTGCGAATTACCCATATTCTGACCCGTAATAAGACAGCAACGCGAAGGCGAAGATACAGGCGCAGCTGTATACATATCGGTAAATCGAATACCGTTAGCAGCAAGGGCGTCGATATTCGGAGTCTCGGTCTTTGTCTGGCCATAGCATCCAAAGTCGCCATAGCCCGCATCGTCCATTAGTATAAAAATCACATTAGGGCGCTGCTCCTCAGCCCTATTATTACTACAGCCTGTAGATACCATTGGAGCCGCCGCCACAGTAGGAATGGCTGCACAAATAGCCGTTTTAGATAGTTTTTTAAGTTTCATAGCGATACATTTTCAATGTTTGCACAACAAAAATACAAAAAAGTTTGAATGTTTAATTGCGGAATCAAAAAAAAGTAGTACTTTTGCACGCTATGTTTAACTAAAAATATTTTACAATTATGCCAAAAATGAAAACTAATGCCGCTGCAAAGAAGCGTTTTTCTTTCACCGGCACAGGTAAGATCAAGCGTAAGCACGCTTATCACAGTCACATCCTGACCAAAAAGACTACAAAGCAGAAGCGTAATCTTTGCCACTCGGCACTCGTATCGAGCGTAGATGAGCCAAAGCTTATGAAGTTGCTGGTTAAGTAATTAATCACAATTTCACCAAATTTAAATTAACACTATTTTATTAACCGGAGTGAAACAGCCCTAAAGAGTGCGAGAGAATCGTACCGCTGTTAACTTCATCAAAAACTTTAAACTATGCCACGTTCAGTCAACGCTGTTGCGTCACGCGCAAGAAGAAAAAAGGTTTTGAAGCTTGCCAAAGGTAACTTTGGTTCAAGGGGAAATGTTTGGACAGTAGCCAAAAATACTGTCGAGAAGGGTCTGCAGTATGCATATGCACACCGCCGCCTTAAGAAGCGTACATTCCGTTCGCTGTGGATTACTCGTATCAATGCGGCAGTCCGTGCTTACGGTATGACCTATTCAGAGTTCATCGGTAAAGTAAATGCTAAGGGTATCGCTCTTAACCGTAAGGTTATGGCTGACCTGGCGATGAACGAGCCAAAAGCATTCGAGGCAATTGTAAACGCAGTTAAATAGCCTTTTGCGTTAGCAAAAGTTAAGGGACTGAATCTTCAGTCCCTTTTTTTATTCTATCGTCCGCACTCAAACCACGGATTCTTCAAATCCTCCTTATTATAAAGCAACGGCTGATGGTCAGGCAGTGAGCGTGTAAAGCCACCCGCCTCGGCAAGTATCAACTCGGCTGCAGCCGTATCCCACTCATATGTATTTGTGGTGCGCGGATAGTAGTCTATCTCTCCCTCAGCAAGCAGGCAGAACTTATATGAGCTACCCTGCTCAACAATCTCCACATCACTGCGAGAGCTCTTTACAGCCTCGATATACTCCATAGTCTCAGATGTCTGATGCGAGCGAGAGACAGCTATGCGATAACCGCTATGGGCGGCACTTTGGAGCGGTAGACGCGAGCGGAGCGAACATATCTGTTCATACGAATAACAAGCATCCTTATCTGGCTCAATATCTGTTATAAGATATGCACCCAATGCTCGGCTGGCAACATATGCCTTCTTCAGATATGGCACATAGACCACCGCGCAGATGCACACACGATCTGCCATCAGGGCTATATTTACCGTAAACTCGTTATTACCTTTGATAAACTCTACCGTTCCATCAAGCGGATCCACAAGCCAAAAAAGTTCCCAATTGCGACGCTCATCATAGAGCATCTGCCTTCCCTCCTCCGAGAGTATCGGTATGCGCGTCTGCCCCAAGCTCTCCTTTATCTTCTCGTGAGCAAGGCGATCGGCAATGGTTATCGGAGTTGAGTCACTCTTGACCGAAATATGGTAGTCGTCTCTGTTTTTATACACCTGCATAATCTCCCAACCCGCACGCACAGCTGCGTTAAATGCTTTGGGGAGCAGATAGGCTCTTATATCGTCTGATAACATAGGTTTAAGGTTTGTTCTTAAGGTTTTTTCAAAGATAACAATTTATTTCTGTATTTCATAATATTTAACGACAAAAAAGCCCAAAAATTATACTCAGACCTCTCGATAATTACCGTCTGTCCCCTCTCCGTAGTCGAATAGCAGAGCAGCGGATAGTCTATATGAACTACATTTTCGCACTGCAGAGGCTCTTTTAGAGCCGTAAAGCCACCGCACCTGCGCCACTGGCGACGCGACAGAGCCACCATACCTGACTCCGAGGTGGTTATAACATCGACCTGCTCACGACTATGCGCCGCTATAGTATCTGCAATACGCCCCACAGTTGTCCTGCAGAGCCTGCTCTGAGCAGATACGGTGAGCAGATAGTCATATATGGAATTGCGAGCCGCCATATCGAGCATCACACCCCTATCAAACTCCTGCTCTACAACCACAACCACCAGCCGCCTATAGCAACAGCGCGACGAGCGGTAGACCCTCTGCCCCTCAGAGGCCACCTCCTCAAGCCTATAGCGTATCCTGAGCTGTTTGAACAGATTTATGTGCTTACTACCATCCAGCACCACCACAATCTCTGACATCGGATAGTAGCTATCCAGCAGACCAACCACCGTCGCCACGCTCTGAGGCATCGGACAGAGAAGCGATATCCCCACCCCGCCCACAGCATCGGCCTTGGAGGCTATAGATAACGCCATAAGTCGCACTCGGCAGAATATATGATACGCCTTGATCGTAAAAACCACCACAGCCACCGTCACAGCACAAAACAGAACCACCACCACAATCCAAATCATACCATTATATTATATTGTATTTACAACAACAATCATCCCCAAAGTAGACCAGCGTCTCGAGCGCATCCTGCCTCAGCTCGCTTTTCTCATTACGCACTATTGCCACAATCTCGGCACGGCTTTCCGTAATTCCGAAACGCCTAACAAGGTGTATGCCAAGCAGTTGAAGATTGTAATTATCCGACATCAGCAGCAACTCATACGGCAGCGAACAATATCCTCGCTCCATTACCGTCAGCAACTCTGCAACCTGACTGCGCGAAAGACGATACTCCATACGCGCAAGATGGCTCACCGCACGCTGTGGTGAGATGCCGAAGATACACATCAGCGCATAGAATCGCACCTGCGACGAGGAGTCGGTCAGAAAACGCTCTATCCTCAGCTCGGTAACCATACTGAGTGGCAACCGCGCCAGCATCGCCAATGCATATGCACGATTACTTGCCAGCCGACTCTTTGCAGCGCAGTTAAGTAGCTCTCGCTCAATGTGATAGCAGCGGACAATTATCCTTAACGGCGTACGCGCCTGCGCATCGAGCATATCGGCAACAAATACCAGCGAGTGTATAAAGTTCTTGCGAGCTATGCCACGCGACAGAGCCGCCACATCGCCCGTGCCACCTGTCACAAATGCCGAAATACGCTCTATGGCCCTACTCTCAGCCTCTGCCGAGCGAATAGATGCGTGACGAAAGAGCAGCAACGCCATACCGCCAAGAACCAGATAAAAAACCGTAACGACAATCATTCTCCACACACTTTGCGCCTCAGCCGCGAGGGCGAGAGGGGTAATAATATATATTGGTCTACCCCGCACTCAAAGAGCGAGAGTATGGTCTGCTCATCTATCGTTGTCGATAACACCACTATCTTGGGACGATTAGAAAAGTGGGCGCGTATGCGCTCCACACTCCCCTCTCCATCCATAAAGAGGCGAAAATCCTCAATCACAACCTTGTCAAACAGCTTCTCCGAACAACGCTTGAACAACGCTCGCCGAGAGGTCACACTCTCAACCTCAACCCCCGACGAGGTCAAAATACCAACTATCATCGCTCGCATTCTGAACGATGGCGAAAAGACTAAAATTTTTACCATAGCACAACCCTTCATACCAAAAATATGCCAAACCACACAAAGCTCAATAACTCGAAATCAACAAATATATGCTAAGATTTTTTTAGTATTAATTTGTTTTTTAACAATATTTTTATACCTTTGTAACGATGAAAACCATCTTAAATATAGGTACAGCCAACCACTCCGCACTCGGGGGGGGGATTTTATGCGCCTATAAATCACTAAGTTACAACATTTTTGACACGCTCTCGGCAATGGAGACCTAACCCATTGTCGCGGTCTTATTTTGCCTATTCTCAAACCATTTTATTAATATTTTTATTTAAAATCACTTTATTATGAAAAAAATCTTTGGATTTTTGATGGCTGTGGCCGTTCTTTTCGGCGCTGCATCTTGTGCGAAGGAGGATATTTCATCTTCTCTCGCAGGTGGTGAGGTAGAGGTTACCTTTACCGCAAACCTTCCAGAGCTCGGCACCCGTGCTTATGGTGAGGGCGACTATGCTAACAAATTGTTCTACAATGTGTATGAGCACGGCTCAAATCAGATTCTCAGCAACCTTTGTGGCACTGAGACTAGCACTACTGGCAAGTTCTATGTAACAATCCCTATGATTAAGGGTATGAAGTACGACATCGTATTCTGGGCTCAGAATGCTGATTGTGGTTACTACTCTCTTGTCGGCAAGGAGGTTACTGTAGATTACACAGACGTTAATGCAAATGACGACACTCGTGATGCATTCTTCGCTTACGTAGATGAGTTCGACCCTGTAACCCCAGCTGGTAAGGACAAGGTTAATCTCTATCGTCCATTTGCTCAGCTCAACGCTGCAACCGATGACCTTGAGGCTGTAAAGAATAGCGGTGTAAACTTGAGCACTCTTAAAAGTACAGTAAGTGTTAAGACTTATACTACACTCAACATTGCTACTGGTGAGGTTGATGGTGAGACAACTGTAACTTTCGATGCTACTACAATCCCTGCAAAGCTTGATACTCCAGAGGTTCTTAAGGCTGGCTACGACTATCTCTCAATGAACTACATTCTTGTTAATGTTAAGGAGCTCGTTGAGGCTACTTTGACAGTAACAGGTGAGCGCACTACTGGTGGCGAGGCATTCCCTCTCACTTCTTACACCTACACAAATGTTCCTCTCCAGCGTAACTATCGCACTAACATTCTCGGTTCACTTATTACTAAGTCAACTGACTTCACAGTTGAGATTAAGCCTGGTTTCGACGACTCTGAGTATGAGGTTGAGGGCGATGTTGTTACTGCTAATGTTGATACTGTAGAGGAGTTTGCAGCTGCGTTTGCTGACAACTCTGGTATTGATGTAGTTGTTTTGGGTGGTGACATCGACCTTAACGACCTTCTTACCCGCGCAGCTGCAGACCCATCATACACTGTTAAGGCTGGTAAGACTCTTACTATCGACCTTGGTGGCCATACGCTTTCTGCTACATCTACTCAGACTGGCAAGAACTACAATATGTTCGATGTTCGTGGTACTCTGACTGTAAAGAATGGTACTATCGAGTACGAGCACAAGGGTGAGAATATGGGTTGGGGCAATTCAACAAACATCTTCAATGTAACTGCTGGTGGTGTTCTTAACCTTGAGGGCGTTACTGCTAAGAACCTCGGTGGTTCTGATATGGGCTTTGTTGCTCACCTCAACAACTGGGGCGAGGTTACTCTGAATGCAGAGAACTGTACTCTCGAGTCTAACTATGTTCCTGTTCGCGTATTCAACAGCGGTCCAGATATGAACAATGTTACTATCAAGGACTCTACTCTCAAGGGTAATAGCGCTGCATTCTGGGTACACAACTACACTGTTGCTGACTTCGGTACTGAGGCTAAGGCTGAGGCTCAGAAGGCTCTGCTCAACCTTAATATCTACGGTCAGGGCAACACTTTCTCACCAGATATCAACGGTATCCGCTACGGATTCACTAACTCTATCAGAACTGATGCTTACGGTATCACTAAGACTGTTAGCGAGGATGGCACTGAGGTAACTCTCGGCTCTATTATTGAGAATGGCGTTGTTCGTCGTGGCGTTGCTGGTGATGAGAAGAATACATCTATTAAGAAGGCTATCGTTGGCGAGGGTATTACTTCTCTTCCTGACCGTACATTCTACCGCTACTTTGCACTTGAAACTGTTGAGCTTCCAAGCACACTGACTGTTCTCGGCGCTAATGGAGAGGATTACTACACTAATGGTAGTGTATTCCAGGGTTGTGCTGCTTTGAAGAACATCGTTATTCCTGAGTCTGTAACTACAATGGGTCCAGGTGTATTCTATGGTTGTACTTCACTTGAGTCAATCAACATCCCTACAAGCGTTACTCGTATTGAGAAGGATGCTCTCCGTGAGACTGGCCTGGTTGAGGTTGAGTTCCACGCTGGTGTAACTTACTTCGGTGCACAGGCATTCCGTGACTGTAAGCAGCTCACAAAGGTTGTTATCAACGCTCCAGAGTTCACAATGGAGAATAATACTTTCGGTATTATGGCTGCTCCATTTACCCCAATGACTATCGAGGTTGCTAACGCTGAGATGAAGGCATATGTTGAGAGCAATCTTACTGCTCACACTAAGACATATATCACCGTAGTTGCTCCTGAGGTTGCAAGCAACGCTGCTGACCTTCAGGCTGCACTTGTTGAGGGTAAGAATGTAACTCTTGCAAACGACCTGACTATCTCATTAGCAGAGATGATGGATGCTCCTTATGGCAACAAGACAGTTGTTTCTCACAAGGGTGGTGTATTCAACGGTAATGGCAAGACAATCTCTTGTACTGCAGGTGGTGACCACTATGTTGTTATGACTGCTGGTGGTACTATCAAGAACCTTACTATTGACAACGGCTTCCGTGGTGTATTGATTATGTATCCAACTCAGACCGTATACCTTGAGAATGTAGTTAGCTCAGGTGAGGGCGTATGCTATGCACTCAACACTGCAGAGGGTGACTCTACTCAGGATGTTGTTGCTACCAACTGTACTTTCAACGGTTGGTCAAGCTGGTCTCTGATTAAGTCAGCTACATTTATTAACTGTACATTTGGTCAGGGTGCATACTACACCAATGTATATGGTCGCCTTGGCAAGCCATATGTAAACACTGTGTTTGATGGTTGCAATTTCTGCAGCAAGTACTACATCGACCTCAGCGCATTCGAGGGTACAAAGGTTATCGTTAAGAACTGCTCTGTAAACGGCGTTAAGATTACTGCTGAGAACTGGACAAGCCTTGTTGCTCCAGAGAGCACTTGTGGCGAGGGTCAGATCTCTGTAGAGCTTAAGAATGGCACATATCTGACAGCTGAGAATGTTGCTGATTACATCATATTCGAGTAATTTAGCGACTCTATAACTATTGGACAAATGACGCAGAAGCAACTGAGGCTAACGGCATCTGGACTGTAGAGTAAATAAACACCAAGACCCTGGCATACGGTCTTAGTTGTATGCTGAAATTAAAAAGTTAATATAATGAGGAGGTTGCCTGCACTTTGTGGGCAGCCTTTTTTGTTGGTTAAGGTCTGGGGAAACTATTATTAATTTATCGAGCAGCGGATATTTTTTATATCGGGTGTTGCACAATTAAAAAATAATGGTTATCTTTGCGGGCATTTTGTGTTGAAGTGCATTAAAAAATAATTAAACTAAATGTTTGTAATTGTTGAGATCGCAGGTCAGCAGTTTAAAGCTGAGAAAGGTCGTAAGCTCTATGTACACCGTCTTGAGGGTGAGGAGAACTCTACCCTGAGCTTCGACAAGGTCCTGCTCGTGGAGAACGGCGGTCAGGTTAAGGTGGGCGCACCTGTTGTAAAAGGCGCCTCAGTAAAGGTAAAGATTCTTAAGCATCTGAAGGACGACAAGGTTCTCGTGTTTAAGAAGAAGCGCAGAACCGGTTATCAGAAGTGCAACGGTCACCGTCAGTATCTGTCGCAGATTTTAATTGAAGAGATTGTTGCATAACCTTAAAAATCGTTAGAGAAGTATGGCACACAAAAAAGGTGTAGGTAGTTCCAAGAACGGCCGTGAGTCAGAGAGCAAACGACTCGGCGTTAAGCTTTATGGTGGTCAGGTAGCTAAGGCAGGCAACATTATCGTTCGTCAGCGTGGTACTGTTCACAATCCAGGTGAGAATGTAGGTATGGGTAAGGATCACACCCTCTTCGCACTTGTTAATGGTGTAGTTGTCTTCACTAAGAAGGCATCTGGCAAGAGCTATGTTAGCGTAACTCCGCTCGCATAACTTTTTATTCATCCTTTATAAGAAAAAAGCACTCTATTATGAGTGCTTTTTTTATTTTTTACTATCTTTGTACTACAAACCTAAATATTAAACTATGAAAAAGCTCGTTTCTACACTTCTACTTTCGCTCATATGTTGCGGATATGCAATGGCGTGGGGTGGTCAGGGACACTCAACCATCGCCTACATTGCTGAGCGTCACTTAACCCCTAAGGCTAAGGCAAATATCGAGAGCTACACAGGCGGTCGATCGATTGTAAATTACGCATCTTGGATGGACTACAACCGTACCACACCTCCATTTGACATCACCCGAGATTGGCACGTGGACTATTGGACTGAAGCTCATCGCACCGATGAGAATGGCAATCCGCAGCCTCCGTGTACTGTGGATCAGATTGTGCGCATCACCAACGAGATGGCTGACTACCGTTCGCTGAGCGACTCGCTGGTCAACCTCAACATCCGTTTTCTGACTCACCTTGTCGGCGATATGCACTGCCCTGTACATATCGACTTTCACATCTCGCGCCCTATGCAGGTTATTGTCGAGGGCAAGCCAATCAAGGTGCACAAGATGTGGGATGGATATGTAATCTCTTCTCGTCACCTGGGCTGCTCGCCAATGCAGTTGGCGCAGGAGTTTGACATCTACACCCCTGAGCAGATTGCTGCAGCGCAGGCGGGCAATCCGTACACTTGGTTTGAGGAGACCGTAGCATCTGCACAGCGTGCGTTGGCGATGATTCCTGAGGACAAGGTTTTGACTGACGAGAACTACTTTGACGAGGCGATAGTTATCGCTGAAGATAGAATGACCGTTGCCGGCTACCGTCTTGCGGCTGTTTTGAACTCAATTTTTGATAAATAAGGAGTATGAAAAAGATATTTACCACCATTTGCGCACTTCTGCTCGTTATGCAGGGCGCATCAGCTTGGAATGGCAGCATTCACGCAGGTATTGCCGCCATTGCACACGACAACCTCACTGCAGAGGCTAAGCAGGGCATTGTCGATATTCTCGACGGTCGTTCGATTGTTCACTCGGCATCTCGCCCGACAAATACACATCCAAATGTAGCCATCAACGGCAAAGGCAAGGTTATCACTGCCAAGAAGGCTGCCAAGTCAAAGTGCAGCGAGGTTGCATCAGCACTGCTTCTTGAGGATATTGAGCGTGCAATTGCAGCTCTCAAGAGCGTCGAGACTCCTAAAGATGTCAAGGCTGTAATGCTCAAGAACCTTGTATGCGCCATTGGCGACCTCCACTGCCCTGGGCACTATATTTATACCGATGCCCCTGAGTATCGCGACCTTGTATATCTGCACACTATTGACACCAAACCTCGCAAGTATACCGATCTTTGGGAGGGTGCTGCAGTGCAGGGTACCTTTGGCTGGAAGACTAACGAGTTTGTACACCAGCTCTCACGCAAGAGTCCTGAGCAGGTGGCAGTTATCACTGCAGGCACCGTTGCAGATTGGGCCAAGGCCAATGGAGCTGCCTACAGACCACTCTACGCCAACTTTGAGAACAACCGCCACTTTGAGAAGAGCATTGACTACCGTCTGTGGATGAACACCATCTACCCCGTAGCCGTTGAGCAGGTGGCAGTTGCCGGTTATCGCCTCGCTGCAGTTCTTAACTCAATATTCTAACCCTAAAATGAATCTTATGAAAAAGAGCATACTTACTATTATTGCCATACTTGCAGCATACAGCTCTGTTATGGCGTGGGGCTATCACGGCCACGCCGCAATCGCAATGATTGCCGAGCGTCACCTCACCCCAACCGCTAAGGCTAATATCGAGAAGTGCATCGACGGCCACTCGATTGTATACTACGCCTCTTGGCTCGACAACCATCGCAAGGAGTACAAGGAGTGGGACAAGTTGCGCCACACCTGCGACTTTGACATCGCTACGGGCGAGCTGTTTGGCAACCCCGTTAAGCAGATGCGCGAGACCATCGAGATGTTGGGTGACTATAAGAACCTTACAGACTCTGTACGCAAGGTGCGCATCTACCACTTTGTACACTCATTTGGCGACTTCCACTGCCCTGGACATATCGAGTTTATGACCAACGGCGAGCGCAGCCATACTACTAACTATCAGGTAATTAATGTCGACGGCAAGCCTCTGCGCTACCACACTATGTGGGATGCCACTGTGCTTACCAATGTACACCCTGATTGGGGATATATGGACTATGCCCACGCCCTTGACAGCAGCGTACCTCAGGAGTATATCGACCGCGTAACAAGTGGCTCACTTGAGGATTGGCTCTACGATGCCCTTGCACATAGCCGCCGCATATATACTGACGCTCCACAGAAGCCTGAGGGCACACCTGATAGCGAGCTTTCTGTTGTTGATCGCGACCTTATGAACGACTTTAGCGAACTTGCAAAGGAGCAGGTTCTCAAGGCCGGTCTGCGTATGGCGAAGATTATTAACGAACTATTTGGAGAATAATGAGAAGATTTACAATCCTTGCAGTTATTGCCCTGCTACTCCCACAGTTAGCCTTCGGCTGGGGCAGAATTGGTCATAAGACCGTTGCCGAGATTGCCGAGCGCAACCTTACGCCGCGTGCAAAGAAGAATATCGCACGATACATTGGCGATACTCACCTCTGGGAGCTGTCACTATGGATGGATCAGGTTCGCAATGACGAGCCTTACAAGAGCGCAACCGACGGCTGGCACGCCTCTATTGCAGATAGCGACTGCACAAGCCCACAGATTGTCCGCAACCGCTATCGTGGTGGTAAAGATGGAGTTACGGCGATGTACGACTTCCGCAAAGAGCTGAAAAGATACCGCCGTCTGCCCGACTCTACTGTTGTTGTTGCCCTTAAGTGTATGATTCACATCGTGGGCGACTTCCACTGCCCAAGCCACCTGCGCTATGTCGACTGCGAGAACAAGGGTCGCTTTGCTGTTAAGTTCTTCAAGAAGGATACCGACCTTCACAAGGTTTGGGACTCAGGCGTAGTTGGTCGCTACCATAAGGGTTGGGATCATATCAACTATGCCGACCACCTCAACACCCTCAGCCAGGAGCAGATAGAGGCCGTAACTGCTGGCTGGGCTCAGGAGTGGTTTGAGTCTGCTGCGCGCGATGTCCGTCCGGCTATTTATTGGGTTTATGATGGCAAGAGCATCGAAACCCTTGACCAGAAGTTCCTCGACAAGGCAGGTCCTCTTGCCGAGCAGCAGATGCAGAAGGCAGGCTACCGACTTGCAAAGGCGTTGAACGAAATTTTTAAATAAACCTAATACTGCAAACAATTATGAAAAAGATTGTTTTACTACTCACACTCGCTCTATCACTGCCACACTTGGCTATGGGCTGGGGCTATATAGGCCACAAGGCTATTGCCGAGATGGCTGAGCGCAACCTTACCCCAAAGGCTAAGGCTAATATCGAGCGTTACACCAAGGGCACTCCGCTGCACGAGTACTCACTCTGGATGGATGAGGTTGTGGCAACACCCCCTTATAACAAGGCTCTGGCAGGCTGGCACGCCTCTATCTGCGATGTTGACTGCACAAGCCCTAAGATTATCCGCAACCGTTACCGTGGTGGTCGTGATGGCGTGACTGCTATGGAGGATTTCCGCGAGCAGCTTAAGGACTACCGCAACCTGCCAGACTCTACTGTCCTTACGGCTATTAAGTGCATCGTGCATATTGTTGCCGACTTCCACTGCCCTACTCATATGCGCTATGTAGACCTGCACAACGAGGGCAAGTATCCCGTTGACTTCCTCGGTGAGCGTTGGGACTACCACGCTGTCTGGGATACAGGTATCGTAGAGGCATACCACAAGGGCTGGGACTTCAATCAGTATGCTACATATCTCGACACCCTTACAAAGAAGGAGATTAAGGGCATTACCGCTGGTTGGGCTCAGGAGTGGTTCGAGGGTAGCTGCCGCAATGTACGCCCAATTATCTATTGGGTAGTCAACGACGGCAAGCACATCGAGCAGCTCGATATGAACTTTGTAAATAAGTGTGGTCCGCTTGCCGAGACTCAGATGCAGGCTGCAGGCTATCGCCTCGCTAAGGCACTCAATACTATCTTTGGCAAATAATACTAACTATAAACGACTATGAAACGAGTACTTCTATCACTTCTTGCGCTGCTGCCTATCAGCACCTTTGCGCAGTACAATCCCGAGACACTCCGCACGCCTGTAGCTCAGCCTTCACAGCGCACAGAGATTATCCTGCCGACTATCGACGGCTACAACATCTACAAGACCGACCTACACACCCACTCTGTATACTCTGATGGTGATGTGACCCCTGCATTCCGTGTGCGTGAGGCTTACTACGACGGTCTTGATGCTATTGCTATTACCGAGCACCTGGAGTATCGTCGTCACGAGGGTAATATGCTCAAATTTCTCAAGGGCTATACCAACGGTAAGGTTGTTAAGGCTAAGAATACCGACCTTATCAAGCATCAGTGCCCTAAGGATGGCATTATGTCAGACCAGAACTACCCTGTCGAGGAGGCTATTCGTGAGTCTAAGAAGTTCGGCATCCTCGTAATCCCTGGTACAGAGATTACCCGCGAGCCTGTAAAGGTTGGCCACTTCAACGCCCTCTTTACCACCGACAATAACGCTATCTATGATCCAGATGCGCTCCAGAGTATCCGCAATGCAAAGGCTCAGGGTGCCCTTATCCAGCACAACCACCCAGGCTGGCTTCGTACCACCTGCGCAAAGACCAAGTTTGAGGTTAAGGCTTACGAAGCGGGTCTTATCGACGGTATCGAGGTTGCAAATGGCGGCTCATTCTACACCACCGTTATCGACCGCGCTATTAACGAGAACCTCTTTATGGCTGCAAACTCAGACATCCACGTAGGTACTGCCGAGACATACGCACTCAAGGGCCAGCTGCGCAATATGACCCTTATCCTTGCTAAGGAGTGTACCCTCGAGGCTCTTAAGGAGGCACTGGAGGCAAAGCGCACCATCGCATACTCAGGCGGCTATATCACAGGTAAGGCAGAGCTGCTCAATAAGCTGTTCCTCGCCTCTGTTAAGTACGAAATTGTAAGCACAGGCAAGCGTGGCAGCTGCACTATCGCCCTTACAAATATGAGCTCGTTCGCCTACACATTCAAGACCTCTGAGAATGCTAACCCTATCACTATCAAGCCTTTTAACACTATCCAGATGGGCGTAGATAAGAGCCGAGTGCTCAACCTCACCCTGACAAATATGTTCTGCGGTCTGAATACACACCCTACCGTTGAGCTGAAAATAAAATAGTCAAAAAAAAGGACTTTTATAACACATAAACAGACCACGCACTAAAAAAAGTGCGTGGTTTTTTGTTTTTCACCCCTTAAAACGCATAGATTTTGCTTGTTTTTTAAACTATTATAAACTATATTTGCAGTGAAAAATCTTTTGTTGGATGAGGATTACTCCTACATATTACCGCGCACATACTCTCCCAGCACTCGGGGGGGGGGATTTTATGCGCCTATAAATCAACACTTTACGCCATTTTAGAGAATTATTTAGACGGTTGAGCACGCTCTGCCGTCCAAACAATTTTATAGCTATTTTATTCAATTCACTTTATTAACTTCTTTTTAATTTCAATCACTATGAAAAAAATCTTTGGATTTTTGATGGCTGCAGCCGTTCTTTTCGGCGCTGCATCTTGTACGAAGGAGGACATCAGCTCCTCTCTCGTAGGTAATGGCCAGACCGTTGAGGTTACCTTTACCGCAAACCTTCCAGAGCTCGGCACTCGTGCTTACGGTGACGGACTTACCGCAAAGACTCTTCAGTACTTCGTTTACGAGAAGATTGGTCAGAACGAATTTAAGAAGCTTGATGCTCTTTGCGGAACAACAGGCATCGAAGGCTCTGCTACAGTAAATCTTGCTCTTATCAAGGGTATGACCTACGTCATCACTTTCTGGGCTGACAACAACAATGCGCCATACTCTTTCGATGGTAAGAAGGTTACTATCGACTACACTGCAGTAGATGCTAACGATGAGGAACTCGATGCATTCTATGGCACTAAGGAGTTCAACCCATCCGTAGATACAGATACTACTGTTGAGCTTCGTCGTCCATTTGCTCAGCTTAACGCTATTGCTACTGACTTTGGTTTGGTTAAGAAGAGCGGTATCAATGTTCTTACAAGCAGCGAGGTAACCGTTAAGGGTTATAATACTCTTAATCTTCTTGATGGTACAGTTAGCGGTTCGCAGGATATCACTTTCCGCGTTGATGCAATTCCTGAGGGCACTATTACTGACACCAACGCTCACCTTGCAATGAACTACATTCTT
This sequence comes from Alistipes sp., assembly GCA_045654345.1. Lineage (GTDB taxonomy): Bacteria > Bacteroidota > Bacteroidia > Bacteroidales > Rikenellaceae > Alistipes. The sequence continues at coordinate 39,804 of JAZOND010000022.1, read as the reverse complement.
GTTAATGAGAAGGAGCTCGTTAATGCTACTTTCAAGTTCTACGGCAAGTACAATGAGTCTGATGCTACTGAGAAGGAGTTGGCTGTAAACACTTACACTAACATTCCGCTCCAGCGTAACTATAAGACCAATATCATTGGTAAGCTCCTCACTGCTGCTACTGACTTCAATGTTGAGATTAAGCCTGCATTTGATGGAACTGAGGTTGTTAATGTTTGGGATGGTAAGACTGTAACACCACCTGCATACGATGATAACACTAAGACCTACACCGTAACTAATGGTGCTGAGCTTGCTTGGATTGCAGCTGCTGCAAATGGCACTACTCGTGGCGATGTAGATACTTTTATTGGTCAGACTATCGTTCTTGCTAACGATATTGAGCTCGGTGGTCACAACTGGACTCCAATCAGCATGTCTACAAACCTCGCTGGTGGCGAAACCTTCCGCGGTACTTTCGACGGTCAGGGTCACACTATCAGCGGCCTTGTTTCTAACCAGAAGGATGCTGCTGGTCTGTTCGGTTATATCTATGCTGCTACTATCAAGAATGTAACCGTTAAGGGTGCATCTATCAATAGCAACCACTATGCTGGTGGTATCGTTGCTTGGATTCTCAACAACAGCGGTAATGTTCAGACTGCAACTGTTATCGAGAACTGCCACGTTGTAAACTCTACAATCACATCTACCCCTGAGCTTGTAGATGGTGAGTGGGACAATGGTGATAAGGCTGGTGGTCTTGTAGGTTACGCTTACTTCGACGACGCAAATAACGAAAGAGGTGCTGGTATTAAGAACTGCTCTGTTGAGAATACAACCATTAAGGCATACCGCGACTTTGGTGGTCTTATCGGCTACGCTTCTTGTGTTGCTATCAGCAACTGCGAAGTTAACAATGTAACTCTCGAGCAGGATCTTACTCACGACTACAAGGCTCCTAACACTCCTACAACATTCGACACCATCATCGGTCGCAATGAGGGTAACAACACTATTGACAACAACGCATATGTAGCAAACGGAGTTGCTAAGGATGCTAATGACAACTACTACATCTACAGCGCAGCTGGTCTGTTCTGGTTTGCAGGTGAGGTTAATAAGTATAGCAACTACGAGCGTCCTTTCGAGGGCAAGACTGTTTATCTGGCAAATGATGTTGATTTGAATGGTGCAGAGTGGACTCCAATCGGTGATTATCGCTTCTCAGCTAACCGTTTCTGTGGTACTTTCGACGGTCAGGAGCACACTATTAGCAACTTCCAGATTACAAAGAAGACAGACAAGAACGATTCTAACAAATCTTCATACGGTTTCTTCGGAAATATGGAGGGTACTGTAAAGAATTTAACTGTTAAGAATGCTACAGTATCATCATACGCTTACACTGGTGCACTTATTGGTCGTCTTAATGGTGGTACTATTGAGAATTGTCACGTAGAGAATTCTACTGTTAGCAATACATACTGGCAGGGTGGTATTCTTATCGGCCAAACCAATTCTGAAGGCGAAGGTGTAACATCTGTAGTACGCAACTGTTCTGTAATCAACTCTTCAATTACATCAAAATCTGCAGTTGGTGCTATTTCTGGTCCTGCAACCTTTACTAAGGGAGGTAGTGGATTGTTTGAGAATTGCATAGTTGAGAATTGTGAAGTACTTCAGCAGGGCTCATTTGGTGGCTCTTATGATAATTTCTTCGGCTCATTCTTTGGCTACATTGAGACAGATGGCGATTCAGAGGTTGTTATTAATAATTGCGTAGCTAACAAGACAACCGTTAAGGGTAACGATAACGCACCTATATCTGGAGATTTCGATGGCACTATCTATGTTGACGGTATGCTCTGCATATCTACCGCTGCTCAGTTGGAGGCTGCTGTGAAGGCTGGTGGTAAGTACATTTTGACCAACGATATTGAGTTGACAAAGTCTTTGGCTATTAGCAATGCAAACTTTGAGCTTGACGGTAACGGTTATACTATCTCTCAGGCTGCTGAGTGCACAAACACTTACGCGCTGTTTGACATTACTGGTGGTAAGGCTTCTATCAGCAATGTAACATTTGACGGTGTTAAGGAAGGTGCAGTAGTTCGTACAGTTGGTGTAGAGTTTACAGCAGATAATATCACTGCACAGAATGGCAATCATACTCAGCAGCAGGGTCTTTTCCGTCTTATGGGTAAGAGCACAATCACAAACTCTACCTTCAAGAACAATACTTGCTCGATGGTTGTTACTCTTAACTATGACGGTGCAAATAACGATCCTCAGGTAGTTGAGAATTGTGCATTCGAGGGTAATACTTGCAACGGCACAGCTGTTCTCTACTATGTAAAGGGTGCAAGTTGTACACTCAACGGCAATGAGTTTGTAGGTAATACTGTAAACTGCGACACTAATGGCGCAACTGTTTATATGGGCTTCACCGAGGATAATGTTGTAACTAACAACCTCTTCCAGAACAACACCGTAAATGAGGCTAGCGATAGCTCTCGAGTAGCTGGTGGTATCTTCTTCGGTTACGAGACTGTATTTACTGGTAACGCATTTATTGGCAACACAGTAACAGGTACAAATGCTAAGGGTAACGATGTTTGCGTAAGCACATACTACACATCTATCGACCTTTCTGGCAACTATTGGGGTGGTGGCGCTCCAGTAGAGGATGACGACTACTTCGTTCAGCACAAGAGCGATGAGCGTGTTGTTATCATCAATGACTACCTGACAGAGAATCCTATCAAGTAATAGGCGTTGATATATAGACAATCGCCTCGGTCGCAATGACCGAGGCGATTTTTGTTTGCACTCCGATACTTCCGTGCACGCATTTTATCGTCAGAGGTTGTGCCACCGGTTGCGATTTGCACCGTTTTATCGTCAGAGTGTAGTAGTAGGTGCATATCGTGAAAAAAACCGACAGCACACCGGTTGCGATTTGCACTATTTTGTTGTCAGAGTGGGGCAGGTACAACGCTCGGCAAAAAATCCCACCGATGGATAGTACTAAAGCGTACAGCCATTGGTGGGATATTTTTGTTAGCGGAAGTAGATGCCCCGCTATCACAACAAAATTAGTCGATGATGTCAAAGCCGGTGTAAGGCACCAACACCTCAGGAATACGAATACCCTCTGGGGTCTGGTTATTCTCGAGCAGGGCTGCTACGATGCGTGGCAGGGCAAGAGAAGAGCCATTGAGGGTGTGAGCCAGCTGGGTCTTCTTATTCTCATCCTTATAGCGGAGCTTAAGGCGGTTAGCCTGGAAAGACTCGAAGTTAGAGACAGACGACACCTCGAGCCAGCGCTGCTGAGCCTCTGAGTACACCTCGAAGTCATAAGTGAGGGCTGAGGTGAACGACATATCGCCACCGCAGAGGCGGAGGATACGATATGGCAGGCCGAGAGACTTTACAAGGCCCTCAACATGAGCAACCATACCATCGAGAGCCTCGTATGAGTTCTCAGGCAGGGCGAGCTGCACGATCTCCACCTTATCGAACTGGTGGAGGCGGATAAGGCCACGCACATCCTTACCATAAGAGCCAGCCTCACGACGGAAGCAAGGGGTGTAAGCGGTAAGCTTTACAGGGAACTCCTTCTTATCGAGGATTACATCACGGTAGATATTAGTTACAGGCACCTCGGCAGTTGGAACCAGGTAGAAGTTGTCTGCTGTAGCGTGGTACATCTGACCCTCCTTATCCGGCAACTGACCGGTACCGAAACCTGAAGCCTCGTTAACCATTACCGGTGGCTCAATCTCGCGGTAGCCAGCAGCAGTATTGTAGTCGAGGAAGTAGTTGATAAGGGCACGCTGGAGGCGAGCACCCTTGCCCTTATATACAGGGAAGCCTGCGCCGGTGAGCTTAACGCCTAAGTCGAAGTCGATAATATCGTACTTACGAGCCAGCTCCCAGTGTGGCAGTGGGTTCTCAGGGAGAGTTGAGTAGTTCTCGTCAATCTTAACGACAAGGTTATCCTCAGCGGTGCGACCCTCAGGAACGATATCTGCAGGGAAGTTTGGCAGCAGGACAATCTGAGCATTAAGCTCGGCAGTAGCCGTCTCGTGCTCAGCAGCAAGCTCTACAGAGCGAGCCTTAAGGGCAGCAACCTGAGCCTTACGCTGCTCAGCCTCCTCCTTACGACCCTGACCCATAAGTGCGCCAATCTCCTTAGCGGCCTTATTCTGCTCTGCCAGGCAAGCGTCGAGCTCTGCCTGCAGTGCCTTACGGCGGTCATCCGCCTCCTCAATCTTTGCGATAATAGGTGCTGCATCAACACCCTTCTTAGCAAGCTTTGCAATAGCTGCCTGCTTATCGCCTCGCAATTGTTGTAGTGTAAGCATATTGTGATATGTTCTTTAAATTAATAATTCCTATTTTAATACTATCGAACTGCAAAATTAACAAAAATTTGGCTTAATCTGTCATATCAACCCAATAATTTCGTAACTTTGTGGCAAATGAGCAAAACATTACGACATATAGAGCTGCTTGCACCTGCAAAAGATCTACAATCGGCCATTGATGCAGTCGATTGCGGTGCTGATGCTGTCTATATTGGCGCAGCTCGCTTTGGTGCCCGTTATGCTGCCACAAACTCAGTAGAGGATATTGCTCGCGCGGCTGAGTATGCACATCGTTTCGGTGCGAAGGTATATGCCACGCTCAACACCCTTATTTTTGACGACGAGATTGAGGCTGCCAAGGCTCAGGCTGAGGAGCTTGTTGCTGCAGGTGTAGATGCGCTGATAGTTCAGGATATGGCATACTGCCGTATGGGGCTTGATATTCCGCTACACGCCTCTACACAGACCGCCTGCTCGAGTGCCCAGCAGGTGCAGTTCTTCGAGCAGGTAGGCTTTGCGCGTGCCATTCTTGAGCGCAACCTTTCGGGGGCACAGATTGCAGAGATTGGCGAGAGTTGCGCGGTTGAACTTGAGGCCTTTATTCACGGTGCGATATGTGTGTGCCATAGTGGTCGCTGTTTTATGTCTCGCTCTATGAGTGAGCGCAGTGGCAATCGCGGTCAGTGTAGTCAGCCGTGCCGTCTGCCCTACGACCTTACAGACGGAGATGGTACTATATATATAAAAGGTAAGCACCTGCTATCAGTCACAGACCTCGACCTATCTGAACGCATAGGAGAGTTGATAGATGCGGGTATAAATTCGTTTAAAATCGAGGGTCGACTTAAGGACAGAGTCTACCTACGCAATATTGTAAGCCACTACCGCAGGCTGCTTGACAGCCACCTTGCCCTACGCAGCGACTGCGTACGCGCCTCTGCAGGTCGTTCGGTGGTAGAGTTTACGCCAAACCCCGCCAAAAGCTTCACGCGCGGTGGTGGAGTATACCTCTTTGACGGCAAGCGCAGTGGCGTAGCATCATTTGACACCCCCAAGGCTTTAGGCGAGCGACTTGGCAGAGTGACTAAGATTTGTGGTAGTCGCTTTATGGTTGACTCGGGCAGCGAGGTTGCTACGGGTGATGGTTTATGCTTTATCACAGACGGTGAGGCTGTAGGCACAGCGGTAAACAAGGTCGAGGGTAGCTGGATTACACCAAACCGCATAGATGGCATTAAGGTGGGTACAGAGCTATACCGCAACTTTGACCGTCTATTTAGTACAGCAGTTGAGCACAGTCGCGTACGCCGAGCTATAGATGCCACTATCGAGATTTCATTCACACCTCAGAGCATTACTGCCACAGCAACAGACTGCACGGGCATAAGTGCAAGCGTAACTATAGAGTGTGCAACTGACGAGGCAAAGAATAGCGAGAAGATGCTGCAGACAATAGTCCAACAGCTATCAAAGAGTGGCGATACGATATTCAACATTACCGATGTAACAGCTACAGATGTCCGTTTTGTGCCTGCATCAGCACTTGCGCAGCTGCGTAGAGAGTTACTTGCACAATTAGAGCGTGCAAGGGTTGTGAGCCTCCCTGCGAGGGTTGCCTTTGTTGAGAATCCTAATGCACTATATCACAGCCAGAGACTTACTGAGCAGGAGAATGTGACCAACCGCCTATCGCGTAGCTTCTACACTGACCACGGTGTGAAAAGCATCAGCGCGGGTCTTGATCTATCACAGAGCACTGCTGGCTGCAGGGTTATGGTTACCGACTACTGCATTCGTCGTGAAATTGGGCAGTGTCTGCTAAAAAAGCCGACAATCAAGGGCGAGTTATACCTTGAGCGTGGACGAAAGAGATACAAACTAACATTTGACTGCAAGGCTTGTCAGATGTCACTTATAGATACGATATGAATATAAAGACCAAGTTTGACGATTATTGTCTAATCGATACCGGAGATGGTGAGAAGCTCGAGCGTTTTGGTGGCTATACACTGCGTCGACCTGAGCCTCAGGCTATTTGGCGTAAGAGTATGACCGAGCAGCAGTGGCAGGCGGCTGCCGATGCCTCATTTATGCGCGACACCCGCAGCGAGGAGCGTGGCGAGTGGCGACTCAAGCCCAATATGCCGTCTCGTTGGCACATATGCTACAACTACAAGGATATGCATCTGAAGATGCGACTTGGATTAACCTCCTTCAAGCACGTGGGCATCTTCCCCGAGCAGGCTGCCAACTGGAACTTTATCTACGACAGCTGCAAGCAGATTGAGGGTGCAAAGGTGCTTAACCTCTTTGCCTATACAGGTGGAGCGACCCTTGCAGCAAGGGCTGCAGGTGCCGATGTTACACATATCGACTCTGTAAAGCAGGTGGTTACCTGGTCGCGCGAGAATATGGAGAGCAGTGGCCTACAAGGTATTCGCTGGATTGTCGAGGATGCCCTTAAGTTTGTACAGCGAGAGGTGCGCCGTGGCAATCGCTACAACGGCATTATCCTTGACCCTCCTGCATATGGTCGTGGTGCCAATGGCGAGAAGTGGGTACTTGAGGAGAATATCACTCAGATGCTCGAGTGTTGTGCCGAGTTGCTTGAGAAGAGTAACGCCTTTTTGGTTCTCAACCTCTACTCTATGGGACTCTCATCAACCCTTGCACGCACAGCCGTACGCCAATGTTTTGGAGTTCCGAAAGAGGAGGAGTGTGGAGAGTTATACTTCGAAGATAAGGCAGGCAAGCAGCTGCCACTTGGTACATATTACCGATTTAGAAGATAACGCTTATAGAGCATATATCACAATACCCAGAATACCCGATAGTACAATAAGTAGTATCGGGTTTACCTTTTTATAACTTGCGTAGAGGGCAATACCAAAGAGTATCCAGCTCCAATGGTCTATAAATGATGCATCTGCACTCTGCTTGGGGAACATCAGTAGCAGTGCCGCAGCAGCAATCATACCCACCACCACGGGGCGCATTCCCATAAGCACGCCGTGAACATAGTGGTTGCTTTTGAGCTTAAGGAAGAACTTTGTCAAGGCAAGCATAACGGTCAGTGCAGGCAGACATACGGCAAAGGTCGCAACAACCGAACCCCAAAAGCCCGCAACAGTATAGCCGATATATGTTGCCGAGTTGATGGCAATAGGCCCCGGTGTCATCTGCGAAACTGCCACAATATCAGCAAATTGCGAAGCTGTAAGCCACCCCTGCTGTTCGACAATCTCATTCTGAATAAGCGAGAGCATAGCATAGCCGCCACCAAAGCCAAAAAATCCAATCTTCAGATAGGATATAAATAGCTGCAGGTATATCATCTGCCACCTCCTCTCTTAACTACATACACACTCCACAGCAACCCCGCCACAGCACCAGCCACAAGCACATATACGGGCGAAATACCCACATACCACACCGCAAGTGCCGTAAGTGCAGAAACTATCCACAGCCAGCGGTGCATACTCTTTGCAAGACCTACTATCGGTGCCACAATAAGAGCCACAACCACAGGACGCATAGCCTTAAATGCCGCATCAACATATATATTATCGCGAATATCTGTAAAGAACATCGCCACAAGCAGTATTATGGTAAACGCCGGCAAGACAATACCCGCAAGAGCCGAGAGCGCACCCTTAAGACCTGAGATGCGATAGCCCACAAACACAGCTGTATTGAGCGCGATAGGCCCTGGTGCAGACTGCGCAAGTGTCAGTAGATCAAGAAAATCCTCACGCGCCACCCAACCCCTTCTGTCTATCACCTCGCGCTCAATCAGAGGCACCATAGCATAGCCGCCACCAAAGGTGAAGGAGCCAATCTTGAGGAAGGATAGAAATAGTTGGAGCATCATTTTAGCGGTTGGCTATTTTGCGCGATTTATAAACTATTCTTAATGGCAACCATAGCAACGGCCATTACGGCTGCAGTCTCTGTGCGAAAACGCTGTGTGCCCAGAGTAATCTCCTCAAAGCCGTTTTCTACAGCTGTTCGCACCTCATCTGCCGAGAAATCACCCTCAGGGCCGATAAGTATCACAGCATCCTGACCTGCGTCGAGCGTCGAGGCCAGGTAACTCTTACCCACAACAGCCTCACCACAGTGAGCGATAAACTTGCGACCAGAGAACTCTCGGTTGACAAACTTCTTGAAGTCCGCCATATCCTCAAGGGTCGGATGGTATGCCTTGAGCGACTGCTTGACAGCTGCGGTAATGACCTTCAGCTCGCGCTCAACCTTGATTACGCGACGCTCAGAGTGCTCGCACTCAAGAGCCACAAAATTATCGACGCCAATCTCTGTCGCCTTCTCCAAAAACCACTCGTAGCGGTCTATATTCTTTGTAGGAGCCACAGCCATAGTAAGACTATAGTTGCGCTTCTCAAACTGGCTCTTACTCTCGACAACACGCACCGTACAGTGCTTGGCACTATCGGAGATAAGGCGGCACAAGTGGAGGTTTCCCACTCCATCGGTAATGTGCATTGTATCGCCCGTTTTGAGGCGTAAAACCTTAATTGCGTGGCGAGACTCCTCCTCTGTGAGGGTATATTCGGGTAGAGTTATATCCGGAGCGTAGAATAATTGCATAAAACGGATGTTGTTTCTGATTTTTTCACTACTTTTGTAGGCAAAGATAGTAATTTTTTATGTATATGAAGCGTTTAGCAGTTATATTATCAGCACTATTAGCTATGATTGGTTGCAATCAGGGTCAGGAGCAAGCTCCAAACCCATTTTTTGAGCAGTGGAATACCCCATACGGAGTACCACCATTTGAGAGTATAAAGAACTACCACTACCAGCCAGCCTTTGAGCGTGCTATGTCGCTGCACCTCGAGGAGATTGAGGCTATTGTAGCGCAGGCCGAGGAGCCTACATTTGAGAATACTATTGCCGCTATGGATCGTAGCGGTCGTATGCTCTCTGATGTTTCAAATGTATTCGGTATGATTTGCGCTGCCGAGACGAACGATGAGCTGCAAGAGCTTGAGGGCATTATTATGCCGCAGTTAGCAGCACATAGCGATGCTATTCAGATGAACGACAAGCTCTTTGCCCGCGTGAAGGCTGTCTACGACACCCGTCTGAGCCACGACCTTGATGCAGATCAAATTCGCCTGACAGAGAAGATCTACAACGACTTTGTTCGCAGTGGTGCGTTGCTTGACAGCGACAAGAAGGCTCGCCTGAAGCAGATTAACGAGGAGCTGTCGGCTCTGTCTGTTCGCTTTGGTAGCAATGTTCTTGCCGAGAACAACAACTTTGTAATGTACCAGACCGACCGCGAGGTTGCCGAGCTGCCTGCATCAGTTAAGGATGCTGCTCGTCTGAAGGCCAAGGAGCTTGGTAACGAGGGTAAGTATGCCTTTACACTCCACAAGCCGAGCCTTATTCCATTCCTCACCTTCTCGCCAAATCGCAAGGGTCGTGAGGAGATTTATCGCGCCTATATCAACCGTTGCAACAACGGCAATGAGTATGACAACAAGCAGATTATCAACGATATGATTCGTCTGCGCACAGAGAAGGCTCATCTGCTGGGCTATAAGTCATTTGCAGAGTATGTTGTCTCTGACCAGATGGCAGGCACACCAAAGGCTGTCTATACCCTGCTTGACGAAATCTGGACTCCTGCACTTGAGCGTGCAAAGGAGGAGCTTGCCGATATGGAGCGTCTCTTTAAGAACGACAACAAGGAGGAGGATAGCAAGTTTGAGTCTTGGGATTGGTGGTTCTATGCCGAGCGCGTTCGCCAGCAGAAGTATGCACTCAATGAGGATATTATTCGCAACTACTTCTCGCTCGACAACACTCGTCAGGGTATCTTTAACCTCGCCAACCGCCTATTTGGCATCACCTTCCGCCCTGTTACTGTGCCTATCTATCACAAAGATGTCTCTGCATACGAGGTTTTGGACAAGGATGAGAGCCATCTGGGCATCCTCTACTTTGACTTCCACCCTCGCGCAGGCAAGGGTCAGGGTGCGTGGTGCGGCTATTTCCGCGAACAGCGATATGAGGCTGACGGCACTCGTACAGCCCCTGTGGTAAGCATCGTCTGCAACTTCACCAGCCCTACTGAGAGCAGCCCGTCACTGCTTACTCTTGACGAGGTGACTACCCTATTCCACGAGTTTGGACACGCACTCCACTTCCTCTTTACAAATGTTCGCTACAACGGACTTATCGGTGTAGAGGGCGACTTTGTCGAGCTGCCATCACAAATTATGGAGAATTGGGCACTGACCCCAGAGATGCTCCGCACATATGCTACACACTATCGTACAGGTGAGGTTATTCGCGACCAATTCATCTCTCGCATTCAGAATAGCGCACTGTTTAATCAGGGCTTTAACACCACCGAGCTTGTTGCCTCTGCGCTGAGCGATATGGATATACACTCTACAACAGAGTACAAGCCGATAGATGTAGATGGCTATGAGTACAACGCCCTTTATGAGAAGCGCGGTATGCTTACTCAGATTGAGCCACGCTACCACTACACCTACTTTGCACACATCTTCTCTGGTGGCTACTCTGCTGGTTACTACTTCTACACCTGGGCAGAGGTACTCGACAAGGATGCCTTTGAGGCGTTCCGCCAGACTGGTGACATCTTTGACCGCCGCACTGCTGAGGCATTCCGCCGCGAGATACTCTCAAAGGGTGGTGAGCGTGACGGTATGAGCCTCTATAACGCCTTTAGAGGTCAGAATCCGGACAAGAGCGCAATGCTCAAGTCACGCGGTCTGTGGAAAGAACCTATTGTCGAGACCCCTGAGACTGCCGAGCCTACTACACCTATGGTTCCAAAGCCTATTGAATTGTAAAATTTTATCTAATTTTAGTATTTAACTTATATGAAGAAAACATTTTTTGCACTTATGTCAGTATCACTGCTTTTGACAGGTTGCGGTGGCGAGGCTATGCCAACCGTGGTTCTGCCTGAGATTGACACAACAAATCCACTGCTTGCTGAGTGGGACACTCCGCACCAGACTCCTCCATTTGATCAGATCAAGTTGGAGCACTACAAGCCTGCATTCCAGACTGCTATCGCTGTCTCTCGCGCTGAGGTTGATGCCATTGTAAACAACCCAGCAAAGCCTACTTTTGCAAATACCATTCTGGCTCTCGAGAAGCAGGGCGCGCTGCTCAACCGCATTGGTGGTGTATTTTTCAACATCAATGAGGCTGACACCTCTGACGAGCTTCAGGCTATCGCTATCGAGATGCAGCCAGAGCTCACTGCGCTGAGCAACGACATTTCACTCAACCCAGAGCTGTTCAAGCGCGTGAAGTATGTATATGACAACCCAGGTCTGTTCCTCACAAAGGAGGATAAGGCTCTGCTCGAGGATTGCTACAAGGGCTTTGTTCGCAGCGGTGCAAACCTCTCTGAGCAGGATAAGGAGCTCTATCGTCAGTACACCAGCGAGCTGTCAAGCCTGACCCTTAAGTTCGGTCAGAACTCACTTGCTGCAACAAACGCATTCAGCTACAACATCACCGATGCTAAGCTTGTAGAGGAGCTTCCTGACTTTGTTAAGGAGGGTCTTGCTATGGAGGCTAAGGCTCGTGGTCAGAAGGGTTGGACTGTAACTCTGAAGGCTCCAAGCTATGTTCCATTTGTAACCTACTCTTCACAGCGTGAGATTAAGGAGAAGCTCTGGAAGGCAAACAACTCTCGCGCGCTGGGTGGCGAGTTTGACAACTCTGACAACATCCGCCAGATTACAGCTCTGCGCCTTAAGATTGCCAACCTGCTTGGCTATGAGTGCTATGCAGACTATGTTCTTGACAACCGTATGGCTCAGACAACTCAGACTGTACTCTCATTCCTCGAGGAGCTTCGCGTAGCTACTAAGGAGTATGCAGAGGCTGAGGTTGCTGAGATTGAGGCTTATGCACACTCTATTGGCTTTGAGGGCAAGCTTATGCCTTGGGATATGAGCTACTACAGCGAGAAGTACAAGAACGAGAAGTATGCCGTAAACGACGAGTTGGTTAAGCCATACCTCAAGCTTGACAATGTTATCGACGCTGTATTTATGCTTGCAAACCGCCTCTATGGCCTTACATTCTCACCTGCTGAGAACATCTCTGTTTACCACCCAGATGTAACTGCTTACGAAGTTAAGGACAACAACGGCGAGCACCTTGCAGTACTATACCTCGACTTCTTCCCACGCGAGAGTAAGCGTTCTGGTGCTTGGATGACTGAGTTCCGCGGCACAAGCGTAAACAACGGCACCGAGGTTCGCCCATTGGTATCTCTTGTTATGAACTTCACCAAGCCTACAGAGACTACCCCATCACTGCTTACATTCGACGAGTTGACTACCTTCCTCCACGAGTTTGGTCACTCACTCCACGGTATGCTCGCAAAGGGTAAGTACGAGAGCCTCAACGGTACAAGCGTTCTTCGCGACTTCGTTGAGCTTCCATCACAGATTATGGAGAACTGGGCTTATGAGAAGCAGTACCTCGACCTGTGGGCAAAGCACTACCAGACCGGCGAGACTATGCCTGCTGAGCTTATTGAGAAGATTGTTGCAGCTAAGAACTATATGGCTGCATACTCAAACATCCGCCAGCTCTCATTCGGCCTTACCGATATGGCTTGGCATACACTCAAGGAGCCTTATACAGGTTGCGTAGAGGCATTTGAGAAGGCATCTATGGAGTCTACAAATGTTGTTCCTGCTATCGAGGGCACAGCTATGGCTCCAGCATTCGGCCACATCTTCTCTGGTGGCTATGCTGCTGGTTACTACGGCTATAAGTGGGCTGAGGTACTTGCTGCTGACGGCTTCTCACTCTTCCAGCAGAAGGGCATCTTCGACAGCAAGACCGCTGCTGGCTTCCGCAAGCTTCTCTCTTCAGGTGGTCAGGTTCACCCAATGGATCTCTATGTAGATTTCCGCGGTCACAAACCACAGACTCAGGCACTTATCGACCAGATGGGCCTCAAGAAGTAATTAAAAACCAATACAAAAATAGCCTTCCAAATGTTATTTGGAAGGCTATTTTATTATATCTAAGACTATTCTGGTTGATAGCCCGTATCTTCAAGAAGGTTTGAGCTATTGGCAGCAGCGACGGCAAGAGTGTCGCAGCGGTTATTCTCGACGGTCTCGGCGTGACCCTTGACCCAGACGAAGCGCACCGTATGGCGACGATAGATATTTAGGAATCGTAACCACAAATCGGGGTTCTTCTTGCCATTAAAGCCCTTCTTTGCCCAGCCAAACACCCAGCCCTTGCTTACCGCGTCGACAACATACTTAGAGTCTGAGTAGATAGTCACATCCGACCCCTCAAACTTAAGGGTCTCGAGTGCCACGCAGACAGCCATAAGCTCCATACGGTTATTAGTGGTAAGGCGGAAGCCTGCCGAGAGTTCCTTACGATGTGGGCCGCTGATAAGCACAACACCATAGCCACCCGGGCCTGGATTGCCGAGCGATGAGCCATCTGTATATATCGTAATTACGGGTGTGGCCATTAGTCGAGTATAATTTTGGCAATATCTCTAAAGTCATCAACAACCCAAGTAGCACCACCATCAAGGAGTGTCTGGCGGTCGTGGCTACCATAAGTAACGCCCAAGCAGCGACAACCTGCATTGCAACCCATACTCATATCGAAGGTTGAGTCACCGACAACAATAGACTCCTCAGGGGTGCAACCAGCCCTGCGCATAGACTCAATAGCGATATCTGGTGCAGGTTTACCCTCGGCAACATTATCAAGGCAGACGATATTATCAAGGTACTTATCCATACCAAGTCGCTTAGCCATAGGCTCGAGAACTGACGAAATATTGTTTGTTGTAACTGCAAACTTGATACCCTTTGAGTGCAGCAGTTCCATAGTCTCGAGCACGCCATCAAAGAGGGTTATCATATCCAAGCCCTCAGTGTTATAGAGTTCTCGATACATTTCAGACACACGATTGATAAATACGGGATCACTATTGCCCGTAAGGAACTCAAAGGCCGCCTCTGTCGAATAGCCCGTATTACGTGCAAGCAGCTCGCGATCAAGAGTATAGCCCTCAGCCTGACACACCTTCTCAGAACAGTAGATAATACTCGGTGTAGTATCTGCCGTAGTGCCATCGAAGTCAAGCATTACAAATTTTATATTACTCATATAGAAATCTATTGTGATATATTAACAAGATGTTCTCGATATGCATCAAGGATCCTCGACTTAGAGATAAAGCCCTTATAGCGATTCTCTTTATCCACCACAGGCAACATCCAAGTATGGTTCTGATTAAAGCGCGGAAGCACCTCCTGCATCTGCTCCTTCTCAAGGATTCTATCCGGTGGCTGAATCATATATGTGGTTATCGGGTTACCCCACTTCTCGTGCTTAAACATATCCTCGCGCAAATCATCAAGCTGAACGATACCCAGCAGATGTCCAAAGTCATCAATAACAGGGAATATATTACGACGCGCGGAAGAGATTATCGACACCACATCACCCAGAGTCGAACGCTCTCGCAGGCGCACAAAGTCGGTCTCCATAAGCTCCTCGACCTTAAGGAATACCATCACCGACTGATCCTTATCGTGGGTCAGCAACTCACCCTTTGCCCTCAATCGCTTGGTGTAGATAGAGTCCGGATCGAGGTAGTAACCCACAGCAAAGGCTATACAGGCCACAATCATCAACGGGATAAAGAGTCCGTAGCCATTTGACAGCTCGGCAATAAGGAAGATAGAGGTCAGCGGAGCATTCATCACACCTGCCATCACACCCGCCATACCGACAAGGGTAAATGTAGCAATAGAGACCTCCCAACCGAAGCAGAGCTGGCAGAATAGTGCCAACGAAGCACCCGTAAAGGCACCCACAAAGAGCGACGGCGCAAATGTTCCACCCACACCTCCTGCCGCATTGGTTGTAGCGGTGGCTATAACCTTAAATAACATTGTGGCGATAATATATATCAGCACCACCCAATCTATATCTCTAAACGAGTAGAAGAGCGAACGCTCAAATATTGTATGCTTATCGCCGTGCATCAGCGACACAAAAGCCTCATATCCCTCACCATAGAGTGCAGGGAAGAGGAATATCAGCAGACCCAGCACAACGCCACCCACAATCCACTTGCGATACTGACTCTTAATCTTGCTTATATACTTACCTATCAGCGCATTAGCACTTGTAAAGTAGTACGACATCGCACCACAAATACAGCCTAAAAGAATAAACAGCGGAATATGCTTTATCTGAAAGGCATCAGCAGGCGAAAGTGTCACCGAAATTATCGGATCCCAGCCACGCAGCATAATGGCGATAGTTGTTGCCGTAATTGACGATATAAGCAGCGGAATAACACTTGCCGCAGTAATATCGAGCATCAGAATCTCCAGCACAAAGACCACACCCGTAATCGGTGCCTTGAAGATAGATGCCACAGCGGCACCTGCACCACAACAGAGCAGCAGCGTGATATTGCGGTAGTTCAACTTAGCTAACTTACCTACATTCGAGCCAATAGCGGCACCCGTAAGCACAATAGGTGCCTCGGGACCTACCGAACCACCAAAACCGATAGTGGTAGCACCACCCACGATAGATGTCCAGCAGTTATGTCCCGCGATGCGAGAGCCCCTTCTCGACATTGCATAGAGCACGCGGGTAACGCCCTCGGAGATATTATCTCGCACAATATACTTGACAAACAGCGTGGCAAGTATAATACCTATACCCGGATAGACCAGATAGAGGATATGGAAGGTATCGACATCAAACCAATTGACCAAACAGCTCTTAATTCCGTGCAGCAGCACCTCAAACAGATAGGTTCCAAGACCCGCAAGGGCACCCACAACAACGGCAAGTATAGCCAGCATCTGTCGCTCGCTCAGCCGCTGCGTCATTCGCAGGAACCACTTATAAATCTTCTCCCTACCCGCAGGTTTGATATATTTCGACTCTTCGATTATCTCCATTGTAGATACTCTTACTTATTCTCAGCCTTGTAGCGTGCAGCCTGCTCTGCGATGAGCTCACGGTCTGCGAAGTAGTTAATACGCATAGACTCGCGTACCTCGTTAAGGGTCTGTGCAGCCACAGCACGCGCAGCAGCCGAACCCTCCTCAAGGATGCGGTATACCTCCTCGATATTCTGCTCCCAATATGCTCTACGCTCGCGGAATGGAGCAAGCAGCTCGTTGAGAATAGCAATCAAGAACTTCTTACACTTAACATCACCAAGGCCGCCACGACGATAGTGATCTTTGAGTGCATCAAGATTCTCATACTCAGGCAGGTAGAGTGCAAAGTGCTCAGGACGGCAGAATGCATCAAGGTATGTAAATACGCAGTTACCCTCAACCTGACCAGGATCCTCTACGCGCAGGTGATTAGGGTCTGTATACATACCCATAACCTTCTGCTTAACCTCCTTCTCTGTATCTGAGAGGTAGATGCAGTTGCCAAGTGACTTACTCATCTTTGCCTTACCATCAGTACCTGGCAGACGCAGACAAGCATTATTTGACGGTAGCAGAATCTCTGGAGTTACCAAAGTTTCGCCATAGATAGAGTTGAACTTATGTACAATCTCGCGTGTCTGCTCAATCATAGGTTCCTGATCCTCACCTACAGGAACGGTTGTAGCCTTGAAGGCAGTAATATCGGCAGCCTGAGAGATCGGATAGGTAAAGAAGCCGACAGGAATACCCTTCTTCTGTGTGGTATCGCCCTCAGCAGTCTCCTCCGCAAAGCCACGCATCTTAATTTCGGTCTTTACAGTCGGGTTACGCTGCAGACGAGATACGGTAACAAGGTTCATATAGTAGAACGCAAGCTCACACAGCTCTGCCACCTGCGACTGGATAAAGATTGTCGAGATTTTTGGATCGATACCGCAAGAGAGGTAGTCGAGTGCCACCTCGATAATATTCTGACGCACCTTGTCAGGATTGTCGGCGTTATCCGTAAGTGCCTGAGCGTCAGCAATCATAATAAAAATCTTCTCAAACTCGCCAGAGTTCTGCAACTCTACACGACGAGAGAGTGAACCTACAAAGTGACCTAAATGGAGGCGTCCGGTAGGACGGTCGCCGGTTAAAATTATCTTTCCCATAGTTATTCCTATTATTTAAAGGTACAAATTTGTTAAAAAAAATCGAATTTTTCAAACTATTTCGCGCTTTTTTGTGACGCTCGAATATATTTTACCTAAAATTTATTATCTTTGCAAAACTGATAATGCATAACACCGTTATTCTATGTCTGATTTCAGAAATGGTAGACGAAGTGAGTCCGACAGTGAGTTTGAGAACAGGATTCGCCCGCAGGAGCTTGACTCCTTCTCGGGTCAGCAGAAGACTGTCGAGAACTTGAAGATTTTTATCAAGGCGGCTCTGATGCGTGGCGACTCGCTCGACCACGTGCTCTTGCACGGCCCTCCGGGCTTGGGCAAGACTACGCTTGCAAATATTATTGCCAACGAGATGGGTGCGCAGATGAAGGTCACCTCAGGCCCTGTGCTTGACAAGCCTGGAGACCTTGCCGGTCTGCTGACAAACCTCTCTGAGGGCGATGTGCTGTTTATTGACGAGATTCACCGTCTCTCCCCTATTGTCGAGGAGTATCTCTACTCGGCTATGGAGGACTACAAGATAGACATCGTGCTGGACAAGGGCCCGTCAGCGCGCTCGATTCAGATTGAACTTGCGCCATTTACCCTTATCGGTGCCACCACTCGCAGCGGACTACTCACCTCTCCGCTCCGTGCCCGTTTTGGCATCACCTGCCACCTTGAGTACTACGATGCTCCTGTGCTCAACCGCATTGTCAAGCGTTCGGCTTCAATTCTCGGCATATCTATTGACGACGATGCCGCAACAGAGCTTGCACTTCGCTCGCGAGGTACCCCTCGTATTGCCAATGCGCTGCTGCGCCGTGTGCGCGACTTTGCGATGGTTAAGGGCGAGGGACATATCGACCTTGAGATTACCCGTATGGCATTGGGTGCGCTCAATATCGACTCGCGTGGCTTAGACGAGATGGACAACAAAATTCTGTCAACTATAATCGCCAAGTTCGGCGGTGGCCCTGTGGGACTAAACACCATAGCTACCGCAGTCAGTGAGGAGGCAGGCACCCTCGAGGAGGTCTATGAGCCGTTCCTCATCAAGGAGGGTTTCCTAAAGCGTACACCGCGTGGTCGCGAGGTTACCGAGCTTGCTTACAAGCATTTAGGTCTTATGCCTGAAGCAAAAAACGGAGAGCTGTTTTAGCCCTCCGTTTTATTAGAATTTGTATAACAAGAGCTATTTTGAAGCTGCTCGCAGTTTATAAAAGCGGAGTTTACTAAAGCGTAAATGAGCATTTTATAAACAAGGCAGATGCCAAAAGAGCCTTGTTAGACGGATTCCCTATTTTGTGTACTACCCTACTCAAACATCTGCTCGAGCTTCTCAAGAGTAATACCCTCAAAAGATGGGACAACATACTCCAAGCCCTCGGTTGCCAAATCCTCCGCCGTAGCCGTTGTCGAGAGTGCAACCACCTTACAACCAGCAGCAAGACCTGCCTTAATGCCCGAAATAGCATCCTCAAAGACTACACACTCCTCAGGCTTGAGGCCCATACGCTCACAGCAAGTAAGGAATATCTCAGGATGTGGCTTGAAGTTGACAACATCATCACCACACACGCATCCATCGAGTTTATCATCGAGCTTACCCTCGCCCCAAACAAAATCGACATTGAGTCGCGGAGCTGCCGAGCCGACATAGCACTTCACACCCCTCTCCTTAGCCTCTGCAAGCAGTGCATCCAGACCATCGGTAAGTGCTACATTACCAGCATAGAGCTCGCGGTAGATAGCCTCCTTCTCCTCTGAGAGGAACTGAAGTCCATACTTCTCAACCACCCACGGCTCAACAACATTGAGGAAAATCTCGTCGTTGTGTCTGCCATAAAATTTATTTGTCACAGGCTGTGTGAGCTGGTACTGGTGACGCTCTGCCTGAACATCAAACGCACGCATATGGTAAGGCATATTCTGTATCAGAGTGCCATCCATATCAAAAATAAGACCTTTTATCATAGTTTTCTGCTTAAATAATTCCTCAACCTCATCAAAGCTCAGCGAAATATCCTCAACCGCACCAATGGCTGTAGGCATAATGATGCGCAGATGATCCCCCTCGCGTTTCTTATCCTTGCGAGTAGCCTTGAGCAGTTTAGCGATAGGCTCTGAAAGCTCTGTAGGCAGGTTATAGTGCTTGCAGAGTGCCTTTATGCGCTGCATATCCTCTGTCGAGAGCTTACCCATACGCTCAGCTGCCTCGGCAACACAACAGAGTCCTATAGACACCGCTTCGCCGTGGTTATACTTATTTGTACTCTTCTCAATAGCGTGGGCAATAGTATGTCCAAGATTAAGTACACGGCGCAGACCCTTCTCGCGTTCATCGGCAGCAACAACATCTATCTTCACCCTCAGCGAGGCCTCAACGACCTGTGAGAGCAGAGCATTATCTGTCCTCAACTGCTCAAAAGTGCTATTCTCAAGCACCTCAAACAGCTTAGGGTCGGCAATAACCGCCGCCTTGATAATCTCGGCAAGACCTGCGCGGAACTCTCTGTCAGAGAGCGAACTAAGCATAGTACTATCACAGATAACAAACTTAGGCTGGCAGAAGGTGCCCACCATATTCTTATATCCGCCAACATTAATACCATTCTTACCGCCCACCGATGCATCTACCTGCGAGAGCAGCGTGGTAGGTATAAAGCCGAAATCGACGCCACGCATATATGTCGCGCCCACAAAGCCTGTAATATCGGTAACAATACCGCCACCAATACCGAGCAGAAACACCGAGCGATCTGCGCCCTTATCCATAAGCCAAGAGTAGACCTTCTCAAGAGTGGCAAAGCCCTTTGCCTGCTCACCCAAACCTATTACAATATGTTCATACGAGGCAATAAGTGCCGCGTGACAACGATCTATATTACTATCTGTAATTACCAGCACCCTACGCTTTTTAGTCAGTTCGGGCAATAACTCCCCAACACTTCCCATATATACGGTGCTACCAGCAACAATATCCATATTCAAATGCTTAAAAGTCAAATATTGGTAGGCAAAAATAATAATTTTTTCATTTATAATTGTTACCTTTGCACGATTAAAATACTTTTTTATGCAAAAACTCAGAAATATTGCAATCATCGCCCACGTAGACCACGGCAAAACTACGCTGGTAGATAAGATGATTATAGCAGGAAACCTGCTGCGTGAGGCGTCTAAGACAGGCGAGCTTGTACTTGACAACAACGACCTTGAGCGCGAGCGCGGTATCACCATCCTTTCGAAGAATGTATCGGTAATATACAAAGATTACAAAATCAACATCATCGACACCCCGGGTCACGCCGACTTTGGTGGCGAGGTTGAGCGTGTGCTAAATATGTGCGACGGTGTGCTGCTGCTTGTAGATGCCTTTGAGGGTACTATGCCGCAGACCCGCTTTGTACTGCAGAAGGCTCTCTCGCTGGGCAAGAAGCCTATTGTTGTTATCAACAAGGTGGACAAGCCTAACTGCCGCCCAGAGGTTGTAAACGAGCAGGTGTTCGACCTTATGTTCACCCTTGATGCCACCGAGGAGCAGCTCGACTACAAGACCATCTATGGTTCGGCTAAGCAGGGCTGGATGTCGCACAAGTGGAACGAGCCTACAGGCTCTATTCAGCCACTGCTCGACGCTATTATCGACGAGATTCCGGAGCCTCAGGTAAGTGAAGGTACACCTCAGATGCTTATCACCTCGCTCGAGTACTCATCATACATCGGTCGTATTGCCGTAGGTAAGCTTACTCGCGGCTCGCTCACATCTGGTCAGACCGTAACTTTGGCAAAGCGCGACGGAGTGACTAAGGTTAAGACCAAGATTAAGGAGCTTATGGTCTTTGAGGGTCTGGGTAAGAAGAAGGTTGAGAGAGTTGAGTGTGGCGAGATTTGCGCCCTTGTAGGTATTGACGGCTTCGAGATTGGAGATACTATCTGTGACGCTGAGAATCCAGAGCCACTGCCACCTATCAAGATTGACGAGCCTACAATGTCTATGCTCTTTACCATCAACAACTCGCCATTCTTTGGCAAGGATGGCAAGTTTGTAACCTCACGCCACCTCAAGGAGCGTCTTGACCACGAGTTGGAGAAAAACCTTGCCCTGCGCGTAGAGCCAGGTCAGAATGCCGACTCATTTATAGTCTTTGGTCGTGGTGTGTTGCATCTCTCAGTACTTGTCGAGACTATGCGTCGTGAGGGCTACGAACTGCAGGTAGGTCAGCCTAAGGTTATTATCAAGGAGATTGACGGTTGCAAGTGCGAGCCTGTTGAGGAGATGACTATCGACTGTCCGGATGAGGTTGCAGGAACAGTTATCGAGCTTTCAACCCGTCGCAAGGGTATGCTTACAAATATGGAGTCAAACAATGGTCGCACACGCCTTGAGTTTGACATCCCTTCGCGCGGAATTATCGGTCTGCGCTCAAATATGCTCACCGCAACTGCCGGCGAGGCTATTATGTCACACCGTCTGAAGGGCTTTGAGCCATTTATGGGCGAGATTGAGATGCGTACAAACGGCTCTATTATCGCCTCTGAGACTGGTACCGCCTATGCATACTCTATCGACAAGTTGCAGGATCGTGGCCGCTTCTTCATCTCACCTATGGATGAGGTGTATATGGGTCAGGTTATTGGCGAGCACACTCGTGGCAACGATATTACCGTAAATGTCACCAAGGCTAAGCAGCTTACAAATATGCGTGCATCAGGCTCTGATGACAAGGCCTCTATCGCTCCACCGAAGATCTTCTCGCTCGAGGAGGCACTTGAGTATATCAAGGAGGACGAGTATGTAGAGGTAACACCTAAGTCTATGCGTCTGCGTAAGATTCTACTCAACGAGGTAGACCGTAAGCGCGCCTCAAAGAGTAATGAGTAACAATTAACAACATAAAACCTACCAAAAGATGAAAGAGTTAATTATAGCCATAATGGCAACAGCTGCATTATGCGGATGTGGAAACGCGACTCAGAGTCAGGATGAACTTCCAAAGGTATATATGACCACCGACATCTCTGCAGAGGGTCTTGTAAAGGTATATGAGGCACTCGGCGTAGAGGCAACAGGTAATGTAGCGGTAAAGATTAGCACGGGTGAGCCTGGTGGCAAGAACTACCTCAAGCCTGCCCTTATCAAGGATCTTGTACAAAAGGTAAATGGTACTATTGTAGAGTGCAATACCGCCTACGAGGGTCGTCGTAACACAACTGAGGCTCACCTCGAGGCAGCTCGCGAGCACGGATTTTTCGACATTGCCAATGTCGATATTATGGATGCCGAGGGTGAGATTAAACTACCTGTAAAGGATACAACTCACATCAAGTACAATATTGTAGGCAAAAACATCGCCAACTATGACTTTATGATCAACCTTGCACACTTCAAAGGTCACGTTATGGGTGGCTTTGGTGGTGTGCTGAAGAACCAGTCTATCGGTAATGCATCAAGTGCAGGTAAGGCATACATCCACTCTGCAGGCCATACCACCGATATGCACAAGATGTGGGACTACTTCGGCAACCAGATGGAGTTCCTTGAGTCTATGGCAGCTGCTGCACAGTCTATACACGACTACTTTGGTAATGGCGAGCGTATTGTTTACATCAATGTTATGAACAATATGTCTGTAGACTGCGACTGTAGCGCACATCCAGCAGACCCGCTGCTCAAGGATGTAGGCATCCTTGCATCAACCGATCCTGTAGCTCTTGACAAGGCTTGTCTTGATATTATCTTCAACATCACCCCTTCTGAGGGCAACGACAATGGTCCACTACTCGAGCGTATCGCTTCAAAGCACGGTACACACATCGTAGACTATGCTGAGCAGATTGGCTTGGGTTCACAGAAGTACGAGTTGGTAAATATCGACTGAATAGCACAGCGAAAGGCTATAGAGCGTATTCTCACAACCCATCCTCAAGCAACGCTACAAGATATCTACAAAAGTTGCTTTCAGGACCGCTTTGGAGTATCTCACGCACTTGGGGAAAAAGAGCGAGTGGTTAATTACATCATTAGAGAGTGCGAAGGTGCGACCAGCTTTGAAGAGGCATATGCAGAGCCGTGCGGTTGGCGCGGAGACTTTATTCGCATAAATATCAAGGCTGTTGCAGAGGGCAAAATATCTGCCGAGGAACTTGCTGATGCATTCATTGCAAGTGCAGCAACTGTCAATGCAACAGACTTAGAGTCGTGGCAAAGGGAGTGGACCGATATTGAGCGTGCCGTAGCAGAGCTATACCCTACTCTTGAAGGTTTTCACGCAGACTCAGAGGCGATTGCAGCACTGATAGCCGAAGGTAAATATGTAATGCATCATAGTCGGAAATACAACAAGCACTACACACCACACTACCGCATTGTTAGCAAAGAGCAATACGAAAAACTAAAACATAAACTAAAATGAGAAAGATCTTTATCACACTGTTTGCACTTGTCGGCATTAGTGCCTACGCAACAGCGCAAGATGTAACAGGTACTATCCGCACCACTGACGGAACCCCTATCGCCGGCGTGGTGGTAACCGACGGACACACCGTAATGACAACAGACGCTGAGGGTAAGTACGCCTTCACTCGCCACGAGGAGGCAGCTTATGTATACTACTCTCTGCCGGCAGAGTATCGCGTGCCTCTGCGCCAGGGTCACCCTTGCTTCTACAAGAAGCTCACCGATGACAAGGTTTATGACTTTGTGCTCCAGCCACTTAAAGGCGGCAAGGAGAAGGAGTTCCGCCTTGTTATGGTTGCCGATCCGCAGTGTCAGAACCTGCGCCACGTCTATCGTTTCCACTCAGAGACTGCGCCAGATTTGAAGAAGACTGCAAAGAAGAGCAAGACCCCTTGCTATGCCGTATCTCTCGGTGATATTGTATACTCTGAGGGTCCGCGTAATGCCAACTACCTTATGCCGATGATCAAAGAGGAGATGCGTGCCGAGAATATCGGTATGCCTATGTTCCAGACCATTGGTAACCACGACTGCGACTATGAGCCCGTAGCCATCGGTCCGCGCAACTCTACTCCGACTGTGCGTATGCAGCGTATGTTCGAGGCTACATTCGGTCCTATCGACTACTCTTGGAATCGTGGTGATGTACATATCGTTTCGATGAACGACATTATCTACGACGATATCAAAAACTTCAAGAAGTACCACGGCGACTTTACCAACGAGCAGGTCGAGTGGCTACGCAAGGATCTGAGCTATGTACCTAAGGATAAGATGGTTATCCTCTGCGTACACATCCCATTAGAGCATATGCGCAAGAGTAAGAATGTTCAGGCTGTACTTGCAATGCTTGCCGAGTTTGCTCAGAGCAAAATTATGTCAGGTCATACCCACTACACACAGCGTTTTACCCACAGCAACGGCATTCACGAGTACATCCTCGGTGCTGCATCTGGTTGCTGGTGGTGGAGCAACAATAATGGCGACGGAACCCCTAACGGCTACGGCGTATTTGATGTAAAGGGCAATCAGATTGTCGACCACCGCTACAAGAGTACAGGTCACGACTACGACTACCAGCTGCGCGTATACCGCGGTAATGCTCAGTTTGGTGGCGTTCACGAGCAGCCAACCCTACCATTTGGTGCAGATAAGATTCTTGCCAATGTATGGTTTGCCGACACAGATTGGACAATTGAGGTGTTTGAGGATGGTAAACTCTCTGGCCAGATGACCAAGATGAAGACCTCTCCATATCGTGGTGACGAGCACCCATCACTCGAATCAAGCAAAGACTGGTGGGCTATCGGCTATAACACCGGTGTTGTCGGTCGTGGTCATAAGAAGGGCAGTACCCGCAAGAACTACTGCACCACTTGCCACCATATGTATATCTACACTCTCAAAAATCCTAATGCAAAGGTAAAGGTTGTAGCCACCGATGACAAGGGTCGCAAGTACACCTGCAGCCACGTAATAGAGGGCCCAGAATACGAGCTTGCAGCACCTCCTGTATATACAGTTACAGAGGTTTGGTAATAGACAATCTCTTTAAAATATTAGGTATGCCGAGCATTTAATTGCTCGGCATATTTTTTTGCAAAAAAAATTACAAAAATATTTGCATTTCTAATCAAAAATGTCATATCTTTGTGATATCAAAATGATATCAGTTCACAAATCTTAAAATAGTACAGTTATGACAAATGGTAATTACACTTATTCAGGTTGGAAAATGAATGGTTTCCTGGCTATGTTAATAAACCTCGCTTTGGTTGCTATTGCCATATGGCTCTTTGTGGAGACAGTAAATGCAGAGAACAACTTCGGTCTGCTATTCGCAGGTGTCTGGGTAGCCGTTATCGCTGCCATTATTATGGCGTGCGGATACAAGATGCTTGAGCCAAATGAGGCACGCGTGCTGCTTTTCTTTGGCAACTATCGTGGCACTTTCTACCAGACAGGATTCTGGTGGATTAATCCATTTATGAGTACAAAGAAGCTCTCACTGCGTGCTCGCAACCTTAATGTTGACCCAATCAAGGTAAATGACAAGGCAGGTAACCCTATCCTTATTGGACTTGTCCTTGTTTGGAAAATTAAGAACGATGGCGCATACAAGGCCGTGTTTGAGATTGACGCACCAACAGATCTCGGTTCTGTAACTACCTCAACCACTCGTATGAATATCCTCGAGAACTTCGTTGCTGTGCAGTCTGACTCTGCATTGCGTCAGGTAGCTGGTATGTACGCATACGATGAGAACTCAAATGCCGAAGGCGAGTTGACTCTCCGCTCTGGTGGCGATGAGATTAACGACCGATTGACAGATGAGCTGAATGAGCGACTCGCTATGGCTGGTATCGAGGTTATCGAAGCGAGAATCAACTATCTTGCTTACGCACCTGAGATTGCAGCAGCTATGCTGCGTCGCCAGCAGGCAGATGCAATTATCTCTGCTCGCGAGAAGATTGTCGAGGGTGCGGTATCTATGGTAAAGATTGCCCTCGAGCGTCTCTCTACCGAGGAGGTTGTCGAGCTTGACGAGGAGCGTAAGGCCGCTATGGTGAGCAACCTGCTTGTAGTTCTCTGCGCTGACGAGGCTGCACAGCCTGTAGTAAACACCGGAACGCTTCATAATTAATCAACGTATGGCTACGAAAGAGAATAGCACTCGCAGCTTTGTGCTACGCATCGACGCCGAGACAATGGATACTATCGAAAAGTGGGCGGAGGATGAATTTCGTAGCACTAACGGACAGTTACAATGGATAATTGCCGAGGCTCTGCGCAAAGCCGGGCGCAAGCCTCGTGCAAAAAAGAGCAAGCCTAACACCTACGAGTAACAGCAACACATATACAATATATCATATGTATTATGCCTAACCTCAATTAAAGAACTCGCGCTGCCATTACTATGACATTGTGGCTTAAGAAATAGCAAAAAACCGATGAAATCCCATCGGTTTTTTATATCTTTGCCGTATGAAGGTGGCATTTACGGGACATAGAGACTACTCTACAGAGCAGAACGACAAACTTGAGGCGGCTATTCGCAGACTCTACGCCGAGGGTTATACGACCTATATGAGCGGTATGGCGCAGGGCTTTGACCTTGCGGCTGCCGAGGTAGTATTGCGTCTGAAAGCGGAGCTAACAGAGTTACAACTACACTGCATAATTCCATTCAAGGGGCACATCTTAACCTTAAATCACGCTGACAGAGAGCGTTATAGCGCCATATGCAACAAAGCCGACTGCGTAGTAACCCTCGCCAGCGAGCGCACTGATGCTGCTTATTTTAATCGCAACGACTACCTTGTTGATGGTGCCGATGCTATTATCTGTTACTACTCGGGCAAGCGACGCAGTGGCACGGGATATACCGTCACCAAGGCGATGAAAAAGGGCTGCAGAGTAATAAATATATATGCCGACGGGGTACAAATACGATTTTTCGGCATATAGGTGTTACAACCAATCAAAAAAAGTGTTATCTTTGAACGATTTTTGAATACTATTCACTTTAATAATAACAAAAACTATGAAAGAAGCTATTGCAATTCTCACAGGTGGTGGTCCTGCACCGGGTATGAATACCGTTGTAGGCAGTGTAGCAAAGACATTCCTTGCTAAAGGTTATCGCGTAATCGGTCTGCACTATGGTTACTCGGGTCTGTTCAACCCAACTCCACGCTATGAGGATTTGGATTGGTTCAAGGCTGACTATATCTTCAACCAGGGCGGAAGCTACCTTACTATGAGCCGCTTCAAGCCGAAGGATTCAGACTTCGAGAACAACTTCAACCTCAGTTTCTTCACTGAGAACAACATCAAGTTGCTCGTAACTGTTGGTGGTGATGACACTGCATCTACTGCAAACCGCATCGCTAAGTTCCTCGAGGCTAAGCAGTATCCTATCGCTAACATCCACGTTCCAAAGACTATCGACAACGACCTGCCGCTCCCTGCAGGTTCGCCTACATTCGGCTACCAGAGCGCAAAGGAGGGTGGAACTGTTATCGGTCGCGCTGTATACAACGACGCTCGTACATCTGCTAACTGGTTTGTAGTTGCAGCTATGGGTCGTAGCGCAGGTCACCTCGCATTCGGTATCGGCTCTGCTTGCCACTACCCTATGATCGTTATCCCTGAGATGTTCAACAAGACTGAGATTACCGTTGAGAAGATTGTAAACCTCGTTGTTTCATCTATCATCAAGCGTAAGATTATGGGTATCGAGTACGGTGTTGCAATGATCTCTGAGGGTGTATTCCACAGCCTCTCTGACGAGGAGATTGCAAAGTCTGGCGTACACTTCTCTTACGACGACCACGGTCACCCAGAGCTCGGTAAGGTATCTAAGGCTCACATCTTCAACGAGATGCTCGAGAACAAGCTCAAGGAGCTCGGCCTTAAGGTTAAGTCTCGTCCAGTAGAGATCGGCTACGAGGTTCGTTGCCAGACCCCTATCGCATACGACCTTGTTTACTGCTCACAGCTCGGTATGGGCGTTTACAAGCTCTTCAGCGAGGGTAAGACCGGCTGTATGGTTTACATCAGCCAGGAGGGCTATGTATCTCCACTCTACCTGAAGGATCTCCAGAACGCAGAGGGCAAGATTCCACCACGCTTGGTAGACATCAACTCTGACAAGATTCAGCAGGTTATCAGCAATGTAATGCACTACATCACCCCAGCTGACTACGAGGCAGCTAAGCAGTATGTTGCAAACCCTGAGGCTTACGACTTCACTAAGATTCTCGAGTGGTAATCCCCACAGCCTTATACAAATAAATCCGCCCACAAGGCGGATTTATTTTTTGCTCACAACTGGTTCTACATAGATACAATCTTGCCTCCTGAATCCTTCCAACGAGAAGATTTCTTATAAGCCTTTACAGACTCTGCCGGAACATAAACCTTAGGTTTTTTATTGCAGTCAAGAAAAATTGCTAAGTCACACTTAGGTGGGGTTGTGGCGTAACAGTAGACGCTTGTAAGCCTATCACAATGACCGAATGCAAATGATCCAATCGAGGTTACACTATTTGGAATTGTCACACTTATCAAACCATCACAACTACCGAATGCAGAATATCCAATCGAACTAACACTACTCGGAATTATTACACTTTCCAAACTGTCGCAATCGTCAAATGCAACTTCCCCAATAGACTTAACACTACTGCCAATTGTTACGCTTGTCAGATTTTCACAATTCTTAAAAGCAGACTTGCCAATTGAAGTTACACTGTTTGGGATTGTTACACTTTTCAAACTAACACACCACGTAAATGCATTGCTCTTAATTTCTGTAATACCCTCAGGGATAGTCAGCTCTGTAACCAACTTCCCACTAAGATAGAGGTTTTGGGCATAGAAAAGGGGATTTGCCAGAATACTTCCAAAATCTATCTTGCACCAAGCAGACAAATCGGATATATGAACACTCTTCAGCCCACTACAACTTTCAAAAGCATCTTTACCTATAGATTTAACACTACTGCCAATTGTTACGCTTGTCAGATTTTCACAATTTTTAAAAGCAGACTCGCCAATGGTGGTAACACTATCCGGAATCACAATACTTTTCAAGTTAATGCAATCTTTGAATGCGCCATGACCAATCATGGTCACATTACCATTAAAGAGAATTACGCCTTTACCGTCTTTGTAAGTATTTGAAACAATATATGCTCCAAAACTTCTCATACCCGCACTATTTGGCCATACAACATCCCCATCAGTAGATGTATAGTGAATTTCGTTTTTAGGAACAGATGATAGTACGACATCTAATGTTGTGGTTTCATTCTCTGAGATGGTAACACTACTTGTTTTAGAGTCAAATTCGTTATTTGATACTACTACAGTGTGCTGACCTATAAGAATATTATTAAGTTTTACGGGTGACTTACCTAACACCTTACCATCTACAGTAACATTTGCCACCGGAGAGGTATTTACAACCAGCGAGCCATAGATTGGTGTAGGTGCAGAGAGCGAATAACTCTGGGATGCTGGTTGCGCAGATATCTTATGCGTAAGCTGCGTTGTACGATGAGCTGATTTGCGAGCCTCAAAGGTATACAAACCTGAGTAAAGAAGACCAGACCAATTGCCCTCACCCTTCTTTTGCCCATTAACCCAAATCTCAGCATTGTTAGGTGCTGTGAGGCTTACCATTGCACCATCCACCTTTAGAGATACGGAAACCTCCTTTGAGTTATCTACAACATCAAACTCACAACTTTGCGGATGGTGTTTATCAGCCTTAACAACATAGCTATGCCTACCCTTTGGTAGCTTTATGGCGAACAACCCGTTACTTATTGGTAGTTCAAAGCCGTTATCTATAGTAATAGTTGCATTAGCTGGTTGGACTTTGAATGTTACATCAAAGCGTTCTACCTCAACATTCAGGTCTTGACGAAATGATATTTTGCCGCTATTAACATCTATCTGTTGCTGAGCCGTTGCACTGCCATAGACGAGTTTAAGTGTATGATTTCCAATTACTACATCCTTAATCGTGCAGCTATTTGTGTTATCTATTCGACCTTGCATCTTGCCATCTACATACACCTCTGCACCCTCAACATTACTACTCACAACGATACTAAATGTTTGATTCAGACGCGCCTCCATCTCATACTCGCAGTTGCCTTCAAGATTGAGTGTCACCTCGTTGCTCTGGCCGTAGTCGGGGCTCTGGACATAGAAGCGAGTTGATGGCTTGGCGGTCATCTCGAGAATCAGCACATTGTCGTAGTAGCCAATCTCCTGACGCACAAGGTCTGTATTACTACGAAATTGAAGCACCAGCGCATCTACCTCCGCACGGCTCATATTTGCAAACTGAATCTTTAGACGAGCACAAGCATTGCGAGAGCTATCTTTGCGAATAGGGTCTATATTCACACCCGTGAGAGCATCTGTATTGACCTTGCGGAAAGAGTTTTGATCGAGGATTATTGAGTGTTCGACCTGCGCAGTGGCAGTCAAAATAGTAAATATTGCCGTAAATAGTATCAGTAATTTTCTCATTGATGGATAATTTTCTACAAAGATACGAATTTTTACTATATTTGTAGTATGAAAAATCTATTTTTAGCAGTCGTGGCTGTGCTGTTGTTGGCAGGATGCGATAATGGCACAATGTATAAGATGGTTGATGGCACAATTATATGCCAAGTTCCTGAGCGCAAGGCAGATCAGAAGGATATGATTGCTTATGCGGCAGAGCCTATGGAGGTGGTGCGTGTAGGATTTATCGGTCTTGGTATGCGCGGACCGGGGGCTGTTAGGCGTTGGTGTCAGATAGATGGTACAGAGATTGTTGCCCTCTGCGACCTCAACCCTGAGGGTATTGCCAAGAGTCAGGCGTATATTGCTGCAGCAGGTCGTAAGCCTGCGGCGGAGTACTGCGGAGATGAGAATGCGTGGCGTCAGCTATGCGAGCGCGATGATATTGACCTTGTATATATTATGACGGGCTGGCAGACCCACGCGCAAATGGCTCTATACGCTATGGAGTGTGGTAAGCACGCCGCAATAGAGGTTCCGGCAGCGATGAGTATGGATGAGATATGGGCTCTAATAGAGACCTCTGAGCGTACACGCAAGCACTGCATACAACTTGAGAACTGTGTCTATGACCGTTTTGAGATGACTGCGCTAAATATGGCTCAGCAGGGACTATTTGGCGAGATTCTCCATACCGAGGGTGCTTATGTTCACTGTCTTGACGAATATTGGGATCAATATCACAATAATTGGCGATTGGACTTCAACCGCTATCATCGTGGTGATGTATACCCTACTCACGGCATTGGCCCTATCTGTCAGGTGCTCAATATCCACCGCGGTGACAGACTCAAGACCCTTGTGGCAATGGACACCAAGGCTGCCTCAGGAGGCAAGCATTGGCAGGCTGTCACAGGCGAGCAGTGTACAGATTTTGCGTGTGGTGACCAGACTACAACGCTTATTCGCACAGAAAATGGCAAGGTCATTCAGCTCCACCACAATGTTATGACTCCACGCCCATACTCGCGCGACTATGCCCTTGTTGGCACAGATGGTTATGCTGCGAAGTATCCCGTAGAGGGATTTCTGCTACGCGAGAAGGCATTATCAACCTCAGAGATTGACATTGAGAACCTTAACACCCACAAGTTTGTGCCTCAAGACATCAAGGAGCAGCTGATGCAGTTATACAAACACCCCGTAACTGCACACACCGAGGTTATGGCGGCCAAGGTGGGCGGTCACGGAGGTATGGACTATATTATGGATTACCGACTTGTATACTGTCTCAGAAATGGTCTGCCACTCGATATGGATGTCTACGACCTTGCCGAGTGGTGCTGCCCTATCGAGCTGAGCGCAGTATCTATCGAGCACAACAGCGCACCTGTAGCTGTACCTGACTTTACACGCGGCGGCTGGCAGAAGCTATCGGGCTACAAGCACTACTGGGCAGAGTAACCGTAAACCACAAATACATATATATGCTCTGGCGGCAGGTGGATTCCATTCTGCGTGCCCCATTGTATATTTATAGGCTCGCCATTACCGCGAACAATATCAAGAACAGCATTAAGGTTCATCATCGTAATATTCTCGGTATTGCGGCAACCTATCTGCACAATAGCACTTCGCGCACCAGCCAGACCTATCTGCTCAATAGCCCCCTTAAGGCGGCAGAAGATTGTTGTCCAGTCGTTGCCCTCGCTGTCGATATATACTGCCTTGAGGGTCGGATACTGGAGTAACTCTCTATACTCCTTCATTCCCACACTCACCAAATCGCTCTCACCCGGCAACACATCGAGTGCCAAGTTTGTAATCTCATATCTATCTTCAATAACCATAATAAAAGGTATTTTATAGTTTAGTTAAAATCTACTCCTCCTCGTCAATGCAGATGGTAACATTGGACTTTGAATCTGCTATGCCCCATCGGCTGCAAATCCACTCCGTTAACTGCTCCTTACGGCGTTTACACTCCTCAACAGTCCAGTCCGTAAACTCTGCAATCTTACGCTCCTGCCTGATATTTGAGTTGGCGTAGCAATATCCACTTCCTGCAGTACCACGCTTGACATCAAACTCGAAGTTCAGATAGCGGGAGTTGTCGAAAGTGAGGACTATATTGCCAATATCGTGGACATACTTCTCTCTATCCTCATCACTCCACTTTGCCCTCCACTGCGAGCCTGCTGCAGGCGTTTGAGGCAGAATATGCTCCAATGTTGAGTCCTGAATCTGATCCCAATCAATGCGAGGGCTTTGACCCTTACACTGGCTCTCTAACAGATAGAGCTCATACTCAAATAGAGTGTACTTAAGCACCCTCTTGTGTGCTGGTGTGTACCACGGCTGAACCTTATTACAATCCTCCACAAAGTCCTTCTCTGAGATGTAGTATGTGGTGAGTTGGTTTATACTATCTATGATTGACAATAATCTTCGTCCCACATTATCAGCCGAATAGAGTTCATAGCTCCATCTAAAGAAGTTTGTAAGGCCAGAGTTACTTCTTCGACCCTGCCACAAGAATACGCGGTAAGAGTAGGTCTCAATACTCTTCAGCAGGTTGATGTAGTCTGTCTCGGGAATCCTACCAGCCTCAAGGTGCATCTTGGCCACTACAATCAGCGGCAAGAAGTTGGCTATATTGCCTGCGCGCTTAATCTTTGAAAGCCATTTTGCCTGCTCTGGTGATGGTTGGTCATTTGAAATCACCTCAGAGTAGAACTTAGACACCGATGAGAGCACTGATGTGAACTCGTAAATAAAATCTATAACATCAGCCTTGGTACGACTCTCGGTAAAGTGGCGAATCGGAATAATGTCATCGCGCTTGAAGCCATTGTACCCATCCCACTCCTTAGGTGCATAGCTACAGAGAAGAATCCACGCTATACGCAGACACTGAAACTCCTCGTTCTGGCGTTGGAGGTTGTTATATACATTCTTCCACGCGAGGTTGATAGGCTTGATAATCGAGCCCTTCTGATCCTCATCGGCATTGCGATTGGTCCAATACATCAGATAGTTTTTCAGCAGCTCCAAGTGCGTTAGATCCTTACCTCGCGAGTTCATCAACTCGAAGGTCATACCCACCTCGCTATGATCATCAATCACATACGAAGAGAAATGCATCTTATTGGTAATGGCGCAAAGCAACTGCTCCAGACGCTCCTTATCACACTCCTTAATATGATTATCAAAGTGGTTGTAGGCCTCCACTATACGGTTTTGGTGCGATGTATTGGTAGGCAAATCGCTCTTACCTGTTGTTATCAGTTCATAGTATATATCCCTGCTCTGCTCACTATTGAGTTCTAAGCGCGGCTGACCACTTTTGTATAGATACTTATCTTGCTCCTCGTGACAATCCTCGCCCAAAAGGGTCAGACGACGAGATATTGCTGCCAGATAGAGAGATATTGAGGTAAGACGCTGCTGTCCATCAATCACCTCTGCAACGGGATATCGGTCACGCCTACCATATTGTTTAAATTCACGGTCTTGCACATTACGAGGCATATACAAGACAATTGTGCCGGTATAGTGGCTCTGCAAAGAGTCATCTACAAGTGCATCAATATCCTCCACAAAGTCGTTCCACTGCTTCTCTTCCCACGCATATCCGCGCTGATAATCCGGAATTCTTAGGATATAGTCCCCAAGAACCGACTGCAATCTTCTTTCGTTCATAAGTTCGTTTTTAGTATTACTACATATATAGAGTTTCATTCGCCAATTTTATTGCAGTAATAGATAAAAAAAATTACAGCCTACATTTGCAGACTGTAATTCTATACTAATTATTTCCCCTACTTAAGGTACTTATCCAACCAACCGAAGAATTCGCGGTTCCAAACAAGGGAGTTCTGAGGGCGGAAAACCTGGTGAGCCTCATTCTCAAAAGAGACAAGGCGGGCATCAATACCTCTCATCTTAGCAGCTGTAAAAGCCTGCAGAGACTGGGTATAAGGGATGCGGTAGTCATACTCGCCTGTGATAATAAGGATAGGAGTATCCCACTTATCGACAGCCTTGTGTGGTGAGTTGGCATATGAACGAACAGCGGTCTTATTTGTCTTATCCCAATACGAGCCGCCATAGTCGTTATTGAGGAAGAAGAGCTCCTCAGTCTCGCCATACATAGACTCAAAGTTGAATATACCACAGTGTGAGATAAAGGCCTTGAATCGCTTATTATGGTGACCTGCAAGGTAGTATACCGAGTAACCGCCATATGAAGCACCTACGCAACCGAGGCGGTCACGATCGCACCAGCTCTCCTTAGCTACATCGTCGATAGCCGAGAGATAATCGCGGATATTCTGACCAGAGTAGTCACCAGAAATCTGATCAAGCCACTCCTGACCAAATGATGGCAGACCACGACGGTTTGGAGCCACTACAACATAGCCCTGAGCCGCCATAAGCTGGAAGGTCCAGCGGTAGCTCCAGAACTGTGAAACCACACTCTGAGGACCTCCCTGGCAGTAGAGCAGGGTCGGATACTTCTTGGTAGCGTCGAAATCAGGCGGCAGGATAACCCAAACAAGCATCTGCTTGCCATCAGTTGTCTTAACCCAACGCTTCTGAACCTCGCCCATCTTGATATTGTCGTAAACAGCCTTATTGACCTCAGTAAGCTGAGTCATCTGACCGTTTGCAAGGTCAACCTCAAAGAGCTCAGTGGCCATAGAGATGCTCTGCACGCCAGCCACACAACGACCATTAGCTATACTCATCGAAACAATATCGTGGTCACCAGAGGTGATAACCTCAACATCGTTACCGGCTGTAGTTACGCGGCAGATCTGGTGTGTAGCCTCGATAGGAGCGATAAAGTAGAGAGTAGTCTCGTCTGTCCAGATAACATTGGTTGCGTTGTAGTCGAAGTTAGCAGTAAGCTCCTTCATCTCTCCACTCTGGAGATAGTAGACAAACAGACGCTCCTTATCAGCCTCATTGCCGGCGCGACGCTGACTACGGAAGGCAACCTTGCTGCCATCAGGCGACCAAACAGGGTACTTATCATAGCCTACAAACGGCTCTGCAGTAGCCTTGCCATTAAGTGTAAGGCGGTTAGAATCAGACTTATTGATATTGATTGTATGGTTCTGCTCGACAAGGTGGATAAAGATATCAGAGTCGGTAGATACAGCATACTCCTTACCTGTAAGAGGCTTGCAGGTATATGCAATCTGCTTGCCGTGTGGATGCCAAGCAATCTCGCCACCATCGAAATATGGAGCCAGCGGAGTATCCCACGCAGCATCCGTTCCTGTAATATCACAAGCCTGACCCATAGTCTGACCCTCAAGTGGAGCTACGAAGATGTGACGATAGCTGCCATCATCCCAATAGTCCCAATGGCGCACCATAAGGTCGTCATAGATGCGAGCCTTTGACTTATCCATATCGGCATATACATCTGCCGAGTTGATATCCTTAATATGTACAGCCTTAACATAGTGCAGTGCGGTGCAATCGCTATTTACGCCAAAGTCCTCAACGCCACCCTCTACATCTGTAATCTGAACCAAATTAGTACCATCAGCGGCCATACGCCACACCTGCATTGCTCCGCTACGATTTGAGAGGAACCATATATTACCATCACCACCCCAGCGTGCCGCAGTGTTGTTTGACGATGTATCAGTCAGTTCTGCCGTAACACCTGAATTAATATCCAGGGTATAGATGCGTGTAACGCCACGATTCTCAGCCATAGAGTAGTCTGTAACGGTATAGAGCACCACACTACCATCTGCCGAGAGCTCTGAGCTACCTATACGACGCATCTTCCACATAACCTCAGGGGTCAGTTTTGCCGCTGCAACCTCAGCCTCCGAAAGGGCGTTGTCGATAGCAAGCGGTGCTGCAGGCTCTGAGCAACTTGCCAAAGCCATTGCTAATGTTGCCATAATAAGAGTACTTTTTTTCATTTCGGTAAGAAATAGTTTCTAAAAATTTACTAACTTTGTGTTATGATTACCATCTACTTTACTGACAAAGCCCTAAAATTCGTCACTCTCGACTACACCGCAGCCGAGGGCGAGGTGGTCGTGTCACAAAGCGATGTAACGAGTGCGAATATAGACAAATTTTTCGAGACTTGCAACACCGTTGTAGTCCCTACTGCCGACTGCAGCGCAGCCTTTGAGCAATTTAGCCGTAATGCAGTATATATCGAGGCGGCAGGAGGTATTGTTCGCAACGCCGAGGGTCTGGTGCTTATGATTCGTCGCTTTAACCGTTGGGATCTTCCCAAGGGACATATTGAGCAGGGGGAGGATAGCCTTACGGCAGCAATGCGCGAGATTGAGGAGGAGACAGGCGTAGGTGGTCTGATTTTTGACCGTCAACTGTGCAATACACTGCATAGTTACTCCGTTTATGGTAGGTGGGAGATAAAGCGAACTTATTGGTTTGCCTTTCACTGCGACAAGGCTGCAACCAAGCCACAGACCGAGGAGGATATTACCGAGGTGCAGTGGTGTGATAGCGGCAGTGTAGCGGTCAATCTTAAAGATAGTTACCCGACAATAAGAGAGGTTTTTTATGAATACGAACAGTACACCAAAGATTCTTTGGGTTGATGACGAGGTAGAGTTGCTCAAGCCACATATTATGGTGCTGCAGAGCAAGGGTTGTCAGGTAGATACCTGCAACAACGGCTACGATGCCATAGATATGGTCACCGAGCAGCCGTACGATATGATTATCCTCGACGAGATGATGCCCGGTATGACAGGCCTTGAGACCCTGCCACTGATTAAGGATATACGCCCTACCACACCTGTGATTATGGTTACCAAATCAGAGGAGGAGGATATTATGGATAAGGCTATCGGCAGTAAGATTGCCGACTACATCATCAAGCCCGTAAACCCAAGCCAGATACTATTGCTCGTAAAGAAGCACGTACACTCGCGTCAGTTGGTCTCTGAGCAGACTACAGCCGACTATCGTGCCGAGTTTGGTAGAATTTCGCAGATGGTCGATAGCGCAAACACCTTCAACCAGTGGCTGAGCATCTACCGCAAGATTATCGGCTGGGAGATCGAGCTATCGCAGTCATCGGATCAGAGCATCAAGGAGGTACTCCAGTATCAGAAGAATGAGGCAAATCAGTCATTCTGTCGCTTTGTGCGTCGTGAGTATCAGAATTGGATAAATTCACGCGATGAGGACTCGCCAATAATGTCGCACACCCTTATGCGCTCAAAGATTCTACCTATAGTGGATAGCAACAGTAAAACAACACTGCTGCTTATCGACAACTTCAGATATGACCAATGGCGTACTATCAGCCCTATGTTGCACGACTACTACAACACAGAGGTTGATGAGTGTTACTGCGCTATTCTGCCAACAGCTACGCAGTATGCCCGCAATGCAATCTTTGCAGGTCTTATGCCACTTGCCATCGACAAGATTATGCCTAACAAGTGGCTCAACGACAACGAGGAGGGTGGCAAGAATATGTACGAGGAGGAGTTTCTGCGTCGCCAGCTTCAGCATGCAGGTAAGAATTACAAGATGAGTTTCGACAAGCTTGTACGCCCGGAGGCTGGTCGCAAATTAATTGACAATATCAACCGCGTCTACGATGCCGACTTCTCGGTAATTGTCTATAACTTCCTCGATATCCTCTCGCACGCCCGTACAGAGACTGAGATTATCCGCCAACTGACCGAGGACGATGCCTCTTTCCGCTCGCTGACTCGCTCTTGGTTTGAACACTCAGAGCTATTTGTGCTGCTCAAGATGCTTGCCGAGCGCGGACATACGGTAATTATCACATCCGACCACGGAACCGTTCGCGTAGACAACCCTATCCGCGTGCAGGGTGACCGTGAAACATCATCAAACCTCCGCTACAAGACAGGTCGCAACCTTGCCTACAACTACAAGGAGGTCTACGAGATTACCAAGCCCGAGCAGATACAGCTGCCTGCGTCGAACATATCGTCGAGCTATATCTTTGCCTACAACCACGACTTTTTTGTCTATAACAACGACGCCAACCGACATATACGCTACTACCGCGACACCTTCCAGCACGGTGGCATATCAATGGAGGAGATGATAGTGCCGTTTATAGTACTGCAGCCTAAATAACAGAAGATAAAAAAGAGGGACAGATGGGATGGTCTTTTTTCGGCGGTGAAATAATTTCACCGCTGAAATTATTTATATTCAAAACATTAGGCAGTTGTGCTGTGAAACGATATTGCTCACAAAAACCGCTAAAACTCCAATCTTACTCTTCTCATGTAGTCTTCTATGTAGTCTAAATTAAGTGTAGATAGTTAGACCTATTATTTGATCACTTTTCGCGGATGCGCGGGAGGTGATTTTTCTATTTTATCCCAAAAAGGCCACAAAAGAGTGTTATTATTCGTGAAATTTTACTAATTTTGTAGTTGGGTTGAGGCAACTCTATCCAAGACATTTGAAAAAGAAGAAGCGTTATGCTTATCTCGAAGTCGGGAACGTAGGAAATTCAAGACTATTCAGAGAGAAAAAGCGTAATGGTTTCTCACGCTATAGTGTGGGCTGCTATTACCATATACTCTGAATAAAGGTCATTCCTACGACCTTCGACTTAGAATGTGGCTTTGCAGTGCCACGCTTCTTCGTTGGTTGGATTGCGAAAAATATCGGCTTATTGGTCAAAATATCAGATGATTAATTGTTAAATAATAAATACTATAGATTTATGAGGAAGAATGTTGTCGTAACACTTATTCTGTTGCTAACAATAGGTGTATGTGAGATCTCAGCTCAAAGCTTTCTTGAACGACTTGGCAAAG
>JAZOND010000021.1:0-35215 GCA_045654345.1 Alistipes sp. | reverse complement strand
GGGTAGCAAGGAGCGTCTTCAGAGCTTCCGTGGTGTTGTTATCCAGATTAAGGGTACAGGCAAGACCAAGATGTTTACAATCCGTAAGATCTCTAACGGTGTAGGCGTTGAGCGTATCTTCCCTCTCTACTCTCCACACCTCGACAAGATTGAGGTTAACAAGCGTGGTGTAGTTCGTCGTGCACGCATCTACTACTTCCGTGACCTCACTGGTAAGAAGGCTCGTATCAAGGAGCGTCGTATTGCAAAGACCGAGGCTTAGTCTTTGGTTTGCAGATTGGGGGTTGTCAAAGTATTGGCAACCTCTTTTTTATCCGAAAAATTTTGCTACCTTTGTACTACTAAAGATTATAGTATATGGAATTTGAAGGAACAGTTTTTAGAATTATGCCTCCAACCAGCGGACAGTCTGCACGCGGTGCTTGGCAGCGCCAGGAGGTTATCTTCGATATGAAGAGTCAGAGTCAATACCCTCGCAAGGTGTGTGTTACATTCTTCAATAAGCCCGAGGAGGTTGCTCGCCTTGTTGTAGGAGCTGAGTATACAGTATCTATCGACATCGAGTCACGCGAGTATAACGGCAAGTGGTACACCGATGTTCGTGCGTGGAGAATAGTTACCAAGGAGCAGACCCCTCCGACACCTGCGGGCGGCGTCAATCCTCCTGCATACAATGCACCAATGCCTACACAGGAGCCTGCATATGCACGCTCATCGGCTGAGCAGGATGTTGACGATCTTCCATTCTAAAAGATATGCAAAAAGGGGACTTA
Source organism: Alistipes sp. (assembly GCA_045654345.1). Taxonomy (GTDB): domain Bacteria; phylum Bacteroidota; class Bacteroidia; order Bacteroidales; family Rikenellaceae; genus Alistipes. The sequence goes on along the minus strand of JAZOND010000021.1, from coordinate 34,442 downwards.
ATAGTCCCCTTTTTTATGCTTGAGTCTCAAGTCTGTCGAGCTTATCGAGTAGGCGAGCACAGAACTCGTCGCTTATCTCGTGCGCCACAGAGTGGGCTGCAGCCTGTTCTGCCTCTTTCTTTGACTCACCTAAGCCGTAGCCAACCTCAAGGTTATCAATAAAGACCACGCTGCGGAATGAGTGTGAGCCAGCATTGCCACCCTTGCCCAGACCCTTAGTCTTGAAGAGTATCGAGTGATGGTGCTTCTGTCCCCACTCAATAAGGCGGCTCTTAAAGTCTGTCTCCTCCTCGTCTACCTGCTCCAGCGAAAGCGCAGTAGCGTATATGCCGTTGATAAGCAGGCGATTAACAAAATTATAGCCTTGATCAAGATAGATAGCACCCATCATTGCCTCAAAGGCGTCACCGAAGATATGTTTCTGAGTAGTTGAGACAGAGGTATTGCAGATTACGCACTTGTCAAGACCCAACTTCTTGGCAATGCCGTTGAGCGACTGGCGTGATACGATCTTTGAGCGCAGCTGTGTAAGGCGACCCTCATCATACTCAGGATACTCGATAAAAAGGTAATCCGATGTTACGCTCTCAATAACCGCATCGCCCAAAAACTCGAGACGCTCGTTATTGATAGTCTGTCCCTCAACAACAATAGACGCCGATTTATGAATCAGCGCCACCTTATATAGTTCAATATTATTAGGAATAAAACCGAAGATATCGTCAACCATTCGGTAGTACTCCTTATCTGGTCCGAAGTTTCGCTTTATCGGACGGAGTATAAAATCAAGCACAGTATATAGTTAGTTTAATAGATTGTCGTGGCACTCAAGCCCCGACTACCCTTATAGTTTACGGAACACTATGGTAGAGTTGTGTCCACCAAAGCCGAAGGTATTGCTTATAGCCACCTTAACCTCTCGCTTCTGAGCGGTTCCTATAGTAAGATTTAACTTAGGGTCGATAGCCGGATCTACCTGATCAACATTGATTGTTGGCGGAATTATGCCGTGTGTAATGGCAAATACGCACGCCAATGCCTCTATGGCAGCCGTTGCACCAAGCAGGTGGCCTGTCATAGACTTTGTTGATGAGATATTCATCTTATACGCATTCTCACCGAACAGGCGCTGTACTGCAACAAGCTCGGCAATATCGCCAAGCGGAGTGCTTGTTCCGTGAGCATTGAGATAATCGACCTGTTCTAACTCTACGCCTGCATCCTCAAGAGCAAGACGCATAGAGGCAATAGCACCCTTACCCTCTGGGTGAGGAGCTGTCAAATGGTAAGCATCGGCACTCATTCCGCCACCTGCCACCTCGCAGTATATCTTGGCACCACGAGCTACTGCGTGCTCGTACTCCTCAAAGATGAGTGCTCCTGCACCCTCGGCAATAACAAATCCGTCACGATCCTTGTCAAATGGACGAGATGCGTGCTTAGGGTCGTCATTACGAGTCGATAGTGCTCGCATAGACGAGAAACCGCCAATAGCAGGAAGAATAACCGGAGCCTCAGAGCCACCTGTCACAATTACATCGGCCTTACCCAAACGAATAAGGTTCAGTGCGTCAATCATTGCGTGATTTGACGATGCACAAGCCGAAGCTACGCTGTAGTTAGGGCCTGCAAAGCCGTACTTAAGCGAGATATGACCTGCTGCCAGATCCGGAATCATCTTGGGAATAAAGAATGGGCTGAAGCGAGGGGTACCTGTACCACCTGCCCAGCCCATTACCTCATCGTAATAGGTTTGCATACCGCCCACGCCTGACGCCCAGATAACACCTACGCGATCGAGGTTGATTGTCTGAAGGTCAATAGCTGCATCCTCCACAGCCTCAGCTGCGGCGACCATAGCAAGTAACGAATAACGATCGTGTCTGCGAATCTCCTTTACATCGAAGTGAGCATTCAGATCGAAATTCTTAATCTCGCAGGCTATTTGCGATGAGAACTTTGTTGCATCAAAGGCTGTTATTGTATCTGCGCCGCTTACGCCTACCTCAAGATTGTGGAAGTACTCCTCAATATTGTTTCCGATAGGATTTATGGTTCCGATACCCGTAATAACGATCCTCTTCTGCGACATTGCCTCACACTATTACTATAAATTCAAATTTTAAGGAGACAGAGATTACTTAATCTCGTCCTTGTGAGCCTCAAGATAGTTGAGAACATCACCTACAGTCTGCATAGACTCAGCAACCTCCTGCGGAATCTCTACGCCGAACTCTGCCTCGAAATCCATCATCAACTCTACGCTGTCGAGTGAATCTGCACCAAGGTGACCAGTGAATGAAGCCTCAGGCACTACCTCTGACTCCTTAACACCCAACTTGTTAACGATAGTCTTAACGACTCTCTCCTGAATGTTTGACATAATCTTTCTTTTTTAGTTAAACAATTATTATACCTTTACTTGTTCTATATTCTACATTTCTACCACTCTTTCAAAAAAAAATCGTAGCAATGAGTTACAGTTTATCAAGTAAATCGGTGCAAAGATAGCACTTTTTTATTATCTTTGGCATAAAATCAGAAAAATTTTAACATTCGAGGTGCGGATAATGTTCCAAAACTCGCTAATACACAGTATTTTATATGGAAAATATGAGACTTTTGCTTATCTCAAACTCCACCAACGCTGGTGAAGAGTATCTCAAGTATCCAATTTCTCGCATTGCAGAGCATTTGGCAGGTGTCACTGAGGTTGTTTTTATCCCTTATGCGGCTGTGACCTTCTCGTACAACGAGTACGAGCGCAAAGTGCAGAACCGTTTTAACGAAATCGGCATCAAGGTTCGCTCGATTCACCGCGAGAAGAACCCAGTAAAGGCTATCCGCGAGGCTCAGGCTATCTGCGTGGGTGGCGGCAACACCTTTGCTCTTACAAAGAAGATGCAGCAGCAGGGCCTTATGACCGCTATCCTTCGCAAGGTTAAGGCCGGCACTCCATATGTAGGCTGGAGCGCAGGTAGCAATGTATGCTGCCCTACCATCTGCACCACAAACGATATGCCAATCGTAGAGCCTGAGTCATTCAAGGCTATTGGTGCTGTTAAGTTCCAGATCAACCCTCACTACCTTGACGCAAACCCTGAGGGTCACGCAGGTGAGACTCGTGAGCAGAGAATTGAGGAGTATATCGAGGCTAACCCTCGCCGTTATGTTGTTGGTCTGCGTGAAGGCTGTATGCTTCGCCTTGTAGGTGGCAAGCTCGAGCTTATTGGCTCTCGTCCTATGCGCATATTCAAGAAGGGTCAGGCTGCATACGAGGTTGTTGCAGGCGACGATCTTAGCTTCTTGATGTAATACTAACTTATAGAACATACCATAAATTATGGTAGACAAGCAGGAGCGCGGAAGAGAAGGTGAGGCCTTTACTGTCGATTGGTTACGCTCAAACGGTTTTATGATATTAGAGCGAAATTGGCGTTACAACCACTACGAAGTTGACATTATTGCCACCCGCCGTGGCGTAATGCACTTTGTCGAGGTTAAGACTCGCGCCTTAGGCTCTATTGAGAGTGCCTATGAGGCTATTGGCACCACCAAGCGCACAGCCCTGCTATCAGCTATGAGAGCATATACGCGCCGCTCGAGGTGGGCAAGCGACATACAGGTCGACCTTGCCGCCGTCGAGGCGTGTATGGATGGCACATTTATTATAAACTACAAAGAGAATATAATGGGTTAGGTGATCCTATATGGTATGTCAATCACAGCGATAATATTGAAATGCGTTTAAGAGTGTCCAAATATTGAGACACTCTTCTTTTTTTATCTATTACGGTTGCTTTTCAATCTAAAAAAGAATATCTTTGGAGTGTAAAACTATAAAAAGGAGACTATGAGATATCTATTATCGCGAATTTTGGTTGTTTGCTTTCTCTGCTTTGCTATTTGCTGCTGCATTAGCTGCGAGGATGACAAAAACACTACCCCACCAAGCAGCCAGGAGCAGTTGCCACCCGAAGAGACTACGCCAGAGGTGGTATATCCGGTTCTTGAGCAGTTTGGATTTGCTGCTAACGACAATATCTCTATTTTGCCGTCAGATGTTGAGTGTAACATTGCTGACAATATCGTTAGTTTTACAACCGTTGTAAAGACCCTTTCGCCCGTTATTCCGGGTGTAAAACTAATTCCAACATTTAAAGTGCAGGATGGCTGTCAAGTATTTGTTGGCGATACTCTGCAAGAGTCGGGCAAAACTCCGCAGGATTTCTCTGGCAAGGTTGAGTATAGAGTGGTCGACAGTGAGGGTCTGCAGAGCATATACACCGTGGCTCTGAAGTTCGACTATACGGGCATACCTATTGTCGCCATCTCTACAGAGAATGGAGAGCCGATAACCAGCAAGGATGATTGGCTCGATGCCACATTTGCACTAATGGGAGGCAGCGAATTTGACAATATCGAGACTATGGATATTCAAATCGCGGGCCGTGGAAACTCAACTTGGAAATATGCTAAGAAGCCATACAAACTGAAGTTTGCTAAGAAGACAGAGGTGCTTGGTATGCCAAAGCACAAGCGTTGGGTGTTGCTGGCAAACTATATTGACAAGACGATGCTGCGCAACGATTTGGCCTTCTATTTAGGTCAGAAGAGTGCGCTGGCGTGGACTCCACACGGGCATCATGTCGAGCTGATACTCAACGGCCAGCATATGGGTAACTACTACCTCTGCGAGCAGATTAAGATTGACGAGAACAGAGTGAATATCACCGAGTTAGGCCCTGCGGAGCAGACAAATATTACCGGCGGATATCTACTCGAGATGGACACATACGCAGCTGATAGTGACGAGACGCCATTTAGCTCTAAGCACAAGGTAAACACTGAGGATGGCGACAGAAAGATCAATATCAAGATCAAAGATCCCGAGGCAGAGGATTTGACCCAGCAGCAGTTTGACTATATCGTGGGCTATTTCCACGCATTTGAGGATGCGCTCTATGGCGAGAATTGGTTAGACGAGAAGAGTGGATATAAGAACTATATCGACCTTACATCGTTTATCGACATCTACCTGATTTCGGAGCTTATCTACCACTGGGAGTGGCGACACCCTAAGAGCTCCTATATCTACAAGGATAGAGACAGCAAACTCTGCTTTGGCCCAATGTGGGACTATGATTGGAAGACCTTTACCGTAAAGAGCGGCTGGTATTGCAAGGAGTACTTGTGGTATCCGCGACTGTTTACCGACCCCGAGTTTGTCAAGCAGCTCAAAGCGCGATGGGCAATTCTCTACCCAGAATTTCAGACGGCAGTCTCATATCTAAACCAGAAGCGAAATCAGCTGCTTGAGTCTGCGGAGAAGAACTATGCAATTTGGACCGACAGAGCACACGGCACAAATAGTGAGAATGATATCAGCTACAAGGAGGCTGCAAATAGACTGACAACCAACTTTATCGCCCGTCTCGAGTGGCTCAATACTGAAATAGAGGCTCTGTAGAGCCTCTATTTTGATATAAAATAAGGGGAAGAGTGCTACTGATTACCAAAGACCTTTTTGCAGAAGGCCTCTGTAGCTCCCTGATTCTGTGCTGTATACTCCTTAGAAATCTGCTGCACAGAGGCAAGGAAAGCGGCATCGTCACGCAATGGAGCAAACCACGCACTGAGCTGCTGGTAATCTGTAATACTTGTCGCCGCACCGAGGGCAATCATATCGCGTGCCTCCTTAAACTTATGATAGTTCGGGCCAAAGGCTATCGGCAGACCGAAAGTTGCCGCCTCAAGGGTGTTGTGAATACCAACGCCAAATCCGCCACCGATATATGAGAAGTCGGCATAGCCATAGACCGACGAGAGCATACCCATAGTATTGAGAATCAGTATCTGACAATCGACATTGCCGTCGTAGGCTGTATATCTTACAGCTCCGCCCTTAGCTGTGCTCTCAATCTTTGACATACGCTCCTCAGACATCTCGTGCGGAGCAATAATAAACTTTATTGACGGATTATCATTGGCAAGTGCCACCAGCAGATCCTCATCCGGACCCCAAGTAGAGCCTGCAACAAAGAGTCGGCTCTGACCCTTAAACTGCTCGATAGTATCAATCTTCTTCGCTGCTGCTGCAATCTGCGCCACGCGATCAAAGCGTGTATCTCCAGCCACAACAACATTTTCTTTGCCAATAGTACTAAGCAGCTGCTTAGATGCCTCGTCCTGCACAAATATGGTCTCAAATGTATCCAAAGCCTTGCGCCACATATTACCATACGAGCGGAAGAAGATAGAGTCCTTGCGGAAGATTGCCGAGACGATAAATGTACGAATAGCCCTTGCACGCAGCTGTGAGAGCATATTTATCCAATACTCGTACTTGACAAATACTGCAACCTTAGGATTTACAATATCAAGAAATCTCTTTGCATTTGACGGTGTGTCAAGTGGCAGATAGAAGATATAGTCTGCACCCTGATAGTTCTTGCGAATCTCATAACCCGAAGGAGAGTAGAATGTCAGCAGAATTTTATACTCGGGATGGTCGGCCTTAATCTGCTCGATGATAGGTCTACCCTGCTCAAACTCGCCCAGTGAGGCTACGTGTACCCAGATAATCTGGGCTGTCGGGTCGATACTCTGACTGAGTCGCTCGAAGAGATTCTTTCTGCCCTCACACCACAACTTGGCCTTCTTATGCCACGGAGACACCAGGCCCACTCCGATGCGATAGCAGTGCATTGCTATGTTATAGAGGCACTTCATTTAAGACACAAAGGTAATATCTTTTTGTCAAAACATCAAAAATTTAATTTTTCGGCTCTTATTCGGCCTCAGCCATACGCAGCAGTATGCAGACAGAGTCGTAGGTACAGTTTGCCCAGAAGGTCGGCTTATAACCCAAGCGTATGCGCCAAGTGGTAGGAATCTTGCCCGTATTGACATCCTGAGCAACGGTTATAGCGTTTATCAGCGCCTCTGCCTTGGCACGCATAAGCTCATCGCCAGTCTTCTCATAGAGGTCGAGCATAGCATTAGCCACATTGCAAGTGCTGTTATCGACCGGCATAGCATACTTATACTGTTCGAATACGCAAGGTGTTACATCTCTCTTGTATCCGCTCTCATTTAAAGGCATATCCCAATAGACAAACTGATCCTCGCTAAAGCGCACAAGCTCGTAGGCGGTTGCCACCTCCTCATCATTTGCGCCACGCATAAGCAGATATGTAGCATAAGGAGCAGCGGTGCAGTTTGTAAGATTCTCATACGGCTTTATATTCTCTACACGCACATCCTCAAACTGACCTGTCATATCAAATCGCTCAAGGATATGGGTCTGCATCCACTTCTCACCACGAACGCGCGCATCTGCATACTGACTCTGCCCATAGTCTCTCTCCAGACGCAGGAAGTAACGCAACAGCGGGTGGAGCATAGCCTTGCTCTGGTTTACAGGCTCACCGGTAGCAAAGTCGTACTTGATATACCACGAGCCATCCTCAAGCTGCAGTCTGACATAGGTATCGGCAATACCGATAGCCTGCTCAAGGTAGATACTCTCGCCAGTAGCATCGTATAGGTCGAGATATGCCTCACCTGCCGATGCTGCCTCCATAGCCATAGTCTTACCCTGATTGCTCGCACGCTTGGATGCCGCAAGATTCTTGTAGTAGGTCGGAGGGAAGTAAGCAAGTGGCTCGCCCGGCTTACGCGCGTGGTCCATAAGGAACTGCGCTGCACCCTTGGCAATAGCAATCGCATTATCTTTATACGACGGAACGGTCTTTGCAAGTAGGGTCTCCACCTGTACCACCGCACCGACAATCTTACAAGGGTATGTAAAGTGGGTATAGCTCATATCCAGTTCAGAAGAGGTTGCAAGCTTCTGCACCTGCGGCATTGTATGCACATAGAGCATACCAAGTATAGCTGCCTGCTTATAGTCTCGCACAGCACCCGTATATGGCGGATTAAAGCTATAGTCGCGCCAGAAGCTACGCTCACCGGCCACGCCCACAACGCCACCATCAGCTGCAACGCCCTCAACCTTAAGAGCCACCTTTGTACCATCAGGAATATCGTTCCAGATCGGCGAGAGTGGCTGCTGTGGAGAGTCCGCAGTAAAAGACCAACTCTCACCAGCCTCCGAAGTTACGGTATAGCGATAGCTCTCCGCGCCCTCAACAGTAGCAAAGTCAAACGACGGAGCGTAAATAAACTTCTTAGCAAAGCCGTTCCAGAATGGGCGACCCTCACCACCAGGGTGTACAGGGGTAAGGTACTCAGCTGCAGCCTTCTCGGTGAGCTGCACATTGACATCTTTCTCTACCAAGCACGAGAGTGTTGCCAGGGAGATTACAAGGGCATAAAGTAGCTTTTTCATATCTTATATATTTTATCTTCTACCACAAATTTACAAATAATTTTCATAATTGCAAAAGTCTCTATCCTATCATCAAACAAAAAGTCGGAGGCTGCACTGCAACCCCCGACCTCAATATAGTATCGACATACTAAAGAGTACCGCCAACCTCCCACCAGAAGGCACGAAGACCAAGCTGTGGGTTTGCCTCGTCGAGACTCTTAAGCTCTGCCATAAATGGCTCATACTGGCTATCCTCAACAATGCTCAGCAGTGATGAGTTCATTGTAGGCCAAGTGGTGCTACCAAGGTGCGGCTCGCCTGTAGCTGTTCCGCAACCCATAAGCTCCTCCCACGCAGTGTAGCCACGAACACCCTGGCGCTCCATAATCTGCATTACCTCTATATAAAGAGCCTGATTACAAGATATAAATATTGCTTTCATAGTTCAATATGTTTTATGCGTTAAGTTTAGCCGCCGCCTTGCGCTGCTGACGATTAGTAAGCCAAGTGAAGAGCACCGGAATAAGGAAGAGAGTTACAAAGGTCGAGAATGTAAGACCACTTGCCACAACCATACCCAATGAGTTCCACATCTCAGAACCTACACCATTACCTACAGCCATAGGCAACATACCAAGGACTGTGGTCATAGTTGTCATAAGGATTGGGCGCAGACGAGACTTACCACCTGCAACAACCGCCTCAATAAGTGGAATATTTCGACCCACAAGCAGTCGAGTATAGTCTACAAGCACGATACCGTTGTTTACTACAATACCCACCAGCATCAGCACACCAAGCAGACCCATAACGCCCACAGCTGTGCCTGTCATCCACAATCCGATCAGTACACCCACAATCGCAAATGGCAGTGAGAACATAATTACGAACGGATAGCTCAGTGACTCAAACTGCGATGCCATAATCACAAACACAAGGATTACCATCAGCACAAGCAGCATACCCATATCTATAAAGGTATCCATCTGGTCGTCGTACGAACCACCAAACTGCCAAGTGATACCTGCAGGCATATGAATCTTGTTCAGAGCCGCTGTTGTACCAGCAACAACGTCTGACATAGCGTATCCGTGGCCTACAGAACCCGAAATCTTAACATAACGAGAACGGTCCTTACGCTCGATAGTCGGAGGAGTCTGGCTCTCGACAACTGTTGCCACATCACGCACCTTAATAGCTGCGCCTGTAGTTGTGCTGTAGAGGGTGATATTCTCTATCTCGTCGAGCGACTCACGGAAGTGGCGCTGATAACGAACAAGAATGTCGTACTCCTCACCATTCTCACGGAAGTAAGATGCAGTAGAACCATTTACACGGTTACGGAGGAATGTACCTGCTGTAGATACATTAAGACCGTGCATTGCGAGCTTCTCGCGGTCAAATACTACGTGATACTCTGGAGTATACTCCTCACGAGAGATTGTAACCTCTGTACAACCCTCAACGCCGAGCATTGCCTGCTTAATCTCTGCCGCAATGCGGGCGGTCTCGGCAAAGTCGTAGCCATAGAGCTCGACATCTACCTTACTCTGACCACCGGCACCACCCTGCTGACCAGACTCGATAACCTCGTATGTACGAATCTCCGAGTACTTATCCAGATCCTTACGCATAAGGTCACCAATCTCAGAGAGGGTACGCTCACGCTCAGTCTTCTTTGTCAGGGTGATGTTGAACGAGATATAGTGAGTACCATTCTCCTGAATAGATGCATAAGCATTATCACTATCTGCCACACCTAATGATGCGTTCAGAACAGTAATCTCAGGATAATTCTGCTTAAACTCATCGCTAATACGCAGTGCAAGGTCACGAGTAATCTCCTGGCGAGTACCTACAGGCAACTTAACCTTTACAGCTATACGTCCGTTATCCTGCATTGGGAAGAACTCTGTCTTCACACGCGGAGCAATAAGCATCACAACCACTACAAATAGGGCTGTTGCACCCAAAATGAATGTCTTTCGATGTGTTACGCACCAATGGAGAGCCTTCTCGTAGACATTATCAATCCAACCCATAGCACCATCTACATACCTCTGCAGGCTTGACTTCTTAGGGTTCTGCTTCATAATCAGCGAGCAGAGTACCGGAGTAAAGGTAAGAGCCGCAGCCATAGATACGGTCAGGGTAATTGTAACCATCCAACCCATCGGTTTGAACATCACACCCGCCATACCGTCAATCATTGTCAGAGGCAAGAATACGGCAAGTGTTGTCAGTGTAGAGGCGATAATTGACAGACCCACCTCCTTGGTTGCAAAGATTGCCGCCTGCTTTACGCGTGAGCCGCGATCTACGTGGCTGGTGATATTCTCAAGTACCACAATCGCATTATCCACCACCATACCGATAGAGATAGAGAGTGATGACATAGTTACGATATTGAGTGAGTCACCTGTAAATAGGATATAGATCAACGCTGAGAGCATTGAGATTGGAATGGTAAGGATGATGATAAACATCGCACGCCAGCGACCAAGCATCAGCATTACCACAAACATTACCACAATAAATGTGATAAGGATAGTATTAAGCAGTGAGTCTGCTACATCGAGGATGTTATCCGAAGTATCGACTACCTTAGTAATGCGGATATCTGAAGGCAGTGTCGGCATAATCTTATCGATAGTCTTAAGCACATCCTTCGAAATCTGCACAGCATTTGCACCTGTCTGTTTCTGAATAACCATCAGACCTGTACGCTCACCATTGTTATATACCTCCTGGGCACGCTCCTGCTCAGTATCTGTGATAGTTGCCACATCGCGAAGGTAGATGTTTACGCCATTACGCACACCTACAACAAGGCTCTGAAGCTCATTTACAGCTGTAAACTCCTGGTCTACACGCAGTGAGAAGGTGTTTGAACCCACATCCATCTGACCTGCAGGAATTGAGCGGTTCTCGGCAGCAATAATCTGCGAGATGGTCTCGATAGTCATACCATAAGCCTCGAGCTTATAAGGATCGCAGTAGATCTGAATCTGGCGTTCAGGAATACCCTGCACAGATACAGTACCCACACCACCTACACGAGCCAGCGGTGTTGCCACCTGCTCGTCGATAATCTTATACAGTCCGCTCCAGCTCTCGTTAGCCTTAACAGAGAGCAGCATAATAGGCATCTCGTCTGTTGAGAACTTAAACAGAATAGGTGTACCTGCACCATCAGGCAGGTTATTCTTTGCCATATCGAGCTTGTCACGAACATCATTTGTCGCAACATCACTGTCGATACCATACTCAAACTCCAAAGCTACAACTGAGATATTCTCCTTTGAGCGTGAAGTGATATGCTTCAGATTCTCAACTCCGTTGAGCGAGTTCTCCAATGGCTTGGAGATATTCTCCTCGATATCCTCTGCGCTGGCACCCGGATAGGATGTAATAACCATTACAAATGGGGTATCAACTCTCGGCAGAAAGTCGATAGGCAACTTAACGAGCGAGAAGATACCGAACAGCGCAACGGCGACAAATACGAGTATCGTCGTTATCGGATTATTGACTGCTGTTTTATAGATATTCATCTTTTACAATCTTAATTTGTAACTATTTGTTCATCACATTTACCTTGCAACCGTTTGTAAGGGCTGTCTGACCCTTAACGACTACGGTCTGACCATCCTCAAGACCTGAAAGGATCTCCCACTCAGCATCCATACGACGACCAAGCTCAACCTTTGCATAGCGAACAGTACCGTCTGCCTCAAGAACATATACATAACGGTCACCACTACCCATAAGCTTGTTTACAGCACGATCTGGAGCCACAATACGAACATTCTTACCATAAGGGAGTGTTACGCGAGCAAACATACCAGGGCGGATGCGCTCGTCGTTGTTTGGAATAGATACCTCAGCAGCAAATGTGCGGGTTGAGGTGTTGATTGTTGGATAGATACGAGAGATAGTACCTGTAAACTGCTCATCACCATAAGCCTCAAGGGTAACATATACCTTCATACCCTTACGTACCTTTGCAAAGAGGCTCTCTGAGATGTTAATCATAATCTTCACAGGACGAATCTGCTCAATAACAAGCACTGGCAGACCGCCAGCCATATCACCCTTATCGTAGTTACGCGCAGTAACGATACCTGAGATAGGAGCCAACAGAGTGGTATTCTCAAGAAGGTTCTCGTAAGATGCCTTTGCAACCTCATACTGAAGGCGACGAGCATCCCACTCAGACTTTGACGCACCACCAATCTTGTAGAGCTCATCTGTACGATCATACTCAATCTTAGCATTGTCCATCTGAGCCTTTGACTGTACAAGTGCAGAGTTCTCAAGGCTTACGAGCACATCACCCTTACGCACGTGATCACCCACATCAAAGCGAATCTCACTAATACGACGAGGAGCCTGTGGAGCGATGTTATTTACAACCTCTGCCTCAACAGTGCCGGTAAATGACACCTGCTGAACAACCTCGCGTGCAGCTACTGCCTGAACCTCTACATTTGGAATCTGAACGGCAACCTCAGCCTCAGCCTCGGTGCTCTTTGTGCCCTTGTTTGATGAGCAAGATACTGCTGCAATTGACAGTGCAATGAGCAGCGAACGATAAATAGTCTTCATATATTTTTCTCTAATTTTAATTACTCAAACTCGTAATTGCCCAACACCTTGTCGAGCGATGTCTTTGCTGTTAGGAAGTTGTAGATAGCCTGGTTGCGAGCCAACTCTGACTGGATAAGTGCCACCTGAGAGTTATCAATCTCTACAAGTGTACCACGACCTACATCATAACGCTTAACAGAGATATCATATCCGCGCTGTGCCTGATCTACAGTAGCAGCAGATGCGTGATACTTCTTTACGCTTGACTGCATATTGTTGAGGTACTGAACAATACCTACGCGCAGCTGACGCTCTGCATTCTCGCGCTGAAGCTGCAGATTATTCAGATTGAGACTCGCCTCGCGGGTAGCAGCACGACGCTTACCACCTGCAAAGATAGGAATATTGAGCTGCAAGCCTGCGTATGCATATGGATTCCAAGCGGTCTTGACAAAGAACTTACCGTCGTTACCCAACGCAGTGTAGAGATATGCCGCATTTACAGAGAGTGATGGCACATTTGCCAACTTGGTAATCTTGAGCGCGTGCTCGAGCATCTGCTCCTGCATATCGAGCTGCTTGAGAGTTGTATTGTTCTCAAGATTGAGCTGTGAGAGCTCGTAGCCCTTATCGAGTGCAGATACATAGTCCATCAGCGAGCCGATAACATCAATCTCACGCTGCAGGTCGATACCAAGCAGTGCCTTGAGCTGCCAAAGGGCGAGGGTTACTGTATACTCAGCCTCGATAACATTTGGCAATGCATTCTGTACAGACACATTAGATGTGATAAGGTCGTACTCTGATACCTGACCCACCTCAAAACGCTTCTTTACAATCTTATTATTCTCCACAGCATTGTCATACACACGCTGATAGAGCTCGTGCGACTGCTTTGCCAGCAGAATGCCATAGTACGCCTTAGTCACCTGCTCAACCATATCAATACGAGACGAACGTGCCTGCTCTACTGCAAGCTCAACATCGAGTGCTGACACCTTAAGGCTCTCCCACAGCTGAGCATTTACCACTGCCATACCTAAGGTAAGTCCGCCGTTGAAAGAGTTGTCGCTACCTACTCGGATGGTCATAGGCTCGCCCGTGCCCATATCCATACTCATAGTCTGCTTCTGAATTACACGCTGATAGGTTACTGAACCATCAATCTGCGGATAGAGTGAAGCGTAAGTGCCCTTCTTGGCATAACGCTTAATCTCAATCTGCTGATCGGCAACCTTAATGGTCGGATTCTCGCTCAGGGCAATCTCCAATGCCTGCTCGAGAGAAAGAACCAACTTCTGCTCAGGCTGTGCCGGCTGCTGCTCAGACTGCTGCGCCATAGCCATAAGAGAAGAGGTCACAAGACCCAACATCAAAAGAAATTTTCTCATAACTTAACTGTTTTATTATATTACTTACTATTTGTCGACTTTTTACTCTCTAAATAATCATCAATCTGCTTAACACCCTTCAATGTAGCTATACCTCGGAAGAAATTAATAATGGTATAAGCCAATGCATCTTGTAGAGTAACGCCCGCAGGCAACGACATATTGTCTGCCGAGGTAATAAGAGTGGTTGTAGTATAGTATAAAATAGTCACCGACAGACGAATATCTACCGTAGGAACAATAAGACCACAATCTATATAGTGCTCAATAAGCGAAAAGAGCACCTTGCCACTACTCTGCTCTGACTCCTTACGCACACGCTCAAATGTCGCCGGATAGAACTTGTGCAGGTTGTGAGAAATGCGACGGTGCAGATCCTTACTGTCCATCATCATCTCAAGACTCTCGAACAGATATATCAACGAGTCGGCATTCTCGCGGAGCTTCGCCTCCATCTTTGCCATACGACGCGTCTGCATAAATCGAATTGAAAGATAGAGCAGCTCCTCCTTATCCTTAAACATCTCATAGAGGGTACGCTTTGATATCGCAAGTGCACGAGCGATATCATCCATTCGTATAGACTTTATGCCCTGCTCCGCGAACATCTTAGCTGCCTGCTCAATTATTCTTTCACGCTGCGTCATAATCAACACTATTTTTCACGGCGCAAAAATACAGAAAACTTTGCAAACACAAAAAGTTTTCAAAGTTTTTATTTCACAAAAACTATCCAAAAACACCTAAACCCGCAAAAGCAAACAAAAAATGCGCATAATAAAGTCTGAAAATCGTGATTAACAAAAAAAATATTGTGAAATGCTTGCATATCCCAAATTTTTACTACCTTTGCAGCGTCAAAGCCCAGATGGCGAAATGGTAGACGCGCTCGTTTCAGGTGCGAGTGTTGAGAGACGTGTAGGTTCGAGTCCTATTCTGGGCACAAGGAGTTCTTCGGAACTCCTTTTTTTTGTACCCATAATAGGACTCGACAACCGGTGGCGGTGTGGTAGAGTTGTCTATAGTCGGCGATTATTGCTATGCAATATTTTGTATTTGTCTGATGAATGTCTTTGAAAATAAATTTTCAGACCTCATCAGCCAAATCCAACAATCTTCGATTGCAATCGCCTCCTTTCGCTCTACTCAAACCTGTGGCGGTCGTTCGAGTACGGTGCAAGTAACAATGAAGGTGGAGTGGGTGGTGCTTGAGGAAATGGTTGTGCATTGGGTTCTGTCTTTGAAAATAAATTTTCAGACCTCATTAACCAAATCCAACAATCTTCGATTGCAATCGCCTCCTTGCGCTCTACTCAAACCTGCAGCGGTCGTTCGAGTACGGTATAAAGAAGAATGACGGTGAGGGCGAGGCTGTATAGATTGATATATACAAAAAAAAGAGGTTCAGGCTAATGCTTGAACCTCTTTTTGTATGGATATACAGTCTACTTCTTTGTCAGTTTGATGTCCTCTGCTGATGCTCCTACATAGATTGAGATATCCTGTGAGCCATCGACCATACTACGGCTTACGATGTCGTAGTACTGCAGGTCGCTACGAGGGATTGAGATTGCAAAGTGGTGGGTTGCACCAGCCTTGATAGTCACCTTATCGTAGCCCTTAAGCTCCTTAACAGGGTGCGGAACGGTAGTGTCGTTATAGCCGATATATACCTGCGCAACCTCTGCAGCGTCCATCTTACCGGTATTGGTAACATCGAACTCAACGAGGTAGCCCTTCTCGCAGCTGCTAACCTTAAGGTTCTTATACTCAAATGTGGTATAGCTCATACCGAAACCAAATGGGAACAGAGGCTTAACCTCCTTGCGATCATAACCACGATAGCCGAGGAAGATACCCTCCTTATAGTTTACACGCTTATAAGGGTTATTGCGCACCTCAACATCAAGGTTATGGTAGTAGCTACCCCAAGTTGGGTTATCCTCAAGTTTACGCTCGATAGAGATAGGCAGTCGGCCACTTGGTGAGATCTTACCTGTCAGAATCTCGGCAATCGCCTGACCACCCTCCTGACCAGGGTACCACGCCAGCAGAATTGCCTTTGCGCTATCCATCCAGCTTGCAGCCTCAAAGCCACCACCACTATTTACCACAACGATAACATTAGGGTTGATAGCAGCCACCTGCTTAATAATCTCACCCTGACCATAAGGCAACTCGAAAGTACGATCCATATTCTCTTTCTCAGTTGTAGAGTCAAAGCCTACGCAGAGAATAACAGCGTCAGCAGCAGATATAGTCTTTGCATTATTAGCTGCATAGGACTTATTATGCATACAGAGGTGTACACGTGCATCACTTCCATTGTCATAATACTCAATTCGAACATTATACTTCTGGTTTGCCTTTGCCTTGAAGGTATATGAGCACTCTGTAACACTATGATTACCCCAATCTGCCATAATCTGCTTATTATCAATAAACATACGATAGCCATCGTCACCACGCAGAGAGAAGATAACCTCCTTATCGGTATTGCTATAGTATACACCACTCCAACGGATAGCGAACTTATTCTCATTCACAACACCAGGCTGTGGAGAATTCTTACCCCAATTATTGTCGATAGTTGACTCAATAGCTGTGTATACAGGAGCACCCTCGAGCTTGATATTATTAAAGTACTCAGCCTTAAGACCTACTGTTGCAAGGTCTGCAGATGTATATAAGTTCTCCAAATTGTAGGTGACAACATCGCTTGTAGGAATGACCTTGTAGCCCTTCATCTGTGACATTCCTTCAGCAACTGAGCAGGTCTCAAATGGGTGAACAAATCCACTACCACCACCTGTAGGGATGCTATTTGCGTGCATACCGCCAACAGCCACCTTACCACGCTTAAGCGGAAGGATGCCGTCGTTCTTGAGCATCACAACACCATTACGAGCAAGCTCGAGTGCTGCATTGTCAGAGAATGGGTTGCGCTCGCCAATTGAAGGATCCTTCTGTGGACGATCAAAGAATCCGAAGGCAATAAGTGTCTGCAGGATATTCTGCACCTTAGCGTCAATAGTGCGGATATCTACCAGACCATCAGCAATTGGCTTTGTCAGGTAAGCGTTATTCATCAGTTTACCGCTTGGCATCTCAAGGTCAAGACCGCCGTTGGCAGCATTGATAGCAGAGTATGTAGCGTTCCAGTCTGACATAAGGATACCCTCAAAGCCCCACATCTGGCGCAATACCTCAATATTGAGATAGCGGTTCTCTGTTGCGTGTACATTATTAATCATATTGTACGAAGCCATCAGCGAACCTACACCCGCCTGCTCAACAGCAGCGCGGAATGCCGGCAGATAGATCTCGTGGAGTGTACGCTCGTCAACATCTGAAGAGACGTGGTGACGATCCCACTCCTGATTGTTTGCCGCATAGTGCTTGATACAAGCCATAGCTCCCTGGCTCTGAACACCCTTTACATACTGCACAGCTGTCTGCGCTGCAAGATAAGGATCCTCACCAAAATACTCAAAGTTACGACCACAAAGTGGTGAACGATAGATATTTACACCAGGACCAAGCAGGATATGCACACCGCGAGCACGGCAATCCTGACCCAGACCCACACCCATATTGTATACCGCATCTCGATTCCAAGTAGCGGCAACAGCAATACCCGATGCAAACATAGTACTATTGGTGTTATTTCTAACACCCTGAGGACCGTCAGCCATACGAATCTCAGGGATGCCCAAGCGAGGGATCGCGCGGATATAAAAGGCGTTATAGCCACCGATATAGTCAAGCTTCTCCTCAAGGGTCATCTTTGCAACAAGCTCAGCAGCACGCTGCTTTGCCTGCTCGGTTATCTGTTGTGCTGAGAGTGTCGAGATAGCAAACAGAGCTATCAATATAGCAAGTAATTTTTTCATTGTCATTTTGTTTATCGTTCTATGCAGAACATTACATAGTCTTTATCCTTGTTGATATATGCATTATCAGACTCAACCACCAAAGCAAGAGCATAATCACCCGCCGGCAGCGCGTCGATAGCCATAGCGTCAAAGGTAACAGCTATGCTGCTCCCGCCCTCAGATGCAGCCAAAGAGAAGCTCTCTACTGACAGTGAATAGCACTCTGCAGGCAGTGGTGCATAGTTTGCATTGTTCTGAATGTTGTAGTTTACAATAACCTGTGTAGCCTTCTCAAGAGTTGCAGTTACTGTATACTCAGCATTGCCACCCTTCGCGATATTAATATCGTAAGTAGCAGCCAAGTCGGCAGCTGCAATAACTCCCGAATTTGAGATATAGAGTGTTGCAGGGATATTCTCGTAGACTACATAGTCGTTCTTTGAGCAAGAGCTCACAACTATCGAGGCTGCAACAAACAAAAGCATTAAAATCTTTTTCATAGCGGTAGTAGTTTAATAGCCAGGGTTCTGTACCAAGTTAGAGTTAATCTGAAGCTCCTCAAGTGGATAAGGAAGCAGGTAGTGACGAGGCACCTCAAAGGTACGCTTACCCTCGTGCTGGTCAAAGTCCTCCCAATGCTTAATAGTATAGTAGTCGCTTACAGTCGAACCCCATACATTCCAACACTTCCACTCGCCGAGCATATGCTTCTCAGCATCCATCCAACGACGCATATCGCGGTAGCGGTGACCCTCAAACATCAACTCGTTATTACGCTCAGAGTGAAGCACCTGACGCAGCTTATCACCTGAAGGTATACCACCTGCAAGAGCCCAAGAGTTCTGGAAGGTAGGCAGACCGCAACGCTCACGCACCTTGTTGAGATACTCAAGACTCTTTGCACTCAGCGAGCCATTGTACTCAAAGTCGGCCTCGGCATAGCTCAGATATAGCTCTGCCATACGAATAAGTGGCCAAGCGTAGTTGTGATAAGCAAAGGTCTTATTCGAGATATCATAAGAGGTGTTCTTATGCATAAACTTACGAACAAAGTAACCTGTCTCGCAGTTGTACTCCTTAGACATATCTGGAGAGCTACCATTCATAGTATAACCGTGAATCTCACCAGCCTTTGCCTGCACCTTATATACGGTACCATCCATAGGGAACTCGCCTCCATCGTATGTCACACAAGCATAGAAGCGTGGCTCACGATTAAGGTTAAGCTCTGCTGTGCCAGCTGTCGCGTTGTAAGTATAGAGGTTGCGACCCTTTGTAAGCGGATCGTCAGCAAGTGGCAGACCATTCTTTGTGTAGTAAGACTCAACAGCCGGGAAGAGCACCTGGAAGTTGGTCATAAAACCATTTGTAGAGTATGGAGTGATGGTACGAATACCGCTACGACGCTGAATCTCCTCCTGAGAGTTGTTGTGTGGATAACCCCACAAGAACTCAATATCGTTAAAGCGTGGCTCAACCAAGAAGTCGTGGAAGTCGGCAACACCGCGCTCAAAGGTATCAAGACTCGCATTTGAAGCGTTCTTGTATAACATATAACCATTCTGCTCACAGAAGGCAATAGCCTCATCTGCTGCATCCATAGCTCGCTTCCACTTCTCTGCATCGTAAGTAGTATTTACCAGCGGAGTGCCGTCGAGGTTCTTAAAGTTAGAGTAGAACTTGCTATTTCCGTTAAAGAGCGGAGAGGCCGCAAACAGCAACACACGAGCCTTGAAGGCATATGCAGCCGCAGAGGTTGCACGACCATACCACTGTATATTCTGCTGGCGAGCAGGCAACAGATCGATAGACTTATCAAAGCACTCAACAATAAAGTCTACACACTCATCAAACGGAGTACGCGCAGCGTAGAGCTCCTCCTCAGGGGCGTTGAGCGATATCTCGTGGTCAACAATTACAATCGGACCATAGAACTCGAGCATCCACCAGTGGAACATACCAATCATAAACCACGCCTCGCCCTTCCACTCACGCAGATTCTGCTCGGTGATATTAGGTACTGTGTCAATGTTGTTGAGCAACATATAGCAGTAGCGAATAGCTGTGTAGTAGTCGTAGCTCACACCACCTGTCGGCGAGCCTGTAGCACGCATAAAGTTGTGGTAGGTAGTATTGGCAGTCTCCTCACCATAAATCATACTCTTGTATGCAAACCAGCGGGTAGTACCCTTGCTATTTGTTGCAAGATCATCACCACCAAAAATCTGACCCGGAATCCAATAACGGTTCATATTACCAATATGACCATAGATGGAGTAGATAAACTTCTGTGCATTCTCCTGATTCTTGAAAGCATCCTCGAGCGTTGCGGTGTCATCCGGAACTACATCGAGGTAGTTACAAGAGTTCAAGCTCAAAGAGAGGAGCGAGAAAAGTATTATTGTTAACTTCTTCATATCTTAATTCTATTTTATGATTAGAAATTGTACTGCAAACCAACCTTCACCTGACGCTGGAGCGGATATGCAAGACCATTACCGCTACCCAACTCAGGATCCCAATACTTGAATGGAGAGATTGTAAAGAGGTTTGTTGCAGAGGCGTAAATACGGAACGACTTGATGGTATAACCCATCTCGAGGTTCTTCAGACGCAGGTATGAACCATCCTTGAGCCAGAACGAAGATGTCTGGGTGTTGTTTGTATTCCAAGCAGAAGAGAGGCGCGGATATGCAGCCTTTACATTCTGATTCTCCTCAGTCCAGTGGTCGTCAGCAATCCACTTCTGCATATTGTAGCCTGAGTACTGAGTGGTTACAAATGGGTGGTGGTTATACATCTGGATAGCAACATTTGTTACGCCCTGGAAGAAGAATGAGAAGTCAAAGTCCTTCCACTGTATAGATGCACCCAAACCGTAGGTAATCTCAGGAATGGTAGGATAGCCCAATGAAGTCTGGTCATTACCATCAATAACGCCATCACCGTTCAAATCCTTATACTTGATATCACCCGGACGAACAATAGCACCAAACTCCTGCTTTGCAGAGTTGTCGATATCTGCCTGATCCTTAAACAATCCATCTGCTACATAGCCATAGATAGAGTTGATAGGCTTACCAACAAGCTTCTGATAGTCATACTGGTAGTTAGGCTCGTCCTTAGCTGTAACCTCATTGTGAGCATATGTAAATGTACCCTGAACAGAGATTACCAGATCGCTATTTACAGCCTTATTGTACTCAAGCGACATATCAACACCGCGGTTAAGCACAGCTCCGATATTTGCATACGGAGTAGACTCCTGGAAGCCTGAAGATGCAGGGATTGAGCGGCGAAGCATAAAGATATCGTTACGCTGCTCGTGGAAGAAATCGGCCATAATGGTCAGGTCATTGAACAGACCAACCTCCAAACCGATATTGAGCTTGCGGCTCACCTCCCAAGTAGCATCCTCATTACCCCAACGAGTAATCTGAATACCGTTATATATCTTAAACGAGTCACCGCCAAAGAAGCCCTTGAACTCATTATCTCCAGAGTTCATATTTACAAGGGTCAGGTATGCAAATCGCATAGGCAGAGCGTCGTTACCAACAAGGCCGTATGATGCACGCAGCTTGAGCAGAGAGACAACATCTTTAATCGGATAGAAGAACGACTCATTTGAGATAACCCAACCCACAGCCACTGATGGGAAGAAGCCCCAGCGATTCTTTGAGTAGAAGTTCTCTGAACCGTTATAACCGAAGTTTGCCTCAAAGAGGTAGCGAGAGTCAAAGCCGTAAGTTACACGACCTGCAAGACCCTGCTCGCGGTATGGAAGGATAACATTCTGCTCTGCAGAAGGCACATTGTTGATAGTCTCACGCTGGTGGTATACCAATGTAGCAGCCACATCGTGACGACCAAATGTGCGAGAGTAGTCGGCTGTAACCTGGAAGTTGAAAATACGGTTACCACTATTTGATACTCCTGGAGTAAGGTAGTTAGTACCTGTTGTACCAATCTCCATCATATCGTACACATAGTTACCATCTGCACCCATCCAATAGTCTGTAAGGTTATAGTAGTATGGATTGAGCTGGTTCCAAGTGTTAGAGTAGGTGTAGTTCTTGAACGAAGCAAGACCACTCAATTTAAGACCCTCGGTGATAAACTTAAGATCCTGATCAATAGTAAATGTAGCAAGCACATTACCCCAGAACTTATTACAGTAACCGCGGTTAAGAATAGCCAGAGGGTTGGTCTGTGCAGCACCACCATCCCAGCCCGGAGCGTTACCATAGCGAACGTGCTCGTCACCCTCCTGCGCAGGGAAGTATGCAGGGAAGTCAACCGGATTTACGTGCATTGTATATGCAAACAGGTCATTCGCAACAGCCGAAGTACCCTTACGATACATCAGCTGGGTAGTCAACTTAAGGGCAACCTTAGTGGTATTGGTTACATTTGACGAGATATTGCTCTGGAAGGTGTACTTCTGCATATTCTCGTTGGTCTTGTAGTTCGACATCTTGGTATTACGAAGCATACCATCCTCATTATGCACCGATGCATTGAGGAAGTAGTCGATCTTCTTACTACCACCACGGATGTTGGCGTTAATGTTCTGAGTCATTGAGAAGTCCTTGAACAACATCTTGTACCAATTGTTGTTTGGATAGATAATGCTGTTTGTACCAAGCTTGGTGTTCTCAATCTTATCATAAGAGAAGTGCTCCGCCAAATCACGCATACGGCGTGCCTCGTTATAGTTCTCCATATATGTCACACCATCAGCCACAGGGGTGATGCGAGTAGGCATAGACCAACCATTCTCTACGCGAACATTGATAGACATACGCTCTGAGTTTGCACCGCTCTTGGTGGTGATGAGCATTACGCCGTTAGCACCTCGTGAACCGTAGAGGGCAGTTGATGTCGCATCCTTGAGGATTGAGAACTGCTCGATAGTCTCAGGAGCGATAGAGTTGAGGATAGTCTTGTCAATCTCTACACCATCGAGAATAATAAGCGGCTCCTTATTTGAACCGAAGGTCGAGATACCGCGAATCCAGAAGCTCGAACCATCAGCACCAGGCTCACCTGAAGACTGTACAGAGACGATACCTGCCACCTTACCGATAAATGATGATGAGAGGTTTGACGATGTCATCTTGAGCTTTGAAGGGGCAATAGTAGAGATAGAACCCACCAATGACTCCTTCTTCTGACGACCGAAGCCGACAACCACAACCTCATCCATAGTTGTACTCTGCTCAATCAGAGTAACCAGCGAGAAGAGCAGCGGCTCTGATGTAGGGATAACCTTCTCCTCGAAGCCCATATAAGAGAATGAGATGCTCTTTGTACCTGCAGGATACTCCAGCGAGTACTGACCCTTCTCATCGGTCAGCGTACCTACGGTTGTACCCTCAACATAGACGCTAACACCCAATATAGGCTTATTGTCTGTCGATGAGATAACCGTACCCTGAACCACATTCTGCGTTGTGGCTGCAGATGTGTTCTCAACAGCAGCCTCAGGCTTGATCATCACCTGATTCTCGATAATCTTGAATGTCAGACCTGTGCCTGCGAGCTTTGAGCTAAGCACCTGCTCGATAGGAATCTGCGAAACATCCAACGATACACGCTGCTGCAACTTAGTACGCAGCTTCTCGTCCCAAATAAACGAGTAGCCATTTTGCTGTTCGAGAGCCTCGAACAACTGCACAAGAGAGACAGAGTGTAAACGCATTGTTACCATCTTATCCTGCTTTTGTGCAGCAGTTGCCTCGGCACTACCAAGTAGCATAACAGAGATGACTGCTGCTACAAGAGTCGTGCGGCACACTTTTATGACAAAGTCTCGTAAAAGTGTAAAGTTTTTCATAAGATAATAGTTTTGAGTTAATATTTATTTATCTATTCTTCAGTTATATAGAGCTTATCATCTGCCCATCGGTAGCCGATAGGGATGATGTTTGTCAGTACATTGAGCGTCTGACCAATATTGTCAAACAGCACAAGGCGACCCGAACAGCGTAGCTGCGACACGCTCGGGCTGCATACAATCTCGACATTGTAGTAATCGGCAAGCTTGCTCATCACATCTTGCAACGAGTTTGAGTCGATAATTATCGCGCCATCTTTCCAACTAATATACTTGCTCACATCGGTTGTAGTGACCATATAGCAGTCGTTGTTGTAGTTGAGAATCTGCGACGGGTTGAGTGTAACACTCTGACCGAGCGAAGTGACCTCAACATCGACCTTACCCTCGACAAGCACCACATAGTGGGTATTATTCGGGGTGCTGGTACTGCAAATATTGAAAGATGTTCCCTTAACAACCGTGTTGAGTGTGCGGCTATATACGGTAAACGGACTTTCAGGGTTGTGAGCAACCTCAAAGTATGCCTCTCCCTCTAACTCCGCTGCACGAACAGCTCCCATCTGCGGAGTAGAGATTCTCAGCTTGGTGTTGCTGTTTATCCATACTCGCGTGCCATCGCACAGGCTCACAGTAGCTCTGTGCTGTGCCGGCACAAGGATATCTATCGGCTGATCAGTAGTAAGTGCAAGTGTTTGCTGCTGAACGCAAATAGCATCGGTCGTACAACATATATTGACAGACTGACCCACCGGAATATCAATTACGCCATTGCCATTGATTACCCTGATATTCTGAGCCATCTCTGTGTTATATATGCTGGTCTGTAGAGAGCTCTGTGGCTGGTTTGCCTCGTTATTCCTATTCAGAATACCGACAGCTACAGATACAAGCCCGCCAATGGCTATCAACGCACAAAGCACAGCGGCAACACGGCGCAAGATGCTGAGTGTACGAGGCTTTTGCATCGACTTATTATTGTCGGCAACAATAGACTCATATAGCTCTGAACGCTCGTTGTCGCTCATCTTTGGGTGTTGAAAAGATAGGCATCTCATCACATCCAATGCACGCTTTAGCTGAGCATCATCGCGATGTTTGTACACATAGCTTGTCCACTTGGGGTGTGAAGGTTGACCCCTCAGACACCAAAACACAAACTGTATATCTGTAAGATACTTCATCTTAGTTAATATTTAATCACTGACCTAACTTATTCTGATATTTTCTCATATTTGCAAGAGCCTTCGATACAAACTTGCGAGCCGCGTGTTCTGTGCAGTTGAGAATTACCGCAATATCGCTATACTTCATCTCGCATATAAACCTCAGGTAGACTGCACTGCGTTGATTGTATGTCAGCTTTTGCATTATTAAGTTCAAGTGGTTTGCCACATTCTGGGCAACATCCGCATCCTCGATCTTGTCTATGTTGGACCTATCGACACATACACTATTTAAGGCCTCGACACCGACGCTTGGCGTATGACAACGCCACAGATCGATGATGCGGTTGTTAAGAGCGCGAAACAGATAGCTCTTGATATCCCCGATATAGGCCAGGTCGCCATCACGAGCAAACATAGCCAAAAAGACATCGTGTATGGCATCCTTAACAAGTGCTCGATTCATTCCCATATGAACACCAAAAGCGTACAAGTCATCTACATAACGATTGTAGAGCAACTCGAAAATCTCGCTCTTGCTTTTGCCCTCAAATTGCGGGGTAGGGAACTGTTTTATCTTCTTTGCCATACTATCTGCACGCAGATTGTGGATTACTTACCACCATTTTCCATACCTGTAAGTAGGTGATCCATAGATGTTGTCATATCCTTAACCCAGTATTCACGACCAAGCCAATCGACAAGGCGCATACTCTTTACAGAGCCCTTCTTCTTAGGGATAGCCTTATAAAGAATTACGCTTGGGTGCTCATCTATGCTCAGATACTTAGACTTAAAATCAGTCTTGAGAAGCAGATCGTAGACTGCATAGTCTTTGCCTGTGTAACGGGTCATTACCTGTGAGTACTCGCCATCCTCCCAAAGCTCGACAGTCCACAAGTCACGGTGTCCGCCAGAAGATTGGCTGCGCTCAAATACAACACCTACAACCTTATCTTTCCAAGCCACGCCATCACTATCCATCTCACTCTTCCAAGTGGTAAAGCAAGAGGTGTCGTAGAGTCGACCCTGAACACTACGGTCATAGTATGCACTCTTATAGTAACGCTCGATAACCTCAGTGCCGCTGAATGTCATCACACCATAACCACTTGGCTCGCCTGTATGATTGCAGTCTGTACGCCAAAATACACCCATAGGTGTAGCCAGCATCCACTCTGCCATCTTTCCGCCATCTGCATCCTCAAACTCGCTGTAGCGGTTCAGGTGGCTATGTCCGATAAGGATTATCTTGTTGGCATACGGTTTTAGCAGCTTGGCGAACTTAGACTTGTTGATTGCCCAGCTTCTGCGATAGTACGATGCGTGGAGGCTGACAACTACCGCCATAGATGTCGGCACATAGCTCAAGTCCTGACGCAACCATTCAATCTGCTCATCAGTAAAGCCGTAGTCATATGTTGACGGTGCGTAGTAACGGATATTATCCATAACCACGAAGTGTACATTACCGTAGTTAAACGAGTGGTCTACAGGGTTAAACGCCTTCTCAAACGGAGTTACAGAGGCCTTATAGTAGGCATAGTAGTCCTCCTTAGAACTTGTACAAGCAGGTACAGAGTGTGAACGGTCGTGGTCGTGGTTACCCGCGCAGTGGAACATCGGGAACGAGAGCGCACCATAACAGTCGGCAACGGTCTGGTAGGTCATATCCTCCTTATCGCGCTGCTGGTGCCAAAGGTTGTCATCACCATCATCACCACAAGTAATACCGATAGTTGGCAGATTTGACTCAGCCACGGTCTTATTCACATCTGGACAGAAGTCCTGAGAGAAGTGCTGACCAAACTTAGCCAGACGAATCTGCGAGTCGGCAAAGATAATAAGCTGGAAACGGCGCGGAGTTGCACTCTTACGACGAATAATGGTAAAGTCGTGACGAATCACTCCATTTGCCGCAGCATTGATCGAGTGGAAGAAGTCAGGTACCTGATTTCTTGTCTTTGCAGTAATCTCTGCTGTTGACGGATACGAGAAGAATACATTGCGGGCCTTTGGACTGCGTGTAAGCTGGTAGATACCATTCTTATCTGTCTTAGTACAGCTAAAACCATCACTTACAACCACATTCTCAGCCGGAGAACCGTCGTCCCAGAGCACATAACCAACAAGGTCTTTGCCCTCGGCTACCTCAATGGCTCCGGGCTTAGGAGTGTTACTACCTCCACCACTTGAGCCGCCACTCTCCTCGCCCTTTGTGCAGCCCCCAAAAAGGAGGGCTGCAACAGCTAAGAGCGATATTAATATTCTATTGAATGTCATAGTACTAAGATAATAATTTACTCAATAGCAGCAAATGTACAACCGCTTACAGTAACAGCATTCTTCTTATCACCATATACATAATCTGCATAGTTATCATTGGTGATAGCAGCCGCCTTGCTTGCACCCAGATCCTGGTCAGTATCAACGCAAGAGCCGATAGCGCCGCCAACCTTACAGTTCTTGATAGTTGTAGCAGCATTTACAGCAGCCCAACCTACAATTGAACCCTTAGCATTGATATACTGCTGCTTACCAAGTGATGCATCATAATCATTACCGAGGATAATACCATAGTTCTCGCAGTTGTCAACAGTACCCTTGTTCATCAGAGCCACAATACCGCCCTGACCTACGATACCCTTGTTAGTGTTTGCATTAGTAAATCCCTTACCATTATATATAATAGTACCATAGTTCTTACAGCCAGAGACAGTCTTATCTGCATTAAGACGAGATACAATACCGGCAGCACCACTGAAATAGTCAACGTGAGCATCAGTTACATAGATGGTTCCGTAGTTTACACAGTTCTTAACATCGCAGTTACTCTCTGATATGATACCACCAGGATTTGCACGAGATGCTGTTGTCTTTGTCATATTACCTCGATTTGTACAGCCATCTATAACAACCATAGTACCATCAACTGTCTTACCGACAACACCACCCATATGGATCCAATTGGCGTTGCTCTTATCATTAAAGATCACCTCTCCTGTATTTGTACAGTTATAAACCAATGAACCGTTAACAGGCTTGGCTTTATCTGTCTTTGTATAAAGACCTACAATACCACCGAGAGCAGAGTTATTTGCACCCTTTGTCATCTCGATATTTCCGCTATTAGAGCACTCCTCCCACTTGGTATCTACACAATATGCCAGACCTACGATACCTCCAAGTAGAGTATCCTTAGCTACAGCCTTGCCTACAGAGATTGAAGCAGTATTTACACACTTGTAGTAGTTAAAATGAGTGCCGGTAGATGGAGTTGCATTACCCTCAGCAGAACCAAAGCAACCACCGATATACATAGATGCACTACCCACAACATCATTTGTCACAACAATACCGCCATTATTTGTATTGTTGTTATAATCACCGCGATATGAGCAACCAACAAGACCACCAGCATAGATATGGTTTGCATTCTTTGCATTGATAGTCAAAGTACCATTATTTGAGCAGTTAGTCATTACAACATCGCCGGTACCACCAGCAATTCCACCCATCTTATTGTACTTATTGCCACCTGTTGAGTTGTTGGTAATGTTTGCGTTATTAACACAGTTAACATACGACACCTTACTCTCACTCTGACCAACAAAACCGCCCATTACTAGATTTGCAGCAAGCTCCTTTGCAGGGTATACTACCGCACCGTTGTTAGTACAGTTCTCAAAGAGGATATTACCCTTCTTAAGGTCTGCAGCACCGCAAATACCACCCATAAGAGTACCACCTGATACAGTTGCAGCGGTTGTTACATTTTTAATAGTTGCACCTGTCATAATACGAGCAACAACAGTTCCAACATAGGTGTTGTTATTGCTATCCTTACCCGATGCAGAGAACTTACAGCCCTTACCAAACTTAAGGTTCTGAATAGTAGCATCAGAGAGGTTCTTAAACATAGCTGCACTTGAAGCATTGGTCTCGTGTACAAGATTGTCGATAGTAAAGTTATTACCCTCGAGAATACCCGAGAAGTTAGAGATCATTTTCCAAGTCTTGCCTGTCATATCAATATCTGCGAGGATGTTTACAACGCCGTTCTCATCCTTCCACTCTCCACCATCTGGAGTCTGCTCTGCTGCAATCTGAGCCTCTACGGCTGCAGCAAATGCGATAAGGTCGTCAGCAGTGCGGATACCCTTAGCCTCTACAGCTGCTGCATTTGGCAGTATACCGATGTTGAGGATAGTACCGTTGTTAACAGTTACAGTCTCCTCAGTAGCCTTTACAACCTTACCATCTACAGTTGCAACAAGACCATTATAAGAGTCAGCGGCAACAGCCAGGTAGTAGGTCTGACCTGCAACCATATCACCAGAAAGTGTATAACCAAGCACCTCAACAGCTGCAGCATCAGCCTCAACACCAAACTTAATCAGTGCGTGGTTGTGCTCAAAGAGAAGGTTCTCAGTGCTTGTGCCTGTAGCAGTTGCAAGTGCTGCTTGAGGGTCGAAAGTACCAGCCACAGCAGTCTGTGCTGTAGGGATAGCTGTTACACCTGCAGGATATGTAGCAGTATAGCTGTCTGCCGCTACAAGTGGAGTTGTTGATGCGAATGTTGCAGTAGCCTGACCTGCACCCTCTGTAAGGGTAAATGTTACGCCATTAACCTCGATAGCGTCATCTGCACTCCAGAGAGTCTTAACGCCATCAGCAAGGATTGTACGACTCTGAACCAATGATGCGGTAATAGTAGTAGTACCGAGATTTGCCTCCTCAACAGGAGCTGTATTACAAGATGCTACGCCCATAATAGCAAGGGCAGCAACCAAAATTCTACTTATATTTTTCATAGTTTCGTTCATTTTTAAGATTTAGACACATTACCAGTTCAGATCCTCCTCCTTATAGTCCTCAAATCCGGCACCTGTAGGGTCAGAAACAGCAAAACCCTTCTCAATCATACACACCATTGCCTCAAACTTTGGCGCGGCGTAGTTATTCTTCTTTGTCATTGTTGTTTGGTTTTTTAGTTGGGGGCCGCCGTGTTAACAGCCCCCTGATTACTGAAATTTATGAAAATCAATGTGTTAGTTTTGTGCAAATGTACAGCCACTTACTGTTACGCCATTCTTAGCATTACCGCCATAGATGTAGGTTGAGTAGTTCTCGGCAGTAATTAGTGAAGCTGCGCTTACGCCCATATCGCCAACAGAGTCATTACACTCGCCAATAGCACCACCAATCTTACAGTTGGTAATGGTCACCGCTGCGTCGTTACCGCCCCAGCCTGTGATTGCGCCCTTAGCATTGAGGTAGCTCTGCAAGCCATAAGATGCATCGTACTCGTTACCAAGGACGGTTCCATAGTTCTCGCAGTTCTCAACTCGGCCCTTATACTGGATACCGACAATACCGCCCTGACCTACAATACCCTTGTTTGCATTAGCCTTGGTAAAGCCCTTGCCGTTATAAATGATAGTACCGTAGTTCTTGCTGCCTGATACTAACTGATCAGCATTCAGACGAGCAACAATACCACCCGCACCACTATAATAGTCAACGTGAGAGTCGGTTACATAGATAGTTCCGTAGTTCTGGCAATTGAGAATGTCGCACTTACACTCAGACACAATACCGCCGACATTACCACGGGTAGTCTGATCCATAGTCACATTACCGCGGTTTACACAGTTCTCAAGATATATCATATTATGTGTTGTACGACCAACAATACCTGCTACATTCTGCCAAGCACTGTTTGAACGAGTCTCGGTAAAGGTGATATCACCTGTATTGGTTGAATTTCTGAGCATACTCTGCTTAGATGGCTTGCTATCAGCCTTCGATGCGGCTGTACCGACAAGACCTGCAACAGCAGAACCTGTGATAGTTGTGGAGAGGGTTATGCTTCCGCTATTGCTCAGACCATCCATATCAATATCTACGCAGTAGAGCAGACCGATAATACCACCAATAAGCACATCGTGCTCTGTGTCGCAGTTGATAGTTATACTTGCAGAATTGCTAATATTCTTGTAGTTGTAGTACTTACCCTCTGCAAGTGGAGCATTACCCTCCAACGAGCCGAAGCAACCTGCAAGGTAGATACGGGCATCGGCAGCAACAACGGTTGATGGAGCAATAGCTATAGTGCCGCTATTTGAACAATTTTCAGCATTACCACGGAATGCACGACCAACAATACCACCTGCATATATTGTATTCATATTGCGAGTATCGATTGTAATTGCAGCATCATTTGAGCAATCTACAATGTTATAGTCAGTACCGCCGCCAACAATACCCGCAACCTGAACATACTTATTTGTACCATTTGCAAAAGCAGTGATTGGACCAACATTCTTACAGTTTTCATATGTTACACCTACCTCACTTGCACCGCAAATACCTGCAATCATCACATTTGCAGGAGCTACAATGGCCGGGAAGGTTACTTCACCATAGTTGGTACAGTTCTTAAATACAACCTCGCCACTCTTCTGCATTGCCGCACCACAGATACCACCCATATAGGTTGCAGCAGACAGCGTTACGTAAGAGTTCAGATTTTCAAATATTGTATTGTCGCTGGCAATAGCAGCAAAAGCACCAGCATAAGATGCACCAGAGAGGAATGTAGTCGAGACACGACAGCCCTCGCCCATTGTAAGGTTGCTGATTGTTGCACCCTTCAAAGACTTGAACAGACCAGAATACTCGTCATATGTCGATACCACAAGATTGGTAATCTTAAAGCCATTGCCCTCAAGTTTGCCACTAAACATAGGAATTGGAGTCCACTCAATACCTGTCATATCAAGATCTGCCTTAATATGCACTACACCAGAAGCATCTGCCCAGTCCGCACCTGTAGCAAAGCCTGTAGAGTTATACTCCTCCACCATAGCCTGAGCAAAGGCTACAAAGTCTGAAGCGTTGAAGATACCGCCCGCAAGATTCTTGGTCTTTGCAAGCAGGCCACCGCTATAGTCAGAGTTATACTCACTACCCGAGCGCGAAAGGGTCTGTACAGCAATGTTGTACTCGGTGTTAGAGGTAAGACCACGCACAACAACGCTTGTCTCAGTAGTCTGCGCAGTAACAACTGTACCCGATGCCACATCTGAGCAGCGCACCTGATAGCCCACAGAGTTAGCTACGGCATCCCACTCAACGAGCATAGATGTCGAGGTTGTCTTGTCCGGCACCACACGCACATTCTGCGGAGGGGTTACGACATAGATAATCAGCGTCTCCGCCTCCACATCACCTGTGTAGTCAGAGTTATACTGCTCACCCTCAGAACTGAGTGCGCGCAGGCGTACGCAATAAGTTGTCGAATGCTCCAGACCTGAAAGAGCGTAGTGTGTGTTGTAGACGCTTGCAGAGCTATACTGCTGGTCATCAACCTTCTTCCACTCTAACTGATACTCAGAGACAAATTCACTTGCAAGAGCATCCCACGCCACGCTAAACGATGTCGAGGTAATAGACGCCTCGTCAACGCTCAAACCCGTTGGAGTCTCAAGCTTCTGCGGTATAGCCTTTTCTATCTCCGGTATGCCATTTTTAGCACAACCGCAGAGCAGAACCGCAAGAGAGAAAACTGGAAGTAGAAATCTTTTCATAGGTTTGTTTTTGATTGTTTTATATGTAATATAATTTTACCTTTTATTGGCACTATATTTAGTATCTATAAGACGAATCAGAACACAATTTGTCCCCCTAAGATTCAGCAACTTTTTCACTTACTTAAAATGCCGTATTGATATAAAAAAGCGAGGCGTGTATTACTGTACACGCCTCGCTTGACAACTATCGAAAAAGATACTTTTATCCCTATTATCTCTCTTTTAATCAGCCTTTTACCTACTCACACAGCCGATAGTAGTTCCGTTAATGAAAGCTAAGATATCATCCCACACCCTCTGTTTACCAATCTCATTGAGGATCTCGTGGCGCATCTTCGGGTAGGTCATCTTTCGCACATTGTTATATCCGCAATGGCTGATATGCTCTACAGCCTTTTCAAACTTTTTGCTGCTTATCATACACGGGTCATCCTCTCCCGACATAAAGACGATGGGGAGTTCCGGATTGCTGACACTCCAGCCCTTATGGCTATAAGCCTCACTAAATAGCTCCATCAGCGTCTTTGCCAAATCCACCGTGATGGTGAAGTTGCATCGCGGATCGTTTGCAAACTGCTGACGCACAGCCACATCCGAGCAGGTCCAAGCCTGATAACCCTCGTGTTTAAATTTTCGGTTATAGCTTGCCGAGGTGAATTTCTGCAACAACTGAGGTCGTTGCTTACCATTATCTATCAAACTCATCAGATTGAGAATAGTCTTCCCTATAGGAGCCATAGGATTTGGCGACGGACTTCCGCAGACAATAACCTTGTCGAGACGATTCTCGTTGCGTTTAAGAAATGCGCGGGCGGCCAATGATCCCATACTATGCCCCAGCAGTATGACAGGCACTCCCTGGTAGTTGTTGTCAATATAGTCTGCCACTATCTCCATATCCATAACCACAGCCTTTGCTCCGCCCTGATATGTATCACCTCTATCCTCCTGGCTACGAATGCTGCTACCGTGTCCTCGATGATCATTTGCCACGCAAGCCACACCATTTATTGCCATATACTCCATAAATGGCAAAAAACGCTCCTTGCATCCGCAAAGACCGTGGGCAAGCAACACTACCGCCTTTGGCTTCTCGGCCGGGACAACCTCCAATACACTGATTTTCAGTCCATCGTAGGCCGATTCCACAAAAAATTCGCGATGCGTAATAGAAGCTGTTGGATTGTTCGCCATACTTGAAATCAACATTAAACTTGCTATTATTGTTCTTATATTTATAACATTATATACGGCATAAAAAAAGAGAGGCTTGAACCTCTCTTTTCAGTACCCGGAGCCGGGGTCGAACCGGCACAGGGGTGAACCTACTGGTGTTTGAGACCAGCGCGTCTACCGATTCCGCCATCCGGGCGTGCTTTACAGCGGTGCAAAGGTATAAATTATTTTTTTATTTGCAACCTTAATTCCCATTTTTTTACAAAATTAGGCCTTTTGGAGTACAACGATACTCCCTTTTATATATCTTTGCGCCTCGTTAGAAATTTTTAGTATATAAGCAATGAACTTATTGAAATCTATTGACTTTCGTCCGAAGTTGTTCTCCACGCTGCGTGAGTACAACCGCGAGACACTTGTCCGCGACATTATGGCGGGCATCATTGTCGGCATCGTGGCCATTCCGTTGGCCATT
>JAZOND010000020.1:0-12809 GCA_045654345.1 Alistipes sp. | reverse complement strand
CGTGATAGCGGGGCATCTACTTCCGCTAACCCAAAAATCAGCAAAGGGCAGTACGCTTAGTACAGCCCTTTGCTGTTTTTTGTGCCGAGCGTTGTACCTACCCCACTCTGACGATAAAACCGTGCGCGTAATAGTGGAGTTTATACCTGACGATAAAACCGTGCGCGTAATTGTGAAGTTTATACCTGATGATAAAATGCTGAGCAGTGCAATAAAAAAGAAAAAGGGCTTTTCTTTCGAAAAACCCTTTTCTAAGAACTTGCGTCCTTAAATAGTGGAGCACGATTACTTCATATACTCCGCAACCTGGTCTACAGGAACGATTGCCTCCTTGAAGATATAAGCACCGGTCTTCTCAGACTTAACCATCTTGATGCACTTGGTAAACTGCTTACCTACACCTGTACGAAGGGTTGCAACTGCTTTCTTTGCCATAACTCTACAAATTATTTAATTTCACGATGTACTGTTACCTTCTTCAGGTATGGATTGTACTTCTTGCGCTCAAGACGCTCAGGAGTGTTCTTCTTGTTCTTAGTGGTGATGTAGCGAGACATACCTGGTACGCCGCTCTCCTTCTGCTCTGTGCACTCGAGGATCACCTGAACTCTGTTACCTTTCTTTGCCATTTTTCGTTAAATTTTAGTAGATGTTCTTTGGTACAGCAGCGCCCTTAAGAGCAGCAGCAAGACCCTTCTTGTTAATTGTTTTGATTCCGGCAGCAGATACCTTCAAAGTAATCCAGCGACCCTCCTCCTCTGACCAGAAACGCTTAGTCTTCAAATTTGGATTGAACTTGCGCTTGGTCTTGTGGTTCGAGTGAGAAACATTGTTACCCACAATCGCAACCTTGCCTGTAATTTCGCAAACTTTCATTTTGTTAATACTATTTTTTAATTACTACTCAGTGGGATTGTCCCATAGAGCGTGCAAATATACAAACTTTTTATCAAACAACAACTATCTGCACTCTTTTTTCTCTGTTTTTGTGCGTTATTCGTGTAAAAAGCGACAAAAAACTCCCGAGCAGTCTGTTCGGGAGTAGGTTATGAGCTGTTAATTAAGTGGAATGTTCAGGTCGCGAGCCATCTCGACAGCCTCCGGATGATCCTGCAAAGCAGCTTTACGAATCCAATATTTTGCCTCGTGCATATCCGGTTTTACACCTTTACCATAGTAATAACAACATCCTAAATTATATTGTGCCTTGTGGTAACCTTGCTCTGCAGCCTTGCGGAAATAACGAACAGCCTCTGTATAATCTTTGTTTACACCACGACCTTCATAATGAAAGCACCCAAGGTTGTATGTTGCAATCATATCGTTTTGTTCTGCCGCCTTTTTGTACCAATATGCTGCTTGAGTATAGTCCCTGCTTACACCTCTACCCAGTTCGTAACATATACCTAAGTTTATCTGAGCAAGTGCATCGCCCGTTTCGGCAACTTTGCGGAAACATTGTGCAGCAAGATGGTAATCTTGGCTCTTATAATAGAGATTTCCCAGATTGAATATTGCATCTATATTTCCCAGATCGGCAGCTCTGCGATAGTATACTTTAGCCAAATCGTTGCGCGCTACCACTCCCAGACCCTTTTTGTAACACTCTGCTGTATATAATTGCGCCTCGGCATTTTTTAAATCGGAATTGGCAGCCTCATAAAACCAGTAAAAAGCCTGATCGTTGCGTTGTGGCACACCCTTGCCTTCAAGGTAACAGAGACCCAAATAGACTTTTGCATCAGAATAACCTTGCTCTGCAGCCTTGCGGATATACTTTATGCCCTCTGTTAGATTTTGTGTTGTCCCCTTTCCCTCGATATAACAGATTCCTAATCCACATTGACCTTTGGCACTGCCAAGATTGGCTGAGATGAGCATATGCTTGAAGGCATTGGTGTAATCTTCGTTATTGAGATATTGTATCGCAGTTTCAAACTCTTTGTCTGCGGTTGTTGTGTTCTGAGCAAAACTTGTTGCAAAGATGGAGACAAAAGCAAGTAGGGTAAATAATCGTTTCATAGTCATTTTATTTTTGTGTTTCTATTACTATAGAGAGCTATCGTTGCAAAATATTGCACAATGTGATATAAATAAGGTAAAATTGTATTGGTTTTGAAAAAAATTACTATATTTGTGGTATTATTGGGAGATTGTAGTATAGAGCTATTGGCTGTTAGCCTTTAGCCATTTGCTTTGCAGATGTATTTATATTAAAATTCCGCCGACGGCAAGCCAATAGCAAACAGCCAACGGCAAACAGCGTTACGAAGTAACAAAACAAAAAAATATGCAGTATAAGAGAATCCTTTTGAAATTGAGCGGCGAGAGCCTGCAGGGGGAGCAGAAGTATGGTATTTCTATGGAGCAGTTGCGCAGCTATGCCGTACAGATTAAACAGGCCACAGAGCTTGGTGTACAGATTGGTATCGTTATTGGCGGTGGAAATATATTCCGTGGCCTGCAGGGTGCTAAGCGTGGCTTTGATCGTGTGAAGGGCGATCAGATGGGTATGCTGGCAACAATTATCAACTCGCTTGGCCTTCAGGCGGTGCTTGCTGATGAGGGCGTTAAGTGTAAGGTGCTCACATCAATCCGTATGGAGCCTATTGGTGAGTACTACTCTAAGGATAAGGCTCTTGAGTACCTCAATGCCGGCTATGTAGTTATCATCGGCGGTGGTACATCGAACCCTTACTTCTCGACAGATACAGCCTCAGCACTGCGTGGCATCGAGATTGAGGCTGACGGCTTCTTCAAGGGCACTCGCGTAGATGGTATCTATACTGCCGACCCTGAGAAGGACCCTACAGCTACCAAGTTTGATACTATCACCTTTGATGAGGTATATACCCGCAATCTGAAGATTATGGATATGACTGCATTCACCCTCTGCAAGGAGAATGGGCTAAATATCATCGTCTTTGATATGGATACCGAGGGCAACCTGATGAAGGTGCTCCAGGGTGAGAATATTGGAACATTAGTACACAAATAGTTATGAAAACGCGTAGACACAAAAAGAGCAATCTGACTCTTATCCTGATGTTGATTGCAACACTCGCAATAGTTGCGGTACTTATCTTCTGGAACCCTACCACCGCTAAGGCAGAGCCTATTGCTCCACAGACTCAGGAGCAGGTCGATGCTTCGACGCTCGTTAAGCAGGGTCAGGTAGCTCCTGACTTCACTGTTGAGATGTTTGATGGTCAGACTGTTCGCCTCTCCGACCTTAAGGGTAAGGTAGTGCTGCTCAACTTCTGGGCTACTTGGTGTCCTCCTTGTCGTGAGGAGCTGGCAAGGGTGCAGACAGATATTATCGACCGCTTTGCAGGTAAGGACTTCGTCTTCCTTCCTATCTCGCGTGGCGAGGAGCTGCAGACTGTAAATGCCTTCCGTAAGCGTATGGGTTATACTTTCCCTATGGGTCTGGATCCAGACCAGAGGATCTTCCGTCGCTATGCCACAAACTATATCCCGCGTAACTTCCTTATCGACCGCCAGGGTAATGTGGCGCTTGTTAGCATCGGTTATGATAAGCGTGAGTTCGCACACCTTGTTGAGACTATCGAAAAAGAGCTGAATAAATAATTATTAAAATATAACACTATGGATTCAAAGACTATTATGGCAGATGCTTCTGCTCGCATGCAGAAGACTGTAGACTTCCTTGAGGAGACCCTGCTCAACATCCGCGCAGGTAAGGCCTCTACAAATGTGCTTAACGGCGTTTTTGTGGACTACTACGGCTCACAGACTCCGGTTTCTGGCGTTGCAAGTGTCACTGTACCAGATGCTAAGACCATCCTTATCCAGCCGTGGGATAAGAATATGATTCGCCTCATCGAGAAGGCAATCATCGACTCAAATATCGGTCTTACTCCTTCTAACAATGGCGAGCACATCCGCCTCTCTATCCCACCACTTACTGAGGAGCGTCGTAAGGAGCTGGTAAAGCAGTGCAAGGCAGAGGTTGAGAATGCCCGCATCTCTCTGCGTAACGCTCGTCGTGACGCTGTTGAGGCTTTCAAGAAGGCTGTCAAGGATGGTATGCCAGAGGACGAGAGCAAGGATGGCGAGACTCAGGTTCAGAAGCTCCTTGAGAAGTTCAGCAAGCTTGTAGATGCTGCGTTTGAGAAGAAGGAGAAGGAGATAATGACCGTATAATTCCGAGTGGTTTTCTCGTGATAGCGGGGCATCTACTTCCGCTAACCCAAAAATCAGCAAAGGGCAGTACGCTTAGTACAGCCCTTTGCTGTTTTTTGTGCCGAGCGTTGTACCTGCCCCACTCTGACGAGAAAACAGTGCAAGGAAATAGCGGTGTGCAAATTTTTTACTATATTTGTAGAAAATTCCCAAACTATGAGAAGATTATTCGTTTTTCTGACAGCAATATTTACTATTTTGACTGCCACAGCGCAGGTTGAGCACTCAATAATTCTTGACCAGAGCAGTGTGCGCAAGATGACAAATTCAGGCTTGGATAATGCCAATATCGACCCAATCCGCAAGGATAGTTCCCGCAATGCGTGTGCCCGCGTTAAGATTCAGTTTGCAAATATGAGCCGTGCGGAGGTCGATGCTCTGGTGCTCCAGTTCCGCAGCAACACCGACCTTGTTCGTCAAGAGATTGGCTACTACGACAACATCCTTATCCTTGAGATGACCGCACGACCAGACACCCGCTTCTATGTCCAGAGCCCAGAGTATGGTCAGAGTAACGAGGTAACCCTAAACCTCGAGGGTGATACTGAGTACGAGATGGAGGCGCGATTGAATAGCCGTTTTAGCATTATTGTTGAGAGTAACGCTAAGGGCGCACAAGTATACCTTGATGGCGTACTCAAAAACCGAATTGGCGACAATGGAAAGTGCACACTCTCTGAGGTGATGATTGGTGTCCATACTCTGAAACTCGTATATGGAGGTTTGAGCGAGGAACAGCAGATTGATGTGAATAAGGATGCCATCTTTTTCTGCCAAAATATCAACACTGCAGCCTCAGAGCCTCAGTTTGTGGTCTTTGTGGTCGAGCCACAGAGTGCAGTGGTTATTATTGAAAATCAGCACTATACTCTCACCGATGGCGCAATGAGCGTTGTGCTTGATAGCGGAACTTATAACTATACGGTAACCGCTGCCGGTTACCATAGCAAGAGCGGAACATTTACCGTTGCGGGCAATAAGGTTGAGCGAAATATCGAACTTACGGCCGATGCTGCAACTGTTACCCTAACAGCACCAGCAGACGCTGAGATTTGGGTCAATGGTGTGCAGAAGGGTGTCGGCAAGTGGAGAGGCACACTCAACTCTGGTACATATATCTTCGAAGCTCGCAAGGCGGGTCATAAGAGTGTCAAACTCTCGCAACATATTACCTCTGCACAGCCACAGCAGAGCTATACACTTCCCGCACCAACTCCTATTGTCGGCTCGATTGTAGTCTCTGGTACACCTATTACTGCCGACGTTGCCCTCGATGGCAAGCCGGTGGGTCAGCTGCCACTCAAACTCGGCAATATCCTCGTCGGTGAGCATAAGGTTACTATCTCAAAGGTAGGCTATACTTCTTACACACATACTGTTACTGTTTCAGAGGGCAAGTCTTCAACGGTAAATGCTGCGCTGACTAAACAGAGCGTGCCTACATCAAAACCAACTACATCAAGCACTTCCGGCAGCTACAAAATTGGCGATATTGTGACCGTCAAGGGCGTCAAGGGCGTCAAGGGCGTTGTTTTCCAGACCTCTCCAGTTGTGAAGATCGTTTCGGTTGAAGAGGGTTATACACAATGGGGCGAGTACGGAGTAACTACTAATGCCATAGATAAGGACAATGGTAAGGCTAATATGACCAAAATCAAGTCAATCTCAGACTGGCAGAATAAGTACCCAGCCTTCAAGTGGTGTGCAGACTATGGTAATGGTTGGTATCTGCCAGCACTTAACGAGCTAAAGGCTATCATTGCTCAGCGAGATAAGATAAATAAGACATTGTCAGCCAATAATATGGATAAATTAGGCTCAAAAGATGAATATAGTTGTCTCTGGTCTTCGTCTGAGTTCAGCAATAACGGCGCGTACTACATCTATTTCTCGAGTGGATATGACAGCTACCTCAATAAGAGCTACAATACCGCAGTGCGTGCTGTCCTCGAGTTAGATGCAGGTACATCATCTCCAAAACCAATCCCATCATCAGTCTCTACCAGAATCGGCGGTTTTGAGATGGTCTATGTCAAAGGTGGCACATTTACTATGGGTGCAACTGCAGAGCAGGGCTCGGATGCATATGACGACGAGAAACCAACACACTCGGTGACTCTGTCTGATTACTACATTGGTAAGTATGAAGTAACCCAAGCGCAGTGGCGTGCTGTTATGGGTAGCAACCCAAGCCATTTTACTGGCGATAATAACCCAGTTGAGCAGGTCTCTTGGGATGATATTCAGCAGTTTATCACAAAGCTAAATGCCCAAACGGGCAAAAAGTTTCGCTTGCCGACAGAGGCTGAGTGGGAGTATGCAGCCCGAGGTGGCAATAAGAGTAAAGGCTACAAATATAGCGGTAGTAACAATATTTATAATGTTGCTTGGTATTCAGATAACTCAAGCGGTAAAACTCATCCAGTAGGTCAAAAGAGTCCAAATGAGTTGGGCATCTACGATATGAGTGGTAATGTCTGGGAGTGGTGCCAGGATTGGAAAGGTGATTACAGCAGTAGTTCACAGACTAACCCTACGGGTCCAAGTAGTGGCTCTGATCGCGTCTTGCGTGGCGGTTGTTGGACCTACCGCGCGGGGAGCAGTCGTGTCTCTTATCGTTCCAGCAGCAGTCCAAGTTTTCGTAGCTACACCAGCGGATTCCGCCTCGTCTGTTCTGCCGAGTAGTAGACTCAAAGCAAACCCGCTCGTTTAGAGACTCGGAACAGATTTATCTGCGACGAAACTGCTATTTTATTTGCAAAATATTTGGTGGTTCGCAAAAAACGCTCTATCTTTGCGGTCTGTATGCGCGTAGTGCGTATGCAGACACTAATTTATTATTTATTAACAACTTAACGAGCGATTGTATCGCAAAATTTTTAAATGGAAAACATTAAGGTAGCAAACGAGAATTTCGATTGGGCAGCGTTTGAGAGCGAGTCAGGTCTTTATCCTGTTTCTAAGGAGGAGATTGCAGCGCAGTATGACAACACTATGTCGAACATTGCTGTTGGCGAGACTGTAGATGGTACTGTAACCGAGATTAACAAGCGCGAGGTAATCGTAAATATCGGCTACAAGAGCGAGGGCGTTATCGCAGCTTCTGAGTTCCGTTACAACTCTGAGTTGCAGATTGGCGACACTGTTGAGGTTTATGTTGAGTCTGTAGAGGACAAGGGCGGTCAGCTCATCCTCTCTCACAAGAAGGCTCGTCAGCTTAAGAGCTGGGATCGTGTTAACGAGGCTCTGGAGAAGGATGAGGTTATCAAGGGTTATGTTAAGTGCCGTACTAAGGGCGGTATGATCGTTGATGTATTCGGTATCGAGGCATTCCTTCCAGGTTCGCAGATCGATGTTAAGCCTATTCGTGATTACGATGTATATGTTGACACAACTATGGAGTTCAAGGTTGTTAAGATCAACCAGGAGTTCCGCAATGTTGTTGTATCACACAAGGCTCTTATCGAGGCAGAGCTCGAGGCTCAGAAGCAGGTTATTATGTCTAAGCTCGAGAAGGGTCAGATCCTTGAGGGTACTGTTAAGAACATCACCACTTACGGTGTATTCATCGACCTTGGTGGCGTAGATGGTCTTATCCACATCACTGACCTGTCTTGGGGCCGCGTAAGCCACCCAGAGGAGGTTGTTGCTCTTGATCAGAAGCTCAATGTTGTTATCCTCGACTTCGATGATAGCAAGAAGCGTATCGCACTGGGTCTTAAGCAGCTCACTGCTCACCCTTGGGAGTCACTCGACTCAGAGCTCAAGGTTGGTGATAAGGTAACCGGTAAGGTTGTTGTTATGGCTGACTATGGTGCATTCGTTGAGATTGCAGCTGGTGTAGAGGGTCTTATCCACGTTTCAGAGATGTCTTGGAGCCAGCACCTCCGTTCTGCTCAGGACTTTATGAAGGTTGGTGACCAGATCGAGGCTGTAGTTCTTACTCTCGACCGTGAGGAGCGTAAGATGTCACTCGGTATCAAGCAGCTCACTGCTGATCCATGGGAGAACATCGAGACTAAGTACCCTGTAGGTACAAAGTGCAGCGCAAAGGTTCGTAACTTCACTAACTTCGACGTATTTGTCGAGATAGAGGAGGGCATCCTTGGCCTTATCCACATCTCTGACCTCTCTTGGACTAAGAAGGTTAAGCATCCAAATGAGTTCACATCAGTAGGTGCAGATATCGAGGTTGTAGTTCTTGAGATCGACAAGGAGAACCGTCGTCTCAGCCTTGGCCACAAGCAGCTTGAGGAGAATCCTTGGAACGCTATCGAGCAGCAGTACGCTGTAGATACAGTTCACGCTGGTACTGTAGCTGAGGTTAACGAGAAGGGCGCAGTTGTAACACTCGCTGAGAACGTTGAGGGCTTCGCTCCTGCTAAGCAGATTGTTAAGGAGGACGGCACTACTCTTAAGGCTGGTGAGACTGCAGATTTCAAGGTTATCGACTTCTCTAAGGCTACAAAGCGCATCACCCTTTCACACACTCGTATCTTTGACGAGGTTCGTCGTGCAGAGGCTGCTGCAGAGAAGGCAGAGCGTAAGGCAGCTGCAGAGGCTACTAAGTCTTCAGTAAAGAAGATTCAGCAGTCTGTAGAGCGCACTACTCTGGGCGATATCGCTGGCCTTGCAGAGCTTAAGGCTCAGATGGAGAAGAAGTAGTATTTGCTACTAAATATCTCTGGAGGGGTTGCTTTCGTGGCAGCCCTTCCTTTTTTGTTGTTTATGGTAGGCTGAGAATGGTCGTGGTTGATATAATTTTACTATATTTGTGGCAAATAGTTTTATGATGAAGAAGAAGTACCTCTTTTTTGATATAGACGGCACCCTTGCAGCGGGTGGTTACGGAAATACATATATCCCCGAGTCGACAAAGTTGGCACTTGAGAAGTTGCGCGAGCAGGGCCACTTCCTTGCTATCGCTACGGGTCGCTCACAGGCTATGGCTGTCGACTATATGCGCGAGTTGGGCTTTGAGAATATGGTCAGCGATGGAGGCTTTGGTATTACTATCAACGGCGAACTTGTGGAGATTGTACCACTTGATAAAGAGTTGGTTGTCAAGGTAATAGAGGAGTGCGACCGTAAGGGTATTCCGTGGGCACTACAGCCTGATAATACAGTTTATCGCAGTGCGCCAGATGATCGCTTTGAGCAGTTTACTCACGATGTATATATGCAGACCAAGGTCGTTGAGGGACTTACTCCTGCCGCGTGCGATGTTATTTATAAGGCCTATATTGCCTGCTATGCTCCTACGGAGCTGTCGCTCGAGAGCCTAAAGAGTGTGCAGTGGGGTAGATTCCATAAGGAGTACCTCTTTGTCGAGCCGACCGATAAGGCCTACGGCATCCGCCGAATTATGGACTACTTTGGTGCCGATTACTCCGATGTTGTGGTCTTTGGCGATGCGGCAAATGACCTGTCAATGTTTGTCGATGGCTGGACTAAGGTGGCTATGGGCAATGCCATCCCTGAACTTAAGGCGTGTGCCGACTATGTGACCACAGATGTGGATAAGGACGGTATCTATAACGCCTGCGTGGCCCTCGGCCTGATTGAGGCATAGAGGGTTGGCAAATTTTTGTTACCTTTGTGGTAGAAGTTTTTAATCAATACAAATACCTAATACTATGAAGAGTTTAAAATCACTTTTGTTGGTTGTTGCAGTGGCGTTGTTCTCTGTATTCAACCTCTCAGCACAGCAGCTCGAGCTTACCTCGGCTGTGGGTAGCAATATGGTGCTTCAGCAGAATAGCACCGTGAATATTTGGGGATA
The DNA here is from genome assembly GCA_045654345.1 of Alistipes sp. GTDB lineage: Bacteria > Bacteroidota > Bacteroidia > Bacteroidales > Rikenellaceae > Alistipes. The sequence continues at coordinate 2,821 of JAZOND010000020.1, read as the reverse complement.
TGCAGCCCCAAAGAGCAAGGTTTCCGTTACTTGCGATTGGCTTAAGAAGGGCGTTACCGTAAAGGCTGATGCTGATGGCGTGTGGGTTGCTCCTGTGGTTGTTCCTGCAGCCAGCTTCGATGCTCATACCATTACCATCAAGGCTGGTAAGGAGAGCAAGGTGCTCGAGAATATCCTCTTTGGTGAGGTGTGGCTCTGCGCTGGTCAGAGTAATATGGAGTGGCCTGTTCGCAAAACCCTCGATATGCAGGGCGAGCTTACAGGTGAGATGAATCCATACTTGCGTCTGCTCTGCACAGGTCGTATCGAGGCAGAGACTCCGCAGCGCGACATTCCACCGCATAAGGATAAGAACCTGAAGTGGTCAGTATGTAACCCTGCCGATATAGCAGAGTTCTCGGCTGTAGGCTTTGGCTTTGGTCAGGAGCTGCAGAAGACTTTGGGCGTGCCTGTAGGCCTTGTAGATGCCTCTTATGGCGGTACCTATATCGAGGGCTGGATGAGTCGCGAGGTTATCAATGGTGACGCTCAGGTTGTTGAGGACTGCACCAAGATTAAGCATAAGCATTGGGCAGGTAAGGAGGCGTGGTTGTATAACGCCAATATCTATCCGATCCGCTATAACACCTTTGCTGGCGTTATCTGGTATCAGGGTTGTGCTAATGTGTCGTCTAATCCGACTAACTACGCACACTCTGTTGAGGTGCTGGTAGATTTCTGGCGCAAGGAGTTTGAAAATCCTACTATGCCATTCTATATCGTACAGCTTGTACCTCACACATATGCAGGTATTGCGGGTGCGCAACTTCGTGAGTCTCAGGAGGTTGCCTCTAAGACTATTGCTCACTGCGAGGTTGTAGGTACTATGGATCAGCTTGATATCCCTGGTGATATCCACCCACGCTATAAGGCAACTATCGCTCATCGCCTTGCTCAGACCGCTTTAGGTGAGCACTATGGCAAGAGTGTTGGTACATTCCGCAACCCTTCATATGCAGGTATGACCGTTGAGGGAGATGCTATCCGCGTGCAGCTTGACAATGTCCCTACAGCTCTTACTGCTGAGGGTCGCATTAATGGCTTCCAGATTGGTGTAGCTGACCCTGAGGATGCTTCAAAACTTAAGTTCTATGTCGCTGAGGCTAAAATTGATGGTAAGCAGGTTGTGGTATATGCTCAGGGCGTTACTGCTCCAAAGGCTGTGCGCTACTGCTTCAACGAGGATGTGGGTAACCTCTTCTCTGCAGAGGGGCTTCCGGTGCTGCCATTCCGCTCTGATAACGATAACAATGCGCTGTCGGCTATCCCATATATCGAAACTCCGTCAGATATAGCGATTACCTTTGAGTGCAAGAAGGGTGAGTATGCTTTTGGAGAGTTTACTCTGGGCGCACATATGTGGACCAACCTCAAGCAGACTCTCGGCAGCCGCTATCCAAAGCAGTTCGATGGCTATAAGATGCTCAGAACAGCCTCAGTAAAGGATGTAATGACTCCGGGTGGAAAGATTACCGCCAAGGGAGATGGCCGTATCTACTGCCTTGTTCGCAATGCCGACCATATTCGTCAGTATCACGACAAAGAGGGTTGGACTCTGATTATCCCAACCGAGACTCGCGCTGTACGACCAAATGGTACAGAGCTGGCTGCGCAGTATATCTGCTACCGTGATGTTAAGGCTGGTGAGGTTGTCGACTTGCCAACAATCAAAGACCACTACTCTATATTTGTTCTGGCGAAGGAGATTGAATTGATAGAGTATTAGTAATTAAAGGGCAACAACAAAGTTGCCCTATTCTTTTGATATTAAGGATTTTTTTGTAATTTTGCCCCCGATTTAGCAATTAACATCAAAATATTATACAACTATGACAATTACAGCAGCTGATATCAAAATCGGTATGTGCATCGAGATGGATGGCAAGACTTTCCTTGTAGTCGATTTCCAGCACTGCAAGCCGGGCAAGGGCCCTGCATTCGTTCGTTCAAAGCTCAAGAACCTCGAGAACGGTCGCGTTCTTGAGAACACCTTCTCTTCTGTAGGTCAGAAGATCGAGCAGGTACGCGTTGAGCGTCGTCCATACCAGTTCACTTATGAGGACGATCTGGGCGCACACTTTATGCACTGCGAGACTTTCGAGGAGATCAACATCGAGAAGACCCTTATCAACAACTACGACCTTATGGCAGACGGCCAGATCGTTGAGGTTATGTTCCACACCGAGAAGGAGACTGTTCTCTCAGCTGAGCTTCCTCCAATCGTTGATATGGAGGTTACTTACACCGAGCCAGGCATCAAGGGTGATACCGCTTCAACCAACTCACTCAAGCCTGCTACCGTAAACACAGGTGCAACCGTTAAGGTACCTTTGTTCATCAATACCGGTGACCGTATCCGCGTTGATACTCGTACCCGTGAGTATTACGAGCGCATCAAGTAGTTTTATCGTGATAGCGCAGCATTAGCTGCACATCCCTCAAATCCCCAAATGGGAAATACGCCAAGTATGTCCCATCTGGGGATTTTTCACGATATGTACCTACTACACTACTCTGACGTTTTTGTGCCGAGCATTAGAATACAAAAATAGGAGAGCCGAGTGGCTCTCCTATTTTGTGTTGGGTTAATGGCGTTTGCCTGCTGTAGATGGTATTATGGCTACAAGTCCTTGATTGGCAGGAAGTCCTGACCATCAACAAAGACGTGTGTGCCAGTGTATTCATCGATGAACGAGAGACGTACCTTGCCCTGCTTAGGCTCATACATATCTATTGCAATCCAATCCTCATCAACCCAAATGCGATCGAAGTTTGAGTAGTC
>JAZOND010000019.1:0-84831 GCA_045654345.1 Alistipes sp. | reverse complement strand
TGTGGATTGTTGGCGAGGTTTTTATGATAACACTCGTTCCAATTAAAAGGGTCGTATGGCTTGCGCTTATTGTAACAGAACATTATCATTGGAGAGGTTGTCTCCAAGGAGTCAAAGAGGTCACTAAGGCCCGACCAGTTGTCACTAAGATCGATTGTTGGGGCCCGCTGGTGGAACTTGGCAATGATAGCATCGGCATCGTCGCCCTTGATGATCAGACCAACGGCCTTGTCGCATATATCTGCACTCGTGGCTCTGGCATTGCCTCCCTCTGGATTGAAGGCTCGTATGATAATATCCATAGTCGTACTGTTTAAAGATTTATAATTGCAAATATGAGTGTTTACAAAGATAGATAAAAACTTTGAAATAATCAACCTCAATCGGAATTATCCTCTATCTCGCACACTCAACTATCTCAATTTAGCATAGTAGCGCAAACTCCTGATGCATCATCATATCCAATCCAAAGCAGAGGCAACCCCTCTGCTTTTTTGTGTCGATGTCCGAGCTTTCGGGCGGATATTCCTATGCTTTTCGTAGGCAACCGCAAAAAAGAAAAATTTTTACCCTTGTTCCAAACCTTTCCAGACAAGGGCTCCCTATACTTACAATGAAACGACCAAAATCGCACATGGCAGGTTCTATAAACACCTATGTTAAACAAATAAAAATTAAAAAACTATGGAGGTAATTACCATTAATTCGAAAGCTTTCCAGCAGTTGGTGGAAAAAGTAAATCTCATCGCCGATTATGTTCACGAGGCAAGATTGGAGCAGTCAACAAACTCAGATGAGGAGTGTGTTGATAGTCAGGTCGTGTGTCAGTACTTGCGCATCTGCGAGAAGACACTCCAACGACTCCGTGCTGCCGGCAAGGTTGCTTACAGTTGTGTCGGCAACAAGTACTATTACCAGATTGCCGAGATCAAACGATGCCTGAAGGCGCACATCATCAAGAGCAGCGACGAGATGCTCGACGACCTGATTCAGCGTAGCGGATACAACCCAAGAAGGTAATTAGTTTAAGATCGCAGAATAAACGTTTCGATAATAATATCGAGGCGTTTATTCTCTTTTCAATAATATGTGACTTAAAAACAAGTACTAACTAATTAAAAGATTTATTAAATTTGTAGTTACAAACTATACAATGAAGTAACTCAACAAAACAAATGAAATTATGAGACATAGAGAAAAGTTAAGCGTCGATTTTTTTAGAGATAGACAATTAATTGACGCTTTAGCCAAAGGTTCGGATAGGGATGCCGCAATTCTAGCAAGTGCAATATTGGAGGAACTACTATGTAGGTTATTACAAAAGAAACTAGTACAGCAAAAAACTATATTTTATAGTGCCATTGAAAATAGTAATGCATCATTAGCTACATTTTCAAATAAAATACAGATGTCATATCTACTAGGAATAATATCCAAAAGAATGCATGATGATTTAAATAATATACGTAAGATTCGTAACGCATTCGCACATAATATCACTAGGTGCTCATTTGACGATCACGACATTCAGTCTTTGGTTAACAATCTGACGTTTGCCAAATTGCCGATGTTCTCAGAATGGCTTCCTGCGGCTTCATTTAAAGATAGGTTCTTGATGCATTGTACATTAATAGAGATAGCAATTGTAAAGAAAATTGTTAGATTTGAGTGCTTATTGGAATGTGAAGACGAAACAAGTAGTTTAGGATTTGAAGATGCAGATTGGAGATATTTAGAGTCAGAAATAGAAACTCAATAAAATATCTGTTTCAAAACCAATAATTATGTTTTGGAAAAGCTAAGCTCTAATTATATCAAATAGCCCGTTTCGACAATAAATCGAGGTGGGCTAATTTTTAGGCATTTCAACCCTCAAAAGTAAGCGCAAAAAGCATGTTTACTTTTGAGATTTTTTGGTAGTGTGATTTGAGTTGGAAAACATCAGTTTTTTTGACTCATTTCACACTTTCATTTTGATAGTTTAGAAAATTTTGTTACCTTTGCGACCCTTTTTCAAAAAATCACAGTTATGAGAGAGATAAATCCAAAAGAGACAACCCGTGCCTACGCCTTTGAAATGTGGATGCAGGCACCAAATCCGATGGTGACATTTTTCAAGACGCTCAATGTGTCGCGTCTTGTAAAGATTAGCCACAGGAAAGGTCTGAAATTCAATATGTTGATATGCTACTGCATCGGCCGTGCTGCCAGCGCAGTTAAGGAGTTTTATATGCTGCCCGTGGGTGGCAAGTTGATGCAGTTCGACGCTATTGCCGTAAATACCATTGTTGCCAATAGTGCGGGCGAGGTAAGTTCGTGCGACATCCCTTTTAGTGAGGATTTAGCGAAGTTTAATAGCGACTACTTACGACTCACCAAGCAGGTGGCTGAGAGCTGCACTGACTTTGACCTCTCGGGGCAGAGTATGGTTATCGGCACCTCGCCTTTGGCGCAGTATGAGATTGACGGCGCGGTGGGAATGTATAGCGGCATTTTCAACAACCCTTTTATGATTTGGGGCAAGTACAAGCGCGGGCTGTTTAAGACCACGCTGACCGTATCGTTCCAATTCCACCACACCCAGATGGATGGTGCTCACGCAGCTCTCTTCCTCAGTCGTCTGCAGGCGGAGATTGATAGTTTGTAACCACCACGCAGTCACTTATTTAGCTATCCCGAAGATACTATTTTGCCTTAGCCAAGGCGCAAAAAAACAGACCCCAAGAGAGTTTCTTGGGGTCTATAGTTGTATAGGGTTTGGACTACTTTGCGTAGGTTACCTTATTGGTGTAGCGTTTGTCGCTATTGCCTGGGTAGACCTTAAGAAGGGCTACGCCGTGAGGAGCCACCTCGGTAGTGAAGCGACCCTTGCCAGTATCGTCTGTAAGGTGGCCTACATCCTTCTGACGCCACAGGTCACGAACAGTACGAGTGCCGTCATAGAGGCCGAGCATACGTGGGTTGATGCTAATCTTAGCTGGCTTATCGCCCTTATTAAACAGACCTACTGCCAGCGAACCATCTTCGAGGTGCTTAACATATATTACTTGAGAGTTATCGCTCTTACGCCAAACAGGTACTGCGTGCAAGCCAAGTGGATCCTGATTTACCTCGATAACCTCGTCGTTTGAGAGCAGCGAGAGTGTAAAGTCGTCAAGACGAGCCATATCGCAGCCGATAAGCAGCGGTGAAGCGAAGAGTGCCCAGAGGCTCATATGTGTATACTGCTCGTCAGCTGTAAGCTTTGTATAGTGGAGCTTAGGACCCCAACCTACAAGACCAACAACAAGCATATCTACATCAGGCCAAGCACCTGGACGGCAGAATGGAATCCACTTATCCTGAGAGAAACCAATACTGCTAATACTCTTCCAAGTATCGCGGATATCGCCTGTAGTACGCCAGCACTCAGCGTTATCCATAAAGAATGGAGCATCTGCAAGTGGAGCAGAGTTGGAGAGTGAGAGTACGATATCACGCTTTACAGAGCGCAATGCCTCGAAAGCCTCCTTAGTGTGGTAACGGGTATTTGGATTCCAATCGTACTTAAGGTAGTCAACGCCCCAATCAGCGAACTGCTTAACATCGGCCTCGATAAATGAGTACTCGCCGTGGAGGTAGTACTCCTTACGATCCTGCCAGTAGTTAGCATCTGGAGTGTTCTTCTGGTAGCGGTAGTGCTCATTATGCAGACCATCCTTAATCCACTGGTTTACACCATCGGCATTGTCCGAATAGCTACCGATATGCGCAGCATATGTACCAACCCAAGGCACAGTGTAGATACCAAGCTTAAGACCCATATCGTGAATCTCCTTGCTCAGAGCCTCCATATCTGGGAACTTAGTGTTAGGCTGGATAGCGTTGTACTTACCGCCACGCTGACCCTGCCATCCATCGTCGATGTTGATATAGCTCCAGCCGTGGTTGATAAGGCCTGAGCTAACCATTGCGCGTGCAGATGAGAGCACCTGCTCTTGAGTCACATCACGAGCCCAGCAGTTCCAAGAGTTCCAACCCATTGGAGGGGTCAGAGCCAGCTTATCGCCTACAACAATGCGAAGCTCACGCTCATATGTACCCTTGTCGTTGGTAGCCTTGAGCATAATGTGATATGTACCCTCCTTCTTGAGTGTACCAGAGATGCGACCTGTCTTCTCATCGAGCTTCAAGCCCTTAGGAAGACCCTCGGCAGAGAATGTCATTGGGCGGTCACCGGTTGCTGCAATAGTATAGATGCAAGGTGAGCCTGGGCGCAGACCAAACACCTTTGCGCCATTGATGCGCGGAGTTGCAGCTGGCTTTGGGGTGAGAATATAAGCCGACAAGTCGGGAATCTCCACCTCTGCAGGCTGCTGTGCTGCTACGGGCAGACTATTTACTGCCAGTGCGAGTGCAAGTAATGCGAGAAATTTTTTCATAATTGTTTTCGTTTTAGTATTAGTTAAATATTTTACCATTCATTCTCTGATGCAGGTATCGGATTACGGGTCATATCCTTGGTTGCAAAGTCGCCCCACACCTCTGAAAAGTCGGTGGTAAGGGTGCTGCACTCCATAGTTTTACGCTTACCGCTCTTATCTACGGCGCGGATTGTAAACGGAGCATTTTTATCTGCCAACTTACCCTTATAGAGGTGCTTGGTAGAACCTCTATAGCTGTCACTTGTTGTGCCCCAAACCTCTAAAAACCAATAGGCTACCCACCACTCGCGCTCTGCGATTTTTGACATTGTAGCTACCTGCTTGCCATTCTGCCACAGGGTCACATCCCAATCTCCGTGCTCAATATTCCAAATATTGGCAATGATATATCCAGGAGCAGACCAGCTATACTTCGAGTAGTAGTTCTGTTTTGCAGACTTGCTCTGATTCAAACGAGGGTCATAAAATGTCTGACCACCATCGTATGCACGAATCTGCATATCAGGATCATAGCCCGTAGCCTTGTAGTACCAATCCTTAAGGGTGTTGCCGCTAATAGTATAGACACCATAGCCATTTGGCGTACCATCTACACAGACGGTAGAGTGCCACATACCACCACACACAGCTCCGTGGATATGCTCATATATTTTCTTACCATTTACGGTATGAATCCAGATTGCCTGCTTATGAGTGTGACCAATCAGCAGATGCACCTCCTGATACTCAGAGAGCAGATTGAGCACCTTCTGACGATAACGCTCATCGGAGTGGTTACCGCCCTTACCATCACGGAATGGGATATGAACGCAGAGAAGCACCATCTTATCCTTCGGCACATACGAAAGATCCTGCTTGAGCCACTCAAACTGCCAATCGTAGAAGCCTGCAGCATACTCATAGTCCTCACCCGGAGGAGGTGTCTCGCCGTGCAGAGCGTTATCCATAACAACGATATGGGTATCACTACGGCTAAACGAGTAGTTCTGCGGGCCGAAGTACTTGTGGAAGTTCTCTACACTCTTCCAATATGTAGTTGACTTGCTATGGTCATCAGGCGAAAGCTCGTTAAGGTGGTCGTGGTTACCCATACAGTGGAAAATCGACACCTTCTGGTTTGCGGTTATCTGCTTGACCTTTGTCCACATAGCCGAGTTATTCTTGTTGGTATCATCGCCAAGCGTCACGGCAATAGGATTTACAAGCGTAGGTAACAACTGATCAATATCGGGCATTGTCTCATCACGAAAACGATCCGCATCGTTAGTATCGTGGAGTTGTATATCTGCCAGCGTGAGCAGCGTAAACTCAGACTGCTTACCACCAGGCAGTGGCGTGAGGGCAAAGTCGTGGCGGAACTTTTCATCTTTTGAGATGATAAATCGCTTGTAAAATGCTGGGTGGTTACCTCCATCAACGGGGATTTCATACTCCGCAGGGATAGAGATATTGACCATCTCGCAGTTCTCGTTGCGGACAATCTGGTAGACACCATTGCTATCGGTAGTAACGCAGATAAAGCCGTCGCTGACAACGATATTCTCAATACCTTGACCTGTCTGTGTATTAGTTACAACACCGTAAAGGGTGGTTGCATCATTGATAGTTGTACCGTTGACTACTATCTGCTTAGGCTCATTCCGCTGGCCATCGTCCTCTTTGTTATCCTCCTTATTCTCCTCTTTGTCATCCTTGTCCTGCTCCTGCTTTGGAGGCATAGGCAGCCCCTGCTCGCAACTCCAGGCCGAGACAGAACAAATCAGAGTCAGTATTAAAAGTAGGTTCTTCATCTAATATTAAGGTATGTAGGTGTTAAAGTCACCATTCAGACCATCGTAGTTTGTGGTAATCTCTGAGCAGGTATATGGGCCACGCAGCCCCTTCTTGTCCACTGCACGCACCTCAAATGGGGCGTTAGGGTCGGCAAGCTTACCGTAGTAGATGTGCGATGTCTTCTGCTGGTACGAGTCTGAAGCCGAGCCATAAATCTCGCAGAACCAGTAGAGGGCGTAGTAGTCGTAGTCGTTAAAGGCGGTCATATTGCACACCTTCTTGCCGTTCTGCCACAGAGTAACATCCCACTCACCAAGCTCAATATCCCAAATATTGGCAACAATATGGTCCTTAAGACCCCAGTGGTACTTAGGGAAGATATTCTTCTTGGCAGTCATATTGACATTCATTCGTGGGTCGTAGATATCCTCGCCACCCTTGTAGCAGCGAATCTGGAACTGTTTATCAAAGCCAGTGCCCTTGAACCAGTGATCCTTGACTGTATTGCCGTCAAACTCGAAGACACCATAGCCATTTGGTGTACCATCGCGACCAATAGGGCCGTGCCACATCTGACCACAAACAGCGCCGTGGATATGCTCCTCAATACGCTTACCATTTATGGTGTGTATATATTTGACAGCGTGGTGAGTATGGCCAATAAGCAGATGCGCCTCGCGATACTCAGAGAGCTTATTTAGAATCTCTTTGCGATAACGGCCATTGTTGTGGTTATCGCCGCTACCACTTCTAAACGGTATATGGGCACAGAGAACCACCATCTTTGACTTAGGCACAAATGACAAGTCCTGCAAGAACCACTTGTATCCCCACTCGTAGAGGCCAGTAGCATACTCGTGAGTACCACCAGCATTATCAGGTTTCTCGCCATGCAGACAGTTGTCAATAACCACAAAGTGAACATCACCTCTGTCAAACGAGTAGTTCTGTGGGCCGAAGTACTTCTGGAAGTTCTCGACGCTCTTCCAATACGAAGTTGTATTACTATGGTCGTTTGGCGACAGCTCGTTCAGGTGGTCGTGGTTGCCCATACAGTGCAGATACTTAACCTTGCGGTTGGTAATTGACTGACGGATTCCCAGCCACATTGCAGTGTTATTCTTGTTTGTAATATCGCCAAGCGTTATGGCGTACGGATTTACAAGATTTGGCACAAGCGCATCAATATCGGGCACAGTCTCATTACGGAAGCGCTCGACATCGTTTGCATCGTGCACCTGAATATCTGCAAGCGTAAGCAGCGTAAACTGCGTCTGCTTACCACCAGGCAGCAGCTCAAGGGTAAAGTCGTGGGTAAACTTCTCGCTTGCAGCCACCGAAAAACGCTTGTAGAATGTGGCGTGGTTGCCATTATCTACAGGTATCTCATACTCCGCAGGCACAGTGACATATACCACCGTTGCATTCTTGTCGCGGATAATCTGGTAGACACCGTTTTTGTCAGTCTTAACGCAGTTAAAGCCGTCGCTGACAACAACATCAGCGATACCCTTGCCACTCTGCTTATCTTTAACAACGCCATAGAGAGTAGTCGACTCGTCCAACACCGTGCCGTTAACAACGACATCATCCGTATCATCCCACTTACCCTCTTCGTCCTCCTTATTCTCTTCATCCTCCTTCTTATCATCCTCAGTCTCCTGCTCTTGGTCAGGTTTTGGTGGCAACGGAAGACCCTTCTCGCAACTTGTAGCTGTGATTGCGAAGGCCAGAAGGAGCATCAAAAATAGTTTTTTCATAGTTTATAGTACAAAATGGGGGCACTACCCCCGTTAAAGGGGCGTGCCTCCATAGTAGTTATTAACTAATCCTCAAGTTTAACCTCGAGTACGTTAAACTCGGCAATATTTGCATACTGCGCAACTGTTGTATTACGAGTGCAGTTGGTAACACATACGCGAACATACTGCACATTTGCGTCACCTGTAAACTCATATGTAAACGGACCTACCATAGTCTTATCACCGCCACACTGTGCAATGTGGTCGAATGATGCTACTCTGTACCAATCGTAGCCATCAGCAGATACCTGGATATAACCAGCAATGTAGTCCTGATAGTCACGACGGGTAATCTCAACACCGACAAGGTTGTGCTCAGCCTCAAGATTCCAAGCAACGATATACGGGTTCTCCTTAGAGCAGCTGATATTCTCCGCAATAAACGAAGAGGTGTTATAACCAGAGTGCCAGAAGGTGGATACATCGCCGTCAATCATATGAACATAGTTATTGTTTGTGGTAGTTGTATTACCGTGAGCAGAGTTACACTCCCAAAGTGACCACTTGTTGCGACGATCACCGGCGTCAACAATTGTAGGCACTACACCATCCTGCTGCAGGTGGATGAGCATAAACTGATTATTCGGGTTGATTACATAGTTCTCTGAGTTAGCGGTAAGCACAACCGGGATAGAACAACGATATGTGTTTGTCGGGAGCTTTGACAAATCTACGCGAAGTGTAAGCTCGAGCTCCGACTCACCAGCCAAAAGTACCGGCTCACCAACAATCTCGAAAGCATCCTGTGGACAAGCCTTCAGGTAGCTACCATCACCGAAGCGGTTAAAGGCTGCAAGTGATGTATCCAGAGTGACATTGCAATCCATAGGATTGTTAAACGGAACGGTTACGGTGAGCTTCTTCTCATACACATAAGCCGAAGATGAAGACCACTTAACAGTCTCCTGACGGTTTGGCATAAAGAAGATCTCTGCAGGCAACATTGTCGGAGAGACAAGCACAACAGACTTACTGTCGTTAATCTTGCTCTCTGAAGAGATGCGCAAAGGCACTACATAGTTGTGGTCTGCTGGCAGTGCAGCGATAGTATCGTAGTCAAAACCAACCTTTATAGGTGCTGTACGAATATCGCTTGTAAGGTTTACAGTCTGGTTAACCAACCAATATGTACCCTCTGTAAGAACCTGATATGATGTGCCATTTGCAGCATTGTACTCGTCAATAGCGATTGGGTCAATAGCCACATTTACAACAGCATCAGCCGCAAAGTAACCACTGCGGTGGATATTTACCACAGCTGTAGGCTCGTGGTCGAGGTCATAGAACTCAGCAACCTGGAAGCCATCCTTTACGATGTACACATACGGCTCTGTGAGATTTGCATCGCGATTATTCTCGCACGCCACTGTACCCAACATCAGTGCAGTACAGATAGCAATATATAATTTTCTCATAAATCTCATAGTTTAATATTTATCAATCTACTAATAGAATGGATTTTGTGTAAGGTTAGTCAAACGGTCAACCTCTGACTGGTAGAATGGCAACAGATACTGACGCTTTGTAAATACGCGAGTACTTGGGTTGTTACCACCATCGTGAGGAATTACTGTACGCTGCCAGAAGCCTCCTGTCTTAGATGAGCTTGTTGCAGTTACATTCATACCATATACATTACCAGCATCCTCAACCTCAGAGAGAAGGTTTGTACGGGTATCGAAGTAGCGATGGTTCTCGAAGTTGAGCTCAATCTGACGCTCACGAAGGATATACTTCTTCAGACCCTCGTATGTATTTGCATCAGAGTAGATTGTCTCAATATTAGGCACGCCAGCACGAGTACGAATACGGTTGAGCTGAGTCAGCGCGTCAGAGATGATATAGTCACCAACACCTGCATTTGCAGCCTCATTTACAGCCTCTGCATAGTTCAGAAGCACCTCTGCATAACGGAACAACGGCCAAGTGATAGCCTCCCAAGTAGTTGTACCTGCATTCTTGGTGTCGTAGTTAGGATTAGCAAACTTATATGGCAGGTAACCTGTTACAGAGTAGTTGTCAGAAGTACCTGAATATGAGTTACCACCGCGGTGCATAGTAATCTTAACTCTGTTTGAGCCACCAACCCAAGTGAGGTTGTTCCAGAATACTGACATATAGAATCGTGGCTCACGACCAACATACATCTTAAAGGTCTCCTCACGGTTTTTCAAAACTGGGTGAGTAAGATACTCAAAGCCGCTCTCTGAATAGCCAGACTGCTCATCGATAATCGGAGCACCGTCAGAGTAATAACCTGTAATAGGATAGCGACCATTCTCCATAGCGAATGCGTCAACGAGCTTCTGAGTTACAGCAACACCACCATAAGCACGACCACCAACACCCTCAGGAGTTGTAGCTACGCGCCAGTTGTAAGAGTTGTTCTGACGAGCAAAGATAAGCTCCTTGTTCCAACGCTCAACAAACACCTTCTTCCAGCTCTCATATGGAGTACCGGCGTTCTCACCTACGATCTCGTAGAGGTGGAGGTTCATAAGATCCTCAGCAGCCTGCGCAGCCTTAACCCACTTATTAGGGTCGTAAGTCTGTGGGAACAGGTCATTGCCGTAGTAGTTCTTAATGCCTGCATACATTGGGTTACCATTGTAGAGCGGACGAGCAGAGTAGAGCAACAGACGAGCCTTAACTGCCATAGCAGCACCCTTTGTTGCACGACCAAACCACTCATCAGGCTGAGTAAGTGGAAGATCCTCTGCAGCGCGATCCAACTCACCACATACCCACTCAACGCACTCATCCCAAGTATTACGGTCGATATCACGAAGCTCCTGGCTTGTATAGTCTGCACACTCCTCACCAAGAATAGGCACCGGACCATACATACGCATCAGACAGAAGTAGAAGTAACCGCGAAGGAAACGAGCCTCTGCGCTCCACTCCTCAACCTGCTCTGGAGTAAGCTCCTTACAGCGGGTTATATTCTCCATAAAGTAGCTCGCCTCACGAATACCCTTCCAGTACAAAGAGTAGTTCTTTGCGAGGAAAGATGAACTTGATACAGATGGGTTGCTTGATACCATCCAAGAGTCGTTGTTAAAAAGGCGGTGCCAACGGTTACCGAACGAAACTGTACACTCATCTGAGCAAGCTTCCCAAATATTGTTCTGGCCAGATGGGTCAGTTTCGTTGTTAATCCACGAGTATACATTTATCAGATACTGACGAGTGGTCAGCATCTTCTCAAAGATGTTCTCTGATGTCATCGGCTCATCTGGCTGACGATTAAGCCACGCATCGCAGCTCACCATACTGAGCGAGAGCACCGAGATTAATATTAAAATATATTTTTTCATAATCATTATTGTTTTAACCATTAGAATACGAGGGTTGCACCGATATTATAAACTCGGTTGTTTGGATATCCTGCAGCACCTGTCTGCAAATCTGGATCCCACAGCTTAAATGGAGCAAATGTGAGAAGATTTACACCTGATACATAGATACGCAGTCTGTCGATGTGCGCACGAGCAGTGAGGCTCTTAGGCAGGGTGTAACCAATCTCTGCATTCTTCAATCGGATATAACGACCATCAACCATCCAGAATGTAGATGCCTGATTGTTATTGGTGTTAGAACCAATGGTCAAACGAGGATACTTAGCATCGCGGTTATCCTCTGTCCAATAGTTGCCATATAGGTCGGCAAATACATTTGAGTGACGAGTCTTAGTAGCGATAAATGGCTGAGTATAAGAGTTGTTGATAAAGAAGTTTACATTATCAATACCCTGGAAGAAGAGTGAAACATCAATACCCTTCCAACGAACTGAAGCACCAAAACCGTAAGAGATCTCAGGTACATCAGGGAAACCGATAGGCTTCTTATCGTAGTCATCAACAACACCGTCACCATTGATATCAACATATCGGATATCACCAGGCTTAACCTCACCAAACTTCTGTGTTGGACAAGCATCAATCTCCTCCTGGCTCTGGAACAGACCATCTGCTACAAGGCCGAATGTCTGCCAGTTACTCTGACCGATGCGGTTCTGGTAAGCGTACTCCCACTCTGGCTGGTCATTGTCGAGGATTGTGTTGTGTGCATAGGTGAAGTTTGCACGAGCAGTAACATCTACCTGACCAATCTTCTGGTGATAGTCGAGTGATGCGTCGATACCGCGGTTGTGCATCTTACCAACATTAATCCAAGGCTTATTTACAAGACCTGCAATCTCAGGGATTGATGAAGACTGGAGGAAGATACCGCTACGATTCTCATCGAAGTAGTCAACCTGAACCTTAGCCTTACCGAAGAATGACATATCGATACCAACATTGAGCTTGCGAACAGTCTCCCAACCTACATTAGGGTTTGGATAGTCACCCAGACGGATACCTGTATACTTAGTGTTAGATGAACCGAAGTAGTAGTCATAACCGCTCTCGATAGTCTCGAGATAGATAAAACGACGGCCGCCACCAATCTGGTCATTACCTACAAGACCGTAAGATGCCTTGAACTTGAGCAGGTCGATAACCTCCTTAGCAGGCTCAAACCACTCCTCGTTTGACATTGCCCAACCAACTGCCACTGATGGGAAGAAACCGAAGCGGTTACCTGGTGAGAAGTTCTCAGAGCCATTATAACCGAAGTTACCCTCAACAAAGTAGCGGTTTGCATAGTCATAAGTTACACGACCAGCGATACCCTGATTACGGTATGGCAAGAACTTATCAGGATCGGTCTCTGATGAGTTAACAAAGTTCTTTTGAGAGTGCTGATAGAGGAACAGCGCACCTACTGAGTGCTTACCAAATGTACGAGAGTAATTGATAGATGCCTCCAAGTATACTGTACGACGGCTATTGCTGCTCTTACCCAGGCTAAGGCTCTCCTCACCCACAACAGTAGGGGTCTTGATAAGGTTACCCTCTTCGTCACGACCTGAAGCCATATACTGTGGAGGGGTCTTAGTACGAGCTACGTGCTGGTAGTTCATCGCATCGAATGCAAACTTAAGGTTTGCAGTAAGGCCTGGGGTAATCCAGCTACCGAAGTCCTGATTGAGGTTAACGGTAGAGGTTGCTGTATTCCAGAACTTCTCACGATAACCCTTCTGAGTCAGAAGCACATATGGGTTAGCACCATCGTTATCTGCAGGACCTGCAAGAGTTCCATCAGAGTAGTAGAGTGGATATGCAATCGGAATAGTATTGAGTGCATATGACCAGATGCTGCTGGTATCGCCACCCGGCTCGTTCTTGCGCTCGAATGATGTTCCGAGGTTAAAGTTGAGCTTTGTGTGCTTAAATACCTGTACATCTACATTTGAGCGGAAGTTATAACGACGATAGTATACAGATGTATCATAGTTCTTCATATTATCCACCTGGAACAGACCATCCTCGTTATAGAATGCGCCAGAGATGTAATACTTAGCAATATCACCACCACCGCTAACGCTTACATTAACCTTCTCATTCCAAGAGAGGTTCTTGTAGAGGGTATCAATCCAATTTACATTTGGATAGAGGTCTGGGTCAACGCCTGATGCAATCTTCTCGATAGTCTCTGGAGAGTAGATCATACTACCAGAAGCCTCGTTGTACATCTCAGCATACTGAACGCCATTAACCATCTCAGGGACCTTTGTAGGCTGGATAAGACCACCCTCGATAGAGAGTGAAACCTTTGGCTTACCTGCGTCACCGCTGCGGGTTGTAATCATAACAACGCCGTTTGCACCACGCACACCATAGATAGCTGTTGCAGACGCATCCTTAAGGATACTCATCTCCTTAATATCGTCTACATTTACAAGGTCCATATCACGCTCAACACCATCAACCAAAATAAGCGGAGTCTTTGTATCGCCGAAGGTCGAGATACCACGAATCCAGAAGGTCGAACCGGCACCCGGCTCACCTGAACGCTGTACAGATACAACACCTGCCAGCTGACCTGCGATATTACCAGAGAGCTTTGCTACTGGAGCGCGCAGATCGTCAATTGCTACAGAAGAGATAGCACCGATAACGCTGGCTTTCTTCTGTGTACCGTAACCCACAACAACTACATCCTCAACCTGAGTTGCAGCCTGCTGCATACGGATAGTCATATCTGTAGTTACATCGCGCACGGCCATCTCTACATCCTGATAACCGATGAACGAAACAACAACTACAGCAAGGGCATTGTCGCACTTGAGACTAAACTTACCATCAATATCCGCAGAGGTACCTATAGTGGTATTCTTAACCCACACTGATGCACCAATTACAGGCTCGCCGGTAATGTCGTCAATAATACGACCAGAGAGTACTCTCTCCTTGTTCTGCTGCGCTGTTGCAGCTGTAACAGTCTGAGTCTCCTTCTTTGACGGCAGAAGCACGATGTCATTCTGGCTGATAACATAAGTCACGCTCTTGCCGGAAAGTGCGGCACTGAGCAGGCTCTCAACACTCTGAGCGCCAGTCGGAACCGAGATTGAGATGTCATTTGGCAAATTGCCTGACCACGAAAAGCGGTAGCTGCTACTTGCCTCAATCTTCTCAATAAGCTGCTTTAATGTTTTAGCACCCGATGCGTCAATCTTGGCAGTACTCTGCGCGCTGACATGACAAATCGAGATGCTTAACATTAGGCATACGACAACAAGTCGCAAACCCTGTTTAAGTAGATTTTGTCTCATAAGCATTTAATTTATAGTAGTTAGTGTTTATCTGTCGATAATTATTGCATCACCATCTCTGCGGAACGATGTGCCTGTTGTCAGGGTCACAATCTTAAGGGTGTGATCCAGCAGATTACTGCGGTCGATAGTTCCCGTAAACTTGATGTTCTCCATACGGGCATCAGTAAATGAGATGCGGCAATTGTATACCTGCTCAAGGGTGTTGACAACTGTACCTAAAGGCTCAGCATCGAAGAATCGCTTGCCAAAGACCTCAAGCTCTGCATCCACCTCGATAATATTCACACGGCGGCTACCCTTGTCGTAGACAACCTTCTGATTTGGTTTAAGGGCTACATTGTGGCTATGGGTCGAGAAGTCGATAGCTCCCTGAATAAGCACCGCCTCGATATTTGAGCAATCAGAGTATGCCTTAAAATGAAACTTGGTACCCTTGACAATAATCTCTGCGCCCTTTGCCGTAACGGTAAATGGCACGCCATCCATCTTGACAACATTAAACACAGCCTCACCATCGAGCTTCACCTCACGCTTCTTGGTAAAGTTCGAGTTAAAGGCGATGGTCGAGTTGGCCTTGAGCTCTACGGTAGATTTATCGGGCAGAACGATGACCTTCTGCTGACCTGCGTCAGCAAAAATCTCACACATCTCTCCCCTATCTCTAAACATAAAGAATGAGCCCACGATAATCATACAGGCAACTATCGCTGCACTATATCGGAGCACCTTTGTTGTCAGTTTCTTTGTTACATTTGCCTTCTGCTCGCTATCGCGCTTGGCAATACGCTGCTTAAATGCGGCCAGCGATGCTGCGGGGTCAATATCCTTGACTGCTGCGGTCATATCGTGTAGCTTGACCACATAGTACAACTGCTCGAGGCTACGGCGATTCTCCTCCGACTCATCGTACCACCGCTCAACCTGAGCCATCTGCTCAGGGGCGAGCTTGCCATCGATAAAATCGACAAGCATAGCCTCGGTTATCTCAGTTAAAGTCTCTGTTTGCATACCTATATTATATTACCTATAATTTATATACAACTTAATAACTATTATTCCTACTTCAATTTCAACATAAAACTTTTTTCACCATTTTAGGTGATTTTTGTTGCCCATATTATGCCTTTTCGTTTTGTCATTAGTAAAAAATAGACTATATTTGCAATATGCTGAACGACGAGTTACATAACGACACAGCCAACTCTGATTGCTTTATGGGCGATACAGATTTTGACTTTGATACCATATACACAAGCTGCTACAAGGGGCTTGTGGCATATGCTACTCGTTATGTCGATATTGAGGAGGCGCAGAATATTGTGCAGGATACGATGATGTGGCTGTGGGACAATAAGCAGACCATCATCCCAGGCAAGTCTATCAATGCCCTACTGCTGCGCATTGTCCGCAATAAGGCACTCAATAATATCAAGCACAACACTGTCCTTTCAAGGGTTCATAAGCAGATTGAGAGTTCGCTGCGCGAGCAATTTGAAAACCCCGATCTTTATATGTCTGTAGAGCTTACTGAACTACTTGAACAGGCTCTTCAAAGGCTGCCCGAAAATCTGCGCGAGACATTTATCCTAAGTCGCATAGAACGCCTGAGCTACAAGGAGATAGCCCAGCGATTAGGCATTACCGTCAAGGCCGTTGACAATCGTCTTTCGCGCACAATGAAGATTCTCAAACAAGAGCTCAAGGACTACCTTCCGCTACTGCTATTCTTGCTTAGCATATATAAAAAATAGTAATGATGCAAAAATGACATTTTGCATCATTACCTACAAAAAAGTTAAGGAGCGAAAATTTCGCTCCTTAACTTTTTTGTATGCATTGCCTTACTCGAGGACAAGACCACCCTCAGCAATTACGAATGATGATACCTCAAGTGTGCCATCAGCTACCTTCTGGTCACGACCTACGAGGAAGCTACGCTCTGCAATCTGCTCTGCAGTTACAGCCTCACCATTAACGGTTGTTGTAGACTTAACTACGCAAGGGGTTATTGCACCAACAGTTGCATAGGCTGTAGTAAGCCATGTATCACCCTGAAGAAGACCGAAGTTGTTATTACCCTCGTTATAGTTTACGGCACAGTTGATCTCAAGACCATTCCAAGTACAGTTGCTATTGTTCAAACGAGATGCAACAGCACTAATGTGTACAAGGCCTGTACCAGCATTGTTAACAGTTACATTACCAAGGCTCTTGCAATTGTCGAAGTTGTTGCAATTTGTACCAACAAGACCACCGATGCAAGACTCAGCCTTCAAAGCACCGAGGAGCGATACAGCACCCTTGTTTACGCAGTCAGTCATAGTACAACCACCCTTGTAGTAGTTACCAACAACACCACCAACACCAGCGTATACCTCAGCAGTACCAGTATTATTAAAGGTTACAGCACCAGTGTTAACGCAGTTTGTTACATCAACAACTGATGTCTCAACATCAGCTACGATACCGCCCAGATAAGAGTTTTTACCAGCTGCAGCAGATGTGTTGAAGGTAATAGCAGCAGTGTTAGTACAGTTCTCAACAGTACCAGGCTTTGTAATCTTAGCAGCGATACCACCAATCTGTGCACCGCACGCACCAGTACCAGGAGTAGTCATTGTAATCTCACCAGTATTGTGGCAGTTAACAATTGAGATATTACCACCATCAGCAATAGCTACAAGACCCGCAACATTGTGAATCTGGTTACCTGAAGCTGTAAAGTCAACCTTAATCTTACCAGAGTTTGTACAATCAGATACTGTCATAGCAGGGGTATTGAAGCAACGACCAGTAATACCACCCAAACCAACCCAGTAACCGAAGTCAATGTTGTCAACACTAAGAGTACCAACATTGTGGCAATCGGTAAAGTCACCAGAAGATACACCAGCGATACCTGCCATATAGAGAGTTGGCTTAACCTGCTCGGTTTCAGCCAAGAAGGTAATAGTACCGTTATTCTTACAAGAGATAACCTTAGCGTGAGTTGCACCAGCTACACCACCATAGTAGAGCTGCTGGCCCTGTGAAAGACAGCAGTAAGATACCTTACCATTGTTAACACAATTCTCAACAGTACAATAGTACGCCAACTTGTTATTAGCAGCAGAACTGTAGAGCTTACCAGCAGAACCGATAACACCACCAACAATGGTAACCTTCTCATTTGCACCCACATTGAGTGAAATATCACCATTGTTAACGCAGTTGAAAATACCACCGTCACTTATCTCAGAGTGTGGCAGGTAAGAACCTACAACACCACCTAAGTACCACCAACCATTCTGATAACCGCCAAAGGTAAGCTGAATCTTACCGTTGTTTACGCAGTTCTCAACGCGAGCGTTCTTGTGGGTTACATAGTCCTTGTCAGAATCTGGGTCACCAATAGTAGTTCCACGAGTCAGAGTCTGACCCATTGCACCAACGATAGCACCGATAAAGCGATTCTTCTGTACCTTCAGATAAGCATCCTCATAGGTAATATCAGCGTTGTTAGTACAGCCACTAACAGTACCGAGGTTTGCCATTGCGATATAACCACAAGCAAGTACTGCTGTGCTTGAAAGATCAACAGTAAACTGACAGCTCTTATCAAGAACGATATTCTTAATAGTACCATAGTTCTCATAGATAAGACCCTGTGTAGCAGTCCAGTTCTTAATAGAGTAACCCTGACCGTCGAAAGTAGCACCGTCGTAGAGGTATGCCTGAACGCCGTCAAGAACAATATCTGTCATATCGATATCGTTACCCAGCTTGATAGTACCCTTGAAGGTGTTATCAGCAGTAAGAGTGGTCTCGAGGAGGGTCTGCAGATCAGCAGCAGAGTTAATTACAATCTCGTTAGATGCCTTACCTGCGAAAGTAAGCTCTGGCATAGTTACCAGATAGCCATCGCCAAGGTTGATACCATTTGTAGTATAAGCTGTGCGGCTCATAGCAGTAAGGTCAGAACCTACAACCTTAACCTCGAAACCGTTTACATACTCGCCAGAAGGAACTGCGATATAAACAACAGCCTTACCGTCAGTAATAGGCACATTAGTCACGGTAACAAAGTCCTTACCAGCACCAGCTACAGGGCTAATCTCTGCACCCTGATAGTCAACGCTAAACTTACCAGAGATAGCGCGACCAGAGAGTGATGTAAGGGTGATAGAGTTAAATGCAGCAGTAGCCTCAGAGCCCTGAGCAATAGTGAGCTTAATGAAGCTAAGCATATGCTGAAGGTTAACCATATCTGCAGTAGCAGTGTAACCGGTCATTACAGCCACGCCCTCAGCAAATGAACCTGCAGTGTATGCCTGCGAGGTAGCAAGTTCGAGCTGACCCTCTGCGTTAAGTGCATTTGCAGGATAGATAACATTGTAAGGAGCAGTAACATCTGCAATAGTAAATACTGCAGAGCTCTTGCCTACATACTGCTCAGCTACAGCCTCAGAAACTGTGCCATTAACAGCAATCTTATCGCCAGCAGACCAAAGTACAGAGTACTTGTCGCCAACAAGCTCACCCAGTGATGTGCGTGCCTCGTCGTCGAGGTTAACACCAAGGGTAATAGTACCTGCTACAGGAGCATCCTGCTCAATAACAGGAGCCTCAGAACAACCAACGGTCAGCATACCCAATGCCAAACCGAAAATAAGTGATAATCTCTTCATCTCTTCTTCTTTTTTTAATTTGACATTAGTAATTAATAGGCTACCTCGTCATCCCACTCGCCCTCGATAGGTGTGAGGCCATCAATTCCTGCACTCTGAGCAAAGCCCTGCTCGCAGTGAATGCAAAGATTCTCCAATACGGGTGCTATATAAGCCCCCTTAGTGTAGATTTTTGTCATAATGGTTAGATATTAAGTTATTAAAATTGTTTGTTTGCCTTCAATACCTTGGTTATATATATTCATACAACTCAAGCGACTCTTTTCCTCTGCGATTTATAAAGATTTTTTTCGTCCCACTCATCCATACAAAAAAGTGTGCCCTTTCGACACACTTTTTTACTATTTTACGGTCTACATTACCGAGTAGTCGTAGTCGCCCGTAATATCTGAACAGGTGTAGACATTACCCCACTGGTCTGTAGCCTCTACTTTAATAGTCTTTGCATTAGGGTTTTTCAAATTCCATTTATACATATGGTAGTTGTCCTTATAATTACCCGAGTGCTTGCTATCATCCTTAGGATCACCAAGACCCAACACACCCGTGTGGTATGCTACAATCCACCAATCAAGGCTCGAAGAGGTGCTCGGCTTGCCAGGATTATTTGGATCTGGGCTATACTTCGATGGGCCCGAGTTGCTCTTCGCCATTTTGGTCATTGTGCCCACATATGAACCATCCTCATAAACCTTAATCTTCCAGCTGTCGTCAGCATTGAAGATATTGGCAAGGATAACACTCGCACCGTGCTGCAGAGCGATATGGTCATACTGACCGCCACAGCGGAGATTTCCTCGATAGAGGCGCATCTGATACTTAACATCGTTAATACCCGCATTGACACCCTTGTAGTACCAATTAGTCATCTTATTGCCCTCAATCTCGTAAACACCATAGCCATTTGGTGTACCGTCAGCATTGAAATTAGACTTCCAGAAGTGACCACACACAGCACCGTGGTTATGCTCGTAAATCGCCTTACCATTGACTGTCGAGGTGGTCGGATGGTTGGTCATTCGGTGGTGGTGACCCGACATAATGTGCGCATCCTTAAATTGGCTCAGCAGGCCCAAAATATTCTGCACATTCGACTTTGTCGAGTTCTCGATAGAGCAGTGCACGCAGAGGATAACCATCTTATCCTTAGACACTTGCGCAAGATCCTGCTTAAGCCACTCATACTGAGCATCGAGGAATCGTGGATCGCCATAATGATCCCAAGACTTACCATCATACCAGAGCATATTACGCATACAGACGATATGAGTATCGCCTCTATTCCACGAGTAGTTAATAGGTCCAAATACCTTCTCAAATGAGCGCTGAATCTTGAGTTGGAACTCCAAATCCTGATAGCCCGAGCAAGGCAGCGGATTTGCCTCATCAAATACAAATGCGTAGTCGTGATTACCCATAGTCTGGAACACAGGCATACCTATCTGATCCTTCGCCATAGCTGCGCGCAGAGACGGCATAATACCCTCACAGTTGCGTGTACCCTGCGAGTATGCCACATCACCCAGTGTCACGCCGTAGCAAGGGATTCCCTTTGACTTTGCGTGGGCAACAATATCCGGCACACTCTCATTCTTAAAGCGGTTAATCTGCGAAGTATTTGCACACTGAACATCAGCAAAGCAGAAGAGGGCAAACTTACTCTCCTTAGCCGCCATCTTTGTCAGCGTAAAGTCGTATGTTGTGGTCTGCTCGCTATACTTTGTAAAGAAGCAAGGCTGGCCGTAGCTATTTATCGGCACCTGGCAATCCTCTGGTACTGAGTAGTATATGTACCAAGTCTCCTTGTGCGGCTTAATCGAGTAGTTACCATTGGCATCGGTCACCACACAGCTAAAACCATCACTTACAACAACACCCGCTGCAGGTGTGCCGTCGCTGTAGCTGATAGTACCAGTAACCACAGCCGCGTCAACACTCTCGACGATGACTGTCACATCATCAAGCAAGAATCGGTTTGTATCGGTTGCTGAGGCACGATTACCGCCAATGGCTATACGGCTTGTAGACTGCACATTATTAAGCGTCACGCTGTACTCCTTCCAGTCGGAGCTGCGCTCGCCATCAAGGGTAAAGGCCTTCTTCTCACCCTCGCTTGTATAGCTAATCTTGTTGTTGCTTGCTATCGAAGTGCCGTTAAGCACCTTTACAACAATATCCTTCTCGGCTACATTGATATCCTTGCCCACATCGCCATAAGGTGCCGCCTTAAACTTAACAGTCACCTTGGCTTTTGTGCCGGCAGGGATTCCCGAGAGCATTGGCGTTACAATAAATGATCGGTTGCCAGATGTACCAATCTTGGCATAACCAGGACGGGCACTTACAGAACCGCCATTGGCACCATCCTTGCCACCAATCCAGCCCCAATCCTTTACGCCCATATCATCGACCAACCCCGCAAGGGTGTTAAAAAGCCCCATCTCAATATTGGCTGCCGATGGAATATATGCTGCCGAAGCACCTGAAATGCCATCAGCCTCCCAATCAAGGGCAATCTCACCCTTCAAATCGGCACCCTCAAACGAGGTGAGCGTACCTCTGTCATCGCGCGAAACGCCCGATGCGCGAGCCGTAATATCACCGCCATAGATAAAGCTGCCAAAGTTTTCAAACAGCACTATATCACCAGGCTTTGTGTATGCAAAACTCTTACTTGCAGCAATAGACCTATCTGTCGTAACCTTAAGAGGCTCAATGGTTTGCTTTGAGTCTGTAAGATTGTAGATGTGAATATAGTAGTCTGTCTGAGGAGTAAGTCCTGAGAAGATAAATCGCGGTGGACAGGTCGACATATTAAACAACTTCTCGCCCTTGATTACCGCTGCGCTATATACCAACTTTGAGCACTGTTCATCGCTAAAAATAGCCACCTTGTACTCCTTTGTGATATCGACGGAGTAGTCACCATTGGCATTTGGATATATCTGCGAGAGGTAGTCAATATTCTGCTTGTTACAGCTCCACGCAACGGCAATAGTTGTATCTGTAGCACGCACAACGTCCACAAAGATGTCGCTCTTGGTGATATTTGCAACTAAATTCTCCTCGATTATAACATCACTCTGAGCCTTAATACCCTCAGGGCGGATATTGGTCTCAAAGACACCCTCAAGGCAGTAGACCTTGATATTCAAGCCCTTGCTATACTCTGCAGCAGGTATACAGAATGTGATGCTCTTGCCCGCAGCACTCAGCACCTGAGAGTTGCAGTCGAGTGATAATGACTTTACAGCACCCTCCTCGGCAAACTTAAGTCTCATATCCGAGGTGGTAAATGTCGCCGATGTACCCCACAGAGTCTCGCCATTGTTACCCGCAATATTTATGCGACGAAGTGTCACATCTGCCTCATTTTCAAGAAGAGCGATGTGTAACTTTACAATCAGCAGCGGATTTGTCATAGTAAATGACTCAGTAGCATCCTCCCACACACCGACGAGCAGCGGCAGGTTGAGCTTGTCGTCAAAACTTGGGCTCTGAGACTCCAACGATAGGTTGAATGTTCTATTGCCCTCACGACCACCTGCCACATCGGCAGACTTAGGCTGAAAGTATGGGTATACAGAGTATGTCTCCCTACCCTTGGTGATTGAGCGACCCGATGCGGCCTTGAAGTAGGCACTTGTACCATCAATTGTTGATGGGTCGATAGTAGACTTAAAGTTGGTAATCGCCGAACCATTGTACGAGAGCACCAGCATATTATCACCAGCCTTCCAAGTTGGGGCATTGTCACTCTTAAGCTGCGCTCGCGAGAGCTCTGGCGTAGCAATTGTAGCCACAAAACGGCTCACACCCTCGCCCTCAACAATCGGATTATCCTCTCCCTCATTAGGACCCTTCTGGCAACCAATAAATGCCAACATCGTAGCAGTAGCTACTAACGATGTAAAGATTTTAAAACTCATAACTATCTTGTATTTCCTTAGTATACTTATATATATACAACTAAGTAGCCCGAAATCCTTTTATTGTAAATCAGGGCAATATAAGACAGGGGGTTGAGCTGGTAGAATAGGTAAAATACAGGGTCGAGAGTTGGCTCGTGTTGTCAAATGGGGCAAAGACAAGTTCAGAGGCGAGGTTGGCGGTTGCCCAATTACGAAGTTGAGAGTTGCTATATGAGTGGCGGGAATAGTTGCGGAACGAGACGAAGAGAAGTCGACTTTCATCGTAGGCCACTTGCAGATGTAGCGGAATTTTGCGGTATAACGAGCGGCCGAGAGTCACCACGACAGAGCAGCCGTGAGCGAGCAAAACATCCAATACTGCGCGTTCTATTGGAGAGTGAAATCCGCTGATAACAACCTTGTCAGTCCGTGCTATTTCGTGCGCCCAACAAGTGGCCAACTCGAGAGCCTCGGGTGGTGCATTACGCGAAGCAAAGAAGGCCACTAAAGGCCTGTCTAACAACTCTTTATTCCCGGATAAGTCCATAAAAAAAAGCGCAGGCTACTGCATCAACTTATCCCACTCCAAGGCCTTGGCTGCCCACAAAACGAATAAGCAACACAGACAGCCCACGCCGGAGATATATCGCACACACCGAGCCAAAGCCGGTGGTAAGGATATACACCAAACGCGGACACCTGATTGCGCATCTTCGTTTTGTTTAAAACCGCCAAGTTTTTGAAGTGGAAGATTACTACAATAAAATGTCAACTAATATGTACGGCATCGCGACCGAGGTCGTTCGCCGAAACAAAGATAAACAAAATTTCTGAAAGTGCTGATATTTCGATAATAAACTATTTCGAGAGGGCGTTTTATCCTCCAGAATAGCTACTGAACATAGCTCAAATAATCTTTTTTATACTTTTAAAAGCTACATAGATAGGCAAACTACCTGAAAGCAGCGTTAGACAATAATGGGACTTGCAACTATCGTCAAAAATCACTAACTTTGGGTGTGCAAAACCTTAAAAAACTAATAGAATTATGAACAATTTTGTATATGATATTCCGACCAAGATATATTTTGGAAGGGATCAGCTCTCGCACTTGGGCGAGGAGTTAAAGAAGTTTGGCAGTCGAGTATTGCTCACCTATGGCGGTGGTTCAATTAAGCGAATGGGTCTATATGATGCTGTGGTGGCTGAAATTGAGAAGGCTGGTTTGGAGCTGTTCGAGCTCTCGGGCATTGAGCCTAATCCACGCATTGAGTCGGTACGCACAGGTGCCGAGATGTGCAAACAGCACAATATAGATGTGGTACTTGCTGTAGGCGGTGGCTCGACCATTGATGCTGCTAAGTTTATCGCTGCAGGTGCGTGTGTAGACCACGATCCGTGGGATTTCTTGAGTCAGAAGTGGGCTCCGATTGACAAGGCTCTGCCTATAGTCACCGTCCTAACCCTCTCTGCTACAGGCTCAGAGATGGATACTGCCGCAGTAATTACCAACTTTGCAGAGCAGCGAAAGAAGGGTCGACTGCACCGACAGTTGCTACCTAAAGTGTCATTCCTCGACCCTACAAACACCTTTACCGTAAGCGCATATCAGACCGCGTGCGGCTCGGCAGACATCATCTCGCACATTATGGAGGTATACTTCGCCCCTGAGCAGGATCTTTATATGCTCGACTGCTTTATGGAGGGCTTGTTAAAGACCGTTATCAAGTACGCCCCTATCGCAATCAAGGAGCCTGACAACTACGAGGCGCGCGCAAACCTTATGTGGGCATCGTCTTGGGCCATCAACGGCTTTATTACTGCAGGCAAGTCTCACGCGTGGAGCTGCCACCCTATGGAGCACGAGCTATCGGCCTTCTATGACATAACCCACGGCTTAGGATTGGCTATTCTCACCCCGCGCTGGATGGAGTACTGCCTTGATGAGAGCAATGTAGATAAGTATGTTCAGTTTGCCGTCAATGTATTTGGGGTTACACCTTCGGAGGATAAGATGGCTGTTGCTCGCAAGGGTATTGAGCTACTTGCTGACTTCTTCTTCAACACCCTTGCCCTTGACAGCAACTTGACCAAGGTTGTCATCAAGGCTGAGGACTTCCCTGCAATGGCAAAGCAGGCGTGCGGCGGTAAGACCATCCCAGGTTTCAAGCCACTATCACAGGAGGATATCGAGAAGATATACCAGATGTGCTTAGAGTAAAACCTAAGTGTCAAAGAGGAGTTCTACCGATGCCTCATCTTGGCTTGCCAATAATGTTGATCAGGTTGTTATCCTTTGACCTTACAATAAAGCAGACCGCTTATGGCGGTCTCTTTTTTATCCTGCTCAGACCTTGTTATAGGGCAGTTTTTTTTATTTTTATAGGTATAGGATTAAAAAAACTTAGAAAAAAAATAGGGAGTGGGCAAAAAATTACACTATATTTGCGCTTAATTTTTTCGATTATTTACTAATATGATTTTCAACAAACTTTTTACCAAGTCATTGACCATCTTCGCATTGGCACTTGCAACCGTAAACTTTGCCGGTTGTAAGAAGGGCGGAGCAAACAATGACCAGTTCTTGCCTGAGGTTAACCCTGGCGACGACTTCTACACCTTTGCAAATGCAGAGTGGTTTGCATCTCTTAAGGGTACTGACCCTAAACAGACCTACGGCTGGGCTGTTAATGTTACCAGCGCAGCTGATCAGTACCTCGAGGCTGTTAAGGCTGCTATGCCTCAGTATCAGGCTCTTCAAAAGGATATTCAGTACTGCGAGCAGAACAAGCAGACATCTGTGGGGATAATTCCGGTGATTGCCGACAAACTGCTTAAGGATGTTAAGACCAAGGAGGATGCTTATATCGCTTATGGTAAGGCTATCCGTCTGGGTATCAACGCCTCAGGTCGACTCTATACCGCTATAAACTACGATGACAACACCATCGGCTACTACTTTATGCACAATAGCACTGCAAATATGCAGCCTGCGCATACATTCGGCAGCCTTGCCCACCACGAGATTCCGATGTATCCTGGTTACACCCCTACCCGTGGCGAGAAGACAACTCTTGACTATCTGCTTGATGGTATTGGCCTTGATCCAAAGTACTTCCTTAGCAACCAGCACTCTGATATGCTTGTTGCATCTCTTGAGAAGCTCACTGTTGAGCAGCTTGTAGCCGGTATTGCTACCGATATACAGAATGAACTACTCTTCTACTGCGGTGACGAGTATGTGCAGCAGCTCAGTGGTGGTCAGGTAGAGAGCGTTGGCGAGTATGTTTTTAATACTATCGAGGAGGACCTGGGCTACTTCACATCTTACCTATACACCCAGAACTTTGTTAAGGAGCAGACCAAGAACGAGTTTAAAGTAATTACTAACAACCTGATAGACTCATTCCGCAACCGCCTTACAAACAACAGCTGGCTCACACAGACAACTATCAACGCAGCCATTGAGAAGCTCAACAATATGACAATGACCTTAGGCTCGCCAAACAAGTGGCCTGAGGCACAAATCCCACAGCTTAGTGGCGAACTTCTGATTATGGATGTCCTCGAGATTAAACACGGTCGCCTGAATGCTCTTGAGTCGTTGCTTGGCAAGGATGTAAACGAGTATCTGGCTAACTTCTTTATGTTCGACTTCAACATCAATGGCACAATCTACCCGTACATCTGCAACGCATCCTATAATACCTCTTTCAACACAACATATCTCTTTGCTCCATTTATGATGGCACCGGCATATTCTGCAGATATGTCAGAGGCTGAGCTCTACGCAACTGTTGGTGTTATCCTTGCCCACGAGTTTACTCACGGTTTTGACAAGGAGGGTGCGATGTATGACAAGTATGGCCAGATTAACGACTGGTGGGATGCTGGCGATAAGGCTAAGTTTGAGACTCTGAACCAGAAGCTTATTGAGTGCTACAACAAGTTTGAGGTTGTCCCAGGCCTTGCGACAAATGGAGAGATGACCATTACTGAGGATGTTGCAGACCTTGGAGGTTTTAATATCGCATATGACTACTGGGTAAGCGTACTCAAGCAGCGTGGCTTGACTGGCGAGGATCTTGACAACCAGAAGCGACTCTTCTTCTACTACTACGCTAAGATGTACGCTGAGAAGTTGCCAACTGAGGATATGATCGCTCGCGCAGCTGATGATATCCACTCTGCGGGTCACATCCGCGTAAATGGCGTGGTACAACACATCGACGACTGGTATGAGCTGTTCGATATTACTGAGGCCGACGCTCTCTACTTGGCTCCAGAGGATCGAATCACCATCTGGTAGTTATATCCTACAACAACTCTAACCCCGCTTATCAGCAGATAGGCGGGGTTATTTTTTGGAATAAAAGCGGTTCTTAGACATTTTTTAGTGCTACATACTCTATACTAACAGAAATTGGCCTATCTTTGCAATATAATTAGAATAAAACTATGTGCAAAACCAATCAGAATATAGAGGTTGACAATTCAGAGGCTACTCCAAGTAAGTTTTGTGCCAACTGCGGTGCTGAGCTTAAGGGCGAATATTGTCACAAGTGCGGACAGCAGATATTCAACCCCAATTCGTCTGTGAAAGATATGATTCTTGAGTATCTGAACAACGCCTATATGTGGGATACCAATCTCTTTCAGACACTCTGGCAGCTGGTGCGCAGACCTGGATTGCTGACAAACGAGTATATGTCGGGTAAGATTATCGCATATATGCATCCGCTGAAGCTCAATATGTTTCTGCTCTTTATATTCATCACCATGTTTGTCTTCTTTGCGGGCGAGAGCAAGATTAACGACCCTATAGATCAGATTACAGAGAACGAGCAGGTATATTCGAGCATACAAATAAATCTACTGCTAAGCGATAAGGATTATATTGCAAAGATGGCTGCCAGCCCTCGCGACACTATTGAGATAATCGCCCCGATCTCCTTAGCAGAGAAACATCCTGAGGCTATAATCAGTTTCGAGGCTATTGAAACTACTGAAACCACTGAAGCGATTGAAGATGATGAGAATGATCCTATGCAGATGGGTCGATATGTTATCGCTATGCCTCGCATACTTATTGAGGATCATATCATAATCAAGGATTCAGACGGCATATACCACATAAACACCAAGACCGAAGTTAAGTCTGATGATATTGAACTGACCTTTACCATATGGAAGAAGATGGTTGGCATCACATCTACATACTTCCCGATGATTATGCTGCTCACCGTGCCATTTATCGCCTTCTCGCTACGTCTTGTTACGCGCAAGAGTAAACGTCGTTTTTTAAACCACTTTATCTTCGCGCTACACTATACGGCACTACTCGAGCTGCTCATTATACTCTCATATGCGCTCTTTCTAATCTTTGACCTGCCGCCAAATGTCTTGCAGTGGATTGTCATTATCGGCTCGTGCGCATATCTGATTGTAGCCTTCCGCCGCGTATACGAGGTGAACTCTTGGTTCAGAGCTGTAACAAAGACGATGTTCACTACACTGATATACAGCCTAATCTGTTTGTCGATATTCTTGGTCATATTAATATTAACCATCGTCATTGTAGTATCATCACAGATGTAGAGTAGAAAACAAAAATAGGAGCAAAACTTTCGGGTTTTGCTCCTATTTTTTTTAGGCTTTAGCTTGCTCCTCAACTTTAATCTCGCCTTCCATATAGATTATCCACTTTAACTCTTTGCTCTCCATAAGCATAACAAAGTCAGAGAGTGTACGCTTATCTGTTACAGCAGCAAAGCATCTGAGAGAACCGACCTCATCAGACTTTCCACCCTTGCTTAAATCAATCTCCTCTAACAGCGAGATGAAGACATTGACATCGGTTCGGATAGACTCACACACCTCCTCTGAAGCCTTGCCATAGTCGATAATTGTCATACTGGTAACACCCTTCAAAAACGACTTACCAAGCTGCGCCCTAAGTGCCATCTTAACCATACCAAGTCCATTACCCTTGGTAACGACCATACAATCGACACCCTCGGTATTCTCGTACTTAGCCGCCATATCAGCTATAGCCTTACCTGCCGCAGTAGGCTCCTGCGCATAGCCGACCTTCCCAACAAATAACAACAGCACTGCAAGCAGTACCACCTTTAACTTCAAATTATTCATAGCCTTACAAATTAAATTATTATTCTCTACACTCTATCTCCGCCATAAGTTGGCATTGATCAAATTTGAGTCAAGCAAAGATAGAAAAAACAATCGACAACTCCAAACCGCACATACTGCCCATATATAAACAACAGACCCCACAAATTACTTGTGGGGTCTATAGTCTGTAGTATAAAACTAACCGAGGTAAGACTTGAGCAGTGTGCTGCGTGATGAGTGGCGGAGGCGACGAATAGCCTTCTCCTTAATCTGACGAACACGCTCGCGAGTAAGATCAAACTTCTCACCAATCTCCTCGAGAGTCATCTCTGAGCAACCGATACCGAAAAAGTAGCGGATAATATCGCGCTCACGCTCGGTAAGTGTCTCAAGGGCACGATCAACCTCTGTTGCCAACGATTCATTGATAAGGCCACGGTCAGCATTTGGCGAATCCGGGTTTACCAACACATCGAGCAGCGAGTTGTCCTCACCATCTGCAAATGGAGCATCTACAGAGATATGACGACCTGCAACGCGCAGAGTATCAGTAACCTTCTCGCGTGGAAGCTCAAGCTCCTGTGCAAGTTCCTCTGGCGAAGGAACTCTCTCGTGTTCCTGCTCAAAGCGTGCAAAGGCCTTGTTAATCTTATTGAGCGAGCCTACCTGATTGAGTGGCAGACGAACAATACGGCTCTGCTCTGCCAACGCCTGAAGAATAGACTGACGAATCCACCATACGGCATACGAGATAAACTTAAAACCACGAGTCTCATCAAACTTCTCAGCTGCCTTAATAAGGCCAAGATTACCCTCATTGATAAGATCCGGGAGGCTAAGACCCTGATTCTGATACTGCTTTGCCACAGAGACTACAAATCGAAGGTTAGCCTTGGTAAGCTTCTCAAGAGCCTCCTGATCGCCCTTGCGGATTCGTTGGGCGAGTTCTACCTCCTCCTCAACGGTAATAAGATCCTCCTTACCAATCTCCTGAAGATACTTATCGAGCGATGCGCTCTCTCGATTGGTAATGGACTTTGTAATTTTTAATTGACGCATTTTATATAAATTAGTAAATTATTATCTGTTTGCACCGCAGTCTCTACTCAGGTCCGAGAAACCAATCTTAGAGAAACCACCTATTAACTTCCAACCTTTTACAAAAATAGCCCCTGCTACACACAAGGGCTATTAATCTTTGCAGATGGAACGGCTTAGTCTACAATCATATAACTTGCCGATCTGCCATTAGGATATACTCCGTCAATACTGCGTACCTTGTCTGTAAGTTTATTGAGGTCTGAGACAGAGTATAGCGTTATATCGTTGATATGTGTAATTACAAATCCCTCTCTGATTCTTGCTCGCGCCAACAGACCCTCGGCATTCACCTTTACGACCTGTATACCACCTGCTATATCAAGGGTTTTGCACAGTTTAGAGTCTACATCGCTAAAACGACCGCCCAAAACCTTCACAACATCCACTGCATCTGCTGCCAGCAACTCTGCTTTTCCTGCCTTATTACGCAAAGTGACGGTAAAATGTTTCACATTCTGGCCTCTTTTTACAGAAATTTTAATTTTATCGTTCGGACGATACTTGCCAATCTGCTCGCCGAGCTTCGATGGAGCATCAATCGCAACCCCATCAATCTCTGTAATTACATCGCCCTTGCGAATGCCCGCCTCAGAGGCTGCGCCACCCTCAACAACAGAGGCTACATAGGCTCCACCCACTGCGGTAATGCCTGTCTGCTCACCCATAGCGTCAACAAACTCCTGATCAATATAGCGATATGAGATACCCAGCAACGCACGCTGTACTACACCATACTCCTTAAGATCACCCACGACCTTGCGTACAATGCTCTCTGGCACTGCAAATGAATAGCCAATATAACTACCTGTAGATGACTTGATTACGGTATTAATACCCACCAGCTCTCCACGAGCATTTACCAGCGCACCACCCGAATTACCAGGATTTACCGCAGCATCGGTCTGGATAAACGACTCCAGGCGGAACTCATCCGGAATAACATCAAGCTGACGAGCCTTTGCGCTAACAATACCGGCGGTAATTGTCGACTGCAAGTCAAATGGAGAACCGATAGCCAGCACCCACTCTCCCAGACGCAATGCATCCGAGCTACCAAATACGAGTGTTGGCAAGTCTGTTGCCTCAACCTTTATCAAGGCGATATCTGTTGCAGGATCTGTGCCAATTCTACGGGCCTCAAAAATTCTGCCATCATAGAGCTTTACCTTCAGCTTGGTAGAGTTCTCTACCACGTGGTTATTGGTAACAATATAACCATCAGTAGAGATAATCACGCCAGAGCCACCTGAACGCTGCTCACGACGCTGCATACCCTGCTGTTGCTGCGGAATGCCAAAGAAGTCGAAGAACGGATTGTATCCGTGTGGCACGGCAACCTCCGAAATCACTTCAATATTTACCACCGCCTTAACAGCATTCTCTGCTGCATATGTAAGATCTGGGTAGTTACCCTGCTCGTATGATGTAAAGTGTGCGCCCAAAGCCGGAGCCTGCTCTACTACACGCTCGACCACCTGCACATTGTTATTATCGCTCTTTGATACTACAGCTACTGCTGTCACAGCACCTACAGCTGCTGCAAACAGTGCAATTCCTACAATTGATAATGTCTTTCTCATAGTTTTTTGTTCTTTTTGTCGCAAAATTAACGCAACTATAGTGTACAATATTGTATTACACCCTAAAATTTTGCAACGGCGCGGGTGTGGTTTGTATTAGTTCTGTATACCTTGCCTATATAGCCACTACGCATATCTATATATAATATAGTCTTGTGTTTATCTCTCGAAGACCATACATCATTTTTTCCCATCTTGTTCGACTCTGTTGAGGAGTGTAGGCCATTACTTTTGTCATTTAGCAGCTTAGGCGTCACCAATGCTTTATTGTTGTATATAGCCTCAAGCTCTTCGATAGCTGGAAGATACCAATCCTCGCCCATATCGGCACACCATCTAAAGGCGGGATACAACTCCCTCCAAGATGGGATCGAACGGATAACCTGCATATTTTTCTGGCCATCCTTTTTGTTTTTAGCACCTACATAACGCTTTCCATAGTTATCGTCATAACTACCGCTATACCATTTTAATTCAAAGATTGACTTATTGATACTTACAATCTTACCGTGCTGTCCATCTGCACTAACCTCAAAGACAACTCCATCCTTAGTTCCATCATTGTAGTAGTCGCCAACCTTGTATGGGGCTGCTGTTCGCTCTCGGGCAAGGGTGGTCTTTGGACGCGGAGTAGTACCAAATTCAGCAATCGCACGAACAGAGTAATTGTAGCATATAGGCTGCTGGGTATATGCGCCATCACTAACTACAACATATGCCATAGGGAACTTCTCGAGAACCATCTTATCTGCATTAACCGAAGTCCAATAGGATCCGCCGAACTTTGAACTGTAGCGTTCAAAACCCTTATCAACAGCATTGTACTGGGCCTTATCATATGAGATTAGTCGCAGCTCATCTACTGTTGGCAGACGCCATCCCTCACCCAATGATTTACAATAACTCTCAGCCTCTGACCATCTCGTACGCGAGGTTGCAAGGCTTACTATCTTGCCACTTCTACCAGCGTCCCAGGTCTCAACAACAACACCCAACTTGCCACCTTCGTTATACAGATCGCCAACTTTGTATGGGGCGTGGCTCACTTCGTAAGAGATATTTACACTACTGTGGCTCTCAGCCTCACCAAAGCGCGAGATCGCATAGACTGCACATTCGCAATCTTTATTTGTTTTATAACCTTGATTTCTACTATTATTGGTACTATATCCTCTGGTCCAAGCACCTACTTCGTCTCGGCTATAATACTCTGTTGAGCTCCACAGATCACTAACAATCGGAATCTGAATTACGCAGTCTCTCCTAATTTCTTCCATCCTATTTAACTCACCCATAGCAGGAAGATACCAACCATCGCCCAACTTGGCACACGCTGCGAAGGCTGGATACTTACGCTGCCAATCAGAGATGCGCATTACAGCTGCCAAATTGTTGGCTCCGTCGTAGTAGTCATTTGCACCGACAAGGTTAGTTGCCTCACTCTTGTCAGATGTCCAACACGCTTTTGAAACGGGCGATATAGTATATATCTTGCCACTTGTGCCCTCACTATTGACCTCAAAGACAATACCCGTCTTACCATTCTCGTTGTAGAAGTCGCCTACCTTATATGGCGCAGAGGTGCTCTTTTGCTTCTGGTGGGGAACATTACCAAAACTCTTTACCGCGCGAATATTACAACCGTAGTACTTTTTAGAGTGCCATACATCTCCAGAGCCCTTCTCTATGCAGTATGCCTCATCAGCACTATATTCGGTGCAAGACCAGTAACGAGCCAGCTTATCGCTCAGTTTTGGCTCTATGACAGCCCTATTGGCGTATATGTTCTTTAGCTCATCAATAGTCGGCAGATACCACCCCACTCCCAATCTACGACACCACCCAAAGGCATCGGCACCAGAGATATCTTCTGCTAAATTTCTATAGCGCATAATATCCTCTCCATCAGCCACGCCAAAGGTTTTACCGATATTAAGAGTGCCTCGCTCTCTCCACTTTAGAATCTTATCCGAGTGCTTGAGGCTCACAATTTTGCCGCTATAGCCGTTATTGTAGACCTCAAAGACTATACCCTCACTCTTGCCGTCATTGTAGTAATCTCCTACCTGATATGGCGCACCTGTGCCACTCTTTCTGCCGCTCAGCTTGGCTATAATATCCATTATGTAGCCCCTATCCTTCTCCTTATCGAAGCCAAACTTGTAGTTTAAAACCTTGCCATACTCGTCAAGCAGGATAATACAAGGATAAGTGTCGCCATAAATCCAGTTGCTATTTTCGCCTTCGTTTGGATTGAAGTAGATACGATCTGTACGCACTGGCGTGCTGGTGTCTTTCTTACGATCGCTGTAGCTGGTCTGGCTAAGGTAGATGTTTACAATCTGCGATGCGAGCTGCGGATAGCCATTAACCACCTTCCTTAGTTGGTGATTAGGAGTGCAGCCCACCATATATGTTATAACTAAGGTCTTCTTGCCACGCTTGAAGTATGAGCTACTTATTCTATTACCGTGAGAGTCAACAAAATATGCCATCGGGAACTCCTTGCCAATGCTGCTTCCCAACTTCGCCAGATAAGCCTTATGTTCTCTGTCTCTTTGTGCCTGCTGCTCAGCTTGCTCCTTATCAACACGCGCCGCTGTAGATTTGCGCACCGCCTCCTGACGCTCAAACTCAGCACGCTTGCTGTTCTTCGGCGCAGAGACTGTCGATATGCGATTGTAGTGGTCGTAGCGAATAACAGAATAGCCACCCTTCTCCTCAGTCGTGATGCAGGTGATGCGAGAATGGTCACTCTTTAGAAATATGGAGTAGTCGCTTACAGATATCGCCCCACCGATAACCATATTATAGATATCTGCGTCAGATAGTGGCGCATTGTAACTATAACCGCCATCCGTATATACGCCCTTACCCATACAACGCTCGTTGATTGCAGAGCTGTAGA
The DNA here is from genome assembly GCA_045654345.1 of Alistipes sp. Lineage (GTDB taxonomy): Bacteria > Bacteroidota > Bacteroidia > Bacteroidales > Rikenellaceae > Alistipes. The sequence continues at coordinate 49,872 of JAZOND010000019.1, read as the reverse complement.
GCCATATGGTCTTGTGGTCGGGCAGAATGCTGGCTATAAACTCGCTTTTGAGCACACAAGAGGATGCTTTGTTCTCCATCGCGGTCTGGCCTCCACCCGTCGCCTTGTATGTGGTGCCAGCGTAGCGATAACTATAGTGACGCTCCTGTGCATTTGCTGCCGATATACCTATAACCATCAGCAGAACTATGAGTTGAAAAAATCGTTTCATAACATTGATTTTTAGGTATTTACTCATATAGAGAGCCCAAATCTAAAAATCTTGCAACGACAACAACAAAAATCCGCTGCCTGACGGATTTCCTTCACTCTTTTTATGCTAATATTCGCGCACATAATTTGTTATCAGAGCGTGCCAGGTATGGGGCATCGCGCAAAAAGCCCGACGATGGATTGCGCCTACACCAAGTTTGTTTTCAATGTTTGCGCTCCGAGTATTCCTTGCACCGCATTTTGGCGTCAGAGCGGGGTAGGTACCATGCTCGGCACAAAAAACAGCAAAGGGCTGTACTAATCGTACTGCCCTTTGCTGTTTATTTGTGTTAGCGGAAGTAGATGCCCCGCTATCACGCCAAAATCAAAATTACTCTTCGTAAGCATCACGCTTCATCTTCCACATCGGCACAAAGATAAGCGCACCGATGATTGCCATTGCAACCATTGCGATGAATACACCGTGCCAGCCGTACTGAGAGTCTGCGATCTTACCGAAGCCCCAGCCTGATACAAGAACGCTGACATAGCTAACAAAGCCGATGATACCGTTAGCGGTAGCTGAAGCCTTACGGGTTGCGTGGTTAGATGCGATAACACCGATAAGTGCCTGAGGACCATAGATGAATGCACCTGCAAGAGCAAGGATGAACAGAAGCAATACAGGGCTTGCGCCTGCGGTCTGCAGACCGATAAAGCCAACGATTGCAACCAATGCACCAACCATACAGAACAGACAAGTACGAGATGCGCGGCCACCAAACAGCTTATCTGAAATCCAACCTGCTGCAAGCATACCTACAACACCGAAGAGTTCGAAGATAATAACTGTAGAAGCAGCCCAACCTGCAGTCATACCACAGTGCTCCTGAAGGAATGTTGGACCCCAATCGAGAACAGCAAAACGGATAATGTATACAAAGAAGTCAGCAAGTGCAAGACCCCAGATAACAGGGTTCTGCCATACGTGCTTACGGATAAATGCAGAGATCTCTGCCTGGCTCTCCTGTGGCTCATCTTTCTTCGCGCTACCATCCTCAAGCTCTGGAAGGCCTACGCTCTTAGGAGTATCGCGGAGAATCCAAGCGGTGATAAATACACCTGCTGCAGCGATAATACCAGGGATGATAAACGCCCACTTCCAAGCACCATAATGCTGTGCCTTAGCGATTACCTCCATACTTTCAGGGTTCTCACCGAGGTTAGTAGCGATAGTCTGTACGATCTCAGCGTTACCAGACATATCAACACCCATAGTTGCCATAATGATCACACCACAGAGAACACCTGCAAGACCTGCACCGATAGAGTGCGATGTATTCCAGATAGACATCTTAGTTGAGAGCTCATTTGCTGGCACCCAGCGAGGGATAAGACGAGAGCAAGGAGGGAAACCGCAACCCTGGAAGATGTTGTTAACAATCCACAGAGCAGAAAGTAGGATAGTGAACTTACCTACGAACTCAGGGGTTGAGCCTGCAGGCACACCTGTCATTGCGGTGATAATCTCGGCACCATAACCGATGATAAACGCGGTTGCAGTACTTACTGCAAGACCTGTAACCATATGCCAACGACCATTAACACGGTCAGCGAGCATACCGTTGAGCAGCTTAGACAGACCATAGAGGAAACCTGCAGCCGAAAGCACGGCTCCCAATGATGCCTTGCTAATACCGAACTCAGCAGTAAGACCTGGCATCGCGAACGAGAAGTTCTTGCGAATCAGGTAGAAGAAAATGTAGCCAATCATAGTACCGGCAATGGTACGCCACTGCCAATACTTAAACTTTTTTTGCTGTTCTGGAGTCATTTTATTTTCCGTTTTTAGTTAGTTTCTGTTGGTTGATGGTTGTTAGTTCAGACGCTTCTCTACCTCAGCATATGCTGCAACAATCTGGTCAAGGATTGGAGCATCAGCCTCAAGAGATGCAAACTCTGCCACAGCAGCCTTAAGGCCTACCTCAGCAATACGAGCCTGCATAGTTACGCTCTGCGGATCCTCAGCGTTGTTGTAGTGCAGTGCAGCGCCGATACCGAGCAACAAATCTGGAGTCTCTACGCCGGCAGCCTGAGCAGTAAGTGTAGGGTTGATAAGACGATCTGCAGCTGAGAGCTTACGCAGCGGCTCGCGACCTACGCGAGTTACATCGTCCTTCAGATAAGGGTTCTTGAAGCGGCTGATAATCTTGTCGATATACTTGAAGTGAGCCTCCTTGTCAAAGCCGTGCTTTGCAACAAGACCAAGACCACTCTGCTGCATAGCAGCCTTAACGATCTGATAAATCTGAGGATCGGCAATACTCTGGTCAATAGTCTTAAGGCCCTTCATACAGCCTGTGTAAGCGGTAATCGCGTGACCTGTATTAAGGGTAAAGAGCTTACGCTCAACATATGCCAAAAGGTTATCAGCAAGGTTCATACCTGCAATCTGCGGAACCTCACCCACGAAAGATGCCTGCTCAACATTCCACTCATAGAAAGCCTCAACAACAACATCAATAGGGTTCTCACTGCGTACAGGAGGAACGATACGGTCTACAGAGCAGTCAGGGAAACCTACCCACTTCTGACAGTAAGCCTTATCCTCACCCTCGAGCAGTGCAAGTACGTGCTCCTTAAGCTGTGAAGATGCGCGAACAGCATTCTCGCAAGCGATGATATTGAGCGGAGCCTCAACACCTGCAGCACGACGTGCAGCAATACCCTTAGCAATAGCAGGGGCAATACGTGGCAGGATAACCACACCCACAGCTGTTGTAATAATCTCGGCCTCTACGACCTCTGCAATAACGGCATCGGTAGTAGAATTTACACCAGAGATGTTGGTAATCTTCTGCTCTACACACTCAACATCCATAACGTGAACAGTGTAGCACTTGTCCTCGTTAATCTTGTCAATGACAGTAGCATTTACATCGGCAAAAACCACGTGGTAACCAGCCTGCTCAAGCACTGCGCCAATAAAGCCGCGACCAATGTTACCCGCACCGAATTGAATAGCTTTTTTCATAATTGATTATGTTTTTATATGAATATTCTCTACTAATCTACAAAGATAGAATTTTTTGTTTTAAAAACAAAGAAAAAGGGACAAAACTTTGTTTTGCCCTTCAATATAGCTCAAATAATAGTGTTACAGCAGTTTATGGCTCTTGAACGAATAACTATCCGTAGCCGAGATTATTATATGGTCAATAAGCTGAATCTCGAACAGCTCGGCAGCCGCCTTAATACGATTTGTGAGCACTATATCAGCCTGACTCGGCTCTGCACTACCCGATGGGTGGTTATGGGCAATAAGTATTCGCGAGGCGAGAAGCTCAAGCGCACGCTTGAATATCAGTCTGTTATCCACAACTGTGGCCTGAACACCACCCTGGCTTATTTTGAGTCGCTCGACCACACGTGCCGAGGAGGTCATAAACAGCACCCAGCACTCCTCGTGCTGCAGACCGTCAAAGATGGGGCGCAGTGCTCGTATAGCATCGCTGCTGCTCAAGATGTAGTCATATTTATCGGCACTACTCTTGGCTATGCGACGCCCAAACTCAAGCGCAGCCGCCAACTTAGTCGCCCTGCTAAGACCCATACCTGCAACCATTCTGAGTCGAGAAATATCCTCCATCGGCAGTGCCGAAAGTGGCTTGCCGCCTACCACACGCTCGGCAAGAGCCTCATCATCAAGCAGTGCGGCAACAAGCTCAACATCAGTAAGCCTATCGGCTCCATAGAGCATAATCTTCTCGTGCAGGGATCTCATAACTACAACACCTCAGCAACAACAAATGTACTTCCTCCGATAAACAGAGTATCGTCTGCCGCCAACTTAGACTTTGCATATTCAACGGCATTGGCAACTCCATCTACACCCTCACAACTAAGGCCCAACGACTGTCCAAGCTCTACTAACGCATCTACCGAGGCTGCTCGGCGCGACTGGGCACGGGTGAATATATAGTGTGCATTTTTAGGCATAAGGCTGAGCATCTGTCCGATATTTTTATCCTCACAGAAGCCCATTACGCAGTATAACTTACCGCCCTCAAGACCCTGCAACTGCTTAGAGACAGCCGCAAGTCCGTGCGGATTATGTGCCGTATCGCAAATCACAAGCGGCGAGGTTGACAACGCCTGCCAACGACCCCTAAAGCCCGTTGTCGAAACGCACTCCTTAAGGCCCTCAACAAAGGCGCGACGGCTAATCGAAAGCGGTGTATTCTCGTGCAGATAGTCCGCTACAGCACATACTGTAGCCACATTCTGACGCTGATACTCTCCCAACAAAGGCACTCGCAGAGTATACGGCTGGCTGTCGCGAGTACGAATCATATCAAACACCTGATACACCCCCTCACGACGCTGAGCAGTACACTCAAATGCCTGCTCGGCATATATTACAGACGAGCGTTTGTCTGAGGCAATATCCTCAATAACAAGGTTATAGGCACTATTTCGCTCACCGACAATTACAGGTATCGACTTCTTGATAATTCCACCCTTCTCGCGCGCAATTTTTGGCAGCGAATCGCCAAGTAAATCGGTATGATCAAGGGCAACATTGGTAATAATGCTCACCGCAGGAATTACTATATTTGTAGCATCGAGTCTACCTCCCAGACCCGTCTCAATTACCGCCACCTCTACATCACTCTGCGCAAAATAGTCAAAGGCGAGCACCGTAGTCATCTCAAAGAATGACAGCTCGCACTCCTTCATCTCCTTGCGGTATTTACCCACAAAGTTGACCACCTTCTGCTTTGAAATCATCTCCCCATTTACGCGAATACGCTCACGGAAATCGGTAAGATGTGGCGAGGTATAGAGTCCCACCTGATAGCCGGCCTGCTGGAGAACTGAGGCAAGCATATTAGACACCGAACCCTTACCATTTGTGCCCGCAATGTGGATGATAAAGTAGTTACGCTGAGGATTGCCTATCTTGCGACAAAAGTCACTAACACGCTCAAGACCAGGCTTATATGCAAGCGACCCTACATTCTGAAATGAGGGCAATGACGAGAATAGATAGTCAATAGTTTCTGAGTAGTTCATAGTCTGCTAATCGAGATAAAAACGCCTTTTTGACAACACTGCAACAGTATAAAGCAGGCAGAGCAGTGCCACATATAGCGACACTCTGCCTATATAGTCTCCATAGCGAGTATAGAAGGTCTTGTCGTTATTCACCTTCAGCTGGGCAGAAATAACACCCTTCTTATCCCACTCAAGACGGTCAAGTTCATCTCCGCGAGCATTGATAAAGCCCGAGATACCCGTATTGGCACTGCGAACAATATCACGACGATGCTCAATAGCACGCAGTCTACAGTATGCAAACAGATACTTATAGCCAGGGGTATCGCCCCACCAGCCATCGTTTGACACCACACCAAAGAGTTGTGCGCCATTGCGAACAAACTCGCCCATATAGTCACCATAAAGACCCTCGTAGCATATTGCAGGGGCAATCTTCACCCCATTATGCTCAAACGGCTTGGCACTATCGCCAATACCCAACTGACCCGACACGCCGCCAAGGTCAACACCGAACAATCCTCCCTCACGGAACCACGCAGGCAGGGTCTCTACGCCGATAACCAGCTTACCCTTATGATGCAACGGGATATTTGTAGGGACTGAAGTAATACCTATTGACGAGTTGAAAATATCGTAATAACTACCCGCCGGAGTCTTGCGATTGGTATCGCTCTTGCGACGAGTACCGTAGGCCATAATGCTCGATGTTCCGGCAATGACCATACTCTTAGAACCGCTTAGTTTCTGCTGTGTAGATATAGCCTGCACTACGCGGGTAGCACCCACAAATCGCTCATTTACAGTAGTTGCCAACGCCGTCTCGGGCATAAGCACGAATGTCGCCTCTGCAGGTGTCTGCCCAAGCATTTTCACCAAATTACGCTGCTGCGTAGCCTCACCACCGGCAAACTTAATATAGCAATCTACATTAGGCTGAATAGCCGAGCAGAGCACACTCTCGCGCGCGCCATACTTCACACCCTCTGGTGAATTTACACTATAAAGCACAAGCGACAGGACAATTGGTGCAATAACACCAACAGCCAAAGCACTCCAACGAGCCAGACTCTTGCTCTTCAGAGCCTCAAAGAGTAGTATATTTACAGTCAACACCCACAGCGAGCCACCCAGCACGCCCGTATACTCATACCACTGCACCGCCCAGGTGTCAAAGGCAAAGCTATTTCCCAGAGTGAGCCACGGGAATGACATTGCAGGAGCCTTTATATATATATGCTCGCAGGCAATCCACGCTGCAACAAGCAAAGTATAGGCGATACCCTTCGGCATTCGCTTTGAGACAATGTGGTAGAGTGTAAATGGTAGCAACATCCACCAAGAGCCGACTATCGTACCTGCAATAGTACCTATCGCTGCCGCATTCCACACCCACCATATGGTCGAAAGGTGCCACAACACAAAGGCAAGGCTTGCCCAGCCGCACACCTTAAATGTATCGCGCACACTACCCGAGTAGTTGTGACTTATAATAAGCAGCGGCACCAACCCCACAAGGGTGGTAAAACCGCTAACGGTCTGCCAACCAAACGACATCAGTAGTGCCGAGAGTAGCGACAGCAGCAGACATTGCACGGCAGAGAATCTGCCCTCAGTAAGAGGTTTCATAACTATTTAGTCTTGTATGCACAACGGTACTTACCCTTGGCAAGGTTGAGAATCTTTCCCTTAAGCAGGTTACGACGCAGTGGTGAGAGGTGATCTGTAAACACCTTACCCTCGATATGATCATACTCGTGCTGAATCACTCGAGCAGGATAGCCATCAAACTCTTCGTCGTGCTCCACAAAATTTTCGTCAAGATACTTCATACGAATCTTGAGCGGACGGCTCACCTCCTCGTGAATGCCAGGCAGCGAGAGACAACCCTCCTCAAACAAGCCAGTCTCAGAGCTGCGCTCATAAATCTCAGGATTTACAAACACACGCTTAAAGTCTGCCAGCTCAGGCACCTCCTCTGCCCACGGAGTGCAGTCGACGATAAACATACGGATATTCTTGCCTATCTGCGGAGCTGCAAGACCTACACCGCTCGCCTCGCCGAGTGTAATCCACATATCCTCAATAAGCTTATTGAAGTTTGGGTACTCAGGGGTGATATCCACTGATTGGTTTCTCAACACAGGAGAACCGTAAATGACGATAGGATAAATCATAAATTAACAGTTTAAACTGTCCATATAGGACTGTAAAATAATTGTAGCAGCCACGCGGTCAACAATAGCCTTATCGCGTCGAGCCATCTTGCCAATTCCACTCTCGCGGATTGTTCGCTGCGCCATAACTGAGGTAAATCTCTCGTCATAGAGCACCACCTCCTTATCGGGATATGCCCTGCGCAGGCGGGCAACCAGCGGCTCGATATACTTCATCGTCTCCGAAGGCTGACCATTCATCTGCGACGGCTTGCCTACTACTATCGTGGAAACGACATTCTGGGCGCAATATTGTGCTATATACTTTTCAAGTTCCTTGGTAGCTACCGTCTCCAAAGCCCCTGCAATAATGCGCAGGGGGTCGGATACCGCCAACCCCGTACGCTTTACACCATAGTCTATTGCAAGTATGCGAGACATCAATTACGCCTTGATTTTCTTGTACAATGGACGGAACGATACAGCCTCACCGATAATAGAGTGCAGATCAGCAATAGCAACACGCTGCTGCTCCATAGAGTCACGGTGACGGATAGTCACAGTTCCTGTCTCAAGGCTGTCGTGGTCTACAGTTACGCAGAATGGAGTACCTACAGCATCCTGACGGCGGTAACGCTTACCGATAGAGTCCTTCTCATCGTATGATGCAACAAAGTCGAACTTCAGATCGTCGATAATCTGGCGAGCCAACTCTGGCAGACCGTCCTTCTTAACAAGTGGCATAACGGCAACCTTTGTAGGAGCAAGGCAAGCAGGTATGCGAAGCACTACGCGCTCCTCACCGCTCTCAAGCTTCTCCTCGCAATATGCTGCAGACATAATCTGGAGGAACATTCGGTCAACACCGATAGATGTCTCGACAACATATGGCACATAGCTCTCACCACGCTCTGGATCGAAGTACTGAATCTTCTTACCTGAGTACTCCTGGTGACGACCAAGGTCAAAGTCGGTACGAGAGTGGATACCCTCAACCTCCTTAAAGCCGAATGGGAAGTTAAACTCGATATCTGTTGCTGCATTTGCATAGTGAGCAAGCTTATCGTGGTCGTGGAAGCGGTACATATTGTCACCAAAGCCCAGTGCACGGTGCCAAGCCATACGGGTATTCTTCCACTCGTTCCACCACTGCATCTCAGTGCCTGGCTGTACGAAGAACTGCATCTCCATCTGCTCGAACTCGCGCATACGGAAGATAAACTGACGAGCTACAATCTCATTACGGAACGCCTTACCAATCTGAGCAATACCGAATGGGAGTTTCATGCGACCGGTCTTCTGTACATTGAGGAAGTTCACAAAGATACCCTGTGCAGTCTCAGGACGCAGGTAGATAGTACTTGCGCCATCAGCTGTAGAACCCATCTGGGTTGAGAACATCAGGTTGAACTGACGAACATCTGTCCAGTTGCGAGTACCAGAGATAGGGCAAACAATCTCGCAATCGATAATAATCTGCTTAAGCTCCTCAAGGTTGTTCTTATCGAGAGCCTCTACAAAGCGAGCGTGAACAGCATCACGCTTAGCTGCAATCTCAAGCACGCGTGGAGATGTAGCACGATACTGAGCCTCATCAAATGCCTCACCAAAGCGCTTACGAGCCTTGTCGCACTCCTTCTGAATCTTCTCATCCATCTTAGCCATCCACTCCTCAATAAGCACATCAGCACGATAACGCTTCTTAGAGTCCTTATTGTCGATAAGAGGGTCATTGAAGGCTGCCACGTGGCCTGAAGCCTCCCAGGTCTTAGGGTGCATAAAGATAGCCGCATCAATACCTACGATATTCTCGTGGAGCTTAACCATTGAGTCCCACCAGTAACGCTTGATGTTATTCTTCAGCTCAACACCATTCTGACCATAGTCATAAACGGCACCAAGACCATCATAAATCTCGCTTGAAGGGAAAATAAAACCATACTCCTTACAGTGAGCAATCAGTTTCTTAAAGAGTTCTTCCTGTGTCATAATCAATATTTTTTATTTAGAATTATCAAATACTTATATATACAATCGCACAAAGATAGCGAAGAGTAATCAGAATTCAAAATTTCACCCTTAAATTTTATTTAAGCGCACCAAATAGGCACTTAATTTTTGTATTCTGTTTTGTTTTTGCTATCTTTGTGCGATTATGGAGAAACTTATTGATATATACGGAGTTCCGGCATTGGCGCTGGCAGTGGTGGTATTGATACTATTCATCGTGCAGATTGTAGATATCTGTCGCGGCAATATTGTTGCTAAGTTCAAGCAGACATCCCGCAAGCAGATACTTGAAAATCAGCCACCTATCTCTGTTATTGTACCTCTGTTTGGCGAGGATGAGGAGTACCTAAAGGGCGAGTTCCGCACCCTGCTATCACAGAGCAACGAGAACTATGAGGTTGTTGCCGTATATATTGGCAAGGAGGATGCCTTCTATGCCACTCTTAAACATCTGCGTAAGTTCTTCAAACATCTGAAAACCACACACATAGATTACACTCCTGCCTATCCGATTACTATGCGTATGGCACTGAATCTCGGCATTAAGGCAGCATCATTCGAGCATATCGTCATCACCACCCCCGAGACTCGTCTCACCTCGCGCTCGTGGGCTGACTATATGGCTCACGGATTTATGTATGGTGACATTGTACTTGGTTACTGCAATTGGGAGCGCAAGGGCGGAATATCCAACCTGTTCTACCGCAAGTACCGCTTCAGCGAGGTAACCACCTATCTTTCTAACGCCATCAGAGGTAACCACTATGGTGCCTCACACAACTGTTTCGGCTTTACTAAAAGTCTATATTTCAGCGTAAAGGGCTTTGACCATCTCGACCTTACTGCAGGCGAGGATGACCTATTCTTCCAGCGCATAGCTACCAAGGAGAATGTGTCGGTGATTCTCACCCCTGCAGCCTATTGTACAGAGCAAAACCCTATATCGTTTAACAGCTGGCTTACAGAGACATATCGTCTCGGACAGACCCGCCGTTTCTACACCATTCAGGCTCGCAATGCCGAGGGGTGCAGTATGCTCTGCCGCCTATCCTTCTTTATTGCGGCAATCGGTGGCATTGTGGTTCTGCCATTAGAGTTCAAGGCTCTGTGCGCCCTGCTGCTGCTTATCCGATATATTGTCAATAGCGTGTCGTGGTACAAGCGCGGCAAGCGTGTTGGCGAGTCTGGACTTGCAGCCTGGGAGCCGCTGTTTGACTTTATAGAGCCGTGGGTGCGATTTATCATTCGCTCCACACAGAAAGAGCGAATAAGCGTATGGAGGTAAAAGATTACCAATCATTAGACGACAAGACCCTTGTTCGTTTAGTCACCGAAGGAGACAGCCGCGCCTTCGAGCCGCTCTTTATGCGCCACAAAGATACCATCTTTGCAATGCTCGTTAAGCGTGCAGGCAATAGCGACGATGTCGAGGATCTACTCCAGGAGGCATTTATGAAGGCCTTTATCAACATCAACCGCTACAATCCGGACTACGACTTTGGCGCGTGGATATGCACCATCGCCAAGAACACCTTTGTCGACTTCAACCGCTCTCGCCGCTCGTCAGCACTCAATCCCGAGAATAATCTTCCTATCGAGGGTCGCTGTGCCACCACAGCGCAGGCCTCATCACCAACCCCCGAGGAGAGTATTATAAATGCACAGCAGCGCGCACAGATTGAGCGATATATCGCTGCCCTGCCGCAAGACTATCGCATACTCTTTATTATGCGATTTATCGAGGAGTATACATACGAGGAGATTGCCGAGGCCTTGCAGATGAAGCTTGGCACTGTCAAGACCCGTATATTCCGTGTCAGAGCTATGATGTGCCGCCTTATTACCGAGGGCAAAGAGTAGCCCCAAAACAACAAGAGTATGTATAGCGTAGAGTTAATAACCAAATACTTCCCCGAGCTGACCGACAAGCAGTTGTCGCAGTTCACCGCACTGTACGACCTATATTCCGAGTGGAACAGCAAGATAAATGTCATCTCACGCAAGGACTTCGACTCATTATACCTCAAGCACATCCTCCACTCACTTGCCATTGCTAAGGTCTGCACCTTTGCCCCTGGCGCAAAGGTTATGGATGTAGGTTGCGGAGGCGGTTTCCCGAGCATTCCGCTTGCCATTCTCTTCCCCGAGGTGCAGTTTACAGCCGTAGACTCTATCGGCAAGAAGATTAAGGTAGTCAGCGGGGTTGCTCAGGCTGCAGGCATTGATAACCTTCGCGCCATAAATGCCCGCGTAGAGAGCATCGACGGCAAGTTTGACTATATTGTCTCTCGTGCCGTAACAGAAATGAGCACCTTCGTAGGCTGGGTATGGAACAAGATTGAGCGCGGAAGCAGCCACGGCACCCTGCCCAATGGCATTCTCTACCTCAAGGGCGGTGACCTTACGGCAGAGCTTGCTGCGACAAAGATGCAGTGGCAGCGTTTCGACATTTCTGACCACTTTGAGGAGGAGTTTTTCGAGACCAAGCAGGTAGTCTACTGCGCAAAATAGCCACCATATTTACAGCATCAAACAAATTTAACATTGTTTAATTAAAAACATTTGCTATCTTTGCATAGCAAATGTCTGTTTGCATACATACAAAACACGAAAAGTGTAAGTTTATTCTCGTTAAGTGAATGTAGGAAGTTCTAATGAAGAGAGATAAGCTGACATTATTCTCGCGTCGTGCCTTTAGGTATCGGCGTGGGTCTGTTGCTTATTTTATCTTCAGGGTCATCCTACAACCCACTTAACTAAAATAAGTTTTCAGTTCCACGCTTTTCTTTTTTTTGTTTATCGCCATATAGGGGCTGAATGGCACAAAACCAAACTATCAATGAAAAAACTAATCCTATGCGCAATCTTTGTGACATTAGCGCTGTCTACCGCTGCAAAAAGTGTTGGAGTTTATTGTTTCTTCTCCGACACAAAAACAAACATCTATGAAGATGACAATGTCCAACTTGTCGGCACATATGCCGAAGGAAAGATACATATTGGCGTAATCAACAAATCCTCAAAAATTATCTACATTGATAAGGCTAATAGTTTTATATATATAAATGGCACTCCAATTTCACTATTCACAAATGCTGTACACACCACAGGAACAACCAATTCAAAAGGCCACTCGGTCAATTTAGGCGGTATAGCAAGAGGCTTAGGGGTTGGTGGATCACTTGCCACAGGACTTAGTGCTATAAATGTGGGTGGTGGCTCATCAGTACAAAATACGACAACAATATACGAGCAGCGAATATTGGCTGTTGCACCATTGGCAACAGAGATACTATACAGCATAGGCGATCTTCGTCACCAATTTGACAAAGATATTGTTTATGCCGGAGAAAAGCCTTCATTTAACAACTTCAGTGCTGGGCGTCACGGAATGTTTGTAGATCAAAAGACTGGGAAACGAACCAAATTCAAAATTGGTGACATACGCCATTACCAGCAACAAGAGTCTCCACTCGAAGCCAAAGCTGCAATTACATACTCTACCAACGAGCAATTTAACGATAGCAAACTAATTACAATATCTCACTACATTAGCGACATTGTCATTGACAACAAGAAGGGTGCAAAAAACAACAAAAAGGCAGCAAAAGCAAATCTGCCATATTGTACACCTTACATTGCAAAGAATATGGAGTGCCACAGATTTATTTCAGGCAGAAATGTTGGTGTTCCGATTGCGGCTGTTTTAACTTTAGAAATTGCAATCGTTGGTGGCGTAGCTGCCATTATAGCCATTTGTGTAGCCGCATAATAATTACTATCACAAACAACAAGTAGGGACATTCGTTGAATGCCCCTACTTTATTATATATAAGGTACAACTACTTCTTTGCCGGGGTCTTGCCTGCAAGGCAGACAAGAGTAGAGATAATACCACCGATAGGTGCCCACCAAGTCCAAGCGATATACTGAGCACCGAAAATCTGCTTCTGGAACATCAGCGGAACGATAATCAACGCACCCACAACAATAGCAGCAATAACAGAGGTTGCATTACCACGATTCTTAGTAAATATCGCTGTGAGGAATACTCCAATCATACCTGCATAAGCGAAACACATAACGCCCGTAGCGAAGTCTACAAGGTTCAATCCGCTCGCCTCCTGCATAACTGCTGTAACGATTGCAAAACCTGTAAGCAGCATACCCATAAGGAATACCATCTTACGAGATGATGAGAGCTGCTCAGCATCGCCTGTAACAGCCTTACCCTTATCTGCACGCATTGGCAGGTAGAGGTCGGTAACAAAGCTCGATGCCATAGCGTTAATAGCCGAGTTGAATGACGAGAGCGCTGCTGCCAGCAGACCTGTAATCATAAGTCCGCGAACACCTGTAGGGATTGCATTCTTGATATACTGCGGGAAGATATCGCGTGCATCTCTAAAGAAGTCTGAAGCCACGCCTGTTGCCATAAACTCACTCTTATACTTAACGAACAACAGCGAACCGATAAGCAGGAACACGAGCACTACAGGCAGAGAGATAAGCTGTGACCATACAAGCGAGCGAGAAGCCTGCTTAACATCCTTACAAGAGAGCTGACGCTGTACAAACTCATGATCGGTAGTATACTGACAAACCTTGAAGAATGCCACACCAATCATACCACCCCAGAATGTATAAGGAGAGTTGAAGTTGAGCGACATATCGAGCATCTGCAGCTTGCTACCACTCTGCCAGCCTACAATCGAGCCATCGGTAGCAATCTGACCCACATTATCTGCACCTGGAATCTTTGTCATACCGCCATCAGTCAGGGCAGCCCAAAGCTCTGAGAATGGCATATCTATAGAGCAGAATACCATAATCAGCGCAACAACACCTGTGCCGATAAGTAGCAGTGTCTGGAATGTATCAATATAGAGCAGACCCTTAATACCACCCATCAGTGTATAGATAGTAGAGACCAATCCGAGCAGGATGATAGAGTATACCATAAAGTCAAACTTGATACCTCCAAAGACAATTACCGAGATAGCGATAGCCGCAATAAAGAGTCGCGAGCCTGAGGTAAAGAGCTGACCCATAAGGAACATAGCACTATTTACACGCTTTGACTTCTCACCAAAACGGTCACCGATATATCCATATATAGTAATGGTATTGGCCTTATACAGCTTAGGCATAATGAGCGCAGCCACAAGCATACCGCCCACAATCGAGCCGATAAGGTTGAGCACATAGGTCAAATCGGTATTAAATCCCAACTCTGGCGAGCCTACAAAGGTACCAGCCGAGATGGTTGTTCCCGTTGCAGCAATAGCCACAATCCAGCCGGGCATAGAACGACCTGCCACGAAATAGTCTTCAACATCTTTGTTCTTGCGAGAGAATCGATAACCGATGGTCATCAATATTCCCAGAAATAGGGCAACGATAAGCCAATCAATAATTGTCATACAGTTTAGGTTTTGGTTTATATATTTGTGCAAAGATAACAAAATCAATTTAAAATCCAAAGCCGACCCTACTACCTACAACAAAAAAAGGGCGACAGGTCTACCCTGTCACCCTTTTTCACTTGCCGCAGCAACTACTTTACACTCCAAGTACCGCTGGCGTTGTTCCAATCACCATCCTTAACGGTAAAGAGGTTCTTGCCGTCAGTTGGGATTGTAAGGTCAATAGTCTGATCCCACTTATTTGTCCAGTTATTAGCTGTAGTAGATGGGTTCATACGGCAGAAGATGATATTTGTGCCGTAGCCTGTAGGGATGTAGATCTCATAGATACCATCCGCATCATTATCTACTGCGCTAACCCAAGTATTACCGCCATCATTCCAGAAGTATGCTGCAAAACGAGCATTATCCATTGCCCAGTTGCTATTTGGCTTGAGGTATACCACATTCTCGGTAACCTCAGGCTCTGAAGCCTCAGGCTCCTTACCATTTACGGTCTGCAGAGGTGCTGTGGTATAGTCTGTGCCTGCAGTAACAACATAGAGCTTCAGATTTGCCTGGTCAAAGTATACATCATATGTACCAGCCTCAACAATCGCGATATTACCGCCACCCTGAGTCACTGCAATGTGGTTATTAGGGTTCATATAAGATACGGTTGCCGCACCGAAGTTAACATCCCAAGAAGCAGCATCCTTAACCTTGAACTCATCATAAGCTGCCAGAGTAACACCCTTAGCCGAGTGGATACCGTTGTTATCCTCCATAGCCAAGTCACCCCAACTGTTGAATGTACCCGCAAGAGCAAAGCTACCACCGGTTGTCGGAGGTGTTACAGGGCCAACAGGCACCTGATAGCCAGCCTCGTGCCACTCACCGGCATCCCAACCTGTGATGTAGTAGTAGTTGTATGGAGAAGTTCCTACTGTGGTATCCAAAGTCTGGTTCCATACGTGGTCATTCTCAACCTCTGAATTCCAAGCAAACTCTGTGTAAGCAGGGTTCATACGGCAGAAGAGCATATCGGTCATATTTGACGGCACAGCACCCTCGTAGATACCATCCGCATCGCTATCCGCAAGCTTTACGCTACCGCTCTCGGTGCCATTCCAGAAGTATGCTGCAAACCAAGCACCGTCATTCTTCCAATCAGCATTTGGTACAAAGAATATAGGCTCACCTGTAACTGCAGGAGCCTCAGGCACTACATAGCCAGCCTCGTGCCACTCACCTGTAGCCCAGCCAGTGATGTAGTAGTAGTTATATGGAGAAGTTCCTACTGTAGTGTCTGCAGTCTGGTTCCATACGCGGTCTGTCTCAGTCTCTGAATTCCAAGCAAACTCAGGGTAGGCAGGGTTCATACGGCAGAAGAGCATATCAGTCATACCTGCAGGAACAGTGCACTCGTAGATGCCATCTGCGTCAGCATCAGTAAGCTGTACGCTTGCGCTATCTGTACCATTCCAGAAGTATGCTGCAAACCAAGCACTGTCATTCTTCCAATCAGCATTTGGCACAAAGTACACTACTGAGCCCTCTGATGGATCCGGAGTAGGGGTCTGACCGCCTGGCTCGAGAGTACCGAGCTCATATACCTTACCAGCCTGAACATCAAGGTTCATGCTCTTGCACTTTGAACCAGCGATGTAGTAGCTAAGTGTTGCGCTACCAGCATTTACTGGCACAAGCACATTGTTACCAGCAGCTACGGTCAGCTCAGAGCTCTTAACCTTACCATCACCGAACATATCTGCGCCCTCAAAGGTGATATAGTACTCAGACGAGAAGCAGAGAAGTGCCGATGTAGCAGCAAGAGTCACCTTGCCATCTGCCAGCGAAGCATTTGCATAGAGGCAAACACCATTTGCTCCCAGCGAGCTATTTACTACGCTCTGCGCTGCTGCGTTGTAGATGCTAACCTTACCACTTGCAAGCGCACCAACGCCCTCAGTAGAGCAGCTAAACTTATTTGGCTCCTCCGCTGTGTTTGTAAATACGAAGTATGTCTGCTCGTCAGCTGTAACTGCAAGCTGCTCGCCACCCTGCCAAGTAGACTTCCACTGCTCGCCATTTTGCTCAAGGGCAAGACGAACATCATAATTCTCTACAGCCGCGTAGAAAGAGAGGCTATCTACGCCAGCGCCAGTATTGTCTGTGGTACAAGCTGCGAAGCCGAAAAGAGCCACAGCAGCCACCAAAATATTAACAAATCTTCTCATATTACTGCCAATTATTACTTACATCCTCATTATCAAATGACGGAGCCTCAATCCCCGCATCAACACTTGCCGCAAATCCGCGCTCAAGCACAACGGTGAGTGGACGAAGCTCTGGGGTGTTATAGATTTTTCTGTTCATAATACTCAAATATAGAAAACGAGGCTGACAAATGCCAGCCCCATTATCAATTTAGTTGACACCAATCGAGCTACCAGTTACAACATTATCCCCCTCCTTAATAGTAATGGTAGAGTCCTTAGACTGCCAGCCGTTACCATTGTGAATAAGGTAGTTAATAGTCTTACCAACAAGCTCAGATGGAACCTTTACAGACCAAGTGTAGTTACCCTCGTTAGTCATTGTTGTACCAGGCCAGCTTGTATCGAACGATGTGCCAGTATTCCAAACGTGAATCTTTGAGGTATTACCCCACCACTGCTTAGCATTTGCAGTGTTAAGCTGGAACTTGAGCTTAACTACAACCTCAGTCTCCTCGAGGGTCACTGTAGCACCATTGTGAGTGATTGTCACTATCGCAGGGTCACTCTTCTTGGCACCAGATACAAACTGATAGGTAAGGTCGCTACCGATATAGTTAGCAGAAATAGCATATGTGTTGTTAGTCACAACATCACCCTCGGCAGCTGTAATAAGGTTGTCACCACTCTTAAGAATAATGTACAGTGGGCTCCAGTTTGCCTTGTTGTTAATAGTGATGTTAACCATAAGGTCAGTATACTCCTCTACGCACTCATACTTGAACTTAGCACCAGTAGCATTGAAGTAGATATCGAACTTACCATTCTTAGCAGCCTTTACATTCTGACCACCCTGAGTAAGTGTGTGCTCAGTGCCAACAGCAAGTACCTGTACAGCATCCTTTGGACCGTAGCTAACATCCCAAGAGTTGCCCTTAACAATCTTAAACTCATCATCCTTGTAGAGCTCAACACCGCGAGCTACAACCCAACCGTTCTGCTCGGTTGTGTACATCTTCACTGGGTTTGCAACATCCCAAGTAGTACCCTTCTGGAATGAACCTACAACACCATACTCGCTTGCTACTGGAGCAGCTACAAGTGTACCAAGGTTGTAGATCTTGTTGTTTGCAAATGTGAGGGTTGCCTGCTTAACAGCAACACCAGCAAATGAAGCAGAGAAAGCTACATCTGCAGCTGCATATACTGGAACAAGTACATTCTCACCCTTAACAGTTACAGTATTCTGACGAGCAGCACCATTACCGAAGATATCAGCAGAGGCTGTAAGAGTTACATCTGCAGTTGAAGTGAGCTTTACAAATGCGTTGCCAGCAGAGAGCTCAACAGCAGCATCTGCACCAAATACCTCAGCAGCACCAGTAAGGGTCATACCTGCTGCGCCAGCTGCGCTATTGATAACTGGGTTATAAACAACATCTACACTCTTACCAACAAGCGAAAGTACGCCATCTGCAGCGCAAGCAAAGGTGTTCTTGTTCTCTACAGTGTTAGTAAAGTTGTAGCTAACCTGACCGTCTGAAACAACGAGGGTCTCGTTACCAACCCAAACGGTGCTCCAACCATTCTCACCCTGCTCAAGAGCTGTACGGGTGTCGATGTTTACATTAAATGAGAGAGCCTCACCAGAGCCGATAACAGCCTGCTCCTCAAAATTGTTACTGCACGATACTGCGCTCAAAGCTACCAGAGCAACAGTAAAAATTGACCAAAACTTTTTCATCTTTCTCAATCTTTTACAAATTAAACCCTGATTACCAATTAACATCCTCCTCAGTAAAGTCGCCACCGTCACCGATGCCAAAACCACCCTCAGCTGATGACAGCGCAAAACCCTGCTCTGCCACAAAACCCTCAACCTCTAAGGTTGGGATTTGATAGATTTTCTTGTTCATCTCTGTTTTTATTATTAGTTGATACATAATTTCACGATTGCAAATATAACATTTTACTTTTTAAATTAAGGTATAAAAGAGATTTTTCGCGATGAACGGCACAAAAAAGCCTATGAGCAGTATATTTAGCCAATGATTAGAAAAAAATGTGGCTGCCGAAAACTCGACAGCCACAGAGCAATATGCTTAATAGCAGCGTATTAAATCTTATTCAACGCCTCAAAGCCCTTGCCATACACACCCATTACCGAACCGATAGTAATAAATGCATCTGGATCTACAGACTTGGCAATCTTAAGGATTGTCGGAGTATCGCGCTTGCGACAAACGACCATAACTATATTGTGGCTATTCTTTGTATACCAACCCTTTGCGTCGATTACAGTAGCACCGCGATGCGCAATATTATTCATCGCATCGGCCATCGCCTTATAGTCCTGACAGACAATCATTATCTGATTTGACTGCTGATTACCCGTCATAAGCATATCGACCACATAGCTAAATACCACGGTCATCACAAAACCGTAGATAACGCCGTCAATACCGATATTTGCAGCAGGCGGAAGCAGCAGAGCAGAGCCGATAATCACTGAATCAATAGCGCGAACAATCTTACCGTAAGATACTGTGCGATACTTGTTTATAATCATCGCAACAATATCTACTCCACCTGTCGAACCTCCCTGAGCAAAGCTTAGAGCCACACCCACACCCGAGAATATACCACCGAGGATTGCAGAGAGCAGACGATCATCAAGGTTGAAGATATCCATAATAGTGCCATCTGCCTGAGTAAAGACAGCCTGCATCGTAGACATTGCAAATGATAGCATACAGACGCAGAAGATAGTCTTTATACCAAACTTCCAACCCACAATAAAGCCCGCGATAACCAACAGAATGGCATTGATGATAAATACCATAACACCGATACTGATTGAACCTCCCGTAGCATAATAGATAAGCAATGACAGTCCCGAAGCACCGCCACCCACACACTGTGCCGGAAGGATACAACCGATCCAACCGAAGGCATAACAGAACATACCGACAGTCATAAGGACATACTCCTTAATTGTCGTCAAAACACTCGATCTACCTAACTCAATCATAAAATGGAACTATTTCTGTTGCAAAGGTATAAAATTTTTGCCTTGATACACATTTTTTTGCAATAATCTTTTCTCAAGCATCGCCCAAAGTGTCTCATTTCGCACTAAACCCCAATTTCTGCCGTAGTGATAGCGCGGTGGAGCCTCGCTGGCAAAGCGTTCAACAACAATATCGGGACGCAGTCGGGCGAGGATCTCTGAAAACAACTCTATATACTCCTCAACTGTCCAAAATCGGAAACTATCGGGGTCGGCATCGTACTGCTCGGCCATTGTCGTTCCTCGAAAAACCTGCAGTTGATGGAACTTGACCGTAGTCAGTGGCAGGGCGTTGATTTTATCTGTCTGGGCTATCAACTCCTCATCACTCTGCCCTGGCAGTCCAAGGATAAAGTGGGCACCGCAGTGGATACCACGCTCGGCAGTCATCTCTACAGCTCGCTGTGCCGTTGCAAAGTCGTGACCACGATTTACCGCTGCCAGCACAGCATCGTCACAACTCTCAATACCATACTCAAGTGCCACATAGTGACTCTTGGCCAAGTTGGCAAAATAGTCGAGCTTCTGCTCATCTACACAGTCTGGACGCGTGCCCACAACAATACCTGCTACAAGCGGATTGGCAAGTGCCTGACCATACAGCTCTTTGAGCTGCTCAAGCGGAGCATAAGTATTTGAAAATGATTGGAAATAAGCAAGATAACGATTTGCTGTGCGATATCTGCGACGATGAAACTCTATACCCTCATTAATCTGCTCAGCCACACTCTTTGTAGGATGGCAGTAGGATGGCGTAAATGCCGAATTATTACAAAATGTACACCCTCCCGTAGATATTGACCCGTCACGATTGGGGCAGGTAAAGCCTGCATTTACCGCAACCTTCTGCACTCGGCTGCCAAATAAACGCTTGAAATATGCCGCATAACTATTGTACGGCCTATCATCTCCCCAACTATGCATAGTGCAAAATTAGATAGTTTTTTGTAAATTTAGCAACAAATTTGTATATTTGTACATTAAACTGCAGTTATTATGGAGAAAAAACTCGAAATCGGCTATTACAAGTACACTATCGACTCTCTGCCGGCTGCTGACAGCGAGCTTGTTGCAGAGGCTCAGGAGGCTTTAAAGAAGGCTTATCCTAAATACTCAGGCTTCAGCGTTGGCGCAGCTGTACGCCTCAAGAGCGGCAAGATTCTCCACGGAGCCAACTCCGAGAGCGAGGTCTTCCCTTCGGGCATCTGTGCCGAGCGTAGCGTGCTATACTATGCCGAGGCTATCCACGCCGACGATCCCATTGTCGCGCTTGCCATAGCCTCTGATCCATCAGAGCGCGAGTGCTACCCTTGCGGTGCGTGCCGTCAGGTTATTCTCGATGTACAGCGTCGTCAGGGCACACCTATCCGCTTGATTATGAGCGGTAATGGCACCGCCTCTATTGTAGACAACGCCGAGGCTCTGCTACCATTCACATTCCAGTTGTAGAACTATTTGATTATGTTTCATCCAAACGATATTCTTTTTGAAGACAACCACCTTATTGTGGTTAATAAACGCTGTGGCGACCTTGTTCAGCCAGACCCAAATGGAGATTCTGCGCTTGAGAACGAGATTAAGGCATTTATCAAGGCGCGTGACAACAAGCCTTTTGATGTATTTTTAGGCGTAGTCCACCGCATTGACCGCCCCGTAAGTGGCGTGGTACTCTTTGCTAAGACCAGCAAGGCTCTGAGCCGTATGAACGAGATGATTCGTCGTGGCGAGATCTCAAAGCGATATTGGGCTGTGGTCGAGAATCGCCCTCAGGCTGAAAGCGGCGAGTTGATACACTACATTCTGCGTGACGGCAAGAGCAACCGCTCATACTGCTATAACGCCCCTAAGGGAGATGCTAAGCGTGCCGTACTGCGCTACTCTATTCTCGGAGCCTCTGAGCGTTACACACTTGTAGAGGTAGAGCTACTGACAGGCCGTCACCACCAGATTCGCGCACAGCTCTCAAAGATTGGCTGCCCAATTAAGGGTGACCTTAAGTATGGAGCAAAGCGTTCAAATCCTAACGGCGGCATTTCGCTCCACTCGCGCAGTATGTCTTTTATCCATCCCGTACGCAAGGAGCAGGTGACTATCGAGGCACCCGTGCCGACAGATGATAACCTCTGGCTCTTCTTTGCTCAATCTCAAGCAGGTTTGTAGTTATGCGCGCTGTTATTCAACGAGTTAAGGGTTGTAAGGTAGATATTGCTGGACAGACTGTCGGTGCTATTGACAGCGGTGTGCTCGTGCTGCTCGGCGTTGAGGCCACAGATGGCGCAGAGGATATCGAGTGGCTCGCAGGCAAGATTTCGCGACTCAGAATCTTCGATGATGAAAATGGAGTGATGAACCTCGACATTACGCAGGCCGAAGGTCGCGCACTTGTGGTCAGTCAATTTACACTCTACGCCTCAACCAAGAAGGGCAACCGCCCATCATATATCCGATCTGCTCCCGAGCCTATCTCTCGCCCGCTATACGAGCAATTTGTGGCACGCCTTGAGCAGATGCTGGGCACGAAGGTCGAGACAGGTCAGTTTGGTGCCGATATGCAGGTATCGCTTGTCAACGACGGCCCTGTGACAATCATCATTGATACAAAGAACCGCGAGTAATCTTACGGCTGATAATATTCCCAGCCACAACCCCCACCACTCCGGTAAAGATAAGGGCCGCGCCGATAATATTGGCGCGGTCTATTATATTCTGACCTCTGAGTACCGACAGTACCGCCGCCACTACGGGCTGCAGATAGCGATATAACGCCGTATGGACAGCCGTCAGGTGTGAGGCACCGAGATACAACAGCCACATCGGCAACACCGTACCCAAGAAGGTTACATAAAATAGCTCGAACTGCGTCAGTAGTGGCAATGCCATAAGGTCAAGTTTTATAACATCACCCAAAAAGAATGGTGCGGCCATCATAAAACCGATAATGTAGTACCACCCCATCACCACCTGCACGCCATAGGTGCGCAACTGTCTATTTATCAGCACCGTATTTGTCGCTATCGCCACCACAGCGCATAGTACAAGCGAGTTTCCAAAGCCCTCACTTGCCGTATCAATCAGACTAAGCCCCCTATCCGACAGCAAAACTACTGCCCCACTGAGTGCCACCACTGCACCCAACGCCTTGATTACCGACATTCGCACAGGTGAGACTATATGTGCCACAATCAGCGTAAACACAGGCCCGAGCGTGGCTATTATCGAGGCATCTATCGGACTGGTTTTTGATGCACCCCAAAGTAGCATATACATCCAGCCATAGACAACAAGTATCGCCACGATAAATATATTGCCAAAATCCTCAACCGTAATTTTGTATGATCGCCTCGAGAAGAGGGCAAATGGGATAAATATCGCCGCTGCAACTGCCACCTGCATCATAAATATCTGCTGAAAGGCAATCCCCGAGCGCGTCAGCGAGACATAAAACGAGAAGTTGCCGCCAAACAGAATATTGGCCGCCACCAACGCCATATTGTACTTAAACTTGCCCACACTCTTATGCGTGCAACTATTGCGCCATCCAAAACAAAAAAATCCCTCCAATGGAGGGATGTGTGCAATATATAGGCGCAGCCTACTTACCCGTGCTACCAAAGCCACCAGCTCCGCGCTCAGTCTCTGTCAGGCACTCAACCTCATTCCACTCTACGCGTGCGTGAATAGCCACAACGGCCTGAGCAATACGCTCACCTGGCACAATTTCAAACGGTGTATTTGACAGATTTACAAGTATCACCTTTATCTCACCACGATAGTCGGCATCTATAGTTCCAGGGCTATTGAGTACAGTAATGCCGTGCTTGGCAGCAAGTCCGCTGCGAGGGCGTATCTGCATCTCATAACCCTCGGGCAACTCGACATAAAGGCCCGTCGGCACCAGCGCACGCTCAAGTGGCGCAAGTGTTATACTCTGCTCCATAGCAGCTCTTAAATCCATACCCGCCGAGAGTGGGGTCTCGTACTGCGGGAGTGCTAAACCTGAACGGTTGATAACATTCACTTTCATAGTCTATCGTAAATTTTTAAGTATCTCCATTGTCTTTTCAAGGTTACGCGAGCCGCGCGTCTCGAAAATCTGCTTTACAGTCCTAAATCCATCGCCATATATAGGGTCGGGATTGCGCATCATATTCTCCACCAACTTCTCTGACAACTCATTATTCAGATAGGAGTAAAATAGATATGTTCCCATATTGCAAAAACCCTCACAATACGGCTGCGGCAACTTTATGTGATGCTCGTTCTGCCATACGTGCAACAACTCGTGGGCAAGGACTCCGCCAAAGACCACCTTGTGCAGATAGTCACGCATATAAATCTTATGATGCATCGACGCCAAAAACAACCCCGAGCCACCCGACTGCGTAAGACCCATAGGCACACGATCTTGTGGAGCGTGTGACAGCTGCGCCATCTTTGCAAGTGGTACAATCTCTATCGAAATCTTCGCAGGCAGAGTCAGAAAATTATTCTTAAATATCTCCAACAGCCTCGAGTATACCCACTCGATATGCGCATCTTTGACAACCACCTTATCCTTACAATGCGCACATATATGGCGACCATCAGGTAGATGAATATCTGTCGGCCGTGTAACACGCATACAGTTCTGACACAGACACTCTGTCCCGTGCTCCTCACAGAAACCCTGCCCCCAAAAGTCAACCCTATACCTGCCGACAAGCACCTTGTCACACACCGCGCATCGCTTGGGAGTCAAATCCGACATCATATTTTTAATAGCATCAAACATTGTCACATCTTTTTACAAATATAGTAATTTTCATCGAGTGTTGCAATATTTTTCGCAATTCTTCATCTATATTTACAGCATTAGATGGCCCAATTTTGACAATAAAGAACATATAGCGTCATTTGCGAATTATGGATTGTAAATATTTTGTATTTCAAAAAGTTTTTTTATAAATTTGTAACAGTTTAACTAAAACCAACAATTACTATGAGTATGGAGAATAGATTTGCCGGCGAGTCGGCAGTAAACCAAGAGATGAAGTGTCTTTGCGTATTCGTGCTGGATGTTTCAGGTTCTATGCGCGGTGCAAGACTTGAGGCCCTCAACCAGGGTATGAAAGATTTCTATAGTGAGATTCAGGGTGGCGAGGGTGTATCTGAGAAGCTTATCGACCAGCTTGAGGTTGCAATTATCCAGTATGACGAGGAGGCGCAGATTCTGCGCAACCCTGCTCTGCTTGAGGAGGACGAGGTTCCACCAACACTCACTGAGCGCGGTTCTACTACCGAGACCGTTGTGGCTATGGAGGAGGCTATCCGTATGGTCGAGGAGCGCAAGGCTTGGTATAAGGAGACTGGCCAGAAGTACTACCGTCCTTGGATCGTTGTTCTTACCGACGGTGAGCCTTACGGCGATCGCGCAACTGTTGCAGATATCGACGCTATCGCAAGCCGCGTAGCTACTGAGACTGAGGGTAAGAAGTACTTCGTTATGGGTATCGGCGTAGGCGAGGCTAATATGGATCTGCTCCGCAAGATGTGCGGCAAGGCTCTGCCACTCTCTGGTACTAAGTTTACCGAGTTCTTTAAGTGGCTCAGTAACTCACTCTCTACTGTATCAAAGAGCAAGGAGGGCGAGAAGGTCAACATCAGCGAGGGTGCAGATGCTTGGATGAACTCTTTCGATATCTAAGCCATCGTTTCACAATACAAAATAGAGGCGTAGCCGCATTAAGCGGATACTCCTCTATTTTGGCAAATTTTACACCTTAAAAACTACTACTATGGGTACAATAAGTTCTTTACTCAAAAACCTCTTTTCGGACAACTCCGACGACAAGCCTAAAGTAGACACTACCCCAACCCCGCCACAGGATACAACCCCTACGGACGAGCCAAAGGTCGACACCCCTACTGATACACCGACCGACGAGCCAAAGACTGACGAGCCGAATAAGGATATCCCAGCAGACGAGCCACAGGCTGATACCACACCTGCAGATGCCCCAAAGGCTGATGAGCCAGCAGTTGATGCTCCTACAGATGTACCTGCCGATGAGCCAACGGTTGACACAGTTCCAGCAGACGCTCCAGCAGATGAGCCGACAGTCGATGCCCCTGCCGACGAGCCTGCAGATGCTCCGACTGACGAGCCGAAGGAGGACAACCCTGCGCCAGACACAGACCCTGTAGCGGTGCCTCAAGAGCCTGAGAAGGGTGTAGATTTAGACAATCCTGATCGCCGAGTGGTTACAACCATTGCTAATGAGAGCCAATATATTGTCGGCTTCTCAATTCAGGGTCGCAGCCATATCTCTGATGGCACTCAGTGCGAGGATTACCACGCCTATACCGAGATTGCACCAGGCTGGAAGTTGCTTGTTACCTCCGATGGTGCTGGTTCTGCTCGCGAGTCTGCCCGTGGTTCAAAGGCAAACTGCGATATGGTTGTAAACTTTATCAAACAGCTGCTTGCACAGAAGGGATGGATAGAGAAGAATTATATGCCTACCGAGTTGGAGTGGTATATTGAGATTCGCGAGATATTCCTTGCGATGAAGAGCATTATCACCGCTCAGGCTGCAAAGAAGGCCGACCAATACAAGGCTGATAAGCAGGCTGCTCTTGCCGAGCTTGAGGCTACCATAGCAGCAACCGAGGACTTAGTTGTTCGTGGCAAACTGGAGAGCCAGAAGCAGGATCTTATTGCACAAATCAATAAGCCGCTGACTGCACGCGACTTCAACGCAACCGTTATCCTTATGCTCATCACCCCTAACGGTATGCTCACCGCCCATATTGGTGATGGTCGAATGGGCTATAAGAGCAAGGCGGGCGAGTGGAAGGCACTGATGACCCCACACAAGGGCGATGAGGCTTCTTCAACCGTCTTTATCCCTAACGATTGGGAGCAGAATCGTGTACCGGCATTTACTATGTCAGGGGCCTTTTTACCTGATGTAAGGGTGGTAAACGAGCTTCCTGAGGTTGTGGTGCTTATGAGCGACGGATGTGAGAATATCACCTGGAGTTGCTATGCTCGCGACGAGCAGACAGGCCACTACTACGACCCTAATGTACCATTTGCAGGATTCTTCAACCCTCTGCTTGAGGAGATGAACCGCGACCTTACTCCGGAGCAGCGTCTGGACCGACTTATTGAGATTATCAATGTCGGCACAAGAGCCGGCAAGGCAGAGCACGACGACCGCACAATGCTCTTCGGCGTATTTAAATAACAAAACACTAAGAAGCCAATGAAGATACTTATCAAGAAGTCGCCAACGGCAAGTTTTGAGACAATAGAGATTAACGACACTCCGCTTGGCAAGGGTGGACAGGGTGCTGTGCACAATATCCTCACCTCGCAGTATAGTGCCGACTATTGTATCAAGATTTACATCCGCGACGCTGAGAAGATGCACAAGAAGATTGAGTATATGGTTACTCATCCGCCACAGAACATCCGCGACACCTCGTTCCGCATCTGTTGGCCTACAGCCCTTGTGTACAACACCAGCAAGGAGTTTATCGGCTATATGATGCCGCTGGCATTCCCAAAGGGTCACGACCTTACAATCCTCTCGGTATATCGCAGCAAGCCTCTGGCACAAATTAAGCGTTACAAAAATAAGGTTGAGTGGCACAACAAGTATGAGCTTGACACCCCGGAGGGTATTGTCAACCGCGTAAAGATGCTCTGTAATGTTGCCATTGCGCTGCACACCATTCACTCTACGGGTAGATATGTACTTGTAGACCTCAAGCCTGAGAATATTGACGCTACAGGCACAGGTAAGGTATCGATTATGGATACCGACTCTATCCAGATTTCAGAGAATGGACGCATACTCCACCCTGCTACGGCATACACCCCTGACTACTTTGCTCCTGAGGGCAAGGATATTCAGAAGCGCAATAACCCGTACACTCTGCAGTGCGACTACTTTGCTGCAGCAATCTGTTTCTACCAGATTCTGACAGGTACACACCCATATTCGGGTACTGTGCTCAAGTCGCCGTACGACAACTGCACCGAGCTTGCTGACTGTATTGCTAATGGTCTGTTTGCCTTTGGTGAGAAGCAGAAGTATATATCTCTGCCAAAGGGATTCAACCTCCAACAGAACTTCTACAACCTGCCAACCTCCATCCAGACTCTCTTTAAGCGCGCCTTCGCCTCAGATCCGAACAATCGTCCATCTATGGAGGAGTGGGGTCGTACTTTCCACGAGATTATCACCGGTGGCGTTAAGGTGGGCGCATCAACTATCAAGCGCAGCACCACCTCGGGCATTCCAATCAAGATTACGGGAGTAACATTCTCGGACGAGGACTTCGATGGCAATGTTATCCGCAGCCTGGGCAGTAAACTATATAACGATGTAACCTATCTGTGCCCTACCGTGTCATATACCGTACTCAACGCTGTAGGCAAGGTAGAGATCTACTACAAAATTATCGACCCTAAGGGCGGAGTTGTCACCAGCTCCAACACCAAGGGCACGCTGACCCTGAGTTCTAAGGGTTCATACTCACATAGCCTTGGCGGCTGGGGAAACAAGAAGAAGACGGCATACGAAAACCCTGGTCAGTACCACATTGAGTTCTACTACAATGGCAAGTGTATCTACAAGACCACATTTACCATCTATGACTTAAGTGGCAAGACCACCCCTGCACCTGCTCCGAAGCCAAAGCAGACCTCAACACCTACCCAGACACCAAGGGTGGCACCGCAAACATCTACATCTGTGCCGCTGACCATCACTAAGGTAGGCTTCAAGGATCTTGACCAAAGTGGTAATGTCATTCGTCCGGAGGGCAGTGCACTCTATACCGATGTTCAGTTCCTTGCCCCTGTGGTACACTTCGATGTTCATCGCTCGATAGCTAACGGCCAGATTTGGATTAAGACTATTAGCCCAAGTGGCAAAATCCTCACCAGCAATGGTTCAAGCTCGGGTCGCTACCAGAGCCGCATAGACCTCTCCAAGGTCGATACCAACTTCTACCAGACTATGGTTAGCTGGGGAAATAGCGATGGTACGCTCTACAGCGAGGAGGGAACCTATAGAGTAGAGTTCTACTACGAGAATACTCGCATATACTCCACAAGCCTCTATATCACAAGAAAGGGTGGCTCTAAAACAACCAAAACAAGAAAGAGCTCCGGAGGTGGATTATGGAGCAAAATGAACTCCGTTGTCACAAATATCGGCGAGTGGTTTGAGGATCACATTGATAACATTGGCGACCCAACAGTTTGGACTGTTATCTTCGGTATTATCGGAGGTCTGGGTCTGCTTATTGGAGCTATCAGCACCGGAAGCGTCTTCTGGGGTATTGTTGTCGGCGCTATCGGCATAGGTATCGGAATCTACATCGTTGCCTTTGGTGGTATTATTATGGGATTCTTTGCAGGTCTGTTTGCCCGCATAGTAAGATATATATTCTATAATATATACACACTTCTTGCAATGATCATAATCATTTTAGGTGTAATCTTCTCACCTCAAATTGTGGAAATTGTTGATCGTATATCAGGAGGCAAGTCGTATAATCCTACACACGTTACGACAACCAACGCCACTACGACATACTACTGCACCGCAAAGGACAAACTCAACATTCGTCAGGAGCCATATAACAACGCTACCGTTCTGGGAGTTCTCAGCCCAGGTCAGTCAGTTCAAGTATATACTATCGATGATGGTTGGGCAACAATCAAGTTCAATGGCACAAAGGCCTATGTCAGTGCAAAGTTCATCTCCCGCAGCCGTCCTTAATAGGTTGCTATAAATAAAAACAAGCGTGTATCAACCGATACACGCTTGTTTTTTTATTCGTAGTCTTCTACTACTCAACAAATGAGATTTTGCTCGTATCGCGTGGCTTTGCCTCTGGAGTCTCGTCACCATAACCAATAGCGATGGCAAACTGCAGAGCATAACCCTCAGGCAGGTTGAGCGATTTGAGATACTGTGCGCCAGCCTCTGAGTGCATAAAGCCTACAGGGCTACCGAGGCAGCAAGTACCAAGACCAAGTTCGTATGCTGCAAGCATTATATTCTGAGCCAAAATACCGCAATCAACGCCTGCATAGTTTGAAGGCTCTGCTGCCACAAAAATAACTGCAGGGGCATTGCGGAACATATTCTTAAAGTCTGGGGTAAGCAGGTGCGCTCCAAATGGTGTACCCTCAATAGTTGGCACAAATGCAGCTGTACACCCATCAATCCACTCCTTGCTATCAACAATGCGTACTGCCCACGCCTGACGGTTCATCGCATTTGGAGCTGCGATACCGGCTAAAGCTACCTGCTCGAGTTTCTCGCGCTCAACAGGGGTATCCTTATACTGGCGGATACTGCGACGGGCATAAATAGCCTCAATAACAGTCTGACTCTTCTCCTGCTTTGGCAGAGCCATACGAAGTGCCACAAGTACTGTAGCACATAAAATCACGGTAATTACAATCTGTTTCATTCTTTTAGGATGTTCTATAAATTAGTTAAATGTTATTTACGGCATCACTCAGTTGCTCAAGAGCCTGATGAAGCACCTTTCGCGGCGTACCAACATTAAGGCGCATAAATCCACGGCCCTGAATACCAAACATAGCGCCCTCGTTAAGGGCCAAATGTGCCTTGTCTATAAATAGGCTTACAAGTTCCTCCTGACTAATGTTTAGAGCTCGGCAATCTAACCACACGAGGAACGATGCCTCGGGGCGAAGAGCAACTATCTGCGGCATATGCTGCTTGCAGTACTCTATCGTATACTCGATATTGGCCTCAACATAGCTAATCATCTGCTCACGCCAATCATCGCCATTATCAAAGGCGGCAATGGTCGCAATAGCTGAGAATATATTTGGTTGATTAAGCTCATTGCCCTCCATATAGCCAAAGAATCGACTACGCAGCTGCTGGTTTGGCACTATGGCATACGAACTTACAATACCTGCAATATTGAATGTCTTTGACGGTGCACCAAAGGTTATGCTACACTCTGCTGCCTCTGCGCTAACCGATGCAAATGGGATATGACTCTTGCCCCATAGTGCCATATCAGAGTGAATCTCGTCAGAGATGACCACAATACCTCTCTTATGGCATATCTGTGCAAGGCGCACAAGGGTATCTCGATCCCAAAGTATGCCTATAGGGTTATGCGGATTTGCAAGGATAAGCATCTTACAGCCATCGGCCACACTCTCCAGATGGTCAAAGTCCATAGAGTAGCTGCCATCGCCACGCTCGATAAGTGGATTTTCGACAACCTGACAACCGTTATGCTCGGCCACATTGCGGAACGGATGGTATACAGGTGGCTGTATAATAACCTTATCTCCCGCCTTAAGCAGTGCCCCGATTGCCATAGCTATACCCTTGACAATACCGGGGATAAATGATATCCACTGCTGCTCAATCTTCCAGCCGTGACGACGGGCAACCCAATCGACAATAGAGCCTCGGTAACGCTCCGGCTCCATAGTATAACCAAAAATAGGATGGTCAAGGCGTGCCTTAAGAGCCTCGATAATAAAGTCGGGAGTGGCAAAGTCCATATCAGCGACCCACATAGGCAGCAGATCGCCCTTGCCATACCACTGCATAAGTCCGTCGCACTTAATTGCCCCCGAGCCATTACGAGGGATGATAGCGTCAAAGTCGTATTTCATAGTCTATAGAGCCTTAGAATGGCACATCGTCAGAGACAGGAGCCACTGCTGGTCGTGGAGCTGCTGCAGGCGGCAGAGCAAACTCATCGGCACCCGTCATATTCTGCAGTGGCGATGCTGCACCCATACCTACACCTCCCGCTGCCGGTGCAGGAGACTCGTATGTATCATACTGCTCGCCCTGCGGAACACCTCGGCTCTGCATAGTAAGATCAAGGTTGGCAAAGCGTGCCTGCTCCTTGATAAATCGCATCTTGACATCGGTAACCTCACCATTACGGTGCTTAGCGAGGATTATCTCTGCAAGTCCGTTGGTGCTTGTATGATCCTCAGTCTCGGTAAAACCGTAGTACTCAGGACGGTGGATAAATGCTACAACATCGGCATCCTGCTCGATTGCACCCGATTCACGAAGGTCAGAGAGCTGTGGTCGCTTGGTTCCACCACGAGACTCGGTATTACGAGACAACTGCGAGAGGGCAATAATAGGCACATTAAGCTCCTTGGCAATCGCCTTGAGCGTACGCGAGATAAATGCCACCTCCTGCTCACGGTTACCATTAGCACCTCCACTCATATTACCCGCTGTCATCAGCTGCAGGTAGTCGACAATAATAATCTTTATGCCGTGGTGAGTATGGAGTCGACGCACCTTTGAGCGGAACTCGAAGATAGATAGCGCAGGGGTATCGTCAATATATAACTTTGCCTCGCCAAGCGGCTTTGAGGCAACCATAAGGTGGTTCCAATCTGCTGGAGTGAGCTTACCGCTACGAATAAGTTTGCTATCCAGACCTGTCTCGGCAACGATAAGTCGCGTCATCAGCTGAATAGCCGACATCTCAAGCGAGAAGAATGCCACAGGTGACTGATAGTCAATAGCCATATTTCGCGCCATAGAGAGCACAAATGCGGTCTTACCCATAGATGGACGCGCCGCAACAATGATAAGGTCTGACGGCTGCCAACCAAGCGTAACATTGTCCAGATCGGTAAAGCCCGTACACACTCCGCTATAGCGAGAGTCGTTCTTGCCCGCCTCCTCAATCTGCTTAATCGCCTTATCGAGGATAGATGCAGAGTCCTGCACGCTACGCTTAATATGGCCCTCAGTCACGCGGAGGATAGACGACTCTGCAAAGCCGATAAGATCCGTAACATCGGTTGCGCTGTCATACGAACGACGCTGAATCTCTACTGCCGACGAAATAAGCTCGCGCTGCACATACTTCTGCGCAATAATTCGGGCGTGGAACTCAACATTTGCCGCAGCACCAATCTTCTGGGTCAGCTGTGCAAGATATACCGCACCACCCACCTTTGTAAGCTGGCGATTAGCCTTCAGATACTCTGTAACTGTGTATATATCAACGGGTTTACCTACCGTAGATAGCTCATTGATGGCGTGATAGATTATACGATGCTCCTCTGTATAGAACGAATCCTCAGACAGGTACTCCTGAACGGTAGTTACCGAGTCGCTCTCCAGCATCAACGCACCGAGCACCGCCTCCTCAAGTTCTACAGCCTGGGGTGGAACTAATCCGCCAACCTCCTCAGGAACAAGGGCTGCGTATGCCTCTCTATTTTTCTGCGACTGCTTATACTCCTTTGCCATAATACAATATCTATTCAAATTGTTACAAAGGTAGTAATTTCGCTCGAGATTTAAAAGCGGACCGATTAATTTCTTTGTATCAGCGCGCTATTGTGCCTCCGAGATATGCTGCGAGACGGCCAATGTTGCCACCGATATGCGCACATTGCCTCCACAGGCTTTGAGTATTATCTTGGCCAGCGTAATAATTGTTGCACCCGTGGTAAATACATCGTCGACAATAACAATATGCTTACCCTCAAGTAGTTCTGGGCGCGATACGGCAAAGATATCTTCTATATTTGTCCAGCGAGAGCTATAGTCCTGACTCACCTGCGGCGGGTTGTTCTTACAACGACGCACAGCATTAAAACAATATGGAATTTTGGTCTGGCGCGAGATTGCTGCCGCAATATACTCAGACTGGTTGTATCCGCGCGAAAGACGACGCCACGGGTGTAGCGGCACAGGTATAATAAGGTCTACATCGTCAAAGAATCCACTCTCCTGAAACCTTTGTGCACACAGACGCCCCATCTGCCCTGCTATATACCATTGGTTATGGTACTTAAAATCGTGAATAACACTGCGCCACTTGCTCTGCTCCCTAAACCAAAACAGAGCCGCTGCACGAACTACGGGAATATTACCGCTCAGTCGCTGCTCCATAGCATTCTGACTGGCAGCCCATAGGTGTGTATATGGCAGATGCATCATACACTCCATACACACCTCAGAGCTATCGGCAGAAAGAACAGCTCCGCAGACGGGACAGACGGCGGGAATAAGTAGTCGGTATAGACTCTTTAGGGCAGATAGCATTACAGAAGCTCCTCTGTGGTTACAGCATCGTCACTAAACTTATCGGCAAACATCTTGGCCGCGTAGCTCTCAGGTATAAAAATCTTGGTTATACCCATCGCCTCAAGTATGCTCTTATGCACAGAGTCCAGGGCACGAGCATATATATTTTCAACCTTCATCTGCTTAAGCATAGCCACTATACGTAGCGAGTGATCCATACTCTGACCTATAGCCACGATGGTGCGGTCTATATCGTCAAAAGGTAACGAGCGCAGAGCCAAAGAGTCGGTAGCATCCATAATATAGGCAAATGCCACTCTATCTTTTATCTCCTCTACTCGATGGCTGTTGCTATCTACACCGATAACCTCGTGTCCGTTGTCTGTAAGTCTCTGGGCAAGGGTCTGACCGAAGTTGCCCAATCCGATAACCAAAAATTTCATACTTAGTTTATTATTACATTCTCCTCAGGCAGGCGGTAGTGCGGGTGCTCCTTACGGCCAAAGAGGCTCATTGCCACCGTAATGATTCCCACGCGACCCACAAACATCATCACCGCCACAATAATCTTACTTGTTACCCCCAACAGAGGCGTGACGCCCAACGACGAGCCAACTGTACCAAGGGCCGAGATGGTCTCAAAGAATAGCTCGAATGGCGGAATCTTAGGCTCGAGAATCATCAGAGCCACAAAGCAGAATACAATAGCCATTATCGAGCCGAATATGGTAGCATAGGCACGCTTAACCGAGTGGTCGGTAATCTCACGATTAAACATAGTCACGCTCTTCTGTCCACGCACAACCGACATAAACGAGGCAAAGGCCACTCCTATAGTATTTACCTTAATACCACCTGCCGTTGACTGCGAGGCACCACCAATCCACATAAGTATAATATAGAACACCAGCGTCGGAAGTGCAAAGTTACTAAGGTTGACACTATTAAAGCCTGCCGTACGCGGAGAGACGGCATTAAATATACTCTGCGACAACTTTTCGCCAAAACTCATACCCGCAAAGGCCCCATTCCATTCAGAGATGGCAATAGCCAGCGTACCCACAACAATAAGAGCAACGGTTGCAGTAATTGCAATCTTGGTATTTAGCTGCGCCAAGTGAGGTATACGCATTGGTGTCTGCTTACGCACAAGCTTAGCAAAGCCATAGTGGATATAGTAAAACAGCGCATTCTTAAGATTTACAAGTATCGGGAAACCGATACCACCAAGCACAATGAGTATCGAAATTGTAAGGAAGAAGCTACTATGGTGCTGAATAATCATCGCGTTGCCAAGGTTACCTTGCAGCGTCGAGAATCCCGCGTTACAGAATGCCGAGATAGAGTGAAACACCGAAAATAGTATCTCATCACCAAGGTTCATACCCAGCGTGCCGTGGATGGTGGTCCATATTGCCGCCGCGCCAATAATCTCTATTCCTATCGTAAAGCCGAGGATATATAACAGCGTAGACATCAGCGACGAGAATGTATCTGAACCCACCATATCGCGCAGTGCAAATTGGTCATAGAGTGCCGTATTACCCATAAAGAAGAGGGCAAAGAAGCTGGTGATTGTCATCACGCCCAATCCACCTATCTGCACAAGCAGGGCGATGACTATAATACCCTCAGTAGAGAATGTTGAGGCTATATCTACCGTGCTAAGACCCGTAACGCAGACGGCACTTGTCGAGACAAATAGCGCATCTACCAGCGGCAGCGTCACACCCTCGAGGGTCGAGCGGGGCACCATTAGCAGTATGGTTCCAAAGAATATTATAATAAGGAACGCCGTAGCCATCAGCAGCGCAGGGTTTGTCCTACGGCGGATAATGCTCACCACGCCACGAGACACCTCCATCAGTGCAAACAGACCCACAATAATCAGCATATATATCTTGCCCGAGAATGCGGGATAGTAGCGCACTAACCATTGCGGAGCCGACACTGCAGGCCATATATCGGGCAGTATAGAGAGATATAACAGCACACCGAACACCACCGTCGAGACAAAGTTGTGTCGCCATATATGCCGCCAATTTGTTGCCAGACGCAGAGTATATATTGCCACAAAGTAGAATTGGGCAAAGCGATAAACCTTATGTACATACCCCATCTCGACCTGACTCAAATCAAAGCCGTAGTCGATAATGGCTGAGGCAAAAAATAGCACAGAGACTACAAAGCTGAGCAGCTTTACACCCAGGCTCACCCTATTCTGCCACTGCAGAGGTATATATCGCGAAATAATACCCATCTTACAATTGAAACATTTGAAACTACTCATTACAAAGTTAATACATTTACTCTAAATTTACAAGCGCATTATAACTTTACCAACATATTTTGACACATAGTACAAGATACTGCTCAATTTTTTGGCCAAATCGACAAACAGAGTAAACACAAGCAGCCCCAAGAGCAGAACTCCAGGGGCTACTTATATAGGATATATATTATTTTTTGCGTTTACCTCTTGAACGATGTAAATACCACAAACACAGTAGCATAAACACCGGAGCTACCAACAGCTGTATGCGCTTATCAGGGGTAAATAAGCAATCAAGCAGCGAGATAATGGTCAACAAAGCACCAACCACAGAGACCACCTGACTCTCAATGTAGGAGTTCAAATTACTATGCGACTCCGAGATATTGAGCAACTGCATCTTCTTAAGCTCGAGCTGTTCTCGGTGCTTTTCAATCTGAAAAGCCTCTCTGATTCTATCTATCGAGACCATTGACGATGGGTAGTTGAGCTTCAAATCCCAGAATGCCATTGACTTTGCATTCTCATCATACAATGTGGCGATATTCTCTAATGTTTTCTTAGTTTTATCATTATCAATATCAGCCAAGAATTTGATTATCTTGGATGTCATACTTCCTATGGTTGACTCTTCAAACATCACCATCTCCACATAGAACAGAGCCACCGTCTGGCTTAGTATTCTGTCGGACAAGCCGCACTTTAACGGCGCAATCTGCACCAATGTATTTCTATGGAAATATGCCACCGCATAGTTATACTGCGACAGACCCATCTCCAAGTTTACCTGATCCATTATTCCCGGGTCTATAACCTGACCAAGGCCCTCTTCGTCTCTATAGTATGTCTCCGAGTAGAGCACAGATGCCAGCAGCTGGTTGTCCAACTTCTTTCTATCCTCGTGAAGGCAGACATAGTTCTTCGATGCACCTCTTTTATAGATTGCAAATTGCTCCTCAAGGTATGCAAATAGACTCTTCGACTCGCCGTCTATATTTATAATCAACTGATTACGCGACACAGAGTCTAAATACTGTGTCAACGGCACATTTGGAGATAGTAGCAGTAGGTGCAGCACGCCACACGATGTCTGGCGGTCAACTGACACCACAACGCCAATGGTTAGATTCTCGCTAATTATATTGCTATCATCAAAAGCGCAGCCAAACGAGGACATTGCGCTCTCCTGATATATTCGCAAACCATAACAGCCCAAATATCGGCGTTCTATTCGCTTTGAGAGTTGGCTATCAGAGTCATTATAATCGCCAAAGACACCCGTCTCAAAGTCAGTTCTAAAGGTCAGACAGTCTACAACCTTTTGGATATTGACAGGTCTCTGAGATGACTCAACAAGTTTAGATATCTGCTCGTACTCAATTGGTACGCAGGTAAAGATGTCGCATCCAAGATCAAACTCCTCGGCATACTGCTTAGCGACACTTAAGTTCCTCAGGCAAGTATCTGTGTCTAATCCAATTAATGATTGCTGCACATAGCATAAAACATCGCGGCCATTAATATCAACCACAATCTCCTCCACCAGCAGAGGGTTGATAAGTCGCTGCCAATATTGCAATGTTTTAATTGATCCAACAACAATCTGCGCCACCACGCCCTGCTGAATATCCTGCATAAAGTGTAGCGAACCGCTTTGCTGTGCAAGATGACCCACCTCAACATCTCTCTGACAGCTCTTAACCTCTGGTAGAAGTTGAGCATCAAAGTCATTTGGCGCAAGAAACGCCACATCATCCATCGAGTAGCAGGCATCTATTCTCTCCGAAAGGTCGGTTAGTGAACGAACGAGACTCAGTTGCTCAACCTTACCTACACTCTCAAACTCAAACTTGCTGCATAGTATATCATACATCGCCTCATTAGAGATGTCGGCAATAAAATTATACTGAACATAGCTCTGCTTGATACACTCAATCATCAGCGAGCATATGCCACGCTTACGCCACGAAGGAGAGACTCCAAGAGCCAGAATATAGAGATATTCAGAGTACTTGCCAACAATCTGTTCAACCTTTGCCGAGAGTTTATTAAGGCCTAATGCCTCTGGGAATATCTTCTTATAGTATTGAGGATGCTTCTCGCGCACATTATTAAAATCGAACATCAGCGCAAATCCGACCATAGTATTGGTCGCAGACTCAAAGGCCCCAACGACCTTTCCACACTCCAAGCATATTGATGCACACTGCTTGAATATGTCATATAGCGTCGAATCTAAATCATCCGCCTTAAAAGCCTCTCTGAAGTAGCTATCCTCACGAAAAGCCTCTACCGCAAGACAGCTCAGCTGCTCGATATCATCTGCAGCAATCTGCTTGAGTACAAATTCGGCTCTCATCTCAAATAAATATTAGGGGTTATTTTTGCGGTCTGCTATATACCACTATTGGTGGGCAGAAGTGAATCGGGAACCACATAGCTCTTACGCTCTGCGTGTTCATAATACTGCTGCACATATGCCTTTATCAGTCTCTCGACATCCGAGCTATAGTCTGTCTGTATAAGATTATTCTGACTGCCAATATCGTCAATAGCATAAACCTCTCTCACCGCTCCATCCCTGAAGATATGTATGTGCTCAGTTGTAAAGGCCTTATATACTCCGTTGTCGTAGACAATAGTAACAGGCTGGCCATCAGCCGCAAACACATCCCTACCATAGGCAAAATATGGAGCATCATAGCCCAGCACACCCAACAGCGTAGGCATTATATCTATCTGAGACACAGGCTCTAAACACTCACCCTTAAGACTACCGTCAGGGGTATACATCGCACCTATAATATGGAAATCGCCAGGCGAGCTATTGGTTCGCTCGGCATAGTGCTCGCAAGATACGTGGTCGGCCACAAAGACGAATATCGTATTATCGAACCACTCCTTACCGCTATTATCAGCAAAGAATTGCTCAATTGCGCCATCCAGATATGCGGCACACGGCTGCATAAGGGTATGCCCCTTAGGCAAACGACCCTTAAGACGCTCAGGAGTTACAAACGGGTGGTGAGACGAGATGGTAAATACCGAGGCAAGGAATGGCTGCGGCATAGTATCTATATACTGTCCCATATAGCCAAGGAACTTATCGTCCCAGATACCCCAATAGCCGTCAAAGTCATCGTATCCATACTCAGATTCGTAATCCTCCTTGCTCAAGCAGGTATCAAAGCCTGCCGAGATAGCATAGGCATCAAAGCCCATAGATCCACTCTCTGAGCCACAGAAGAATGCTGTCGAATAGCCGCGCTCCTTGAGCAGTGCAGGCAGAGGTTTACTCTGACCCAGCGACTGAGGCATAAGCACAAACGGTTCAACAAGCGATGGTATAGAACCCCATACGCACGGAAGAGCCTGTATCGAGCGTTTGCCGTTGGCATACATACGCTTAAAGGCGTATCCGTTCTGCATAAGCGAGTCCAAGAATGGAGTATAGCCACGCTGCTCAGCACCCTCATAGAGGTCTGGAGCAAGGTATGCCGAGTTCTCGGCTGACATACTCTCGATGACAAAAATCACCACATTGCGAGGCTTAAAATCAGCATCAACAGCAGGCATATGGTACGGTGTATATACACTTGCCAGCTCCTGAGCATCAAAATACCGAGGTACCGACATAGCTGTATTTCCAGCCGTACGCAATATACAGAATGGATTCGAGAGCACTATATTTGCCTTATCGCTACTCTTTGCAAACTTAAGCGAGTATGGTATTGCCGTAGGGCGAGCCATACGACTCAGTCCGCCACGAATACCTGCCACGCAGGCTACCATTGTAAGACACAACACAATCGTATTGCCTACATAAAAGTACCAGCTGCGAAGCATAGCCTCAACAGCCGTCTTACGACGATAGCCCCACGCCAACAACGCTATCAACACCAATCCAATGGCTAACAGATGCAAATTCTCTCCTAAAAACTTAAATATCAGCTGTAGTGAGTTTGAGTTATCGGCAAAAAACAGCTCCTCAGCTGTAATTCGCTTCTGCGTATAGCGGAAGTAGACTGCATCAGAGAGGTTTATAGCCACGCATATTGCCCCCACGACCACATAGTACCAATAGAGAATATTACAATACCATCTCTTCTCGCGTATATGCAGCGGTAGCAAGCTAAGCACAATCCATAGACCGAAAGCGTAGCAGACAGAGATAATATCGAATCTAACACCTCCATAGAAGAGCAGCGGAATCTCGCTCCACTCTATCTCTCCTAACGAATCTAAGTTGTATATTGTAAATACAACTCTGCAGAGCATCAGCACCACAAAGAGCAGTGCTGTGCGCCACAGAGTTAGTGCTGGATATGTTCTAAGGAATCTACTCACAAGCTTTAAGCGACATATCGAGAGACTTGATCTGGTGAGTCAGCGCACCTACAGAGATAAAATCTACACCTGTAAGCGCATAGTCACGCAAGGTCTCGAGTGTAATACCACCACTTGACTCGGTCTGGCAACGACCAGCCACCTTCTTTACCGCCTCAGCGGTCATCTCTACAGAGAAGTTATCAAACATAATACGATCTACGCCACCAGCTGCAAATACCTCATCAATATCCTCAAGTGTACGCACCTCGCACTCGATAGGAATATTCTTACCCTTTGCTGCCAGATACTCCTTTGCACCGAGAACTGCCTTGCGCACACCACCTGCAAAGTCAATGTGGTTATCCTTGAGCAGAATCATATCGAACAGACCGATACGATGGTTCTCACCGCCGCCAATCTTTACAGCCATCTTATCAAGCACGCGCATACCTGGAGTAGTCTTGCGGGTATCGAGTACCTTTGTGTGCAGGTCGGCAATACGGTCTGCATAAACAGCAGTCTGTGTTGCAACACCGCTCATACGCTGCATAATGTTGAGCAGAATACGCTCTGCCTGAAGCAGTGACTGCATACGGCCCTCTACATAGAATGCAATATCGCCAACCTTTACGCGGTCACCATCCTTAAGCAACAGCTCGACCTTAACCTCTGGGTCGAGACGAGACAGAATGAGCTGCGCAATCTCAATACCTGCGATAATACCATCCTGCTTGCAGATAAGTTTCATTCGTCCGCGCTCAGTAGCCGGAATACAACAAAGTGATGTGTGATCGCCATCACCCAAATCCTCACTGATAGCAAGCTCCATCAAAGCCTCTACATACTGCTTATACTCAGCCTTCATAACTATATGATTTTATTATTTGTTTACTGTTCCAGAGATTGAAATATGTGCATTCATCGCTGTTATATCGCAGTCAAGTGTAAGTGCACCATTTGACACCGAGCCTGTAAGGGTCGACATTGTGTACTGTGTATACGCCTGGCCATTTACCTGCGGCACAACGCTTGCAACATTAAAGAGTCGACGAGTACCATCCTCAGAGTATGAGAACGGAACATCCTTAAGCACAAATACAACCTCAGGCATCTGCGGTACAAAGCGCAAATCCTTAACTGTAATATCTACCACCTGCTTTGAGAGGTTTGCCTGCGAGAATTGAAGTGTCAGCTCGTCAGTTGTAGATGTAGAGTTCTCACCAGGATTGATCACCACGATAGCCGAAGCGGCATACTCTGCACTCCAGGTCTGCAACGCCTCATTCTTGCCAAATGTCGCGTGGTAAATAACACCGCCAAAGTTTACATCAAAGTCAATAACAAGTCCGTTGTTAGAGATAGTACCGTTGAAGTTGAGCATTGTATACTCCTCACGAGGCACACCACCTACAGTCGGAACGATAGACTTCTCTGAGAATACCCACGAGCCATATAGCGGATCGTTCTTGTCGTCAGAGGCGTAGAGCTTGAACGGAACATTCTCAAGAACAAAGTTTACATCGGGCATCATCGCTACAAATCTAACGCCCTCGATAGTCAGGTTGATATAAGGCTTTGAAATATCCTTAGTCTCAACAATAACCATTGCAGCATCAGTATATGACTCACCCGTATTGACATTGGTAGTGATCATATTGTCACTAATGGTTGTTGACCACGAGTTGCTGTGCTCCTCTTTCCCCAAACAAGCAGTAACCATAATCAGCGTAACTGCCACAAACATAATTTTTTTCATACTTTTTACCATTTTATTTTTTGTTTTAATTAATCCGTAGTCTCTACAGGCTCAACGCCACTCGTACCCCAAAGGTTACACCCTTTGCTCGCTGTAAGAAGCTATTGCCCATACTCTCAAAGTAGAAGAGGTCGTAGCGGGTATTTGTTGCATTCTTTACCCACACATCTACCGACCACACACTACTATCAAAGCGCACCGTGCCATCGAGTGTGGCATAGAATGGCTGACTGATGCTGTTATCCTCATTCCAATATATGCGACCTGCACCATAACCGCTCGCGCTAAGGGTTATATGCTCAAGCCAGCTGCTCTTCACATCTATCGTATAACCAAGTCGCAGCGAGAGTGTATTCTGCGGTGCATATGGAATCACATTGCCCGCATAGTCAACCCCGCCATTGCTAAACTTCCTAAAGCGGGCATTGGTATAACCATAGGCTCCACTGAGGTTCAGCCCCTTAGTCAGCTCAGCTACAAATGAAGCCTCGCAACCAAAGCTGCGTGTTCTACCTGCGTTGGTCATCATTCGACCCGTAGTCTGTCCCTCAGGAAAGACGGTCAGCTGCTGGTCAAAGCACTCTATCCAGAATAACGCTACATCGCCTCTAAATCGTGCATCAGCAGTCGAAAAGTGGCTTCCCACCTCAAAGTTCCAACTCTTCTCCGGGTCGTAAGAGATGATATTCTCAACATCAAGATCCTGATACAGACCCATATAGTCCTTAACTCTACGCTGCAACACCTCCGAGAACATCTGGGTATTGAAACCACCTGCTTTATAACCCTTTGTTATCGAGAGATATAGGTTATTACGCTCCGAGATGTTGTATGTCGCTGTCAACTTAGGCAGTAACTCCATAAAGTGCTTGCGCAGTCGACTGCGGTCATCAATCTTGAGAGCCACCT
This sequence comes from Alistipes sp., assembly GCA_045654345.1. GTDB lineage: Bacteria > Bacteroidota > Bacteroidia > Bacteroidales > Rikenellaceae > Alistipes. The sequence goes on along the minus strand of JAZOND010000019.1, from coordinate 6,418 downwards.
CCGCAGGATTTTTGGTTGCATCGCTCGGGAAGGCGGTATAGTAGCTATCTGTAAAGTTGTGATAGCGCATAGATATATGCTCACTATCAAGGCGCAAGCCGAAGGTAAGATTCCAGCCGCCAGCCTTAAGACTCGACTCGTGGTACACTGCCCAGCCAATAGTCGAAGTTACAAAGTCACTACCCAGTAACAGCGTATCGCCCATAGAGCCATCAGCCTTACCCCAGCGATACTCGCCAGGATAGCCGCTATGTTGGTTTATATTCTTTAGAATCAGATTTTCGATACCATCAGTAAGGAATGTCACAGGGGCCTGCATCTTCTGATGCTTGTAGAAGACAAAGGCACCTGCCATCCACTTATAGTTGCTTGTCGTACGCGAGCGGATGACTATATCCTCCGAAATATCGTGCTGCTGCTTTGCCTGCTCAAGGGTAAAGTAGCTCTGCGGCAGGAAATCCTGATCCATAACCATACGGTCATCAAGGTACTGATATGCCGTAATGCTTGTCAGCGATATGCGCTCCCAATCGTGACGCGCCGTAAGACCCTCGGTAATGCCGATGCGGTTATACAGTGCAGGGTCGTTGTAGCAGATAGTGCCCACCAGCGACGGGTTCTGCTCATCCTCTGCCTTCACAGCACCCAGGTATGTGTATGGATAGCCATTCTGGCGCAAAATTGTAAAGGCAAGAGTGTTGTCAATGCTCAAGAAGTTCTTACGCCACTGAAACTTAGTTCTCACATCGCCATTGTTATACCTTTCAAGCAGAGCATTGTCGTAGCTATTACGAAAATATCCGTCGCTATGGCCAAACTGCGCCGATATTGATGAACCTAACCCTGCGCGATGCTTAAAGTATGCCGATGCACCTACACGATAACTATTCATCGAGCCATAGTCGGCACGGATTCTCACTCCCTGATATCTCAGCGGTGAAAGAGTGTAGATATTCACCACGCCACACATCGTATTTCGGCCATAGAGTGTAGATTGCGCACCACGCAACACCTCTATGCGCTCAATATCAGGCAAGGTTGTATCATATAGATTTTTGTCAGCAATAGGCACATTATCCACAGTCATACCCACCACGGGCTGGTCAATACGCGCACCAAGGCCACGGACATATATCGACGAGGTCATTCTCGAACCATAGTCGGGCATAAAGAAATTTGGTGCAGCGGTTGCAATATCCTTCACACCGCCAATGCCCTGACTCTCAATCGTCTTAAGGTCGAGCACTGTCGAAGCCACAGCACTCTGAGCCAAGCGACTCTCGTGCTTTACTGCCGTAACAGCTACGGGATCAACCGTAAGCATAGTATCTGCCGCGAGCAATGTGTGTCTGGCCTCGCGCGATGGCACGTGCGCGTGTGCGAATAGAGGAGCGACCATAATAATGGTCGCCAGCAAAACGGTGTATATCCACATTTTTCGCAACATACGGTGCAAAGATACGCTTTGCAACGATAAAAACAAAATCAAAAGCTGATTCTAAACACAAAAGAGGAACAATGATATCTAAATTTTACTATCTTTGTCGTATGAACTTTGCCGATATTATACTTCCGCTGGCCCAACCGAGCTATACCTTTGCCGTAAGCCACATCCCCGATCTTAAGGTCGGAGAGGCTGTGGCTGTGCAGTTTGGGCAGAATAGTATCTATACCGGCATAGTGCTTTGTCTGCACAACAACCCTCCCAAGTCAGGTAAGGTCAAACCTGTGCTTAAGCGACTTTACGACTTTCCGATACTATCTGATACCCAGATTAAATTTTGGTGTTGGCTTGCCGAGTACTATATGTCGACCATTGGCGAGGTTATGCGCGTGGCCCTGCCCTCACTTGTAAAGCCACACGCCAAGAGCCAGGAGCTCTATCAACCCTATGCCCTGCCACAAGAGCGCGTGCTTCGATTGAAGCGAGAGGTAGCAGATGAAGAGCTTGCAAAGATAGCGCGTCGAGCACCTCGCCGTGCCGCCCTTATTGCAGAGATTAACGCCGCAGGCGGCCAGCTTGTCCGACAAGAGACAGCTGCCGACAGCGCAACTATCAACGCCCTTATAAAGTGCGATATATTAGAGGTTTACGAGCGTGACTGCCAGCCTCAGCTGCTGCCTATTACACCCTCTTTACTACCCGTACTCTCCGAAGAGCAGAGCTCTGCACTGCAGCGCATAGACGATGGTCTGAAGCTCTGCAATGTGGCACTCCTGCACGGCGTTACAAGCTCTGGCAAGACCGAGATATACACCCACCTTATTGCTCGTGCGCTTGACAATGGGCAGGATGTACTGCTGCTGGTTCCCGAGATTTCGCTCACCGCACAACTTGTTGAGCGTATGGAGCGAATGTTTGGTCAGAGGGTTATAGCTTACCACTCTAAACTTACCGCCGTACGCCGTACGCAGATATATATGGATATGTTGCGTGCCCCATCTGGCAACTTTATTGTCGGTGCGCGTTCTGCTCTCTTTTTGCCATACAAAAACTTAGGGCTTGTTGTGGTTGACGAGGAGCACGACAGCAGCTATAAGCAGACCGAGCCAAACCCTCGCTACAATGGGCGTGATGCTGCCATTATGCTGGCATCACTACACAGCGCAAAGAGCATTTTGGGCAGTGCAACACCATCGCTCGAGAGTTTTAATAATGCTATGGCAGGCAAGTATGCAGGTGTGACTCTGATGTCGCGTTACGGAGGTTCTCTACCTCCTCAAATCATCATCTCCGACACTCTTCGAGCTGTTAAGCGCGGTGAGCGTAAGAGCCACTTTAACAAGGAGTTACTCGATCGTATCGCCGACCGTCTAAGCCGTGGTGAGCAGATTATGCTCTTCCAAAATAGACGTGGTTATGCGCCATATGTAGAGTGCCCTCGTTGTGGCTGGACAGCACGCTGTCCGCACTGCAATGTCACCCTCTCGCGCCACCTTAAGAGCGGCACACTGCGCTGTCACTACTGCGGACATTCAGTCACCGATCCACGCTTTTGCCCCGACTGCAAAACCTCTCAACTTGAGGCTATGGGCTTCGGTACAGAGAAGGTCGAGGAGCAGATTTCTACCCTCTTCCCATCGGCGCGCGTGCTTCGTCTCGACAGCGATGCTGCACAAAGTACAGGTGCCTATAATCGTATAATTTCGCAATTTGCTGCAGGCCAGGCCGATATTCTTGTAGGCACGCAAATAATTGCCAAAGGCCTTGATTTCAAGGGTGTTACACTCATCGGCATACTTAATGCCGACAATCTCACAAATGCCCCTGACTTCCGCGCTGTAGAGCGAGCCTGGCAGACTATTTTACAGGTCGCAGGCAGGGCGGGAAGACGCGACAAGGCAGGTGAGGTGGTAATCCAGACCGCAGACACTGCACACCCACTTTTTAATGCTCTCTCAGAACGTGGATATCAGCACTTTGCTGCATCGCAACTCTCTGAGCGTAAGATGTTTAACTATCCACCATTCTGTCGTCTTATCCGCATTACCCTTCGCCACAAACTCGCCTCTCAACTTGCAAGCACAGCTACGCAGTTAGGTCAGTCTCTGCGCAAGAAGTTTGGTAGTCGCGTTTTGGGTCCCGTGACTCCGCTGATAGACCGTATTCGTGGCGAGTTGATTGTCGAAATACTGATAAAAATTGAGAGCAGCATCTCTTTTGCCAATGCGCGAAACTCTGTTGCCGAGGCTGTCGCATCATTTAAGCAACACCCTGACCATAAGAGCGTTACAATTATCTGTGATGTAGATCCGATATAAACATACAAACATTTTAAAATAGAGAGAAATGAAACTTAACAAGTCAAATTCAGTAATGGTTCTTGCAACCACCTTTGCAGACAAAGGTGACTGGACCGTAGAACAACAATTTGTACTGCAGATGGGTTCTTCTTATCTGCTTGCTCACGGCATTGGTACTCCGCTCGCTAAGGATGCGGTAACTACAGTAACTGTGCCTACCGCCGGAGAGTACAACATCCTTGTGCGTACAAAGAACTGGACAAAACATTGGTCAGACGGCCCTACACCAGGTATTTTCGAGGTTAAAATCGACGGACAGAGCGATGGCGTAACCTACGGCACCGACTCTGTAAATTGGTATTGGCAGCGTGGTGGTAAGGTTACCCTTACTGCAGGCGAGCACACAGTTGCCCTGCACGACCTTACAGGCTTTGACGGTCGTTGCGATGCTGTTATCCTCACCACCGAGGAGTACACCCCATCTGAGAGCCTTGAAGAGTATTTTGCACTGCGCGAGGCGTTGCTCGGCACACCTGTTGTCGAGGATAAGGGCAGCTACGATTTTGTGGTTGTCGGTGGCGGTATCTCAGGTATCTGCGCAGCCCTTGCAGCCTCTCGCTTGGGTCTTAAGGTGGCACTTATTCAGGATCGCTATGTGCTTGGCGGCAACAACTCGTCAGAGGTGCGCGTAGGCCTTGGTGGTCAGATTAATATCGACCCATATCCATCTCTTGGCTACCTACTCAATGAGATTGGCCCCGACCGCATTGGTAACGCTCGCGGTGCGCACCACTATCAGGACGACAAGAAGATGAAGGTTGTGCTGGCGGAGAAGAATATCTCTCTGTTTATGGGTTATACCGTAATCGAGGTAGAGAAATCTGGCGACTGCATCACCTCTGTGGTTGCACAGGAAGCTACCGTACAGAATAGAATCAAGATTTCAGGTAACTACTTCTCTGACTGTACGGGTGATGCTCACCTGGGCTATATGGCTGGTGCTGAGTGCCGTATGGGTCGTGAGGCGCGTGCCGAGTTTGACGAGCGTCTGGCTCCTGAAAAGGCTGACGATATGACTATGGGTGTATCTATCGAGTGGTACTGCGAGGATTGGAATACCCCTTGCACCTTCCCTGATTCACTCGATTGGGGTCTGCGCCTTGATGAGTATACCGTCGAGCCTGTTCACCGCGCAAATTGGTATTGGGAGGTAGGTATGATGGATGATCAGGTTGCCGATGCCGAGAAGATTCGCGACTATGGTATGTATGTAGCCTACTCGACATTCTCATACTGCAAAAACCGCTATTCAAAGAAGGAGGATTGGATCTGCACCCACCTCACTTGGGTCAGCCATGTATCGGGCAAGCGCGAGTCTCGCCGCATTATGGGCGACTATATCCTCCGCGAGCAGGATCTTACACGCCCAATCCGCCACGAGGATGAGACTTGTACAACCACTTGGCGCATTGACCAGCACTACCCGATGGAGAAAAATAGCCGCGATTATCCAAATCAGGAGTGGCTCTCTTATGGCGTGCTGACACCTATCGACTTCTATGCTCTGCCTTACCGCTGCTTCTACTCTAAGGATATCAAGAATATGTTTATGGCAGGCCGAAATATCTCTGTAACACATATCGCCCTCGGCTCTACCCGCGTGATGCGCACCTGTGGCCTTATCGGTGAGGTGGTAGGTATGGCTGCGGCCGTCTGCGCCCGTCGTGATGCATATCCACGCGATGTTTACACCACATATTTCGAGGATCTGAAGGAGCTTATGCGCAAGGGCACCGGCCGAACTGATGTCCCTTACACCCAATTCTACCACCAGGTTGACCGCACAGGCCACCAGGCTGAGGATAGATAGTATACGACAATCTACAACAAACACAATCCCCGTATACTCAACAAGTTACGGGGATTGCTTTATCTACTCATCTTACTCTCCTTTCGCAGACCTGCAGGGGTGGTTTGAAAGCGTTGCTTGAAGAGTTTTATAAAGTGGGAGGTGTTCGTAAACGAGCATATATTTCCTATCTCCGAAATGGTCTTACTACCCGTGAGCAGAAGCATTCGCGCAAGCAGTAATCGCTGTTCGATAATCCATTTATGGGGCGAAGTGTCGAAGTGGCGGCGGAACTCCTTCTTGAACGATGTCAGCGAACGATGGGTACGACGAGCAAGAGTTTCGATGTTCTCGTCCTTGAGAATACTCTGATAAACAAAGCGTTTAAAAGTGACATTTTCAGCATCTGCGCCCTCCAAGAGTTTTCTCTTCAAGCAGGCATGGTTACTATTGATTATCAGATAGATAAGCTCTGCAACCTTGATAGAGCCAACTATATGATTATCCCTAAAATCGGAGCGCGAAAAGGAAATATTGACCGCATTAAACAGATCGGCAATCATCGGCTCGGGCGTACAAACCACAAAATTATCGCGTCGGCAATTATGACAGTGATGGCTGTCTGTACACTCAATTCCGTAGTTATTTAGCAGCGCGACCAAGTTCTGCTGGAGCTGCTCGGCAGAGATATAAAAGACTATCTGTTCAAATTTTCCATCGACAATCTTATCCTCGACAAAGTGGTTGCCCTCGCAGAGCATAAACAACTCGCCGCGCATAATTGTCGTATAACTATCATTGTGATAAATAGCCTTTTCGCCCGCC
>JAZOND010000018.1:0-67647 GCA_045654345.1 Alistipes sp. | reverse complement strand
CTAACAAACCCCTTTAATAAAACCACTTGCTTCAACATTTTTAATGTCCTTCATAGAGTAAATCTTTTTCTTACCCCCAGTCTCCAACGGATGGATAATTCCTGCATTCTCTTTGCTACGAAGCGTGTTATCCGAGATATTCCACCTTTGACACAATTCCTTTGCAGTTAAGGTCTTATTATTCTCCATTGCTTTCTCTTCGGCTATTTTGCTCATCATATTAAATAGCCAGTTATCAACTTCCTTTTTTACACATTCCTCGATGTGTCTTCTGATATAAGCATCGATACCCATATCAGACAAATTTTGCTTTGTCTCTCCCATAAAATATTTCGTTTTAGATTTTTCGTAAAATAGGTTTGAATTTGGACTTATCTTTCAGTCCATCAATTTATTAACCTATATTAAATATAACAAATTTTACAGAAAAATCACGAAAATCAGCCCTTTTTAGCAAGAAAAAGTCGAATCTATTTTAACCTCCTCCAAAGTATATAAAAGAACCGAAATGGGAGCGTCAAGCAATACCCAGCAAAAGCGAGAATAGCAATCAAATCATAACCTATGGACTTGATAGCACTCGCCATTCCGAAGTTCTCATACATCCATTTTATCCTGCGTATGTTCAGCATACCAAACAATACTTCTCTTTCAGTTTTCTCAATGTGTTAATGGATGTGCCCGTGATGGCTCTCACATCTGCTAATGTGTTGCCTTTTTGCAGCAAGGTTATCTCTCGGTCATAATGTGTGCGGTAGTCCTCTTCGCTCTTTCTATATCCCTCCTTGCGACCAACACGACCACCCAATGCTCTATGGTGTTCATAACCGCTTGCCATTCTCGCCCTGATCAAATTTTTTTCGAGATTATTGAACTCGGCGATGATTCCAAAGCAAAGGGTCGCTATCGGATTGGGCTTGCCGTCTGGTAAAAGCGTTTCAAGACCTTGCTGTAGGATAAATAGACTGACTCCCTGTTCAGTCAATTGTTCAATGATGGATAAGAAGTCAAGTTGGCGACGAGAAAGACGACTACATTCATATACCAATACCTTCTCTACTTTGTTGGACTGAATGAAGTCCAACATTTCTTTTATAGCCGTTCTCTCCTCGACCTTCTTGCCTCCCGATATCTTCTCGGAGAACTCCTTCACGATCTCATAGTTCTGCTTCTTGGCATATTTTCTCAATTCCGTGATCTGACGGGTATAGTCCTGTGCTGATGTGCTCACCCTTGCATAGATGACAACTTTAGTTCTCTCTTCCATTTTTATCATATTAATCTTTTAAGTTATTTTACATTCAGTTCTTTCGTGGATAGCAAGTTGCAAATTATCTTATCATAAGATTAAATTGATACTTTTGCTTTATTTTGACAACCTTCATTATTTTGATACTTTTTCGTGTTTTCTTTCAGCATACTCTCCTTGATTTCGGTAATTGAAATAATCATTTCAGTTCGCCGCTCCTCTGACCAGTCATCTAATGCGTCATCTACTATTGATAAGGCGAATAGATACCGCTTGTCGGATATGAGGTTGCTGTCCATTGTTTTGATGGTTATGTTATAAAACACTTTTTCTTATGCAAAGATAAATAATTATTTCCGTAATTATCTGGACCACAAGCACTTAAATTGGTCCCAAAAGATAAAAAAACAGGGGTGTGTCTTAAAAACACACCTCCTGATGTTGAAAATTAGAACTATTGCTATGTAAAATTATATATTATTGATGCTCAATGTGTTATAAATACAACCAACATTTAACCTCCTCTATATGGTCCTATTAAACCGAATCTTGCTTTCGATTCCGACATCCACAAATCTAAAATTACCACTTCACATCAGCCCACTCTTCCCTTATCAACTCCTGCATATCGTAATCAAGGTTTTCGCTCCTATCAATAGTGATACTTGATAGCACTCCCCTCCTTGCTCGTATTCGGCAGTAGTTCTCCATCCATTGGTTCTTGCCAAACTTATGATCATCCTCGTCCATTTTTGCTTTCTCCTCAAAATATTCAACAGGGTCAGTTATCCAATAGTTCTCTCTATCTTTGATATCGCAGTTAGTATAAACCAAGTCGCATCTATAGTTCATCATATTTTCTACAGTAGCATTATACGAATACATCCTCGTTTGAACGCTGCAACCCTTATACTCGTTTCCTTCTCTATCAACCCAGATAATATCGTTGTCTCCTTCAAAGGAACCACAATGTATCATTCTGAAAAGACACTTTCCGAATACTTCCTCGACGATGTATTGTGACAAAATCTTCTCTGAAAAGAGTTTTTGATTCATCTCATTAACCTTCACTCGAAAACCATAAGTGTATTCGCCGTTTGTCTTGAGAAGTGGTTTGTTAAATAATACTTGATAGCAGAGACTATCTTTTTTTACTTTTGTATCCATATATTCCATTACTTATATTATATATAGTATTTATGGTAGGCGTGCTTGGTAGTATATAAGCAGAATGTAGGGTTAAGTGTTTGATAATCAAATAATAATAATTATTTCAATTACTAACTTGCAATTCTCTTATGTGTTTTCCAGTGCTTCTTCACCGCATTTGGATGATTTGCCCACAACCAATCCTCAAACCTACCACAATCCTCTTCGGACAAATTGTTCTTAATCTTGAACAATGCAGCGTGGCGTGCTCCCTCCATAGGTGATGCCTCCGCCTCTTCATACAACTTAATCGCCTTATCAAGACCCCACCATCTTCTATTGCTATTCACGCTCACCTCAATCTCCGTTGCATCAAACTTCTTCTTGGTATAATCACACACAACCGAAATCAAATACTGAAGCAAATCCACTTCACTCTGCTCAATGCTATATACATCACCTTCGTTGATATATCTCTTTCGCCAATCATCCTGATTAACATAACTACCCAAACCGTGTTGCTTATCCTCATACGCACAGAAGGATGAGCGAAGTGCTTTCAAGACTTTCAAGTTATTATCTCCCTCAATCCTTACAGGGTGAGCCAACGGGATAATCACTCTGAACTTGTTCCAATTGCTGTTAGTATTAGAGATGGTCGGATACGCTAACCACTTCCAACCACCATATAGTTTCTTGAACTCATCAAACAACAAACTATCGTCAATGTCAATAATCAAACAACCAATCTCATTGACCTCACTCTTGTTATGCCTATACTCATTAGTGGTATCACGGTAAAACTCACTAATCTGTAACTGCTCATAGTTCTTGATATTATCCCATCGTTTGCTGTCAGATTTGCAGTTCTTCACTTGATATAAGCGATTTGACTTATCCTTATTCACCCAGTCATACAAATTGATACCCGTAAGTGACGGTATCTTCACAGAGAGATTATTCAACTCAATAGTTCTTGCATAACGATGTCCATCTGCCTTTGTTCCTGTCCCATAACTGACATTTATTGGTTTATATACCAAATCTATCCTTTTTTCGGTCAGTTGTTCTATATATATATTAGTGTCCGAAAAAAGGATATTTTTGGTAGTATTATTAGTAACACTAAAAGCATCTCCTCCAATGATACACCATTGATGAGCAGAATCTTTATTACCTACCTTCCAACAGAACATCAAACAACCAAACACTTCCTTCATATAAAGAGGTAGTAGTCCATAGTCCAACTCGCCTGACAGCACCTCTGGATAATTTTCCTTTATGTATCTCAAACAATTCATTAGATAACTTGCTTTATAAATGCCTCCATCATCAAATCCAAAAGCAGCATACCTATCATTCTTGCTCATCTCATCAATTGCAGTCTTGTTCTTTCTACCTCCTACTACTTCATCAATATCCACTAAATTAAATACAGTATCCCTTGCAGGGACAACGACCTTACCGCTCCTATTCCTCGTAACTCCATACTTTTTAATGTAGTCCTTAATCTTATTCACACGCACATACTCCTTCCAACTCACTTCCTCTCCGTTAGCAATCTTCGTGAATGCTACTCTATACGCCATATTGGGTTCTACTGTATAATCAGGTAGTTCTCCAATTGGTTTTGCTTTATTCACTCGCTTACCATTCTCTTCCTTTGTATCCACCACATATCCGCTATTTCTCAACTTCTTAATCAGTTTCTCTACTGAACTCCAATACTCCAAACGCTCCAATGCATCGTGGCAATACAAATTATTCAATTTCTCCTCAATACACGCAGCATTCATTATCCATTTATCTCCAAATGCTTTCAGTTTATCTTCAGTCATTTTCAACATATCCATCAACGACTTATACTCTGCATCATTCTTCTTCTCCTTAACATACATAAGATGGATACTACTCATACTCTCACCACAATACTCCCTGAATCTACCCAATATCTGCTTTATATCACGCATACCAATCGCACCTCTCACAGTTGAATTACCGCCGATGATAATCACCTTATCCACCACGCCATCAATATCGTGACCTGTGAAGTAAGCACTTGTCAAGAAATGCACCTTCTTCTCTGGGTTATAACTCTTTGAATAGTATTTGCCACAGTCCTTCTTTTTGGATTCGGAGCACAATATCTCACAGTCATCTGTTCCAATTGCGTTCAGTATCTTGGTTATCTTCGCTACATTGTTATAGAATATGTATATCTGCTGGTTCATATTAATGAACATCTTGACCAACCCCTCCAACTCGCTCATTTTGGGCGAATATATACTCATACGCTTGATCATACGCCTGTCCTTATACACTACATTAATTGATACAAGTTGCTTTGTATCACGAAGCACACTACGCAGAGCATCAATATAACCATAATGTGGGGTCGCACTCATCAATGTGACAGATAAGTCGGTTTTGATAATCAGTTCGGTCAGTTCAGCCATAATACATCTGAATTTACTTTCATCTACCAGTTTGTGATACTCATCCACGAATATCGCTCTACCTCGCCAGAAATCATTGCTGAATATATCACCTGCAAATCCGAAATTACGGAGATTTGCAAGCAATCTCTTAAACTGGTCATAAGTCGCTATGACAATCTTCGCTTCCCAATCAATCTTATCCACGCCACCATATACGCAGCAGATATCTGGGTCATCCTTATACTTCTCTTCCTTACCCTTGGAGATACTCACATTAGGGACAAGAATCAATCCACCAGTGTTGTGTCTCTTTAGATAATCAACAATACCACTGGTTCCACCGTTACCACACTCTGCTTTATTCAGCACAGTGATACGGTTCTTCACCATCATCATCTCGTAGTGCTTATCCTTCAATATTGGACCGGCATCTCTACCATCTACCTTCTCCACCACTTCATTCAGGTAGAACAATCGTCCATTTCCATATACTTCATAATCGAAGTCAAACAAATTACTATCCATCTCACTAAAACAAAAAAAGACCATCCAACCTACTCTCCCAAATGTGGCGGTGGGATTTCGGTTGAACAGTCTATATTATATAATTATACTCCGCTAATCAATCCGCCACTATTAATTAACTACATTTAAAAGATAACAAAAAAGTTCCCGTTTAACATCATTATTTATGCATAGTCAAAAAAAAATGAACGACCTGTTCCCAAAAGTGGCGGCGGGATCCAAATCGCTCATTGTTGTGATACGGATAATCGAATTATAACTATATTAAATATAACAAATTATTTTTCTTTTGATTAAGTCCGAAATATCGGGTGGTGAATAATCCAGCAACCACATAAATACCTTAACGGGAGCAATCTCGATATACAATCAAAATCTGATAGAAATGGAAAAAGACAATTTACAAGAAGAGAAAGTTGTTGGTGATGGTCATAGACCTTACAACATCCTTAACTTCCAAGATTTTATGCTGGAAGAAGGCAAAAAGGACAAGAAGGAAACCAAGAAGAGCAAACCTATAAAGAACCGCAAAGAGTTTATAGAGGATAAGGGAGAAGATACTATTGATCCAAACAATGCTCCCGAACGCTATGTGAAACTTCGTGAGCAGTTCATACGGGAGGACTATAAATAGAGAGGGGTGCTTGCAGGAAAACAAGCCCCCATCTTACTATCCATTTTTCCAAATAAACCACCTTCATATGAGGGTGGTTTATTTGTGTCTGACCATATGCAAAATTATTTTACATTTTCACGACATTTTGTTTGATGTAATTTTGGATTTCTCATATTTTTTTATTATATTTGAAAATGTGGAAAAATTGATTGGGAAACCGTTCTCCCGTTGAAACCGATTAAGCGATAAGTCGGTGAAAATGAAAGAAGTAAATGGAGTCGCGAACCATTTATTTGGAGACGGAACCTGTTCTACGGACATATCGCACCCGTAGATGCAATCACCCAAAAATTGATTATTGAAATCTGGGCAGAACTGCCCCGACAGGGAGGACTATATCCTTGCTGAAAGGGGAAACTATGCTCGGTTGCAACGGGGATAAAAGTCCCCAATAAAAAAGTTTTAATTTTATATGGTTGTTAATCAATAAGTTAAATGAATTAAGTAAAAATATTTTGAAAAAAGTTGTAAAAAATTGAAAATCCGCTCGACCCTTTGTTATGTTTAATTGTGAAGACCTTTCAAAGGGAAGAGCAAAAGAAGAATTTAGAATTAATAAAAAATATAATAGATATGAATAAGACATTTTCAACAAAAGAGACTGCAAACGCAGCACTGGTAGGGATTTATAATAAACTTACTGAAAGGTATATGGACACAACAGGTTGTTATAAGGAGGGTTACATTATTGATGTTTATGCAGAAGAGTGGGAAAACTATAATAATGTTCAGGTTTCATTAGAGACAGAAGATAACTTATATTATGTTGTGCAGGGAAGTTACGATAACGATACAGGTGAGATGTTTATGAATGTAATATTTGACGGTCTGGTAGTTGAGTCCTTTGAATTGGACATAGACAATGGTATCCCCGTTGATGGTATCGCAGATATGATGGCATATACTTTTGAGCAGATGGTAATTAGGTATGTAGGTGAAATATTTATATACGATGATGAAGAGTAAATGAATGTTTAATTTATTATTAGCAGGTGAAACTGCTGACAGCCACCATTTATGGTGGTTGTTTTTTGGTCCTCTGCGAAATAATTATTATTTTTGTAAAATAATAGCACCTAAATCAATAGGGAGTAATACCAAAGTGTTATGGAGATGCCTAAACAATTTGACAATCTTAACAGTAAGGTTGTTGATGACTTGAAGATAACCTTAAAGCAGTCGAGCAAAGTATCTATTGCTGCGGCGAGTTTCTCTATCTATGCCTATGAAGCCCTAAAAGAGGAATTGGAGGCTATCGATGAGTTGCGTTTTATCTTTACATCTCCAACATTCAATAAAGAGAAAGCATCGAAGGAGAAGCGAGAGTTCTTTATCCCCAAACTTAACCGAGAACGCAATCTATTTGGTTCCGACTTCGAGATAAAGTTGCGTAATCAGTTGTCCCAAAGAGCCATTGCAAGAGAGTGTGCCGAATGGATCCAACGCAAGGCTTGCTTCAAAACTAATGTCTCAAATGGCTTTTTAAATGGCTTTATAGCCCTCGAAAATCGAGGGGGGGGGTATTTAGCCTATCAGCCATTTAATGAATTTACAACCACTGAATTAGGCTGTGAGAGGGGTAATAATATCTGCCCTCTATCCTTCCGCTTGTCATCTCCTAATGCCGATGGCTTTATTAGAAGTTTCAACGAGTTGTGGAACAACTCTGAAAGTTTCAAAGATGTTACAGACGCCATCATTGACAACATCAGCACAGTCTATAAGGAGAATGCTCCCGACTTCATCTACTTCGTAACCCTATACAACATCTTCAACGAGTTCTTGGAGGATATATCCGAAGATGTGTTGCCTAATGAGGCTACGGGTTTCAAAAATAGCGTTATATGGAATAAACTCTATAACTTCCAAAAGGATGCTTGCCTCGCTATCATCAACAAGTTGGAGAAGTTTAACGGATGTATCCTTGCTGATAGCGTTGGTTTGGGTAAGACCTTTACAGCATTGTCAGTTATCAAATACTACGAGAACAGAAATAAGACTGTTCTTGTGTTGTGCCCGAAAAAGTTGAATGACAACTGGATTACCTATCGAAGCAACTATATCAACAACCCGATAGCAGCAGATCGTCTGCGTTATGATGTGTTGTTCCACTCGGATTTATCTCGTGTGGGCGGTTCATCTAACGGTCTCAACCTTGACCACATAAACTGGGGCAACTACGACCTTGTTGTTATCGACGAGTCGCATAACTTCCGTAATGGTGGTAAGGTAACTACCGACGAGAACGATGAGAATCCTCGTGAGAACCGCTATTTGCAGTTGATGAACAAGGTTATCCGTTCGGGTGTTAAGACAAAAGTCTTGATGCTATCTGCTACGCCTGTAAATAACCGTTTCTATGACTTAAAGAATCAGTTGGCGTTGGCTTATGAGGGTAAGCAGGACAACATCAACGACCTTCTCAATACCGAGAGCAGCATCGAGACTATCTTCAATCAGGCACAGAAAGTCTATAATTTGTGGTCGAATCTACCAAAGGAAGAACGCACAACACAACGACTTCTCGACAATTTAAGTTTCGACTTCTTCGAGTTGCTCGACTCTGTTACCATTGCTCGTAGCCGAAAGCATATCGAGCAGTATTACGACACTGCCGATATTGGTAAATTCCCAACACGCCTTGCACCTATCTCGTATCGTCCGAACCTTACGGATATCAACGATGCCATAAACTATAACGAGATATTCGAGGAGTTGCAGCGTTTGAACCTTTCGATATACCGTCCATCAAACTATATCCTGCCAAGTAAGATTTACAAGTATATAGATGACGGCGATGAAAAGAAGTTTGGTGGTCGTTCTGTGTCGGGTCGAGAGATGGGTATCAGCCGACTTATGAGCACCAACCTTTTGAAGCGTTTGGAGAGTTCGGTAAATTCGTTCAGACTTTCGCTTGGTCGTATCGAGCAGTTGATTAGCAGCACCATCGCCAAGATAGATGCGGGTGAGGCTACTGTTGATGATTACAACTTCGACGATTTGGATATTGACGATGCAGAGGCTACTGTTGGCGGTAAGAAGAGCAAGATTCTTATCTCCGATATGGACACCTTATCGTGGAAACGAGACCTTATCGCTGATTTGGAGGTGCTCACCTTGTTGCGATTGATGTTGGGCGATATTACTCCTGAACACGACACCAAGTTGCAGACCTTGAAGGAGGTTGTCTATAATAAGATTGATCATCCTATCAATGGACGCAATAAGAAGGTGATTATCTTCACTGCGTTCTCTGATACCGCCGAGTATCTATACAACTGCCTTGCAGATACTATCTTGAAGGATAGAGGCTTGCATACGGCTATGATTACGGGTGATATTGAGTCAAGAAGCACGCTTAAAATCAAGCGTAAGATGGACTTCAATGCCCTTCTAACACTATTCTCGCCTATCTCGAAGGAGAAGTCGGTTATCTTCCCTGATGTGCAGGAGGAGATTGATATTTTGATTGCTACCGACTGTATCTCCGAAGGTCAGAACTTGCAGGATTGCGACTATCTGATTAACTACGATATCCATTGGAACCCTGTGCGTATCATTCAGCGATTTGGTCGTATTGACCGTATCGGCTCGAAGAACGACACTATACAACTTGTGAATTTCTGGCCCGATATGACCCTCGATGAGTATATCGACTTGAAGGGTCGTGTCGAGGCTCGTATGAAGATTTCGGTAATGACCTCTACGGGTGATGATAACTTGCTTTCACCAGAGGAGAAGGGCGATTTGGACTACCGCCGTGAGCAGTTGAAGCGTCTCCAAGAGGAGGTTGTGGATATCGAGGAGATGAATACGGGTGTCTCGATTATGGATTTAGGACTTAATGAGTTCCGCTTGGACTTGCTTGACTATGTGAAGAACAAGAGTTACTCCGAGCACGCTCCGTATGGTATGCACGCCGTTATCGCTGCAACTGATGATTGCCCGAAGGGTGTGGTTTATGTGTTGAAGAACCGCTCTAACAGTGTAAATATCGACCAAAAGAATCGCCTGCATCCATTCTATCTGGTATATATCTCAGATGAAGGCGATGTCATTGTCAATCACTTGCAACCAAAGGAGTTACTCGACTCTATGCGCTATCTGTGTAAGGGTAAATCAACGCCCGATAAGGAGTTATGTGCAGAGTTTAACCGTGTAACCCGTGATGGCAAGAGTATGCAGAAATACTCAGACCTGCTGGGTGAGGCTATCAGTTCAATTGTGAATGTAAAGCAGGATAGTGATATCGACTCGTTCCTCAGCGGTGTGCAAGGCTCACTATTTACAGACGAGGTTAAGGGTCTGGATGATTTTGAATTGATTTGTTTCTTAGTTGTGAAGTAGAATGTTTGGATTGCCCACACATACAGAGATTGGCACTCAGCTACCCAAGAAGTCGATATATGCCAAGTTCGCAATGAACACTGCCGAGAAGGAGAAGTTCGATGCGGATATTAGCCGTATTGTGATTGCGAATGCTGTTGACGGACGACATCTTGCCGAGGGCGAGAAGGTCAAGTCGTTCTATGTGCTGGCTGTGCAACTCAAACACAAGGATTACGACCCAAAGAACATTGTTTCTCTCGTCAAACTCATCAACCAAAATATACTTTTTACTCTGACCTACGAAAACGAGGTACAATTAGCGGTCTATTGTACTCGCCTTGTTACATCGAATTGGCAAACAATTGACAGTGTGACTGTTCCATTGAAAGGTTTGAACCTCGATGCTGTCTGGGATAATATCGTGGCTTCGATTGGAGATATCACTATTGCCGAGGGCAAGAGCGTAGCCGAGCAAATTGCAGAGGATGATGCACACGCCAAACTGATGAAACAGATTGAGCAGTTGGAGCAAAAGGCTCGTACAGAGAAGCAACCACGCAAGAAGTTGGAACTATTTGAGAAACTGAAAGAATTGAAGAAAAGATTATAGCCATGGGAGAAACCAAAAGACATCACTATGTACCTCGTTGTTATTTGAAGTATTTTTCAAACGACGGCACTAATATAAATACATTCATCATTGGCGAAAATAAAATGCCCAATCCAATTACAATGAAGGGCGTTTGCGTGCAAAAAAACTTTTATACCCTTGGAGAAGTAGAAGCATTGAATGCGGGCGTAAACGAGAACTATATAGAAAAAGATTTTTTTGAAAAGCAGGTTGAGCCACAACTAGATAGAACTATTAGACTTTTTGAAGGATTAAAAATAGCAATTGAAAAACACGGTAGTTCTGGAGGTTTTGAATTACCAGTTGAAAATCAAAGAATAATTGCTCAATTAATACTCATACAATATTTTAGGGTTCCTCGTGCTCGAAATGAGGTAATAAATAAACTGTCAGAGTATTTATCAGAGAAAGAACTATCCGACATTGATAAAGTTGCCGCTCACGCATCCTACACATTTCTTAATGAGCCGTTCATTAAGAGTCTGGTAGATAAATTAATGTCTGATTACTGGATTGTAAGAATACACCCTGGTGGTGACTTTTATACATCAGATAACCCTGTCGTAGTGATTGACAATGGCAAATTAAGTAATGGAATATGGGATGTAAAGGCACGAATAGGGGCTACTAATACAGCTATTTTCTATCCTCTTACTAATGAGATGGTTCTTGAAATATATGATGCAGTAGGTTTTCCTGAGGTTGCATTGGTAAACAATACCGTCCAGTTCTCTAATGAAGAATACACAAGAAAATTGAACACATATCAATATCTAAATGCTGAAAAATTTGTCATCTCCAAAGATGGTAAATTTGATTTATTCATAAGACAAATAAAATAATCACTATATGGAAAAACTCAAAATGCAGACTGCGGATATGGCAGAGCGAAATGTTGAGATGTTAGGGCAGATGTTCCCGAACTGCTTGACCGAGACCATCAATGCCGATGGTAAGTTGGTGCGTGCTATCGACTTCGATAAGTTGCGTCAGGAGTTGGCGTGCGAGGTTGTCGAGGGTGCAGAGGAGCGTTACCAATTCACTTGGCCCGATAAGCGTGCTGCTATCCGCTTGGCGAATGCACCTACAAATAAGACGCTGCGTCCGTGCCGTGAGGAGAGTGTGGACTTCGATAATACCGAGAACCTCTATATCGAGGGCGATAACTTGGAGGTGCTGAAGTTGCTCCGTGAGAACTACTTGGGTAAGGTGAAGATGATTTATATCGACCCGCCATACAATACGGGCAACGACTTTGTCTATAACGATGATTTCGTCCAGAGTCAAGCAGAGTTTGCTTCGCAGAGCGGATTGTTTGACGACGAGGGCAACCGTATGGCAGACCCTATGGTGCAGAACACCGAGAGCAACGGTCGTTTCCATACCGATTGGCTCAATATGATATATCCTCGCTTGAAAGTGGCAAAAGACCTCCTTTCTGATGATGGTGTTATCTTTATCTCGATTGATGACTGTGAAGTTGAGAATTTGATGAAGATTTGTAATGAAATTTTTGGTGATACCAGTTTCGTTTCTAATATGGTTTGGCAATCAACAGCGGGTTCAAACACAGGCACGGACATCGTAACTGTAACTGAAAATATTCTTGTTTATGTAAAGGATAGAAACCGATTTGTCTTTGATGGTATGCTATCAGGTGAGGATGGATATACTCTGTCTGACGAATATGAATCAGAACGAGGTAAATATAGTTTGGATAAAATGGATCGCCGTCGAGTAGGAAACCATTATTCAGATGCTCTTAATTATCCTTTAACAATGCCTGATGGCACGATTAGATATCCTGGTGGATTTGGTGAAAAATCACAAGAAGGCTGGAATTATTTGTGGAGTAAAACAAAGGTAGAGTGGGGAATTAAAAATGGGTTTATTGAATTCAAAAAGTCAAATGGAGAATGGGCTGTATATAATAAGCGTTATTTCAAGGTTGATAATGAGGGGAACTATGTAGAAAGAAGTATCCCATTTAGGAATTTGATCACCTCTGATATGCATAATACGGCACAAGGAACGGCTGAAATTAGAGATTTATTCTCAGAACGCCCTTTTGACTTTCCTAAACCATCTGGGCTAATCAAAAGACTTTTACTTACTTCCGTTCGCTCTCATAAAGAATCTCTTATCCTCGACTTTTTCAGTGGTTCAGCAACCACTGCACACGCTGTAATGCAGTTAAATGCCGAGGATGGTGGTAGTCGTAAGTTTATTATGGTACAGTTGCCCGAAAAGACGGATGAGAAGAGCGAGGCTTATAAGGCTGGCTACAAGAATATATGCGAGATTGGCAAAGAGCGTATCCGTCGTGCAGGAAAGAAGATTAAGGAGGAGAACGCATCGAAGGAGGGCATCGAGCGACTCGATGTGGGCTTCCGAGTATTGAAACTCGATGAGTCGAATATGGCAGATGTATATTACACCCCTGCCGATACGCCGATACAGACCACATTGGCGTTTGATGCGTTGGTGGATAATATCCGTGAGGGACGCACAGCGGAAGACCTTTTGTTCCAAGTATTGCCTGAATGCAACTTGCCTTTGTCGAGCAAGATAGAGATACGAGAGATACACGGTAAGAAGGTATTTGTTGTGGAGGATGGCTACTTGATGGCTTGCTTCGACAAGGACATCAACGAGGCTGTAATCACCGCCATAGCAAAGGAGAAACCATACTACTTTGTGATGTGCGACCGCTCCATCGCCACCGATAATGTCGCCGACAACTTCGACCAAATCTTCAACGCTTACAGCAAAGAGACAGTGAGGAGAATATTGTAAAATGAAGGAAATAACTTTCAAATACTTCGCTAAACATCACTTGTGGCTACTATTGGCAGTCATACTAATACCTGTTCTGGGTATAGGTATATACTGTGGTCTATTTTGGAGGTGCATAGATGAATCCATTGTTGCCACGATTGTTATGGGTGTAATATCTTATATCGGAACAGTTGCTTGGGGATTGTTTATATACTACAACAGTTGGTCAAACGAGCAACTTCAAAAGTATAGAGATAGACCAAGATTGAGAGTTGGATGTATTCGTAATCAAAACGAACTGTCATTATACACAGGGGAAGAGGTAATGGGCAAACCTCTTAAAGGCAATGACAAGTATGCTGATAATTTTGTGTTTCTTAAAATACGCATTACCAACAATGGCAATCACGCAATCTTCAATGTCAAGCCTATAAATGTATTGGTCCAAATAGGTCAAGAAGCGAATGTGCCACAGGGAATAAATGCTTTTATTAACACTCAAACAGCCTCGGTGTTTGCCTTCAAAGACCAATGCGAGTATTATGTCGGTCTTTATAAAACCATAGTAGGAGACGATTTAGAGAATGTAAATAATTATGTTTCCCACATTTTTAGTTTTCAAGATGATTTGTTGAATATATATTATTGCGAAATGCAAGTTTGGATTAAAGGCGGCAAACAAATGTTTCCTGCAAACTTAAATATATACACCGATAGTGAATACCAAAAGATAAGGAATAATAGAGTTTCAACCATTATTCACGGATAGAGTTATGAAATTCAAATTTAAGATACAGCAATATCAGACAGATGCGGTAGAACGCACAGTAGAGGTATTCGAGGGGCAGCCATCTATGGATAGTCTGACCTATCGTCGTGACCTCGGTAAGCGTTCGGCACAGACTTCTATTCTCGATGATGAGATAGAGACGGGCTACCGAAATTGTGAGATACAGTTGCTCCCAAAAGAGATACTCGCCAACATCCGCAAGGCACAGGCAGCAGGAGATATCAAGTTGTCTGATTCGCTCGTGCCAAGCATAGGTGCGTGTAGTCTCGATATCGAGATGGAGACAGGAACGGGTAAGACCTATGTCTATATCAAGACGATGTTCGAGTTGAACAAGCGATATGGTTGGAGCAAGTTTATTGTTGTGGTGCCAAGCATTGCTATCCGTGAGGGTGTGGGCAAGAGTTTTGCTATGCTCGAAGACCACTTTATGGAGCACTACGGCAAGAAGGCTCGTTGGTTTATCTACGATAGTAGTCGTTTGAAGAGTCTTGACGACTTTTCAAGCGATGCGGGTATCAATGTGATGATTATCAACACCCAAGCCTTTGCAGCATCATTGAAGGAGGGTGCGAAGAACAAGGAGAGCCGCATCATCTACTCGAAGCGTGATGACTTTGCGAGTCGCCGACCTATTGATGTGATTGCAGCGAACCGTCCGATTATCATTATGGATGAGCCACAGAAGATGGAGGGTGAGGCTACACAGACCGCCCTCAAACGCTTTATGCCGTTGTTCATCCTTAACTACTCGGCAACCCACAAGACCAAGCATAATACTGTATATGCACTCGATGCACTCGATGCATACAACAAGAAACTCGTTAAGAAGATTCAGGTTAAGGGCTTCGAGGTGAAGAATCTGAAAGGCACATCGAGTTACCTCTATATCGACAGCATCATACTCTCGAAGACCGAGCCGCCAATGGTCAAAATCGACCTTGAAATGAACACGGCAACTGGCATTCGCCGTAAGTCTGTAAAGTTCGGCAAGGGCGATAAACTATACAGCGTCAGCGGTCTTAAACAATACGAAGGCTTCGATATATCGGAAATCAATCCATATACCGATACCGTTACATTCCTTAATGGTATAACACTCCGTAAGGGTGAGGTATTCGGCGATAGCAACGAGTTGGCGATGCAGCGTGTGCAGATTCGTGAGACCATCGTTTCACACTTCGAGAAGGAGCGTGAGTTGTTCGCACGAGGTATTAAGACTCTATCGTTGTTCTTTATCGACGAGGTGGCAAAATACAAGAGTTATAATGCCAAAGGTGAGGTTGAGCAGGGCGTATTTTGGAAGATGTTTGAGGAGGAGTATGCAACTATCCTCAATGAGAATATATCGCTATTTGACTCCGATTATCAGCAGTATCTACGCCGCTTCGATGTAAGCGAAATTCACAATGGCTACTTCTCAATCGACAAGAAGGGTCGTTCGGTGAATAGTGAGGTAAAGCGTGGTCGTGATACATCGGACGATATATCGGCATACGACCTTATCTTGAAGAACAAGGAGCGTCTGTTGAGTTTTGAGGAGCCTACTCGATTTATCTTCTCGCACTCGGCACTCCGTGAAGGTTGGGACAACCCTAATGTGTTCCAGATCTGCACCCTCCGACACGCTAATTCGGCAACAGCCAAGCGTCAGGAGGTGGGACGAGGTTTGCGTATCTGTGTAGATGCAGATGGTAATCGTATGGACTTCGATACCCTTGGCGAGAATATCCACGAGTTGAACAAACTGACCGTAATCGCAAACGAGAGTTATAGCGACTTCGTGGGCGACTTGCAGCGTGAGACCCGTGATGTGCTCCGTGACCGTCCTACAAAGGCTGATGAGGCATACTTCACTGGCAAACTCGTATTCGTGGGTGATGACAAGCGTCCTATCACAGCAGAGGAGGCAAATTCTATCCGTGCATACCTCTGGGAGAACGACTATATCGACGACAAGGGACAAGTTACAGAGCAGTATAAGACCGATTTGGCAGATGGTAGTCTCGCACCTATGTCCAAGAAGTTGGCTCCTATGGCTGATAGCATACAGTTGTTGATTCGTGCATTGTATGATGAGTCTGTGGCTATTGATTCAATGTTTGAGGATGGTAATGCTACCGTTGTCAAGGAGAATAAGTTGAACGATAACTTTGCAAAGGCAGAGTTTCAAGCACTCTGGAAGGAGATTAACCACAAATACGCTTACACCGTCCATTACAGCAGTGAGGAATTGGTAGAAAAGTCCGTTTTGAGTATAAACGCCAACCTCGAAGTTAATCAGTTACGATATGTAGTGGTAACGGGTGAGCAGGATAGTGTTGATGCCTTTGGTGGCACAACATCTACCTCGAAGCGAGTAGGCACAGTCTCGACCTCTACTGTTAAATATGACCTTGTTGGCGAGATTGCAAGAGGTGCTACATTGACCCGTAGAACTGTTGTCAATATATTGAAGAAGTTAAGTCCAGCGAAGTTGGCTATGTTCCAAAACAACCCAGAGGAGTTCATCCGCAATGTGGTTCATTTGATTAAGGAGCAGAAGGCAACAATGATTGTGGAGCACATATCATACAACCTAATTGAGGGCGGATATGATAGCACAATCTTTACGCAGGAGAAACAATCTCAGTCTATTAGCAAGGCATATCCTGCACAGAAACACATTATGGACTATGTGTTCAGTGACTCGGATGGTGAGCGTAAGTTCGCTTCGGCACTCGATGGAGCATCAGAGGTGTGTGTATATGCGAAGTTGCCTCGCTCATTTCAAATCCCTACGCCAGTGGGCAACTATGCTCCCGATTGGGCGATTGCTTTCAATAAGGGCACTGTAAAGCATATCTTCTTCATTGCAGAGACCAAAGGTTCATTGGACTCTATGGAGTTGCGAGGTGTAGAGAAGGCAAAGATTGCGTGTGCTAAAAAACTCTTCAACGATGTTTCAACAAGCGATATTCGCTTTGGTGCTATATCAAACTATGATGAATTGTTGAATATAATACAAGGAGCATAAGCGGTGTAAATAATAATTATTATTCGCAATAAGAAAAACCCTGCAAGTATTGTCTATCAACTACTTACAGGGTTTTCATCATTAGTTTTTACCTATTGCTGCTAATGCTTTATCCCAATCCTCTGGCAACTTATACTCCATCGTGCCATCTCTCAATTCCATTAGCAACCTGCCCATAAGGTTTGGTCCTTCATAATTCTGCCCCTTTGTCTTTACACCCCAAGCATTTGCTCTTGATGAGTCTTTATCCCGTTGTGTGTCTTGTAATTCAACTATATAATACCCTTTAGTTCTTTCAAGTTCCTCTCTAAACTCAAGACATTGTTCATACTTCTGCCGCAAGCAAAACTTCATCACATCCAGTATAATTTGTCCCCAGTCTTCTCTTCTATGTCCATTTATAGTTTGCCAATGTTTTGATGTCATCTTTGGACTTATATAGTTGTTATAGACAGCCAAAACAGACTCTGGCGTTGCAAACTTCAATGTTTGGAATAGGTGCTCTGAATTCTTAAATGGGATACCCTCAATCTCTAATCGGCAAGCGGACATATTAGACAATATCCAATGACTATTCGTCTTTTTGTGAAAGAATACTGATTGAGAAATTGGATATACTTGGTCTCCCCAGTATTCAGGGTAATATTTCTTTATGAATTTTGCTATGCTGGTAGAACTCTCCTTTACTAATTTCCCATTCTCGTTAAGTTCTACTTCTTCTACCTTCTTGATTTCGATAATACTACCATCCAATATAGCAACATTGATTTTACCATTGTCTGGTCTGGCTTGCGATTGTGCCCAAACAAGATAAAGAACGCCTATTCCATATAAGAACTTCGACACCTTAATCTCACCCTCTGTGCTCAATGAACCTATCATCTTTTTGACGGTTCCTTTATTACCAAGAAGGAGATTTCCGATATACTTCCTGAAATATTTACCCGAACTTTTTGCCTCATCAGGTATTTGTCCAAATTGCTCTTCTACCTTCTCAATGATGGATTTGTGAGGAGGCTTGGCTGATACAATATGGTTGCTGTCCGTTAGTTCTGGTATTTCAAGGGTATATACATACTTCGTTTCACCTTTGCATTTGCCAGCATAAAGTGCTGCTGTGTCATAAACACTGCTGGCGTAGTGTCCTACGCCAAACTTTGATTTACCCTCACCCTCTCCGAGATGGGCAAGGTCAAAGTGGTCAAACTTTGAGGTTGTTCCGTGATATACTATCATAATACAAATATAACAAAAAAGTGGAATAGTTGTATTGATAGACTATTTGAAAAAAATCTTTCGGTGTAACAAAAAATAATTTTTATTTTTTGTTGCTCCTCCTCAAAAAGCGAATTTTTGGACATTTTTTTGGACCGCTTTTGAGGCATTTTTTGAACCCCCCATTTTCAAAGTGGTGACCAAAAGTGACCATTTTTGAGGTTTTGAAAAGAAGAAACCCCCGTAGAATGCGTTCTACGAGGGTTTTCTGTACCCAGTGCCGGGGTCGAACCGGCACAGGGGTGAACCTACTGGTGTTTGAGACCAGCGCGTCTACCGATTCCGCCATCCGGGCTGATGCTTTTTGCGAGGGCAAAGGTAGAAATTATTTTTTGATTTACAATAGTTTGTCAAAAAAATTGTATATCTTCGTAGGTGTTGACCTCAATAATTCTTAAAAAATGCGATAGTTATGGGAAATTTAACCTTCACAATGATTAAACCCGATGCGGTTGCAGCAAACAATCACATCAAAATTTTGCAACACCTTGTTGATGCGGGATTTCGTATTGTGGCCTTGAGAATGTGGTGTATGTCGCTCAATGATGCTAAACGCTTCTATGAGGTACACAAGGATAAAGATTTTTACGAGGAACTGTCCAAGTTTATGTCGTCAGGTCCTATAGTGGCCGCAGTGCTTGAGAAGGAGAATGCCGTTGCCGAACTTCGCAAGGTGGTCGGCGCAACAGACCCCGAGAAGGCCGCCGAGGGCACTATCCGCCGCCTCTATGGCACCGCTGTGCGCTACAACGCCATCCACGCCTCTGACAGCGATGAGAATGCTCGCCTCGAGTGGAGCATCCACTTCAAAGATAGCGATATTATGCTATAAAAGACGATAAGTGGTCAATTTGGGAACAAATATGTTCACTTTGGTCATATCATACAATTTTAACCCGAGCTACTCGTTATTGGTATGAAGATTGCACTGAAATATAACAGCTGCGGTGATAACTGCAAGCCGCAGTGAGGTTTCTTCATTTATTTAAGTTTGGGTTAGTAGTTTAGGGGAGCAATCCCCGAGATAGGCGATAGTCGTGAGACTCTCGCCTATTTTTTGTTCCCCTCCTAAACTACTTTCAGCTTGTGGCGCCTCGGCATAGTATGCAAGCATCCTCTACTCTCAGTTTGTCGTCGGTTCAACCTGTAGCGGCGTGGCTGATGAGCACGGCTTTGCCGTCTGTTATCCTCACGGCCCGAAGAACAACTACAGCAAGAACTACTGGAGCATAGGCTACTCGCTGGAATGGCGACCCATTCAACAACGACCTGCGCGGTGGAGATATTGCCATTCCTCGCGTAGTGGGCCTTTGGGCTGCTGCAAACCGCTGCAACTATGAGGTGACAGAGGAGCTGCCGCTTATTCGCAACAAGGTCATCGCCCACAAGTATATGGGTGGCACAAATGGTACTCAGGTGTGGCTATACGAGATTGTTAATGGCAAGCACTCGTGGGCAGAGAATGATATGAACACCGCTGCCGAAATTTGGAAGTTCTTTAGCCTCTATCTGAAGTAGTTTCAGTAGACTATAAGACAAAAAAACAGCTCGGAGTTCCCGAGCTGTTTTTATTTACAATGGGTTGGTTTAGTGGCAGCTACCGCAGTCGCAACCATCACCGCACTCGTGGTCACCACAGCCCTCACCGCAGCCACAGCCGCACTGACCCTGCAGATCCTCAGGAGTTACATCGCGTACAGAAACAACCTCAACATCGAAGTTAAGGGTCTTGCCTGCCATAGGGTGGTTGAAGTCCATAGTTACAGTCTCCTCCTTAACCTCGCGGATGATACCGTTCATACGGTGACCCTCAGCGTCAGACATAGGAACGATATTACCCTCGAAAAGGATATCCTCAGCAATCTTGCCATCAATCATAAAGATAGTCTTTGGAAGCTCTACGATAGCCTCAGCGATAACCTCACCGTAACCATCTGCCGGCTCAAGGGTGAAAGATACCTTATCACCAGGCTCCTTACCAAGAAGTGCGCCCTCAAACTTAGGCAGGAGCATACCTGCACCACAAATAAACTCCAGTGGGTTGCCCTCAGGATTCTTATCTGCAATCTGTCCGTCTACGGTAAGCGTATAGTTTACCGCTACCATCTTACTATTTTCTACTTTCATAATTTAAAAAATATTAGTGTTATTACTTATTCTACTTTTCGAACGCGCAAATATAGCGTTTTTTATTTTGATTTACGATACTGCCCCGCAAAATAGCTCAAGTAAATTCGCAGGGCTATCTATCGCTAATCCTTATTTACAGCCACAAGATTACGGTCACCATAGCCGTTATCAATCTTCGACACATATGGGAAGAACTTTGACACACCAACCCACTCGAGCGGGAATACCGCCTGCTGGCGTGAGTAAGGGTGGTTCCACTCGCCCGCAAGCTCGGCTGCGGTATGAGGTGCGTTAACTACAACATTATCAGCCTGACCAGCGATAGCCTCGCACTCTCGCTTAATTGAGATAAGTGCCTCGATAAAGCGATCCATCTCCTGCTTAGGCTCGCTCTCGGTAGGCTCTACCATCAGCGTCTCGTGTACAGGGAACGAGAGTGTAGGTGCGTGGAAGCCGTAGTCCATAAGTCGGTGAGCGATATCGCCACAGTCGACACCATACTCGCGCTTGAAGTGTGTCAGGTCGAGAATCATCTCGTGAGCCACACGGCCAGTCTCGCCAGAGTAGTATGTACGGAACTCATCCTTGATAGCCGAAGCCATATAGTTCGCATTGACAATAGCCATCTCGGTAGCTGTTCTCAGACCCTCCTCGCCGAGCATCTTGATATATCCATAGGTAATTGGTAGCAGCATAGCCGAGCCCCAAGGTGACGATGAAACGGCTGTAATACCCTGCTCACCACCTGTAGATACCACAGAGTGCGATGGCAAGAATGGAGCCAAATGTCTTGCGCAGCAGATAGGACCTACGCCAGGGCCACCACCGCCGTGAGGCATTGCGAAGGTCTTGTGCAGGTTAAGGTGGCAGACATCGGCACCGATAAAGCCCGGATTTGTCAGACCCACCTGTGCGTTCATATTAGCACCATCCATATATACCTCACCACCGGCATCGTGAACAGCATCTACAATCTCGCGGATGCGGCTCTCAAATACGCCGTGGGTCGATGGATAGGTAACCATCAGCGCACAAAGCTCTGCAGAGTACTGCTCTG
This sequence comes from Alistipes sp., assembly GCA_045654345.1. Taxonomy (GTDB): domain Bacteria; phylum Bacteroidota; class Bacteroidia; order Bacteroidales; family Rikenellaceae; genus Alistipes. The sequence goes on along the minus strand of JAZOND010000018.1, from coordinate 45,604 downwards.
CCTTTGCCTTCAGGTCGTCAACATCAATATTTCCATTTGCATCACAAGCCACAGTTACAATCTTCATACCCGCCATAGCTGCCGAAGCAGGATTGGTACCGTGTGCAGAGGCTGGAATAAGCACCACATTACGGTATCCCTGACCACGACTCTGGTGATATGCGCGGATAACCATCAGACCTGCATACTCACCCGCAGCACCCGAATTTGGCTGCAGAGAGCAGGCGTCAAAGCCTGTGATAACAGCAAGGTCGCGCTCCAGATTCTCGATGAGCTGCAGATAACCCTCAGCCTGATCGGCAGGTGCAAATGGATGCACATTCTGGAAGCCTGGCAATGAGAGTGGCTGCATAATAGCTGCCGCATTGAGCTTCATAGTACAGCTACCAAGCGAGATCATTGAGTTTGCAAGCGAGATATCGCGCAGCTCGAGACGCTTGATATAGCGCATAAGGTCGCTCTCTGAACGATAGCGGTTAAATACAGGCTCAGCAAGCAGCGGAAGTGTACGACGCAGAGCCGAAGGGATAGCCTGCACCGATGCAATCATCAGCTCGCCCATATCTGTGCCTGCTGCAGCAGCGAAGATGCCGATAACGGCAACAATCTCCTCAATAGTGGTCACATCATCAAAGGCGATGCGCACACGATCCTCAGCAGGATAGTAGAAGTTAATACCATTCTCAAGGGCAATAGACTCAACAACAGCCGCATCAGCCACCACCTCGATAGTATCGAAGAAGGTATCTGCAACCAGCTCGTAGCCCATATCCTCAAGGTTCTTAGCCACAGAAACGGCAGCAGTATGTGCAGTCATCGCAGCACGAGTAAGACCCTCTGCACCATTATATACGCAGTGGAAGCCCACGATAGATGCCATCAGAGCCGAAGCGGTACAGATGTTAGATGTTGCACGCTCGCGCTTAATATGCTGCTCACGCATCTGGAGCGACATACGCAACGCCTTATTACCGAGTCTATCAACAGAGACACCGATAATACGGCCCGGCATATTACGCTTATAGGCATCGCGAGTGGCAAGGTAGCCAGCCGATGGACCACCAAAGCCCATAGGGCAACCCAGACGCTGTGTGGTACCAACTGCGATATCTGCGCCCCACTCTGCCGGTGGAGCCAACAGTGCAAGTGAGAGTAGGTCTGCATCTGCAGCAACAAGTGCGCCCGCCTCGTGAGCTGCAGCAACGAAGGCTGAATAGTCACGAACCTCACCATTTGCAGCTGGATACTGAACTATAGCACCAAACTCCTTGCCTGTAAAGGTGTACTCGGCAAAGTTATCTACGATAAGCTCGATGCCAAATGGCTCTGAGCGCGTAAGAAGCACATCGAGTGTATGTGGGAAGATATTCTCGTCAACAAAAATCTGGTTTCTGCCCTCCTTAACCGCCTCACGTGAGCGGAGTGAGTACATCATAAGCATAGCCTCAGCCACCGCTGTACCCTGATCAAGCAGAGAGCAGTTTGCAATCTCCATACCTGTCAGCGAGCAGATAGCTGTCTGATAATTGAGCAGTGCCTCAAGTCGACCCTGCGAAATCTCAGCCTGATATGGGGTGTACGAGGTGTACCACGCAGGATTCTCAAACACATTGCGCATAATGGCAGCACTTACGCCATTTGGATAGTAACCCATACCGATAAACGAACGATACGGCTCGTTCAGATCAGCAAGCTCAGTAATGTGCTGGCCAAACTCATACTCGCTCATACCCTCCGCAAGCTCCAGCGGCTGCTCAAGGCGGATATTATCAGGAATAACCTGCGAAATAAGCTCCTCGGTGCTCTCTACACCTATAACCTTCAGCATCTCCGATAATTGCTTCTCATCGGTTGTGCCGATATGTCTTGAAACAAACTTGTCAAACATAGCTACTCTTTTTTTAAATTTAATAATCACAAAGATAGCTAAAATATTGTGTTTTTACTATCTTTGTAGAACAAATTGACAATTATGCGACGACTTTTATATCTGCTTATAGCAATTCTCGCCTTTACAACCGCCTACGCACAGGTTGAGCACTCTATTGTTCTCGATCAAAACTCTTTCCGCGCAGTGCATACAGATGCCCTTACGGGTGCCAATATAGACCCTATTGCACAGGATCAGTCGCGCAATGCCTGCGCACGACTCAAGATTCGCTTTGCCAATATGAACCGCGCAGAGATTGAGGCTCTCGAGGTCAAGTTCCGCTCAAATACCGACATCGCACGCCAAGAGGTGGCGCAATATTTTGACAATGTACTTATCCTTGAGGTAACTGCCAAGCCCTCAACACGATTCTATGTGCAAAGCCCCGAGTTCGGACAATCTAACGAGGTTGTTATCAACCTTGAGGGTAACTGCGAGTATGAGATGGAGGCACGCCTAAATCAGACATTCAGCATTGTTGTAAACAGCAATGTCGAGGGTGCAGAGGTATATATCGACGACAACTTCAAGGGGCGTACGGGAAGCGGCTTCAACCTCACCATTTCAGAGGTTGTTATCGGCCCGCATACCCTCAAAATTGTCTATGGCGGAGTAAGCAACCAGCAGAATATCAATGTAAATAAGAACTCTATCCTCTTCCGCCAGGATATCGACACCGCAGCCTCTGATCCGCAGTATGTGGTCTTTGAAGTCGAGCCTAAGAACGCGGTGGTAATGATTGATAATCAGCCATATATACTACAAGAGGGTGCTATGATGATTGTACTTCCGAACGGCACATACAACTACACCGTCTCTGCTGCAGGATACCACTCCGAGAGTAGCAATTTCACCGTCGCAGGCTCAAAAGTCGAGAAACAAATAACCCTTCGTGCCGATAATACGACAGTCACCCTCACCGCCCCTGATAATGCCGAAATTTGGATTAACGGCACCAAGCGTGGCGTAGGTGTTTGGAGTGGAACCCTCACCTCGGGAACATACATCTTCGAGTCTCGCAAAGAGGGCCACAAGAGCAGTAAACTGACCAAGACTATCAGCTCTACCCCAGCCTCGCAGAGCTATGCCCTGCCCGCCCCAACCCCTATCACGGGTGCGCTCACAATTACCAGCGTGCCGCTTATGGCTGAGGTGTCGCTCGACGGCACGCCCGCTGGCCGAACCCCGCTCGACCTGAAGAACATCATCACGGGCGGCCACTTAGTGACCATCTCCAAGGCGGGCTATAACACTTACTCTGAGAGTGTTGTAATTTCCGAGGGTAAGACCACAACCCTCAACGCCACACTATCAAAGCTGGCCACAACAACCACCACAACAGCCACCACAACAGCACAAGCCGCTACGCCTAATATTGAGATGGTATTTGTCAAGGGTGGCACATTTACTATGGGCGCAACGGCAGAGCAAGGCTCGGATGCATCCAGCAATGAAAAACCTACACACTCAGCAAAACTCTCTGATTTTTATATCGGCAAGTACGAAGTTACTCAGGCTCAATGGCGTGCCGTTATGGGCACCAACCCAAGCAATTGGAAAGGCGATAATCTTCCAGTTGAAAATGTCTCTTGGAATGATGTTCAGGAGTTTATCACCAAGCTCAATGCCCAAACGGGCAAGAAATACCGTCTCCCAACAGAGGCTGAGTGGGAGTATGCTGCAAGAGGAGGCAACCAATCTAAAGGCTATAAATATAGCGGCAGCAATAGCATTAGCAACATTGCGTGGTATGATGCTAACTCAAACAAGATGACACACATAGTAGGTCAAAAAAGCCCAAATGAACTCGGCATCTACGATATGAGTGGCAATGTTTGGGAGTGGTGTCAGGATTGGTTAGGTAATTACAGCAGTAGCTTCCAAACTAATCCTATAGGCCCAAGTAGTGGCTCTTACCGCGTACTGCGCGGTGGTAGTTGGAGCTACGTTGCTCGCACTTGTCGCGTCTCTATTCGCGGCTATAGCAAACCAGCAGACCGTTACAACCGTCACGGCTTCCGCCTTGCCCTATCGGCTGATAATAAGCCTACAGCACCAAGCAAAGACTACTCTATCGGTGATATTGTAACCATAAACGGGGTAAAGGGCATTGTCTTCCAGACCTCTCCAGTCGTGAAGATAGTTTCGGTAAAAGAAACTTTGTTAAAATGGGGTACTGAAGAGGTGACTACCGATGCAACAAATGCATATGATGGCGCAAAAAATTTATCAACAATCAAACGAATTTATGGTTGGCAGAGTAAGTATCCGGCATTTAAGTGGTGTGCTGATTTAGGAAGTGGTTGGTACTTACCGGCAAGTAACGAGCTTAAAGCTATATACAACCAAAAAGATGTAATCAACAGAGTACTATCAGCTAATCAGTTTGACAGATTAGGCTCAAAGAATGATTCTTTTTGGTCTTCTACAGAGTGGAGCGATATGCACGCACAATATTATTTTAAAACTGATGCATCTTTACGCAATTGTTTAAAGTGTTACAATCTATGTGCAGTCCGCGCCGTATATGAGATTAAGTAGCCAATAAAGAGACTCAAATGCCACAAAAACAGAAGAGGCTGACCGTAAAGGGTCAGCCTCTATCTTTTAAAGTTGCGTTCTACTACTTCAACGCGCCACTACCAAAGTAGATATTTACAGACAATCCGATATTAAAGCGAGAAGTAAAGAACTCCTTGCATTCGCGATAATCCTCAAGGGTAATAGGCGCTGTGCTATAGTACTCATCAACAATATGATATGGAACGTTGGTTGTGTCATACGACTTAGTGATATCGTAAGTGCAATAGAGCGACGCGTCAAACAGACGGCACGACCAACCGATAGCTGCCATAGCTGAAACTGATGTCTTCTTATGCAAATCGCCGACCCAATAGTATGTATCCGACTTTAGACCGCTGATAGAGTTTGAACTGATATAACCGGTCTTATAGCGAACCTTACTATTGAAATTATACATCGCCCCCAAATCGAGGTATACAGACGATAGGCTTGAGCGGTTGCGCACAATATTTGCACGAATCTTGGCAAATGGAGAGCCCTGAATAGCAAGCAACTCTGATCTAACTGATGTTGAGCTATCTGACAGATCGTTCATTTTGAAGTTTGCACGAACACCAATAAAACCGTTAAGGAACTGATCTACACGGCCTACACGCATAGCTATAGGCACTGCGATAGCTGAGTGACCGTCTCCAAAACCATACTCAAGGCCCACTGCCAACTGCAGCATATTGTTCACAGCATTAGTACCAACGCTCTTAGTAGTCGGCTTAGAAGTACTCTTGCTGCTTGTAGACGCAGAAGCTGACTGCACAGGGGTTGAGATACCAGCAACGAGCTTTGGAGAGTATGAGCTTGACTGATTCTCATTTACAGTCACTGTCTGCAGAACACTCTTATAGCCCGACTTGCGAACCTCTACCTTGCGCTGACCAACGAGGATATTCTGGAATACATTAGGCGTAACACCCACCTTCTTACCATCTACATATACATCGGCGCCATCAACATTACAATCAACATCCAACGAGCCATAGATAGGAGTCAAAGCACCAAATGTGTAGCTTGTACTGTCTGTAGACTCAATCTTGAGCAGGTGCATAACCGGCTGGTGAGACTCCTTACGGCACTCGATATTATAGTTGCCTACAGCAAGGCGACCCTGCCAGCTGCCTGTACCAACCTTCTCGCCATCAATCCAAATCTCGGCATTGTCCTGCGCTGTGATGCTAACCTCTGAGAAGTTTGGAATAAGAACAACATTGTGCTCTGTAACCTGATTATCACGCACCTCAACGATAGCAGTGTACTTATGGTACATATTCTTTACTACCTGAATCTCGTGCTTACCCTTACCTGCTGCAATATCTTGCTTGAGCGGATAAGTGCCTCGGCGGCTGTTATTCACATAGATTTCAGCACCATTAAGTACCTGGCTATCACCAACAATCTTCAAATAACCAAATGCAGGATCGAGCTTCACATCTATAGTCTGCGCACTTGCACCGTCAAGCACGATAGTACCCTCCTTTGTATAGTAATTGCTGGCAGATACCTTGTAGTGGTGAGGGCCCTCAACCAGCTTCTTGCGAATCTTACCATCTGTACGAGCAACAGGCTCACCGTCAATCTCTACCATTGCTGTTGCAGGATGGGTATTAATTGTAAGGTACTGATACACACTGCTCTTTAGGTTGATGTCAATCTTAAAGTAGCTTGAATCTGCAGTAATGTGGATAGGCTTCTCCTGCTTATAGTTGCCATACTCCAGTCTGAGGGTATACTCACCCTGGAACATACCGCTAACAGTACAAATCTTGTCGCTGTTGGTCTTGCCCTTGAATTTATCGTTCAGATATACATCCGCATTCTCAACATTTGAGAGGATGCTGATAGTAAACTGCTCATTGAGCGATGCCTCCATCTCATATGTATGGTCTCCAACAAGGTCAATAGTCACCTCGTTACTCTCACCAAAGCTTGGGCTCTTTACATAGAAGCGGGTACCCTTCTTTGCGGTCATCTCGAGGATAAGCACATTGTCAAAGTAGTCTGCCACCTTCTGCTTTGCAAGGTAAGTATTCGAGCGGAACATAATCTCCAGCTCATCTACCTGCTCGCGGGTCATTCGGTCAAACTTAATCTTCACTCGCGCACAAGCATTGCGAGACGGATCCTTGGCAATAGGGTCAATATCGACACCCGTAAGGCTGTCCTGATTAATATCCCTGAAAGACTCACGGTCAATTACAATCGAAGTGCTCACCTCCTGAGTCTGTGCAAAAGCACATACTGCAAACAGAGTGGCAATGGTTAGTAGTATTACTCGTTTCATAGTTTATATAGTTTTATTTTTACTCATTTACTCACCCTTTGAACGACCGGCAAAGCTACCTGCAGTAGATACGGTGCGATCCATCATCTGCTCTGCGGTGTAATCTACATCTCGCTCCTGCTGCCATACTCGTACACGCACAAGTGGATTAACCTCCTCGCGCATATCAATAGCCAGGGTCAGAATACCCTCATCGGCATAGTTGTTAGACTCATAGAACTGACGCACCTGCACAGCATATATACCCTTCTTTGACGCGAAGCCCGAACATACATCGCACTCCTCAAAGCGTACATTGACAAACTCCTTACTGCGGAAGCTGCGGCTCAAGTTTTCGACATACTCCTGTTTGCTCTGGCGGGTATAGATAACCTTATCGCCATCACTCAGATCCTGCTTATCGTTGTACTTAACCTTTGACTTCTGAAGTACCTTACCGGTGATAATGTATGCATCATCAGAAAAGACCTTCTTGATATATGCGATATCGCGAAGACAGTATGCAGAGCGGTAATCCTCAAGGAATGTGATAAGAGTCAAACGGTCACGCTCAGGCCAATCCTTAGCCATAATACACTTCTCTGTGTTCTTTGAGAGCTTGTATGCCACAGACTCCACCTTCTTTGTGCGCTCATTAATACGGAACACCACATCCTCGATAAACGACTTGCGAGATGATGGGAACTTGAGCTTAAGTGGCAACTCGCGACAGATTACAAGGCTGTCAAACTTAACGAACTTCCAAGCAGGAGTACGCGCAAGCATAGGGTTACCCTCCTTTACAATCTTCTCATACTCTTTCCAGCCCTTGTCTGTAAAGTGCTTGCGAATAGCGTCAGCCGAAATGTTTTGGAACGAAGCTACAATCTCGCTCATAATCTTACCATAAACATCTGCATTTGACGCTACAGTGGTCTGACCATACGATGCCTCTGTAGCATTAAGACTCTGGGTAACTACCGAGCTTGTATTTGTATCCACAGACTTGCGAGGCTTAACACCCTTAGGCTCTGTCTCAACACTCTTTACAGAACCAGCAAGGCCACCACCGCTCTCCTTCAACTGCAAAATAGCCTGATAAAGACCTGCATCGTGATTACGAGCCTGCTCCTCCATAAAACAGTCGATAGTAATATCAAAGGTCTCTGGCAGACGCTTCATAACCACCATACCACGACCATCCTTTACACTTTCGCCAAATACTCTACCGGTACCATCAAAATAGTCAAAGGTGATATCTGAAAGCGGCTCCTGGTCATACATAAAGTCGAGGTAGAGCTTATATGGATAGTTCTTATTATTCTCATCCTTCTCAATACCGGTCACCTTTACGGTAATATTACCCAGCATATCACGCAACTTACTCATCACAAACTGATCCACTGTCTGACCATCATCAACCTTAATAGGCTCTGCTCCGTGATACTGACGAATCAAAGCATATGTCCAAGTGTAACAGCGCAACAAGTCTACGACAGATGTCTGCATCTCTGCATCCTCTATATAAGCCTCAATTCTGGTCTTCAACGAGTCATAACGCTTTGACCACTCCTCGGCTGTAACATATCGAAGAATCACATACGGATAGTTTGAGCCATCATACTGTATATTAGACAAGTCTATACGATGAATATTCGAGAGTGACATCATCACAGTACCAACAAACCTCTCCTCGTCGCGCTCGTGGCTCCTTGCTACGCCACCTGACACATCATTGATGGTCTCTCCTTTGTGCATAGCCACAATGTTAAGGTCAATTGACGACAGATTCTTTAGCGCCATATTATCGGCCTCCTCAATAGTGTCGCCATAGCCTATGGCCCAAACATACTGCTCATACGCTGTATCTTGGCGAATCTCATCGTACAAATTACTATCTGCAGTCGAGTGAATCCTAGACTGAGCATAAGAGGTAAAGGCTCCCATAAGGAGCAAAATAAGGGTAAGTAGTCTTTTCATTACTATTTTAACTTTATGAATTTCAAATTTTCGCAAATATACAATATTTTATTTTAAATAAAAAATCTCCCTATTTTATAGAGAGATTATCAAATAAATTATTGCAGATTAGAACGATAATTTTGCTCCGACGAAGATTGTTCTTGGCAGCGATGGGCCATAGACATATCCCGCATCGCGGTCTGCGCCCTGATCAAAATCACGCTGGTAAGAGTTGAAGATATTCTTAACTCCACCGTTAATCTGCAGGCCAATTGTGCGATAAATCTTAAAATCGTAGCTCAACTTAAGACCCATATCAAAAAATGCATTTGTCAGCACAGCCACATCCTTCTCAACATATCCGGCAAAGTGCTGAACCAGCATTCTACCCGTGTAAGTACCTGTAAGCGAGATGTCAAAGCGACGAACAGGAGTTACCGTTGCTGTCATATACGCATAGCTGTCAGGGCTACGGAACATACGACTCTCAGCAGGCACACTCTCATCCTCGCTCCACTTCTCAGGCTCAGCATAGCGGCTCTTCTGCAGTGTACCTCCTAACTGCAACTGCAACCACGGATTGAAAGCCAGACGAGTCTCGAGGTTAATACCCATAACCGTTGCACCCGAACCATTGCGGCGCTCAAGAACCTTAGCAGCACCGTCATCGGTCATTCTACCCGTATCCTCAAGGGTAAACACATCCTTCAGAATGGTATAGAAACCCTCGACCATCACGTTACCCTGAATACCATTGTTAAAGGTGTGGTACATATCGGCAGAGACGCTGAATGTATGGCTACGCTCCTCCTTCAAATCATCCGCAAGCTCAATACGAGTACGCTCACCACCCACGATGGTAATATGCAGATCCTCGTCAAAGGCCTGTGGAGCACGGAAACCTGATGAGTACACAGCACGAATATTTATATTCTCTGTAGGGTTATAGCGGAAGTTAACGCGTGGCGAGAAGATAACGTGGTCGATAAGATTGTGTTTATCTGCGCGACCACCAATCAAAAAACCCCAGGTCTGATTCTTCCACTCGTTCTGCAGATAGAGACTATAGATGTGAATTGTCTGATTTGTAGCAGTATAGCCCTCACCCAGCGGAGTATCCTTCATCTTATCAAGGTTATACTCAGCACCCACGGTAAGCTCAGCAGGCATAAAGAACATCTTTGGGCAACGATACATATACTGCGCACCACCAACAGCAGTAAAGCCGTGTGTATAGCCATATGCATTAGGATCCATATAGCTGCCATAGTAGCTATCACGCTTAACATCCTGCGCCGATACATATACGCTATAGCGATGACGAGTATCTGCCGTTGTACCCTCAAAAGAGATGCCTCCGCTATTAATTATATGGTCTGTAGTCTCAGCCACATAGACCTCGTGTGGCGGACGATTAAGCTGATCACCACCGCGACGATACTCCTTTGTCGCGTGATACTCGAGCGAGAGCTTGCTGTATGCGCCTGTCTTGATATACGAGCGGGCACCTATAGTCTGACCATCAATCTCGCCAATCTCAACAAAGCCGTCTCCATCGTGGTCATAGCCATCACGACGACGATTCTGACCATAAATCATCAGTCCCGCCTTGCGATTATCTGTAACCAAAGATGCGTTAAATGTAGTGTTATTGTCGAGCGCACCTGTGCAACCGATTGAAGAAAGTGTGTGAGCAACAGTTCCCGAGTTATAGAGTGGCTCCTTAGTAATGATATTGACCGTTCCACCAATAGCCGAAGCTCCATAAAGTGCTGAGCCACCGCCTCGTACCACCTCAATACGCTCAATCATATTTGCCGGCAGATGCTCCAGACCATATACACCCGCAAGTGCTGAAAATACAGGACGAGAGTCGATAAGAATCTGCGAATAGTGACCATCCAAACCATTGAGTCTGACCTGGGTAAAGCCGCAGTTCTGGCAGTTATTCTCAACACGCACACCCGACTGGAAACTCAGTCCCTCAGCTACGGTTGGCGATGAGGTTACATCAAAAAGTCGATGGTCGAGTACGCTAACAAGCGATGGAGCCTCGCGGCGAGTGGTCACATTTCGGTTTGCCGACACCACCACAGCATCGAGCGAAACCTGTTGCTCTGTAAGAGTAAAATCGACCTCTAAAGGCTCACCCTGACTCACCTTCAAGGTCTTTGTTACGGTATTATATCCGACAGTCGAAACCTCAACTGTAAACTCCACATCCTCAGGCACATCATTAAGAATATAGTGACCCGTTGAGTCGGTTGTAGTACCGATTGTTGTGCCCACAACAGTCACACTTACATATGGGAGCATCTCTCCCGACTTAGCATCTGTCACGTGACCAAAAATGTGGGTCTCAAAGTCAGACGCATTTACGCTGCCGACAACACAAAGTGCCGACAGAAGAAGTGAAAATATTTTCTTCATTTGGAAATTTCGTTGGTTATAAAATCTAAAAAAACACGCCAAAAGACACGTATCATCTTTTGGAGGAACTCTACATATTTTACAACACAACGGGAGGGGCGCGAAGCGACAGATTATGAGCAATCTCCTTGCTGCGCAGCAGTGGCTCAACAACAAAGAATACCAGCATCAGCAGGGCGTAGAACCCAATTACCATCTGGTTGCTCAGGGCAAAAAATACGAGATTGAAGTGACAAATAGGACAGTCGTCGCTCATACCGTTTGAGGCTGCACTCTTCGTTGTCCTCAGCGCATCGTAGTAGCTATCTGAGTGGGTGTGCAGTGCCTTTCCGGTATAGGCAATAACAACGGTTGCGAGCATTACCCACAACACAATATGCTTTATTTGACGACCTATTTTCATACTTTTGCGCGGCAAAGGTACGAAAATAATTTCATATTTTGCAAATATTATTCAGTTTAGAAACAAGCCACAGCTCGTACGTGGCTAGTACTTGACTTTGGACACCAATTTGATCCGGTATAACGGTCTGAGATGGTCATTCTAAAGACCTGGTACACATTCGACTGTTCAAGAAGACCAGCCTCAGTCGAGCACCAATAGTTACTCAACTGATCGATTAGCTGAGGCTCAATCTTTGCCCTATTTTGGCCAATAGCCTCCATCTCAACACGGGATGGCATATACCAACCCTCGCCCTGATCAACACACCACTTAAAGGCAGGATACTTCTGCTCCCAACCCTCTATTTTCTTGATTACCTCCAAGTTTTTCTGACCGTCGTAGTAGCAATTTGTGCCCACCTCTGCAGTCTGATCCTGCTCATCTGTAGCCCAAACAAAACGCTTCAGAGAGTGCTCCAGGTGGACAATCTTGCCGTGCAAGCCATCGTCTGTAACCTCAAAAACAATACCCTCCTTAACGCCATCGCTGTAGTAATCACCAATATTATAGGTCTTTACGCCAGTAGGTCTTTTTGACGGAACACCAAATACCTTGACTGCACGAGCGCGGTGCTTAGCCCACTTAGTCGACTTGACAGTAAATGTGCCAGTCTGAGAACCTGGGTGTACGCTCGTTGCATAGTTTTTACCAACAGATCTGCTATCCGTCGGCTCAGTCGATGACCAGCTCACTCCAATTGGATCTTTAAGCTTTTTGTTGAGCACATTTATCTTATCCATTATAGTGTAGAGTTCACGCTCAGATGGCAGATACCAACCCGGGCCCAAAGCGGCGCACCACTGGAACGCAGGGAAGCGACCCTGCCAACCATCCAACTTCTTGATTTTCGCAAAGTTAACAGCACCGTCAGTAGCACTTGTAAGACCCACGGTCATATTACAATCCTGCTCAAACTCAACCCAGTGCATAAGTTTTGACTGAGTCATACTCACAATCTTACCACTCTTGCCGCCCTCGAAAACCTCGAAGACCACTCCCTCGTCTACACCATCGTTGTAGTAGTCGCCAACCTTGTATGTCTTACCGGTAGTAGTGGTACTTTTCTGCGCAAAGGCATTGACAAATGCAGTTAAAACTGCAAGTATTACAAAAAGTCTTCTCATAAATCTTGAATTTTGAACAAAGATAGTAAAATTTTCTCTTTTTTTACTACCTTTGTGCAGATTATGGAACAACAATTTATAGTATCGGCACGAAAGTACAGGCCTGCTACATTTGAGACGGTCGTAGGTCAGGGACATATTACCCAGACGCTGAAGCACGCCATTGAGCGAAATCAGCTGGCTCACGCCTATCTGTTCTGCGGTCCGCGAGGCGTCGGCAAGACCACTTGCGCCCGTATATTTGCTAAGGCTATCAACTGTCTTGCACCCGTGGGTGCTGAGGCCTGCAACGAGTGTGACTCGTGTAGAACATTCAACGAGGGTCGCTCGCTCAACATCCACGAGTTAGATGCTGCGTCAAACAACTCGGTGGAGGATATCCGCGCACTTATCGAGCAGGTGAGAATCATCCCTCAGGTGGGTCGCTACTCTGTGTTTATCATCGATGAGGTTCATATGTTGTCACAGGCGGCATTCAATGCCTTCCTCAAGACCCTTGAGGAGCCTCCGCAGCACGCCATCTTCATCCTTGCAACTACGGAGAAGCACAAGATTATCCCAACAATCCTTTCGCGCTGTCAGATATACGACTTCAACCGCATTCGCGTAGAGGACACAGTCGCCTATCTGCGCCAAATCGCTTCACGCGAGGGCGTTATAGCAGACGAGCAGGCCCTTATGCTCATCGCACAGAAGGCCGATGGCGGTATGCGCGATGCGCTGTCAATGTTTGATAAGGCTGTATCTTTCTGCGGCAATACGCTGGAGTACAAGGCTGTAGCCTCAACCCTCGGCGTGCTTGACTACGACACATACTTCGGCTTCTGCCAGATGTTATACAGCGGAGACTATGTCTCTGCGCTGACCGAGTTTGACAAGGTGCTTATGGCTGGCTTCTCGGGTCAGGTATTTATGGGCGGACTGAGCCAGCATATGCGCGATCTGCTTGTTGTTAAGAGTGGTGCCGAGTCATTGATTGAGTTTGGCGGCGAACTACTTGCACGCTATCGTGCACAAGCAGCAGCTGTAGATCACGACTTTCTGTTTAACGCCATCACCCTGCTCTCAGGTGCCGATAGTGCTATCAGAACATCTACCAATCAGCGACTACTTGTCGAGCTTACGCTGATGAAGATTGCCAACCTCAGTCAAAAAAAAAACGCTGACCTCAACGACCCGTTAGAGGAGAACTATCCCCTACCGAGTCTTGACAATGCACCACAAACAACTGTAACACAGCAGGTTACACCACAACCAGCACCGCAGGTTGCACCAATTCAGGCTCCTCAACCCGTGCAGACAGCACCCGTTCAGGCTCCGCAACCCGTAGCTGCACCGACCCCTGCTCCACAACCGCGTGCGACCTATCAGCCCGAGGTGGTAAAGGCTCAGAGCTACACCCCGCAGCCGACACAGAGGTCTACGACCCGAGGTTTTGACAGCTTTGTAAGTTCGCTCAGCCAGCAGCTCAACCTGCGCAAGAGTGGTACCGATGAGAATGGCGATACTATTATCGACCCACAGAGCGAGCAGAAGCTTACAGACAATAAGCAAGCGTTTATTGATGCCATTCTCGCCCTGCATCCTCGTCTCAATGCTGCCTTTAGCAACATTGCTATTTCAGGCAACAAAGTACGCCTCGAGGCTCTGACAACGGGTATGGAGAGTGACCTTAACGACTCTCGTTCAGAGCTGGCAGAGATTATTGCTCGCGTAGCTGGCATCAATGGCGATGTGCATATAGAGGTTGTGCTCAACGAGGTGGAGGTACACCTACGCCCCGTAAGGCTTGAGGATCGTTACGAGTGTGTCAGGGCTGCAAACCCTGAGATGTTCGACTTGATATGCAAAACATTTGATTTAACACTATAATATTACAATAATGGCAAGAAAGAATTTTGTTGAAGAGCTTCAGTGGCGCGGTATGATTCATACCATTATGCCGGGAGCTGAGGAGCAGTTAGAGAAAGAGATGACAACCGCATACCTGGGTATTGACCCTACTGCGGACTCACTTCATATTGGTCACTTGGTAGGTGTTATGATTCTCAAGCACCTGCAGATGTGCGGTCACCGTCCTGTGGCACTTGTTGGTGGTGCAACAGGTATGATTGGCGACCCAAGCGGCAAGTCTCAAGAGCGTAACCTGCTCGACGAGGCTGCTCTGCGCCACAACCAGGAGGCTATCAAGGCTCAGCTGGCTCGCCTTATCGACTTTGACTCAGATGCAGAGAATGCTGCAGTGCTTGTAAACAACTACGACTGGATGAAGGAGTTCTCATTCCTCGACTTTGCTCGCGAGATTGGTAAGTGCATCACTGTAAACTATATGATGGCTAAGGACTCTGTTAAGAAGCGTTTCAACGGCGAGGGCGACGGTATGTCTTTCACCGAGTTTACATACCAGCTGCTGCAGGGTTACGACTTCCTTCACCTCTACCAGACTATGAACTGCAAGGTTCAGCTCGGTGGTGCTGACCAGTGGGGTAACATCACCACAGGAACAGAGCTTATCCGCCGCAAGCTCGGCTCTGAGGCTGAGGCATTCGCTATCACCTGCCCACTGATTACCAAGGCCGACGGTACCAAGTTCGGCAAGACCGAGAGCGGTAATGTATGGCTCGACGCTAAGTACACCTCGCCATATAAGTTCTACCAGTTCTGGCTCAATGTATCTGATGACGACGCTAAGCGTTATATCAAGATCTTTACACTCCTTGACCGCCAGACTATCGAGACCCTTATCGCCGAGCACGACCAGGCTCCACACCTGCGCCTGCTCCAGAAGCGTCTGGCTCAGGAGATTACCACTATGATTCACTCAGAGCAGGAGTATCTGAAGGCTGTTGAGGCATCAGGCATCCTCTTTGGTCAGGCTACATCTGAGGCTCTGCGCAACCTCGACGAGCAGACTCTGCTCGCTGTATTCGAGGGCGTGCCGCAGTTCACCATCTCTACCGCAGACCTCGGTTGCTCATTTATCGACCTGTGCGCAGAGAAGACCTCTGTATTCCCATCTAAGGGCGAGTGCCGCAAGATGATTCAGGGCGGTGGCGTATCTCTAAACAAGGAGAAGGTTACCGACATCGCTGCAGTTGTTACCGCTGAGGATCTTATCGCCGGCAAGTACCTGCTTGTTCAGAAGGGTAAGAAGAACTACTACCTTGTTATCGTAAATGAGTAACAATCAGCTATATACAATCAACCTGGAGGGTATGGAGTTCCACGCCTTCCACGGTTGTTATGACTTAGAACAACTCTCGGGCAGCCACTTTGAGGTTGCCCTTGAGATTACTACACCTTTGGGTGAGGTGGCGGCAAGCGACGATGTAACCCTTGCCGTTAACTACCTTACCGTCTACGAGGTTGTCCGCGAGCAGATGCGCATCACTCAGCATACCATCGAGCGCGTGGCACAGAATATCATCACAGCACTCTGTGACCGCTTTGAGCAGATTGTATCGGTCAAGTGTACTGTCACAAAGCTCGCCCCACCACTTGGTGGCAAGGTACGCCGTGTAAGCGTAACCCTTACGGGTGGCAGATAGTCGGCATTTAGGTTAGGATAGGCAAGCCCTATTAGTTAGGTTAAGATATGAAAAAAAGAGACTCTTTTGGCAGCAAGATCGGAGCCGTTCTTGTTGCTGCTGGTAGTGCTATCGGTCTTGGTAGCATCTGGCGATTCCCATATATGACGGGTGAAAATGGCGGTGGAGCCTTTCTTATAGTATATCTATTGAGCGTGCTTATTGTCGGCATTCCCGTAATGCTGGCAGAGTTTGCTATCGGTACACATACGCGCAAAAGCCCCGTTAAGGCATACAACCAGCTATCTCCACGCTGGAAGTGGCTGGGATACAATAGCGTAGTTGTGTCGCTGCTCATCTCAGGCTTCTATTATATTGTGGCAGGCTGGTCACTTGAATACTTTATCAGCTCTATCAACGGCTCGCTCTACTCGGCAGCCGACTTCCACCAGCACTTTGCAGCATTTACATCCTCGTGGCGTCAGCCCATTTATACCCTTATTTTTATACTGCTCACACACGCAGTTGTGGTTATGGGCGTGCAGAAGGGACTTGAGCGCATATCCAAGATTGTTATGCCCGTGCTGCTGATTATGCTTATTGTGCTTGTTATCCACTCGGCAACTATGTCTGGAGCAGCCGAGGGATACCGTTTCCTCTTCCAGCCCGACTTTAGTAAGGCGTTCTCTATCAAGACTATCGTCAGCGCAATAGGTCAGGCATTCTTCTCGCTGTCAATCGGTCTGGGCTGTATGATTGCCTACTCATCATACTTCAAGGAGGGCACAAACCTAACAAAGACATCGGTCTCTGTGAGCCTTATGACCTTCTTTGTGGCTCTGCTGTCGGGACTTGTTATCTTCCCCGCAGTCTTTAGTGTCGAGGGTCTGGAGCCTACGGCTGGCCCAACGCTACTGTTCGAGACTCTGCCATTTATCTTCAACGAGATGGCTGCCACTCAGCTGTGGAGCGCACTGTTCTTCCTGCTTGTGATACTTGCAGCACTCACCTCGACCATATCATTCCACGAGGTGCTGACACAGTACCTGCAAGAGAACCACGATGTGCCACGCAACCGCGCAGCACTGCTCACGACCTTGGCCACTGTGGCACTGTCTATCGTCTGTCTGCGCTGGGGCTGGTTCTTCGACGCCTTTGACACCATTACGGCAGATGTGCTGATGCCTGTGGGTGGACTGTTGACATCTATCTTTGCAGGCTGGGTGCTGGACCGCAAGACATTCTACAACGAGATATCAAACCACGGCTCACTGCGAGCAAGATTGTTCCCGCTACTGGTTTTTACCCTTAAATGGGTGGCTCCTATACTATTAAGTATAGTATTTGTGTGGAATTTAGTCTTCTAAGTTGCAAAAATTCGGAAATATTTTGTAATTTTGGCGCGTAAAGTGTAAACTAACATTTATTAAACCATAAATTTAAAGATTATGATTTCGTACAAGAATCTCGGTCTTGTAAACACCACAGAGATGTTTGCAAAGGCTATCGACGGTGGCTATGCTGTACCTGCATTCAACTTCAACAATATGGAGCAGTTGCAGGCTATCATTATGGCTGCAGCAGAGACTAAGTCTCCAGTAATCCTTCAGGTTTCTAAGGGTGCTCGTAACTACGCAAACCAGACCCTTCTCCGCTATATGGCAGAGGGTGCTGTAGAGTACGCTAAGGAGCTTGGTTGGGAGAACCCACAGATCGTTCTTCACCTCGACCACGGTGATAGCTTCGAGACCTGCAAGAGCTGTATTGATATGGGTTTCTCATCAGTAATGATCGACGGTCCACACCTCCCATTCGATGAGAATGTAGCTCTTACTAAGAAGGTTGTTGACTACGCACACCAGTATGGTGTAACCGTAGAGGGTGAGCTCGGCGTACTGGCTGGCGTTGAGGACGAGGTAGTTGCTGAGGAGAGCCACTACACTAAGCCTGAGGAGGTTGTTGACTTCGTTACTAAGACAGGTTGCGACTCACTTGCTATCTCTATCGGTACTTCACACGGTGCTTACAAGTTCACTCCTGAGCAGTGTACACTCGATCCAGAGACTGGTCTTCTCGTTCCACCACCATTGGCATTCGATGTATTGGCAGCTATCGAGAAGGAGCTCCCAGGCTTCCCTATCGTTCTCCACGGCTCTTCTTCAGTACCACAGGAGGAGGTTGCAACTATCAACCAGTACGGTGGTGCACTCAAGGCTGCAGTAGGTATTCCTGAGTCACAGCTCCGCAAGGCTGCTGAGAGCGCAGTTTGCAAGATCAACATCGACTCTGACTCTCGTCTTGCAATGACCGCAGCTATCCGCGAGGTATTCGCTAAGAACCCAGCTGAGTTCGATCCTCGTAAGTACCTCGGTCCAGCTCGTGAGAATATGAAGAAGCAGTACATCCACAAGATCGTTAATGTACTCGGTTCTAACGGCAAGGCTTAATTATTGTAATAGCGGCAGCAATGCCTGCTAACACAATATACAACAAAGGGCAGTACTATAGTACCGCCCTTCGTTGTTTTTATACCTATACTATTATACGCATAATAGCACCATATCCCAGCGTATAGACCTTACCATCGCACCAAATGATTGCTGTAGGGCATCCTCCCAAATACAAGCCTCGTCTGTGGTCTCTGCCTCCTAAGTTATACAATTATAGTCATTTTTCTACGAACCTCGTTAATAAATAAAAAAGCACTTCATTGCTGAAGTGCTTTTCTTGTCGTGCAGCAGATGCCGCATCATCTATCATACGCTCATTACTGAACTGCAATAATCTCCTTAGTAAAGAGAGTACAGTCGCAAGCAGTAACACCGGCGCTACCCAACATATTGGTAAAGTCGATAGTAACGCTCTCAGCAGTAAGATTAGAGTATGGAAGAGTTACATTAACTGGATCACCGAAGTGGTCTACAGTTGTAACATTGATGTTACCAGAAGTAGCATCCAGAGCCTCTACAGTGTAGTCCATAGGTGGAATAATAGCCTGAGCATAGCCAGCAGCCTCTGGACCATAAAAGCTCTCAAGGTCAGCACCTACAAAGAACTTACCAGAAGCAGTTACACCGAAATCAACAAAACAAGTAACCTCTTGACCTACAGTAGCAAGAGCGAATGATGCAGGCAGTGTCCAACGCTTAGCATCAATAGAGTTTGTCTCTACTGGAGCTGATGGGAAGGTGATAGTTACATTATAGTCCTTAGCATCAATCTTGTAAGCACCAGTCTCACCTACCATAATCCACTCATCACCGCGAGTAGATACGCTGAGTACATACTGATTCTCACCCTCGCCCTTAGAGAATGCGATACGACCGCTTGCAAACTCATAGAACTCAGGAGCACCCTCAACAAATGAAGTAAAGCCACCGGTCATATTATCACCTACTACGAATGCGCTCTCGATAGAGCCATTGTCAGTTACAAGGTTGATAACGAACTCACCATTGAGGCTGTTGCTCTTAAGAGTTACATTGTTACCATCTACAGTAGCCTCGAATGAGGTAAACTTCCAAGTATCAAGGTCAAATGGATAAGTATTAATAGAAGCAACATAACCGAGTGGACCAACATAAGAACCACGAATGATTACCTGATTGCCAGAAATATCCTCAGCAGGAATATTGAACTCAATGTAGTTCTCATCTGAGTCAGGCATAGCTGTCATAACGCTAATACCATAAGCAACACCCTCTGCATCTACACCAAGATCACCAATTGGGTAGTAATCAACACCACCAACAGTGAAAGAGGTAAAACCTGGGTCAGCCAAGATACAGGTCTGATTTGGAAGTGTACCAGCCTCAAATGCACCAGAGAGGAGTGGATACTCACCATTTGGAAGGTAACCTGGATACTCAGCATCAAGGTTGTAAGCAAACAGAGAAACAATGTCACCTGTAGTAGGGTTCGCAAGTATAGTCCAGATACCTGGGATGTTTGCTACAGTGCTAAGATCAGTTATGCTCATAAGCTCAGTAAGCTCAACCTCAACAACAGGGATAACCTTTGGAGCAGTGGTTACAGCAACAACATCGCTGATAACCTGCTTACCCTCAACATTCTCAGCTGCGAAATAGAAATCATACTCAGTATCAGGAGTAAGATCCTCAACAGTTACAGCAACCTCAGGCTTGTTAAGCTGTGCAGCCTGGAGAGCAACACCATCAGTCAGAACCTTAGCAGCAGTAACGCCCTCAGTGAACTTAGGAACTACGAGCCAAGAAGCCTTAGCTGCGTTGGTAGTACCAACCCACATAAGGAAAGATGTGTCTGTAAGCTCATCCTCGTCAACCTTAACGGTAACAGTTGCAAGCGGAGCAGCAACAACAGCAGCCTCAGTAGTCATTGATACTGAGTTTGAGTAAGCCTTGTGAGCAAAGTTAGATGCATAAGCATACACATAGTACTCAGTAGTTGCCTTCAGTGAGCTCTTGGTAACAACCTGCTCAAAGTCAAGGTCTGTCTGAGCATCAAGATAAGATGCATCGTCAAGGTTAAGCTCTGTAAGCTCAACATTATTCTCTGCAGTAACTACCCAATAGTAGATGTCGTCTGCACCTGTAGCCTTAATAGTAAAAGATACTGAAGTGCTGGTAACCTCGCCCGCAGTAAGAGAGATGCTTACTGACGGATAGTCATCTGCTATATCGGTGTTACAAGCTGTGAACGAGCAAACCAACGCCAACAGCGATGACATCATAAGTAAAAGTCTAAATTTTTTCATACGAACAAATATTTAGTAAATAATTATTAGTTAATAGTATTCTCAACTGTAAGTAAAATCGATAATTACCAGCTAAAATCTCTGTTTTTCACCGATTTGCAGTCAAAGATATAAATAAATTTTTTCAAAACAAAATCTTCAGACGCTTTTTTACATCTGAAGACTCTTTTTCGCAGTTACAATATGTAAGTATACCGCCATATTTTATAACAATCTTTAACCTCGATACAAGGAAAGAGGTTTAACTATTGAAACAATATGAGGTTTTAAAAAATATTAAAAAAATTTTAAATCATACTCTCTACCACTCTCCAATTAGCTTTTCCACCGCCATATGACCCTCTGCGCCCAAATTGACGGTGTACTCATTAACAAATAACGAGATATGTTTATCTATAACCTCATCTTCAAGCTCCTGCGCGTGCTGTTTTACAAACTCACGACTTACGGCAGGGTGCTCAAAGGCATACTTAACCGATGCCGACAGCAGGACATCAAACTCCTCTCTCAAAGCCTCTGCAACATCGCGCTTGATAACAATAGCACCAAGCGGTAGCGGCAAGGCCGTCTCAGCCTCCCACAGCTTACCCAAATCAGCAACAAGTTCGAGATTACGACGCTGATATACAAAGCGACCCTCGTGAATAAGCACTCCCGCGTCAGTTACTCCACGCTCCACAGCCTCGGCAATAGTCGAGAAGAGCATTGGCGTAACCTCCACATCGGGGAAGTAGCGCAGAAGCAGGGCATTTGCTGTAGTGTTGAGTCCAGGGGTTGCAACTGTACGGATAACTCCACTCTCCCCTGCCCTACGCACAAGCAGCTGTCCATTGCCACGACCAAGAGCCGAGCCACTCTCAAGAAGAAGGTAGTTATCTGCAATCTTAGGATATACCGAGTAGCTGATTTTTGAAATATCAGCAACTCCCGCCAACACACCCTCGTTTAGCTCCTCGATATCTTTATACTCCACATCGAGGTCAAAATCGTGATCAAGGTGACGATTTATTATCGCATCAAAGGCGAAGGTGTCATTTGGACAAGGTGAGATATGTAACGATAGTTTTTTCATCAGAACAATCTGTTTATAGTAGCTGCAAGCGCATCGAGTGCCGCAGGTATATTCCACTGCTCGCGGCAATCATAGGTGTAGTTCGATATGGTGCGTATCTGGGCACACGGAATACCATAGCTATTGCAGAGTGCAAATACTGCCGCACCCTCCATATTCTCTACCTGCGCACCGCTCTGCTCGGCACCTACCGCCATAACCGTATTTGACACAACCTCGGGCAGAGGTAGACTGAGCGTTGCCGAATATGACTTGCGATAGATAGCTGGAAGGGTTGCCGTCTGCTCAACAGCCACAGCCACCACATCACCCACCTTAAGGCTACTATCATACGCACCCGCAATACCACAGAGCACAACCGCCTCAGGTCGCTTATTCTCTATAATCTTCGCCATAGAGAGGGCACTCTCCACCACCCCGACACCACAAATTGCTGTCTCAAGGTCGGCTCTGAGCGTCCTGATTGGCGCAGCCTCTGCCTCTGTGGCGAAAATTAATAGTGGTTTCATTTTTTGATGTTTCAGATTGTACTAATGTATATTCGCGCACCATTTTATCGCCAGAGTGGTGCAGTTACAACGCTCGGCAAAATTGTCCGCGATGGGCTGTACTAAGCGTACTGCCCATTGCGAGCAACTTTTGTTAGCGGAAGTAAATGTGCCGCTATCGCGATAAAATCGCTTCTAACTCCTCTACTGTTACCGGAATCTTCTTATCACCACCAATTACACGACCACCATTATCTGTTACGATAACATCATCCTCGATACGGATGCCACCAAAGTCGCGATAGCCATCGAGCTTGTCGTAGTTTACAATGCCCTTATAGAGGCCCTCGCTGCGAGACTTATCTATCAGTGCAGGGATAAAGTAGATACCAGGCTCGTTACTCATCACCGTGCCGGCACGAAGTCGCCAAGTTGCGCGGTGGATGCAGGTTGCAGACTGAGCAGCACGCTCAGCAATAGAGCTAAAGTCGTAACTGCGCTCGCCCATAGCCTCGCAGTCGTGAACATCTATACCCATACCGTGGCTCAGGCCGTGCGGCATAAAGAGGAACATAGCTCCTGCTGCCACAGCATCCTCGGCACTGCCATTGATAAGGCCAACGCCCTTAAGACCCTCGGCAAGGGTAAGCAGAGCCTTGCGGTGAACATCCTCCATATACATCGCTCCCGTGCGCATATTGGCAGGGGCCTGCTGGTGTGCCGCAAGTACTATATTATATATATCGCGCTGGCGATCGGTAAACTTTCCACTTACAGGATATGTACGAGTATGGTCAGAACAGTAGTTATCTACACTCTCTGCACCTGCATCAACAAGCAACAGTCGGCCATTCTCAAGCACTCCGTCGTAGTTGTGGTTGTGGAGGGTCTCGCCGTGCTGTGATACGATAGAGGTAAACGAGATACCGGCACCCTGACCGAGCGCAATACCCTCGATAGTACCGGCAATCTGACGCTCAACAACGCCTGCGCGGCACATCTTCATAGCTGTAGTGTGCATATCGTAGCCAATATGGAAGGCACGCTCCATAGCCTCAATCTCCTCGTCGCTCTTAACCTCGCGCATCTCTGCCACCGCAAACATCAGCTCTACGGACATCTGCTTATATATCTGCTCAGGGGTCTTGCCAAGCAGCGAACATAGCTGGATTGTGCTCTTACCGCGATATGGAGGCAGATAGTGGATAGTCTGACCAGCTGCAACCGCCACAGAGATAAAGCCAGCAAGCGCATCCATCGGCATAGTATTGACAACACCCACCTTGGCACCCAACTCGGCTACTGTTGGCTGAGGGCCCATCCAGATGATGTCGTCCACCGTAACATCGTCGCCAAAGAGGGTCGCCTCGCCCGTTGCAGCATCAATCACACCAAAAAACTGCGGCAGATTGAGACCAAAGTAGTAGAGGAAAGTACCATCCTGACGGAAGTGGTATGTGTTGTTCGGATAGTTATACGAAGCCTCCATATTGCCAGGGATAAGAATCAATCCGTTACCAATACGGCGACAAAGCTCTGCTCTACGAGCAATATAGGTTGTTGATGCAAACATATTTTATACTTTTTATTTATTATACTTAATCTCTATTTCATAGTCGTGGTCATCGCCATAAATTCTTGCTAACACTACCTCAGAGCGGTGATTGGCCATCAAGATAGCAGCTGCTCTTATCAAGATTGTCATCCTTCCATATGCCACGGACTGATCTACCGTCAGGGGTCTGCATCAGACCCTTGCCATACTTCTTGCCACCCTTCCAGTAACCCGCATAGCTTGTCTGGTCCTTCAAAGACTCCACACCAAAGCCCTCTCTTGCGCCAGCTACCCAGTCACCCTCATAGCTGTATCTATCTACAAGTGTGCGTGCCTGAACATCTCTGAAACTCTCGCACAGACGACCCGTACCCTCAGGTACATCGTCTTTCCAATCACCTGTATAGCTGACACTACTCCACATATCCTCTACGAAGTAGAACATCTTGCCCTTGCCACTCTTTACGCCGTGACACCACTGACCCTCATAACACTTTGGAGCAACCTTAAAGCCACACCAGAGGCTCAATTCCGCTTTCGGATAGTACATCACGCCCTGACCGTGCGGAAGACCATTCTCATCTGTCTCGCCCTCGTATATACACTCTTCCGTATCCTCATACAGATGCTCGTTGTATGGCTCAATACACTTATCATCACCTGCCTCAGCACCTTTTTTCCAATACTCCAATGCATCATCCAAGTGTTCGTCTCCATCATTATATAATAGATATCCAAGCCTATAATATGCCTTTACACAACCCAAGCGAATAGCATTTTCCCAGTCCCGCTTAGCAAGAATCGGCGCATAGTTATCGCTCTCAATATCGCCCAAGAGATAGTACGCCTCGGCCGCCGCCTCTATAAGCAGAGCATCCTCAATAGGCTCTGATGCAGAACGATAGGCCTCAATCACACGATTCAGATACTCTTGAGCCTCATCTCCGTTGTGCTGTGATAGTATATAACGTGCAATATAAATATTAGAGAGATAATCACCTCCCTCTGCTGCACTCTCAAAGAGTTCTAATGCCTCTTCCTCGCGCTTAAGTCTGCAAAGTTCTATCGCCTGCTGGCGCAACTTCAGAACTTCATCGGTAATCATAATCCTGATACTATTGCTCTACGTACTTGATAGTTACCTTATGAATGATATCGTATTCGTAGTCTTCGTCATATATTGTATATTCCGCTCTTTCGCTATAACCGAGCTGAATTTTCTCCCCCGGAGCAATTGTACCCTCCTGTACAGTATTATTCTTTGAATATGTACCATCAACGCGATACTTCACCACGCCATTCTCAACACTCAAAACCTCAACCAGCGGCTCTGTCCGCTTAAATCCATCATCCTTAAGCACCGCCAGACCATCAGGAATTCTGCACACGCCAACTCTCGCCTCAACAAGCGCAACAATGCATCTGCTATATTGACAGCCGCTGTGTTCGAGGGTAACAATAAGTGTCGGACCCTGCTTTGGCTCAATAAAGTCGCAACTATCAAGATCCAAATTGTCGTTGTGCCATACACCCTTAAACTGTTTACCTTTTGGCAATGTACAGATACCTGGGCCCTCCATAAGACCAGCCTTACACTCGCACTCAATTATCTTTCCAAACTCAAAAATAGTATTCAGTCCCTCGCGCAGACCGGCAACAAAGTTACAAGGCGCAATCCTCTCTTTACCACCATTAGAAACCACGCGTATAACGCCACTACCCTCTGGCAGACCATTCACCCACTGGCCATCATAAGAGTAGTGGTTGCAGCCTTGAGCTTCAAATACCATTTTTCCCTTGCCGCTCCTTACGCCGTGGCACCACTGCCCCTCGTAACGCTTTGGAGCAACATCGTAGTCAGCATATCCGAGCCAATAACAGCCGCCTTTTGAGGCATACTTCATCTTGCCCTGTCCGTGTGGTAGGCCATTCTCGTCTGTCTCGCCCCTATAGTTGTCTGGGCAAAACTCTGGCTCTGCAAATAGAGCCAATACTTTCTCGCGTAACTCCATAGTATTTTAGTTTTAAGGTTATTTCAATTTAACACCCACAATTGGCCATTTTCACCGCTTGTTATCGAATCTCCTCCTTGTAGAGCTTGTCACCTCGGCGAATCTCTGCGCCCTCAACCTTGATTGAGCAGACATCGCCCTGCTTTACAGCATCTACAGGGTTTAGATCGAGGCGAATCTCGCCCACAACCTGCTCTACACAGCCCGTGGTCTCGCCCATCCATAAAATCTCGTCACCTATAGCAAGTGGAGAGGCCTCAATAAGCACCTCGGCAACGCCCAGACGCTTGAAGTAGTTAGTCACCTTGCCCACATACACCTTACGACGAGTAGCTGACGAGCCGTAGTTCTGGCTATGCTCAACAACCGTTGCACCTGCGTAGTAGCCACCCCAAAAGCCACGGTTAAAGACCTTGGCAAGAGTAACCTTAAGCTCCTCGGCATACTCGCGGCTATACTCCCCGCGCTCTATAGCACGCAGAGCAAGGTCGTAGCACTCAACCACGCGCTTAACATACTCTGCACCACGCGCACGACCCTCAATCTTGAGCACACTCACGCCTGCAGCGATAAACTTATCAAGGAAGTCGACAGTGCACAAATCCTTCGGCGAGAGGATATAGCGACCATCTATGTCGAGCATCTCGCCTGTATCCTTATCCTGCAGCGTATACTTGCGACGGCATATCTGACGGCAAGCACCGCGATTTGCCGAGCAGGCAGTCTCGTGCTCCGAGAGGTAGCACTTGCCCGAGATTGACATACAGAGCGCACCGTGCGAGAACATCTCTATCTTGAGCAACTCACCCTTAGGGCCACGGATATCCTGCTCAATAATGGCCTTGTGAACCATAGCAATCTGCTCGAGCGACAACTCACGCGCTAACACAACCACATCTGCCCACTGTGAATAAAACTTTGCAGCCTCGCTATTCGAAATATTGCACTGCGTAGAGATATGTACCTCCACGCCTACCTGATAGGCATAGAGAATAACCGACATATCGGATGCGATAATGGCATCTACACCCTCAGCCTTTGCTCTGTCGACAACCGAGTGCATCAACTCTAACTCTGTGTCGTAGATGATTGTGTTAACTGTAAGGTAGGTCTTTACCCCATTTTCGTGAGCTATGCGGTTAATCTCAGCCATATCGTCGGCAGTAAAATTCGCCGCCGAGGCCGAGCGCATATTGAGCTGACCAATACCAAAGTATACCGAATTTGCACCCGCCGCAATGGCTGCACGCAGACTCTCATACGAGCCCACAGGTGCCATAATCTCTATATCTGTTCTCTTCATACTATCTCTTTCTGCCAACAAGGCTCTCTACATAACCCTTCATATACTCAAGACGCTCAGCCGGCACATCGAGCGTGTCGAGGATTGCTAATGCACGCGATATGCGCACAGCAATCTGCTGCTCGGTCATCTGCTTGGCTCCAATGGCATCATAAACAGCCTTCACCGCTGCAATCTTCTGCTCATCTGTAAGCTCCGCGTTCAGATGTGTTGTGCGCAGCACCTCGCGCTGCTCCTCGGTCGCGTGCGAGAGGGAGATAATCATAAGATATGTCTTCTTACCCTCAAGAATATCGCCACCAATCTTCTTGCCCAGCTGCTCGTCACCATAACTATCGAGCAGATCATCCTGCAGCTGGAAGGCCAGACCTACCTCGGTTGCAAACTTATGCAACTTCTGTATATCCTCCTCCGAAGCACCTGCAAGCGTCGCGCCAATGGTCACCGAACCTGCCAGCAGTGCTGCCGTCTTGAGCTCAATCATATTCATATACTCTGCCACAGCAACCTTCTGCTGGGTCTCAAAGTCCATATCGTACTGCTGACCCTCGCACACCTGCGCCGCCATAGAGTTAAAACGCTCAAATACTGCAGGCAGATACTTAGCCTCTACGCCCTGCAAATGGCGATATGCCTCAATCATCATCACATCACCCGAGAGAATAGCCACATTGCTACCCCACTTTGCATATACTGACGGACGAGAGCGACGCACCATAGCATTATCCATAATATCGTCGTGCAGCAGCGTGAAGTTATGAAACACCTCCACCGCAGCAGCTGCAGGCAGCACACTCTGTACATCATCGGCATAGATGTTGTAGGCCAACATTGTCAGTACTGGGCGCATACGCTTACCACCCTCGGCAAGCGAGTAACGAATTGGAGCATAGAGCCTTTGTGGCTCATCAGGCATATTGACAAGAGCGATATAACGCTCAAAGATTTCGGCTATTTGTTTCGGTGTATTCATAATCGCACATTTTTGCAAGTACAAATATACAAAATTAAAGTGGAAAGTTAAACACTCACTGCCATATTTTAACCATTCATCGCCAATATCACAATTTTATTTGGCAGTTGATAGTTTTTTAACTACCTTTGATACTACGAAAACCAAAATTGAATTACAAAACTTTATACTATTATGAAAAAATTAGCATTTGGTATTGACATCGGCGGCATCAACACCGCATTTGGTCTTGTAGACGAGAAGGGCGAGCTGTTCGGCGAGTCTGTAATCTCTACTCGCGCATATCCGAATTATCAGGACTACCCTCGTTATGTAGCAGACCTCTGTGAGGCTATGAAACTGCTCGTAGCTGCTGTTAACTTCGATTTCGAACTTATCGGTATTGGCGTAGGTGCCCCTAACGCAAACTTCTACAAGGGCACTATCGAGACCCCTGCCAACCTTTGGAAGTTCACTGCTGAGGATGCAAATCAGGATGAGAACCTGCGCATCTTCAACTTCGCTGAGGATCTGAAGGCCGCATTCCCGGGTACCCCTGTATATGTTACCAACGATGCAAATGCTGCAACTATCGGCGAGATGGTCTATGGCAATGCTAAGGGTATGAAGGACTTTATTATGGTCACTCTCGGCACAGGTGTAGGCTCAGGTTTTGTATCAAATGGCGAGATGATCTACGGCCACGACGGCTTCGCTGGTGAGTTTGGTCACGTTATTGTTGAGCGCGGTGGTCGTGAGTGCGGCTGCGGTCGTAAGGGCTGCCTCGAGGCTTATGCATCTGCTATCGGTATTAAGCGTACAGCCTTTGAGCTTATGGCAACTATGAACGACAAGTCTCCTCTGCGCGACATCTCATTCAACGATATGGACTCTGCTATCCTCTACCAGCACGCTATCAAGGGCGACCCTATCGCAAAGGAGGCTTTCCGCCTTACAGGTATGCGCCTGGGCTATGCTTTGGCTGATGCTGTTACCATCACCTCTCCTGAGGCAATCTTCGTATTCGGTGGTCTGGCTAAGGCTGGCGATGTAATCCTCGACCCTATCAAGTGGTATATGGAGGAGAATATGCTCTTTGCCTTTAAGAATAAGGTTAAAGTACTGCCTTCTGGTCTTCAGAATAAGAACGCCGCTATCCTCGGTGCTTCAGCCCTCGTTTGGCAGAATATGTAGTTTCTGGGCTGTTAGCTATTAGGGTGTTTAGGGAGTCTTTCTGGACTCCCTTTATTTTTTGCACCGCAATTTTGGCGTCAGAGTGGGGCAGGTACAACGCTCGGTTAAAAAATCCGACGATGGGATATTCTTTGCACCGCAATTTTGAGGTTAGAATGCGGTAGATACAACGCTCGGCGAAAAATCCCAGCGATGGATAGTACATAGGCGTACAGCCATTGCTGGGATTTTTTGTTAGCGGAAGTAGGTATCCGCTTTATAACATCAAAATTAATAGAGGAAGTTGTTGAAAGGATACCTACCACAATGTATCTCTCGCACCATTCCGTACAGGTCGCGGCGGAACTTGTCTATATTGAGACGCTCGCGAGCAGAGAGGAAGATGCACGGGGTATTCTGGCGAGCAAACCAGCTCTGGCGCAAGTCGTCGAGGGAGCGATTCTCCTTAGTTGCAGGGGTCAGGTCATCCTCATCCTTCTTGATATAAGTATAGGCGTCTATCTTATTAAATACAAGGTATACAGGTTTATCGCCCGCGCCAATATCTTGCAGAGTCTGCTTAACCACATCGAGCTGATCCTCAAACTGAGGGTGTGAGACATCGACCACGTGTATAAGCAGGTCGGCCTCGCGCACCTCATCGAGGGTCGACTTAAAGGACTCGATAAGCTGAGTAGGCAGCTTACGGATAAAACCTACGGTATCTGAAAGCAGGAATGGAAGGTTATCGAACACCACCTTGCGCACAGTTGTGTCGAGTGTAGCAAAGAGTTTGTTCTCGGCAAAGACCTCACTCTTAGAGATAAGGTTCATAAGCGTAGACTTACCCACATTAGTATAGCCGACAAGCGACACGCGCACCATAGAGCCACGATTTGAACGCTGAACAGCCATCTGCTTATCAATCTTCTTCAGATCCTCCTTGAGCTTGGCAATACGATTGCGGACAATACGACGGTCGGTCTCAATCTCGCGCTCACCAGCACCACCACGGGTACCTGTACCACCTCGCTGACGCTCAAGGTGCGTCCACATACCTGTCAGTCGCGGAAGCATATACTCGCACTGAGCCAGCTCGACCTGCGTCTTGGCATAGGCAGTCTGTGCACGCATATGGAAGATATCGAGGATGAGGCGTGTACGGTCAATAACGCGACAAGGCATAACTGCCTCAATATTACGAGTCTGCGAAGGCGAAAGCTCGTCGTCAAAGATCACCACATTTATCTCATTATCAGCGCAGTAAGTAGCAATCTCCTCAAGCTTACCAGGGCCTACATAGATGCGAGATGATGGCTGTGGCAGACGCTGTGTAAATCGCTTGACAGCAGTAATAGATGCTGTCTGAGCAAGGAACTCAAGCTCGTCAAGAAACTCAGCCGCCTGGCGAGGATCCTGCGAATCACGAATAACAGCAACAAGCACGGCGCGATCCTGCTGAGGCTCCAGCACCTCTGTGGTATTTGTGTTTTTCTTATTCTCCATTATTATAGGTATCTCCTATAAATTAGTAAATTATGGTTTTCTTAATATAAAAGAGGAGTTACCACACGATAACCCCTCTGTATTTGTTTGTTAAGCACCTCTGCACTGCGTGCAAAGTGTATGCCGTAAATTAGTTCTGGATACGGAAGTCGATTGGCAGAGTGTACTTAACTCGTACAGTCTGGTTGCGCTGCTTACCAGGCTTCCACTTAGGAGAGGTCTTAAGTACGCGAACAGCCTCGTCTGAGAGTGAAGAATCTGGAGTCTGGAGTACCTGGATGTTAGTCAAAGTACCGTCACGCTCAACCACGAACATAAGGAATACACGACCAGAGATGTTGTTCTCCTGAGCAATCTGTGGGTAACGAACCTTACCCTGTACCCAGTTACGGAACTTGGTGATATCACCACCCTGGAAAGAAGGCATCTCCTCTACCTTTACGAATGGCTGATCCTCCTCGATCTCCTCCTCCTCAACTTCTACCTGCTGAACGATCTCTACATCCTCCTCAAACTCGGTAAAGTCAATGCTGGTCTCGATCTTCTCGTCATTAGTTACGATGTTAAGCACATCGGTAATAACGGTGATCTCTGTCTTCTTTGGAGGCTCAGGCTTCTGCTCCTCCTGACGAGTAATCTCAGTAATCTGCTCCTCAACAGGGCCGTAGTTCATATCAATCTTCTCGACAGTCACCTCTCTTGGAGAGTAAAGGAATGCTCCGATAACAGCAATCAGAGCCAGGCACAAGCCAATCTCAAGCAGTACGGTACGCTTGTTATTGACATCTACTTTTGGGTTTTTCTTAAGTTCCATTATAGTATGTTTTAATTATTTGACTTCACAACTTTACACCCCCGAAAATACTTCGCAGGTATACTTTGGCACAAATATAAGGATTATTTTTCAAAAAAAGCACATCCCGATAAAAAAATCACGAAATTTCTCTACATTTGCAAAAAATTTTGATTCTACAATGAGTGATAAAGTTCTCAAACCGCTATACGGGCAGACCCTCGAACAGCTGCAAACCATATGTGCAGAGCTCTCAATGCCGCGCTTTGCAGCCAAGCAAATTGCAGGCTGGTTGTACCGTCGTGGTGCCACAGATATTGAGCAGATGAGCGACCTGTCTAAGGCTAACAGAGCCAAGCTCGCCGAGAGCTACTGCATAGGACTTTCTGCCCCCGTGAAGGTGAGCACCTCGGCAGATGGAACTAAGAAGTACCTCTACATCACCTCGGAGGGTTCGGCCATAGAGTCTGCCTATATCCCTGATGGTGAGCGTGCTACGCTGTGCGTATCTTCACAGGCGGGCTGTCGTATGGGTTGCAAATTCTGCGCTACAGGTCGACTTGGACTTACTCACTCACTATCTGTCTGCGATATCCTCAACCAAATAGCATCACTACCGGAGCGTGAGAGCCTGACCAATGTGGTATATATGGGTATGGGCGAGCCATTTGACAATATCGACAACCTTCTCAATGCGCTGCAGATTATGACCTCAGAGTGGGGCTACGGCTGGTCTCCAACCCGAATTACGGTCTCTACTGCCGGTCTGGGCAAGGAGCTTGAGCGTTTTCTTAACAGCACATCGGTACACCTTGCCATATCGCTGCACAACCCATTCCACGACCAACGAGCAGAGATTATGCCTATCGAGCGTGCCTACCCTATAGCAGATATAGCAGAGACTCTGCGCCGATATGACTTTACACACCAACGCAGAGTATCATTTGAGTATATCGTTATGAGCGGACTGAACGACTCTGACAGACACATCAAGGAGCTGTGTCGCCTGCTCAACGGCATAAAGTGCCGCATAAACCTTATCCGCTTCCACAAGATTCCGGATTCGCCATACTTCTCGCCAGACGATAAGCGTATGATAGCCTTCCGCGACGCTCTTACTGCTCGAGGAATTATGACCACTATCCGTGCCTCTCGCGGCGAGGATATCAAGGCGGCGTGCGGTCTGCTCAGTGCCGAGCAGAGCAGCTGCTAACAGAGTCGAAACACCTTATGCCTTATATGTACCTTCGAAGAGCTGGAAGCTGTCGAAGATCGCCATTGCCTCCTCAATAGTCTGATCCTTAATCAGTTCAACTATCGGTGTTACATCATCATATGTCACCGAAGAGTCATCGGCAAGATATGCTGTAAGATGCGACTTGACCTCACTTGCCACCTCTGCGCGATCGTCGCTGCTTAGCGGATTCTCCCAATTAAAGAATAGCTCGGTCCATAAGAAGCGACCTTTCAAGATCCAATTTGAGAGGCTCTTGTAGAGGGCTCCATCCACTGCGAAGTTACTCTCCCTGAATGACATCACAGGCACAGACTCAAGATGCACATTAGCCCCCGAAGTATCCACCGTAATACCAAACACATCGGCAAAAGCCACAGCCATAGCCGAGCGAACATTGGAGTTAATCTTGTGATCCACCTCTGTGCGAACAAGCTTGCAGAAGGCACTATTATTGCCATTGAGACCCTTCATAAAGTTGCAGAGCATAGTTCTGATAGTATCTCCGCTCTTGTCATTTCCACCACAAATATCCGCCAGCACACTCGGCAGCAGTGTCTGTATAGCCTCTCGAGTAGCTGTACGGTCAGCATCCTTATAGAGCGTGTCGTAATCGAGTCGATTCAGCCTATCCACCACCTTCGACAACGCTGCAGCGCGGGCACGAGCAAAGAGTGCCACACCATTTGACACCACGCACTCAGGCTGTGTGTCTATATCTATCTTCGAGGTGCTAAACAGCTCCTTGATGATTTTGACAAAGAACGGCATACGGCAAGCACCTCCCGAGAGCAACACTCTTGTCGGCACCACTCCGCTATTGGCCAATCGCTGCTTGGCCTGCATAAGCGTACTCTGCAATGCGCTGACATATGGAGCAATAGCCTGATCGTACTGCACCGAGTCGATAAATGCATATACACAAGGGTCTGCAGTACGCACCGCCGGCACCAACTCTCTCTTGGCAACATTGACCACCAGCTGACCACCCTTCTCCTGACGCTGGATGTAGTAGTCCTCCTTGGCCTTGCGGATAAAGAGCGATACGGCAGTATTCACATCACCGTGAAACGAGGCCTGCTCACGCAGTCTTACCACATCCTGCAGGTTTGCCCTATTCTCGCCTACAATAATGTGCGTCTTGAGAATATCCTCAATCATATGAGCACCCAAATTAGCACCCCAGCACAACTCCTTCTTAACCCTTGAACCGACAAAGGTGGTAAAGTCGATGGTGCTCGAACCCAAGTCAACAACAAACACGCTATCTGTAGCCTGATAGTTGTCATACTTGGTAAAGAATGCCGCATCAGACTCATTTATACAGTGATCCACAGGTAGAGAACACTCTGTACGGAAAAAGTCAACATACTCGTTGCAGGCCGTTGGACGCTCCTCCTGACGACGCCAATCTGTCGGGCAGGCAATACCCAGCTCAAAGTTGCGCTCACCACTCAACTCATCATACTCAAGGTCGGTATCGTTCTCAAGTATAGCCTTGAATATCAGTTGTGCAAATATCTGCAGAGCCTCTCTGTCCTGTGGTGTTAGTGTATGAATCATACCCTTGAAGCCCTCACGCAGATCCTCATTTTTGTAGTCATTTGTTCC
This sequence comes from Alistipes sp., assembly GCA_045654345.1. Classification (GTDB taxonomy): domain Bacteria; phylum Bacteroidota; class Bacteroidia; order Bacteroidales; family Rikenellaceae; genus Alistipes. The sequence goes on along the minus strand of JAZOND010000018.1, from coordinate 10,915 downwards.
ATAGACCAGCGACCACTCGCCACCACGCTTACAGATGGCCGAGATAACCTTTTTACCCGCATCCTTAGTGTCCGATGTCAGTGGTATCTGAGATACAGGCAGACCATTTATTCCCGGTACGCGAGAGACCGTTGTCTCACCGTGACCAAAGTCGATTCCTACAAAATATTTCTTCTCCATAATTGTATCAATAGTTAGATTTCTGATGTCTCATCGGGCAGAAAAACCTTACCCTTTACCGCTGGTACTATCTCACCGGTCTGCGGATTCTCTATTCGCCCTATAGCGCGAAAGATAACCTCTGCAGCCTCAATAGGCTGGTGCTCAACCTCATAGAAGTGCTTTGTCTGCTCTGTATAGTCCATAAATCGGTAGCCATACGAGAGTAATGCCTCGTTGAGTGCCATATATACATTTCGCTGGAAGTTTGGCGAGGCAATATTGGCTTCCAGATTGCGAAACATATCGTCTATACGCTGAAAGCAGACAAGGGTCTTGCTATACTTGCGGTCAAGGGTGCTGTTGGCAATAATCTGCGCCGTCTCTCGCTCTTGATGTCTCAGCTGAGCGGCCAGCTCCTCTATCTGTCTATCCTTACTCTCCAGAGTAGCCTTAAGTTGCTTGAGCACTATAATCTGGCTGTTCAACGCCTCTATCGCGCCATCTATTTGGCTATAATTATTTGTCTCCATACTACTCAAGTGGTAAAAAGATCTTTCCCTTTACCGCCACTGTTCCGTCAGCGCGTGTTATGGCACGAAATACCACCTCGGGAGCTTCAATAGGCTGATATTCACACTCATACAGATGCTTGGTCTGCTCTGTATAGTCCTCAAATCGGTAGCCATACGAGCCAAAGACCTCATCCATCGCCAAGCGAACATTGCGTTCAAAGTTTGGCGAGGCAATATTGGCATCAAGGTTGCGGAACATATCGTCTATGCGCTGTAAGCAGACAAGGGTCTTGTAATACTTGCAGTCCAGCGTACCCTGCTGCTCCATAACCCTGATCTTTGTCTCTAAAGCTGCGCGCGATGCCTGCTCACCCTTAAGCTCTGCTGAGAGTGTCAGCAACTTCGACTCTAACTGCGCCACCTTGCTCTGCTGCTGCGACTCCTCGCGCTTGGCTGCCAAACCCTTTGCAACAACAAATATAACAACCGCCACAAGGGTAACTATTACCGCCAGCAGACCCTCAAATCCGAAGAGCACATATGACAATATAGACCACACAGCGGCAAGTGCTATTGCTGCATAGCTACCCTTCTCTATCTTTAACAAGGTCTGCTCCGAACCTTTATCTCTACTCTGTTTCATACTCTATCTATTATAGTTAATCTTCAACTCTGAACCATCCTGCATAGTTATTACAACCATATCCCCAACAACCTCTACAGCCATAGGTATATCCAAAATACCAATCTTGGTCTTCAGCAACTGCCCCAAGTCTCTGCCGTGATGGCTATACACCTGGTTGTTGGCAATATATAGATAATTATCATCACCTATGGTGCAGAACGAACAGACATCACGCACCACCTGCTCCTGACCCTGACAAATATCTGTTATGCGAAGCTCTACGCCATCTCTGCCCTCTGTGAGTCTCATTAGATAAGCACTATTGTTACACATAGGAGCCAGCACCTTATAGAGTCCAGCCTTTGAAAATAATCCATAGGCAACAGCACCCGCCTTGAGAACCATATCGCCCACACGGCAACCCTGCTGTGCTGATTTATCAACCCTAATCAGGCGACAAACAAGTTCTCCATCACCCAACTTACCTACCGCTGTAAGCGACTGACCTGCAGTAAGTAACACATCTCCATCCGAGAGACCATTTATCTCACTATTTCCTATCTGACCACACTCAACAGCTCGCCCCACAAGCTCATATAGAGCCACAATGCGAATCTTCTCCTGCAGAGTATAACCCTGCAACGCCGCGTGGTCAAATATAGAGGCCTCGTTATGCTTGAGCGCATAGCTCTGTCCCGCTTCGGTCACCAACTTGCCCTCCTGAATGGTCACGCTGCCTGCAGTAGCTATAATGGCGTAGAGCAACTCTGCACTCTTATCACCATAAGGAATATTCTGTGGCGAGAGGTCGCGCACAAAAATATCTATATTGTTAAAAACCTCACGAAAGGCAAAGTGTCGCTTCAGACACGCCAATGATGTTATAAGACGATTTGCTATCTTCATACTCTACCCCCTTTTCTCATCCTCGGCAGCAAAAATATTGACTGCACCAACAACCATCGCATACAACGCTCTGTCATACGCGCCCGTGTATCTATTTGGGTCATACTTCATTCTTCGCTTGATGGCATTATAGTCCTCAAAACGAACTATAGTACTATCCGATGCCGAGCAGAAACGGTTTGCTGCAATATTTAGGAAGCAGCGTGCCACATCACGCACATTGGTCTGTCCATATGGCATAAACCTCTCTAACTCCTCAAGTGTCTGCTCAAAGACTATCTGTCGGCGGTAGTTCACGCTCTTGTCAAATTTGCGAATCAGCGAGAACTTAACCCTCTTTATCAGGCTCGAGATATCGGCACCCGTAAAGAGCTTGCACTGCGGAATCTCACCATTTTTCCACTCGTCGCCCTCCATCTCTACGCAACTCATCTTCTCAGACATTGAATCGAGGAACTGTTGCCACACCTGCCAATTCTCCAACTCCTTCTCAAACAGTGGTAGACCTACATCAGGATTCTGCTGCTCAAAGCGGCTGTTCTCCTTGGCAATCAGCTGGGCAAAGATCACCGCACACTCGTCAGCCATAGGCATAAAACTGTAGAATCTATCGTCAAAACGCTCTGAGCGGAATAGCTCTGATGGCAACTTGGTAATATCATTCGATGTAGCAAAGACAAAACAAGGAGCACTCTTCTCCTGCATCCAAGTTAGGAACTTACCAAACATACGACGCATCACACCGCCATCACTTGTCGCTGACGACGAGCCCGAGAAGGCCTTCTCTATCTCATCTATCCACAACACACACGGCGCCATAGCCTCAACCAACCTCAATGCCTGCTCCATATGCTGCTCTGATGCACCTACAAGCCCCTCTTGCAGATCTCCCAGGTCAAGAGCAACAAGTGGTAGTCGTAGCTTCTGAGCTGCAACCTTTGCCATCATCGACTTACCCGTACCAGGGATACCTGTTATAAGAATGCCGTTCGGAATGTCATAGCCCTGACGCATCGAACTCTCAGTATCGACAAAAAGGTCGCGCTTCTGATCAAGCCAATTATTAAGCACACCCAAACTATCTACCGACGATTCTGATAGGCTCTGCTCAGGTATATCTATCCACTTCAGTCCCCTGAAACCCTCCAGCATCTGACGCTTCATCTGGCGCACCTCCTTAGATATGCTCTGCCAATTTGCATTAGCACCGTCAAAGTGACCCGAGAGTATGCATCTGTTAAGAGTCTGGACAATCTGGCGGCTGCTAAAGCCTCTAAATCCGACAATAAGACGCTCGGTCTGAGTGTGGTCTATCTTTGCTAAACCCTTATCTGCAAGGGTGTTATGTATAATATCCGAAATCTCGGTATCGGTCAGCGGGTTGATGTATATAACCTCTATATAACTGCCTAACCACGACGACTGAGGCAGTGTTGGCGAGGCGATAATCACTATCGACTGACGCACAGCAAGAAGGTCGCTGCTGCTCATTGACTGCACAGCTGTATGGCTCATCATCTGCTCGTACATAGAGACAAAACTCTCAATGTCAGCCATCAGCGTAGACGAGCCATTGGCTGGCTGATCATTAGGGCTGACCCACTTATAATAGACCGTAGGGGTGTAAGATGTCTTATCCTTAATACTAAACTGCTTAAGCAGCACCTCCCCAACAATATTGCCCACCTGCTCTCTGAACGCACCAAAGTGCTCGCAGACAAACTGCTCTGCCACCTGCGAGGCTACCTCTTTATAGTCGGTAACCACCCACACTACGGGCGTATGCGACACATAGGCAAGCTTTATGGCCTCAACTGCATTGAAAATCTGTTTTGTCATATCTGTCTATACATCAAACCTATAACCGACTAAGGTCGGAAGCTTGAGCATTAAATATAACACTCAAACCTCCCCATTTAGTCTCACATTCACTAACTTAAAGATGTCTGTGTCTGCTTCTGCGTAATAAAGAGCGAGCGCACCCACGCCACAAATCGTGTTGCCAGCTCCTTAATTGCAGGGAATACATCATTGGCAAGCTTATCAACCACATAGTCGTAAGCTATAGAGCAACCCTCCATAATCTTGGTACTTACCTCGAGCACGGTATCGCACAATCCGCAGGTGATGAGCAACGCTGCCAAGCCTGATACAATAATACCGGCAGTAGATGTACCCAAAATCATAACGCCCGCCGAGAAGAATGAGAGTGCAGAGATAGTCAAGCCCACAATGCCTACATAACCTAAGAAGCACGCCAGCGCAACACCGCCCAAAATCTTGAGGCACTTAACACCCCGCTCCACACACTTTTGACCAAGGCCCACCTGCTGCACAATCTTAGCCTCCTCAATACCTGCAGCTACGCTCACGCCTACAGCCTCAGGGATAGTATTCTTAGGGAATGACTCGAGATTTCCATTTTCAAACTCAATCCACGCAGCAAGTGCCATCTGGTACTTATAGAGGCGATCGTCATATGTCGCTGCAGCAAAATCTACAGCTGCGGTCTGACCCTTGCCTGCTGCCGCCATAAGCTCCTTGACCTGCTCAGAGTCCTGAAGCATCAGCGATGATGATTCGAGCAGCTGACAGAGCAGAGTTTCAAGGGTTTTGCACACATCCTCATTTACCACGCTGTGGTCGGCTGTAAGAGATGCTATTGCCGCCTCGACAGAGCTCTTCATCTCTGCTATATCACCACCCAAGTTCTGCGAATTGATTGACTGAGCAATGGCAATGGCGTTGATAAGGAAGTCGTAACGCTGCTGCAAATCCATATCGGCAGTCATCTGCATAACCTCATATGTAGGGTTCCAGCCATCATTGAGTGCGGCATAGTACTTATCTGTAAGAGAGTCCACCCCCGACATAAGGCGACCTACGGTCTGCTCTGCCTCGGTCTGTGAGATATTATCTGACGCTGACAGATAATATGCTGTAAGCTGATCCTTTACTGAAAGGGTTGTCGATGCAGCCACTGCGCTGTGAATCTCATTGAAACGAACCGCGATGCGGTCAAGCTCTGCTTTTGTTAACTTTGTAGTCTCCATAATCTTTTGGTTTTTGTTGTTCAATTCGATAGAGTAACTATCCAAAAAATTATGACAAACATTTTCGATATTTTTTTCAATATTCTCCTCTTCAGCCTCTGTAAGCTGGCATATATCCTGGCTATTCTGCTCTAATTCATCATTGTGAATCTCTGAGTAGAGCTTTTCATAAAAATTACCCATAACTACTTTATCAATGCTCTTAATTTTTTCAACGAATTACGCTTAAGTATTGCAAGTCTGTCCTGAACCGCCTTCTTCTCAGCAGGGCTTAACTGCTGCTCGCTATATGGAAGCTCGGGCATATACTGCTGCAACATCTCCCACCTCTCTTGCCAATCAAGCTCGTCGGCAATGGTTATGCAGAGTATCTCCTGATCACGCTCAGGCAGCTGCTTGACCATATCTGCCAATTGGCGATACTGTTGCTGCAGGCTCTGCTCCGCCTCGTAGGCAGGCTCCTGGGCAAACTGCTGGTGGACATATGTCTTTACCATATCATCTACAGAGGTTGAGCGTCTGAGGTTCTGCTTGTCTGCTGCCGACATTCTGCCACCGGTAAATCCTCCACGATCTGCTATATGTCGCTTTACAAACCACTGACAGCCATTGCACTGCAACCACGACTGGAGTTTCTCGCCACCTAAGCCCTTATATGTGACAAGCTGATACCACTGCGGATCAACCTTGTTGACAAACGGCTCGGCCACAAAAAAGTAGTAGTCGCCCGAAAGTTCATTCTCACGACCCTCATAGTAGGGCTTGCCAAGACCCTTTGTAAGTATATACTTAAGTATCGGCTTGCTATACTGACCAAAGAAGTGGGCCTGATGCAACACATCCCCCTTTGCAACCAAGCGGGCAAATTCGAGGTTCGACGCCACATCGGTCGGCAATGATGCCCAGAACTTCTTGTATGTCTCTAAAGTCTGTCTCATTTTTTCACCTTTTTATTATATAGAGAGGTCTTGTCGAAAATTATGACACATTCTACCCTCTTTTTCCAAAAAGGGCGCGCCCAAATAGATGGACACGCCCTTTGTACTTAAAGTTACACTACTATATATATTATATCTGCTTTGATAGCTTTATTGCCAACATCTTTGCACCGATACGCGTAAAGCACCAACGCTCAGCCTCACCCTCCTTAACCGAGAACTTACGGCATATATCGCCATTCGACAACGGCATATCGCGGCGCAAAATCTCTATTCGCTTACCCTTGAGCTGTCGCTTGAGCTCCTTACTGCCAAGCTCCCAGATGCTATCAACCTCAAACACCCTGCCCAGCACATCTGTAGGCATATCTACACTCAACGCCACACCATTGTTAGACCATATGTCGGCCTTACCCGCAAACGCCGCAGCCGTTAGGCGCGAATGCACCAACGACACATCAGGCAGAGTCAAGTATTTATATGACGACAGGTCAGTAACCACATCGGCAAAGCTATAGTGGTGCACCTTGCTACGCTCAATGCTAAAGCGACCCACACCCACCGCCACAGCAGAGAGAGTAGGCTTATGACCATCAATATATATATTTACCTGCTTACACTCACCTGCTAACGAGAGCACCTCTACCGAGCAATCTCCGAACTTACGCTCCGCCTCTGCCGTATCAAAGAGTGGCGAACACTTTATGCATATACGATCAGCAACACGCCTCAACTGCGGATATAACGCCACCACATCGGGCGAACAATCCTCAAGCAGCACCAACTTCTCCCCCTTCTCTCCTCGACGATCTGGGTCTACAAATATCCAATCAAAATGCTCTGTAGTAGTATGTAGATACTCCTCTGCCGAGCAGTTTATAATCTCCACATTGTCAATGCCCAACAGCGCAAGATTATATCGCGTGATAGATGCCAACACCTCATCGCGCTCACAGCTTACCACACGTCCAAACTTACGCGACAGAGCCATAGTATCAACGCCCAAACCGCAGGTAAGATCTAATGCACGATCTCCCGCAAGGCTATTCTCACCAGCACATTGCTCGCTCGACGACTGCTCATAGGCACGCGGAGGCAGAATGGCCCTGACTGCATAGTACGACGGCAACTTGCGCTCTGCTCGCTGCAGTCGCTTCACCTGCGTAGCCACAAGCGATGCACTCTCCACACGCTTATCCAATGCAATATCTACAGGCGATCGGCCGATGTTCAAATCCACCGCCTGGCGCACCTGCTGCTGACACAATATCTCAAATTCCTCTAAAGTCATACACAAAGATACATTTTTTTCGCTAAAAAATGAGACTTTTGTTCCAAAAATCTGCTGTCGGCTTTTAGCTATTGGTTCGCCTACGGCTAACTTGACGGAATGGCAGTGCGCGAATAGTCGAGGAGCTAACCGCCATCCAAATTCGAAATCCACCAACTCCTAAAACAGAAGGCAAACTGAAAGCTTGTATTTGTTTTACCGAGATATGCGGGCTTGCTCATTGCACCACGGATTCGAATGTCGCGCTTGAGCGCGTCATCAGCGAAGGAGTGCCGCAGTCGCCACCTTGGCGGTGCGGAGTTTCACGACTGAGCTAACCGCCCTCCTAAGTTCGAAATCCACCAACTCCTAAAACAGAAGGCAAGCTGAAGGCTTGATTTTTTTGTTTTGTAGACTCTGCGTGCTTGCACTGGCAGAGCTACAAAAACAAAAAAAACACGCCTCAATTCGAGGCGTGTCTTCTGTTGTGGGAGTTGACGGATTCGAACCGCCGACCCTCTGCTTGTAAGGCAGATGCTCTGAACCAGCTGAGCTAAACTCCCTTTTTGCGTGATTGCGGGTGCAAAGGTAGAAAGTTTTTAACAATTTACAAACTTTTTCTCTGTTTTTTCTTGCCTTTTTGGCTTAATTTATTGTTTATCAGAAATTTTTTAGCTAAATTTGCATCATTGGTTGATTTTTGAATTTTTATGGGAAAGAAAAGTGAACGCTTGTCTATCATCAAGCGAATTATTGCAGAAGAGCTTATCGGCTCGCAGGAGGAGCTGATTCAGCATTTAGAGAGACGAGGCATACACGCGACGCAGAGCACGCTGTCTCGCGACTTCAAGGAGATTAACATCTCTAAGATGCCACATCCGGAGAAGGGTTACATCTATGTTTCGGCAGAGAATATAGTATCACGCAGCGAGTTTGGCACCTCAAACCTCGGCGATGCCATTATGGGAGTTAAGTTCTCGGGCAATATGGGTGTGATTATCACCAAGTCGGGATATGCAAATGCCATTGGTGTGATTGTAGACAGCCGCAAGTCTCCATATATCTTAGGCACTGTGGCAGGTGACAATACTATTATTATGGTATTGCGCGAGGATGCCAGCCACAAGTTGATTATGGATGTTCTAATCTCAGCATTCCCTGAGTTGAGTGTGCTATAGAGCGTGGTATTTGGTTATATAGGTTGCCCTTCAAAGGCAACCTTTTTTGTTTGACAACAACCAAACTACCTATATAGCAGGGCTATTGGCGTTATTATCACGCCTATTTATTTTGATTTTTAAAGTGCAAACCCTATCTTTGCACCCTCATTTGGTTAGTTATTCGACACAACTCAAACATTTATATTATATTATGGATTTTCGATTCTCGATTGATTTCCGACCAAAGTTGCTCTCTACACTGAAGGGATACAACTTATCGACACTCTCTAAGGATGTTATGGCAGGAATTATTGTCGGCATTGTTGCCATTCCACTTGCCATTGCCTTTGGTATCGCCTCAGGCGTAGGTCCTACAGAGGGTCTGGTTACGGCTATTATCGCCGGCGTATTAATCTCTATCTTTGGTGGCTCTAAGGTGCAGATTGGCGGCCCTACAGGTGCCTTTATTGTCATCATCTACGGTATTATTCAGGAGTTTGGCGTCGGTGGACTTGCTATTGCTACCATTATGGCGGGTGTAATGCTCGTGCTTATGGGTCTGTTCAAGCTCGGCAGCGTGATTAAGTTTATGCCTTACCCTATTATCGTCGGCTTTACAGGCGGTATTGCTATTACAATCTTCTCTACCCAGATGAACGACCTGTTCGGTATGGGTATTGAGAATGTACCAGCCAACTTTATCGACAAGTGGGTTTGCTACTTTAACAACATTGGTAATATCAACTGGTGGTCGTTTGCAGTGGGTATACTGAGCATCCTTATCATCGTCTTTACCCCTAAGGTTTCAAAGAAGATTCCGGGTTCACTGCTTGCCATTATCATTATGACCTTCGCCTGCTGGGCTCTTAAGCAGTATGCCGGTGTAACATCTATCGCCACTATTGGCGACCTCTACACCCTGCCATCAGGCCTTCCGAAGTGGACTATGCTCAGCCTGCCAGAAGGCGAGACCATCTTCTCGGCTATGCAGTCGCTGCTGCCTGTAGCCTTTACCATCGCTATGCTCGGTGCTATCGAGTCACTGCTCTCAGCAATGGTTGCCGATGGTGTTATTGGCGACAAGCACAACTCTAATACCGAGCTTATCGGTCAGGGTATTGCAAATATCGTGGTTCCATTCTTCGGCGGTATCCCTGCAACAGGAGCTATTGCCCGCACTATGGCAAATATCAATAATGGCGGTCGCACCCCTATCGCGGGCGTGGTTCATACAATAGTGCTGCTGCTTGTGCTGCTCTTCCTTGGCAAGCTGGTGGGTGCAATTCCTATGCCGTGCCTTGCAGGTGTGCTTATTATGGTGTCGTACAATATGAGCGGTTGGAGAACTATTGTCTCTATGTGCCGCCAGTCACGCTCAGATATCCTTATTCTGTTTGCAACCCTGCTGCTGACCGTAATCTTCGACCTTACTATCGCCATTGAGGTGGGTCTTGTACTTGCTGTGGTACTCTTTATGCGTCGTATTATGGAGAATACCCATATCTCTGTTATCAACGACTCTCTCGAGGTACACCACGACGGCGAGGGCGACGACCAGCTGCTGTCAATCCCTGATACTACAGAGGTGTTCGAGATCGACGGCCCATTCTTCTTCGGTATCGCAAATAAGTTCGAGGAGATGGCGCGCACACGCTCAAAGGCAACAGTGCGAATCATCCGTATGCGCAAAGTATCATTCATTGATGCTACAGGTATCCACAACCTCGAGATATTTATCAACGCATCGCTCGATAACGGCCGCAAGATTATCTTGTCAGGCGTAAACGAGAATGTATACCACACTCTCGACCGCGTAGGTATCATCGCTAAGGTGGGCAAGGAGAATGTCCTTGATAATATCCACACAGCCCTCGCTCGCGCAGAGCAGATTGCATAACGCGCGTAGCGGATTTGGCATAGCCCGCAGGGCTATACAATAAATAGAGCCTTACACTTTCAAGCTGAGCTTGAGTGTAGGCTCTATTTTTGTACCATTAAACTTGCTAATAACCAAGTTCGGAGAGTATCATCGTGGCATCCTCGTGTCCTTTCTCGGCAGCCTTGCGGAGCCACTTTACAGCCTCGTCCATATTTTTAGCTGTACCAAAGCCATTTTTATAGCAAACGCCCAAATTACACTGCGCATCTGCATTGCCCTGCTCTGCTGCCTTACGATACCACTTAACAGCCTCATTGTAATTCTGAGCCACGCCCTGACCTTTCAAATAGCTAATAGCTAAATTATTTTGTGCCGTAGCATTGCCCTGCTCTGCAGCCTTGCGATACCAC
>JAZOND010000017.1:0-9606 GCA_045654345.1 Alistipes sp. | reverse complement strand
TTAACTTAATAACTAAACAACTATGAAAAGATTTTTTCGTTTTGTGATGGCTGCTGCTGTGCTGTTTGGTGCAGTTGCGTGTACACAGAATCAGGTTGATGAGGTTGTAGCAGATCAGGAGGTGACCACTAAGCTCACCATCGGTCTCGAGGACCTCGGCACCCGTCTCGCAGGTGATTCTGGTATGATTGACAAGGTTGCTTGGGGTGTTTACAACCACAAGGAAGATGGTACAGGCGATTTCCTTCTGGCTCACAGCTCTGCAAGTGTTGGTGTAGCTGACTTTGAGAATGGCTCTGCTGAGATCGAGATCACTCTGTTCACCGGCAAGAAGTACGACCTTGTATTCTGGGGTTACTGCAGTGCAAACACTGCGTACACAATTGACTGGGAGAACCGTGCTCTTAATGTAAACTATGCAGGTCAGAAGGCTAATGTTGAGGCTAACGATGCATTCTTCCACATCGAGAATGGTTTCCGCGCAGGTCAGAACCAGACCTTTACTCTCCGTCGTCCGTTTGCTCAGCTCAACGTTGGTCAGACTTCTGAGGACTACGAGATTATGCAGCTTACAAATAACAGCATCGTAGCAAGCTCTGCTGTAGCTAAGGCTTACAACACTATGAGCCTTGTTGACGGTTCTGTTAGCAACCTTGTTGATGTAGAGCTTCTTCAGAATGCTGTTGTTGCTGACGACCTTACTGTTGGTGGTATTGGTTACAAGCACCTTGCTATGAACTACCTGCTGGTAAATCAGAAGGAGGTTATCAACTCTGTAACTTTCCAGTTTATTGAGAACGGCGAGGCTGCTGAGGGTAACGGTACCGTATTTACTCGCCAGTACTACAACATTCCACTCCAGCGCAACTACCGCACTAACATCCTTGGTAGCATCATCTCTGATGAGTACACATTCACCGTTGTTATCGACGAGCGTTTCTGCGAGCCTAACGATGTTGTTTTCCACGCTTTCCAGCACGGTGGTGAGGTTACACTGCCAAGTGATATGGAGATTGGTCACACTCTCTATGTTCGTGAGGGCGTAAATGCTGTTCTTAACCTGAACGGTAAGACTTTGAAGAGTCACGTAGACAATCTTCACACTGATGTTATCGTAGTTGAGAAGGGCGCAACCCTTACTATCAATGGCGAGGGTACTATTGAGGCTGTATCGGGCAACGATGGTTATGCGGTTGTTTCTGAGGGTACACTCATCGTTAACGGCGGTACTTTCAAGGCTGGTGTAGATGCAAATGGTGAGGCTAATGCAGTTCTCTATGCTCGTGGCAATGGTAAGATTTATGTAAATGGTGGTCTGTTCCCTAATGAGAATAACTCAACCTTTGTTCTTAATAAGAAGGATGCTGATCGTGCAACAACTGTTATCGAGGTTAAGGGTGGTACATTCCACGGCTTCGACCCGGCTAACAATGCTGCTGAGAATGCAGGTACAAACTTCCTTGCTTCAGGTTATAAGTCAACAGAGGTTAGCGATAATGTTTGGGTTGTAAGTGAGGATGTTTCGTTTGTAGATATGGGCGACTACGCTGAGGTTTACAACACAGAGGGTCTGCTTAAGTGGGCTTATATTGCACAGAATATCAAGAAAAACTACGGTATGAAGTTGATGAACAACATCACCCTGCCTCTCAATGTTCTGGCTGCTGATGATGTAAATCAAACCTATGTATATACCGACGAGGCTATTACTGTTGAGAATGGTATCCCTTCTGGCAGCAACTGGCCTAAGATTAGCGACTATGAGAGTGCTCTTAATCCGGAGACTAACGCTTATGAGTACTATGGTGGTGCAATCAATGGTAATAACAAGACTATCTCAGGCCTCCGTATTAACCACGACCTGGTAGCATCAGGTTTCCTCTGCTGGACAAAGGAAGCATCTGTTAAGGATTTGACATTCAACGATGCTGTAGTATACAACAAGGGTGGTCAGTATGGCGAGACTTATACAGGCGTTGTTATCGGTCGTTGCTGGGATGGTAGCTACCTTAACAATGTGCACATCACTGCATCTTCAGTATCTGGTAAGAATGAGGTTGGTGGTCTTGTAGGTCGTGTTTACCACAGAACTATCAAGTCTGACGGTACTGAGCTTCGTGAGAAGTTGGCATATGTTGTTTACTGCTCTACTGATAAGTATACTACTGTTAAGGGTAACGCTTATATTGGTGGTATCTGCGGTATGAACTATGGTTGCGTAGTTGGTAACTGTGTAAACAATGCAGATGTTACAGGTAACACTTATGTAGCAGGTCTTGTAGGTTATCACCGCTCTTATACCACTAAGACCGATGCATATCTGCTCGGTTGCCGCACTACTGCTGAGGCTACTATTACAGCAACCGCTTCAAATGGTATTGCTGGCGGTCTTGTTGGTTATACTATCAGAGACAACAATCACCTCTATACTAAGACTTGGACTGTAGGTTGCTCATCAGAGTCTACTGTTTCAGCGGCTAAGGTTGGTACTCTTGTTGGTTCTGTTAGCGGTAAGGTAAACTACTCTGCTTGCTGGGCTGTAACTGACAAAACTAACTTCAAGGGTTCAGGCTCTTCAATTCCAGAGATTGTTGCATCGTACAACTATACTGCAGCAACTAATGCAACTCAGGCAGATGTAGACGCTATGAATGCAGCTATCGAGGCGTTCAATGTATCAGACCACAATGTATCACTCGACGGTACCGTTGGTGCTGTAATGAACAGAAGATGGGCTCTGACCGAATCTGGCCTTGTACTTCAGTAGTATATAAGGCATAATAAAATATGCGCTCCAGCAGGGGCGCATATTTTTTTGCTGTTGTGTTGTCTATAATCCAAATAGAAGAGCCTCTATGGCAAGGCCGTAGTTGGTCATAGGCACTCCCTGCTGCTTTGCTTGTGCTATGCGGTTCAGAACATAGCGGCGATTAAACATACAGGCTCCGCAGTGGATGATAATGTCATACTTTGTAAGGTCCTCAGGGAAGTCATTGCCACCGACAATGTCGGTCGTAATGCCCTCGCCAAGCTTTTTGTGAAGTAGACGCGGAAGCTTTACGCGACCAATATCTTCGCTCTGTGGAATGTGGCTACACGCCTCGGCAATGAGTATATGGGCGTTATCTTTAAGTGTAAGCAGATGCTTTGCACCCTGGCGGAATAGCTCAATATCGCCCTTATATCGTGCAAAGAGAATCGAGAACGATGTCATCGCAACCCCTTGTGGCACAAGTGGTTTTACGGCTGCAAAGGCCGAAGAGTCGGTAATTACCACCTTCGGCGGTGCAATAAGTGCATTGAGTGCCGACTGCATACCCTCGGGCTGGCAACATATTGGTGTGCAGCCTCTGTCAAGCAGTTCGCGGATAACCTCTACCTGAGGCTTTATAAGTCGACCCTTAGGTGCAGAGCTATCTTGAGGCATAACAAGAAGCACACTATCGCCACTGTTGCAGATACCCTCTGTGATATATCTATTATCGGTAGTTATTGCGGCTGCGATCGCCTTTAGCAGAGTGTCAATGCCCTTGCCCGTAGTGCTACTTACGGCAATGGCAGAGCCGTCTATAGGCTGCATAGATGCCATATCGCACTTCGGGATAACCTTAATAGTCGGAATCTCTAACGCCTGCAACTTAGCTATAAAAGCCTGCTCTACGGGTAGCAGAACAATGGCAATATCGGTCTTGGATAGCACCTTGTGGCTCTGTGCCGTGCGTAAATATCCCAGTTCTGTATTGTCGTCAAGGCCTGGGGTGTCTATAAGTAGGGTAGCACCCACGCCTGGTAGCTCGATGCTCTTCTGCACAATGTCGGTAGTGGTTCCGGCAATATCTGAAACCACGGCAACTGCCTGACCTGCAATAGCATTGAGTAGCGACGACTTGCCGCTATTGCAGTTGCCAAAGATGGCTATATGTACCCTTTCAGAGGTGGCTGTATTATTCATAGTTAAAATCTGAAGTCTCGTTCACCTGCCAATATTCGCTCAATGCGCTGCTTGGTAATCTCGCGTGCCTTGTCTGACGGAATCTTGGCAATCTCGGCAGCTATAACACCCTCGGCTGCGCGCAGAGTATCTTTCGAGGCGTAGTCGCATAGGTACTCCTGCAGGGTCATCAGCGCATTTGGACCGCAGCAGTTGCCTATAGCACCACTCTTGGCCAGCGACATAAAGCGGTCACCCGTTCTGCCCTCGCGGTAGCAGGCGGTGCAGAAGCTCGGGATATAGCCAAGCTCTAACAGCCAGCCGACAACCTGATCGAGCGTTCTGTGATCAGAGATGTCAAACTGCTCGGAACCCTCGCTGCTCTGCTCCTCAGCATATCCGCCAACAGATGTCTTTGAGCCGCCACTAATCTGCGACACTCCCACATCGAGCACCTCGCGGCGACACTGCTGACTCTCGCGTGTAGAGATAATCATACCTGTATATGGCACAGCAAGGCGCAGAATGGCTACAATCTTCTTAAATACGCTGTCTGTTACAGCATTAGGGAACTTAGTTAAGTCTATATCATCAGCAGGACGAATGCGCGGCACGCTGATAGTGTGCGGACCTACGCCATAGCGAGCCTCAAGGTGCTCTGCGTGCATAAGCATACCCACAAGGTCGTAGCGGTAGTCGGTAAGTCCGAATAGGGCACCGATGCCCACATCGTCAATACCGCCCTCCATAGCACGATCCATAGCCTCGGTGTGGTATGCCCAGTCGCTCTTTGGGCCTGATGGGTGCAGAGCGTTGTATACCTCGCGGTTATAGGTCTCCTCAAAGAGAATATAGGTGCCAATGCCTGCATCGCGCAGACGACGGTAGTTCTCGACAGTTGTCGCAGCTATATTTACATTGACTCTGCGAATAGCTCCGTTGCGGTGGCGGATAGAGTAGATGGTATCTATAGACTCGAGAATATACTCGATAGGGGCAAGCTTCGGATGCTCACCAGCCTCTAATGCAAGACGCTTGTGTCCCATATCCTGCAGAGCAATAACCTCGGCGGCAATCTGCTCCTGCGAAAGCTTACGACGCGCAATAGTGCGGTTTGTTGCGTGATAAGGGCAGTATGTACAGCCGTTTATGCAGTGGTTTGATAGATAGAGCGGGGCAAACATTACGATGCGGTTACCATATATGCGCTGCTTAATATCTCGCGCAATGGCATAGATGCGCTCAAGAGTATCATTGTCATCACATTCCATAAGCACTGCGGCCTGGCGATGTGTCAGACCCTTGCCCTCGGCAGCCTTTGAAAGTATATCTTCAATCAGCGCACGATTACGACTATGTGCTGCGGCATAGTCGAGCGTGGCGACTATCTCACTATGCGATATAAACTGCTCTGCAGCAGATGATTGTGGATTATATATGCTCATTGTAATCTCCTTTGTCATAATTAATTGTATATCCAAATTCGCCCAGCTCTGCCTCAAGAGCCTTCAGATGCTCGGCTGCCTCTGTGCCGCTGCTGGCCTTGCCCTGATATATGGCATACTTGCTGCGCACATCAGTAGGGGAGAGGTTTGGCATAATCACATTAGCACCTGCCTCTATTGCAAGCCTATGCCCCTGAGTAGATAGCGTGGCAAGGGCTGTTGTGGCAGGAATAAGCGCGTTTGGAAGTAGTAGTCTAACGATGGCTATGGTGTTGAGTGTAAGCTCAATATCTCCCGCTGCATAGCACCCAAATGGGGTCGATGGATGTGGAATAAAAGGCCCTATGCCCACCATTTGCGGGCGGAGAGTGTATATTGCCTCCAAATCCTCGGCAATATGCTCAATCGTCTGTCCTGGAACACCAATCATCATACCCATACCTGTCTGATAACCCTCTGCCATAAGGCTCTTGATGCAACTAAAACGGTTGTCGTAGCTCATCTTCGCAGGATGTATGGACTGATATAGCTCTCTATTTGCCGCCTCGTGGCGAAGTAGATAACGATCTGCACCCGCTACGCGCAGAGCGTGGTATGACGCGTCGCTACGCTCACCAAGAGATAGGGTTATGGCTGCATCGGGGAACTGAGTGCGTATTTCTGTAATAAGTGGCACAAGACGATTGTCTGTCCAATAGCCATCTTCGCCACCCTGCAGTACAAATGTTCTCAGCCCTGCGCTGTATCCCGTCTGGCAACACTCTACAATCTGGCTCTCCGAGAGTCGATATCTCTCGGCGCAGCTGTTTGATGCGCGTAGACCGCAGTAGAGACAGTCGTTGTGGCAGTAACTCGAAATCTCGATAAGCCCTCGTACAAAAATGGCGCGTCCGAACCGCTCTCGGGCAGCTCGGACGGCACAATCTCGTAAATATCGCGCCTCCTCGCCCCGACTGCTTAGTAGTGACAACAGCCGCTGTTTGATAAGTCTGTTGTCGCCATCAATAGGGGTGAGAGTAGCCATTGTTATCGTTTAGCAAGCTCTGTTGCAAAGGTCTTCTTGCCTGTGTCGTAAGAGGTGTGGGTGCTTGGACCTGAGATACATCCGCCCTCGCAAGCCATAACCTCAATAAACTGAGCAGGAGCCTTGCTGGTCTTGGCATAAGCCTTGAGCAGAGCTACATTCTTCTTTGTAAGGTTTGCAATCTGCAGTGTTGTATAGTTAAAGCCCTCGCCTACGTGCTCCTTAACAGCGGTGGTCACACCACCACCCTGAGCAAAACCGTGTGCAGCGCGGATAGCCGACTGCTCAATAGAGTAGTGCTGCTGCTGCTCAATCTCGATGCCCATACCGAGGAATATTGCGTGCAACTCCTCAAAGGTAAGAACATAGTCTACAAGGTCATCACGACGAGCCTCCTTGCGCTTTGCAATGCAAGGACCTACAAATACAATCTTTGCATCAGGATACTTCTCCTTAGCAATCTGAGCTGTGTAGTACATAGGCGAACGAGTGTCAGAGATGTACTTCTTCAGATAAGGAACGTGCTTGTTTGCCATCTCAATATAGGCAGGACAGCAAGAGGTTGTCATAAATGGCTGACCCTCCTCAATCTTCTCGGCAAGCTCTTTAGCCTCGCGCTCGGTGGTGATCATTGCACCCTGAGCAACCTCAATAATTTCACTAAAGCCCACCGCCTTAATAGCACCATATACCTGCTCGGTTGGAGCGTTGTACTGTGCAAGGAAAGCAGGCGCAACCATAGCTACAACCTTCTCGCCACGGCGAATAGACTGAAGAATGTCAAATACTTGCGAAATCTCGAAGATAGCACCAAACGGACAGCTGTTAAGACACTTGCCACAGTAGATGCACTTGGTCTCGTCAATATGCTCCACGCCATTCTCATCCTTGGTAATAGCACCAACCGGACAAGCCTCCTCGCAAGGAACAGGAATATGCACAATGGCGTGATAAGGGCAGTTGTCATAACACTTACCGCAGCTGATACACATAGAGCGGTGAATTCGGCCCTGACTTGTCTCCGGATCGAACTCAATGGCTCCCTTTGGACAGCTGGCAGCACAAGAACGCGCCACGCAACCACGACAGAGGTTTGTAATATGATAGTTGGTCTTTACGCAAGACGAGCAAGCCTCGTCTACAACGCACATGATATTATCCTTCAGAGTCTTACGCTCCAGCGCTGCTGCAGCATAGTCTGAAAGTGGAGTAAGCTCGTCAGTCTCATCGCTCATATCAAAGCCAAGCAGTGGCAGCGACTTGTACTTGTTTACTGCACGCTCCTTGTGAATACAGCAACGACCTACGGGGGTCGCATTTCGTGGACTTAACTCCAACGGTAGGCGGTCAATCTTCTCAACTAACTTACCTTCGTTCCACATTTCAATAAGTCTGGTCAGCAGAGTCTGACGCACAATCATCACATTGTTCCTAATAGCCATAATATCAAATCTTCATTTACGGCACAAATATAGTGATTTTCTCCTATATATACAACATATAAATATATATAGGTATACTCTGTATAGATAAAAAAAAGAGCTGCCCACGCGGACAGCTCCTATATAGAGTATTTAAATGATTACTCCTCTCTCTGGAATGCGAAACCTGCGATATCAGTATCGTAAGAGCAAGCGTCACTCATAGTAACATTCTTGTGGTGACGATACTTAAGACCAGCAGTGTTGCCCTTGATAGTAAAGTTACCAATTACAGTTGCAGTACTACCCTTCTTAGAGATGTTGATACCCTCGAACTCACCCTTGTCGTTAGAACCAGTTACAGTGTTGTTTGTGTAAACAATGTTCTGAGCCTCACCGCTGTTCTCGAAGATACGAACTGAGTAGTGGTACTGATCAACGAAAGTACAACCGTTAACAGTCAAAGCTGGACCGTTGCTAGCAATCGGACGAATCTTGTTGCAGTTGAAAGTACAACCCTGGAACTCTGGGCTGTTGTCAGCATAACCATAGAAACCATAGTTGGTTGGAGCAACGAGGTTAAATACGCAGTTTACGCACTTAACATTGCTATTAAGGTATGCACCAATAACAGGGTACTGCTCGTTGATAGTAGCATAGTACTTAGAGTTGGTTGTGTTAGGGTGCTGAGCACCTGCAACGTTAGTCAGAGTAAGACCCTCGAGAGTAACATTGCTGTTGTTGAGCCATACAAGACCGTTGATAACAGCGCCGAGAGTAGACTTAATAGTAATATTCTTACCAGTAAGGTCGAATACGCCCTCATAAGTACCAGCTGCGAGGTTGATAACTGCATCATTGTTTGCGATAGCAGCCTTCAAAGCATCAGCAGTTGTTACCAGAGTAGCGTTCTCCTCAACTACATACCAAGTAGAACCATTCTTAACAGCCTTGTAACCAGTAGCTACCCAAGCAGATGGGTCGAAACCGAATGTACCACCAGTGATGATAACAGTACCATTACCAAGGATGTGACCTGTTCTAGGATTAGCAGCAGCGAAGTTACCGCCCTTTACATATACTGTAGAACCAGCATCAGCATAGATGTAAGCACGCTTGTTGTTCTTGTTCTTGTTCCAAGAGAAGTTACCATCGAGGATAGTGAGTGTAGCCTCGCCTGCAACATAGAATACATAGCGGCTGCTTGTAGAAGAAGTGTCTACATAGATATCGCCGCTGAATGTAGCGTTTGCACCATTTGTAACGCCAAGACCACCACCAAGTGAGTGGATGTTAGCGTCGTTGATAACAGCCTCTGCCTTACCAGTTACGATGAAACCGTAGTCAGCAGCAGAACCTGAAGTCAGAGCAGCGCCATTCATATTAATAACCGCATCAGTACCATCAGCCAATCTGATATAATCGGTAGTAGCAGTTACGCTGCTATCAACATTAACCTCTCCTACGATGTAGTGGCTCATATAGTATACGAAATCCTCAGTATTGTTGATATAAATAGGCTCATCAAGGAAGAGGATGCTATGCTCGTCAACAAAACGCTCGTCGATAACGATCTCAAATGTGTACTCATCAGAGATGATGCTACCGAGAATGTTAGTGCGGTAGTTGCGCTGGAGTGGAACATTGTAGTACTCGCGAGTAAATACAGTACCGTTACCCTCAGCAGCCTCGCCGTTCTCAATAAACTGGAAAGTTACAGAGTTGAGAACCTCCTTCTGATTTACCAGCAGGTAGTTCATAGCAAGGTGCTTGTAACCAATACCA
>JAZOND010000016.1:0-60704 GCA_045654345.1 Alistipes sp. | reverse complement strand
CCACACTCCTGAGTAAATTCAGGTTGAGTTCCGTCCACAAGACCGGTTGCCGGAAGAAAAATAGATGCACCATTAATCAGACTGGTAAGTTTATATCCATTCTTCCCGTTGATGGTAGTCCATTCCATCCTGCAATTGTATGCTAGTTCATCGACTTCGTGATATGTCGGAATTCGCCATTCCTTGCCCCAGTGGACTGTTGCTGCATCATACTCACTCCTACCACTTATATGTCTTATCTCCTTTTTCAAATTGATGCTGTTGTTGAATAGATACGAGTCCTTCTCAGACACTTCACCATAAGCGAAATAATCTCCCGGATCCTCCGGAGTAGAGGCACCTACATTACAAGTAGCCCATTTCAGACCTGAAGGCAGGCCAAGATCCACCCACTGGTGACCATTGATTTGGCCAGATGCAGGTGAGAGATTCTGTCCATTTGCTTCTGATGACAGAAATAAAAGATTAGCTAAAAGCAGAATGATAATGTATCTAAAACTCGTATTCATAATATCCATATTTTATCAACTAATCTAATCTATGACCGGACGCACACAACAACCTTTAGCGAAACCTGTTTCTGCCACTGCTCCAGCTGATGGTCCATAATTAATGAAAAACAGTGATGTGATCATTTCGGGGCTTGAAAGAGTTGAAGACCAATATATACCACGCGAAAAGAGACCTTCATGGCCGGCCCTGGATTTATAGCCTGCAAGAGGGAATATAATATACCTGTAG
Source organism: Alistipes sp. (assembly GCA_045654345.1). GTDB lineage: Bacteria > Bacteroidota > Bacteroidia > Bacteroidales > Rikenellaceae > Alistipes. The sequence continues at coordinate 59,963 of JAZOND010000016.1, read as the reverse complement.
TTAGTCATACTGGTCATTTTAGCATAAAGGAAGCCATTAATATCCACGATCTGACAACTGCAATTCTGGAAAAGTTCCTCACATTCCTGCTTAGTCGGCATTCTCCATTTACCTCCCCAGTGAGTTCTGGCTGCATCCTTTCCTTTCACACCTGAAATATCTTTGCATTCTTTAACATAGTCTGGAATACTCTCTGCTGGATTCATTTCGTAGTAATACCTGCTGCCTACTTCTCCCCATATAAAATATTTACCTATATCCTCTGGAGAAGATGCACCCACGTTACAAGTAGCCCACTTAAGTCCTGAAGGCAGACCAAGATCCACCCACTCATGGCCATCTTGAGTTCCCATATAACCTTTCTCAGGAAGTACAACCTTAACCCCTTCGCAATTTGCAAAAGCATCAGGATGTATCTTCGAAACACCAGCTGGCATGATAACCTTTGTCAGAGCTGTGCTTGCAAATGCCTTTTCATCGATGTTCTGAAGTGTACTTGGCAAAATAATATCTTTGAGTGAGGTACATTCGCGGAATGCTGACTCACCTATCCCAACAAGACCTTCCGGGAGATTTACAGAAGAGAGCTTGACACACGCTGCAAAAGCATCTTTTTCTATGGAATTTATTGTAGACGACAACCTTACGGAAGTAAGTGAAGAACAACCAAAAAAACATTTATCACTGATTATTTCCGTTCCTTCCGGAATATCTATGGATGACAATGCTATGCAGCCAAAGAAAGCACTCATGCCAAACTTATGCAACGAATCAGGAAATTTAACTGATTTCAATGCCACACAACCACTGAAGGCAAAATCACCGATCTCTGTAACACCTTCAGGTATTACAAGAGAGGTAAGTTTCCAACATCTCTCAAAGGCATTGGCTCTGATTGAGGTAACCTTATATTCAACACCCTCCTTATTAATGCTGGCAGGCAGCACAAGATCACCGACATAAGTATTACCATTCTTATGCCCTTCGTCCTTGTAGGTCACAGCGACTTCAGACTCTGACAGTTTCGTATAATATATACCGTTCAGTTCAAAATCAGGCTGTTTTGCTGCATATTCTCCATATTCCTGTCGTACTTTTTCCAGCTGAAACCGCCTGCCTTCCAGAGTTCTTAAAGTCATCTCAAGCTGCTCCCTTTGCTGGCTCGTCAATTTTTTATTCTTTTTCAGCTGTTCCTTGATAGCCGTCTCTACGACTTCCAGTTGTTCAAGTTTCTGCTGATACTGACTCTCGTCATCTGAACTGTTTAAAACCTGAACTAACATATCACCAATACTTTGAGCATTACTCTCTACGCAAGGTAGACATATAAAAAGCATCAGTATAAGACCGATAAAAAATCTAACTTGATTTTTCATATTAAATGCTTTTAGAGTATAACTCAACTATTTATCTTAATTATTGCCGACAGTTACAGTTACCGACTTACCTGCCAGATGTATTGTGTACTGATTGCCATTTTGAACCATATACTCTGCCTCCAGTGGAACATAAGCCTTATAACTTTCGTTGATGTCGCAAATTAGATATGCATCTTCCATATCTACAACCGAATCGAAGTGGAAAGAACCGGTGCTTGACTGAACATCGCGAATACCGCCTCCAGCAGCAAACATTTGAATCCAATGTTTGATACCATTAGAGGTTGTAACACCGCAACCAAAGAGGACGAACTCTCTGGTAAGTATATTTGCTCTGTGGCCTGGAGAGTTCATCCAACCAGTGACAGCCTGGGCAGGGGTAGTTGGGGTTCTATATCCATTTTCGCCCATTTTTCTGTTTCTATTAAATGAAGGGTCAATCGCTGTAAAGCAACTTGAACCATCAGGTCGCTTGTGGTCTTTTCTATAATCTATTGTAATCTCCTTGGCACGAATATCGCCAGCATCTTGCAGTGGCGCAATCATTACCAGCAGCGATATGCCCTGCTTGTAACGCTCAATATTTGTAAGACGGAGCACCTCCCATTCATCGTGAGATACGGCAATCTCAGTAGGAAGGCTTACTCTGACTTTGGCAATCTTTCTTGAGATGCGAGGTGCACGCTTTACTCCATTAAGCTCCAACTCAAAGTTGGCAACAAGCTTACCATCATTGTCGTAAGTCGCATCTGTCTTTATAAAGCTGGTGCAGGTGAGTTTTGAACCATTTTTAATAGCAGCAGTGGCTATCTCTATCACCTCTTGCTCGGTGGTTTTGTTTGTCATCGTATGAGCGCTAAGCGCCTTTGAGAGTGCGCTGAAGTCGGTATCAATAGCTGCATCTGTAGCAGAGCCATCTTTCGGCAACACTTTATGGGCTGCGATAATATCTCGCTTGTCACCCAGAGTGAGGATTATATCTCCGTGGATGCCTCCTTGAAGAGATGATGTAGGGGCGTTGTAGGCGTAGTTGTTACCCCAAGTAGCCTTTGTGCCGTGTATTGATGCAGCATTTACAGCAGCCAACACCTCCTTGCCAGTAGTCTTGGCGGTGACCATAAGGTCTTTGAGCGCGCGCTTCATCAGAATCATATCCTCATTTAGCTTTTGAGCGTATGGGGATTTATTGCGTGCAGGTATTGTTACAGTGAATGAATATCTATCCAGCGTCACACTGCCCTTTGTAATGCCGATTGTTATAGAGAAATTACCATCTTCAGTCTCAGTCGGTAATAGCTGTGTGGACTGGTATGCGCCGCCCGCAAGCCAAACTTCAGCGTTTGGCATCTCTTTTTTCAGATATTTGAGTACGTCATCTTTGTTGGTTGTATTTGTAGCAATGTAAGCCGCTGCCAATTCTTTAAGCTTTGTTTCAAGCTTGTTCTCCGGCAGATCAGGATTTGGACCGCCAAGTTCTTTCCAGTCATATTCTATTTTCATCTTTTTTTGACCAAATGAAGTAACTTGTCCCTTCTTTCCGTTGATTGTAATAACTGACTGTGAAGGTTTTGCGAACATATAAGGCGAACTTTCATCAATCATCACCCTGACAGCCACGGTGTAGTTTCTGCCTCTGATAAATTTTCCGTTATCGAATTCGCCGGCCCATATCACTTCAGCAACCCGAATCTTCTGATGTTGATCTACGCTTGCTTCGTAAGTTGGTATCGCACCCACAGCAGGTTCCTGAATCTTGATGGTAATCTGTTTAACATACTCATCTGCCGCAGCAATTGGCAAAAATGTTGATACAAGAAACGCTAAAAGAAGTAGATATCTTTTCATAGTTCTATAATTTTATAACATTAATCTATCCACGTGAAGATATACCGTTTTCACTCTATCTGGATACAAATATACTCATATTTTATCGTTTTTCCAAATACTTATTCATTCATTCGGTGAACTACTGTGTCAAAACTCCTACTGTATCAATTTAATACTTAAACTGACACTATTTTCTCATATCTTGATGTATCAGTTTAAGACTTTATTTTAAAATGATACACACAATGAGCTGTATTCAATACCTTTCATATCTTACTGCCACGAACTCGTTAATGTGTCTGATCCCAATCTGACACTTTTACCGACCTACCCGTACTGAAGCTCACTCTCTGTTTGTCTTTCGTCAGTTGTACCTGTATGGGCGAAGTACCGTTGTTTCGTGACTTACTCGCCCTAACCGCAAAGTAAATAGTGTTGTTTGCTCTCATAGTATATGTTGTTTTAATATACATAGCAAATCGACTCCAAAAACACAGTAAAACGGGCAACTAAATTCTCTTCGGTTGTGAATTTTACGACCGGTCAAAAAGTGGTCGCAATTCGGGCGTAATATGGGGTCGGAAAGGTGTAAATAAGGCTATTTTAAGGCCTTATGTCGTATTCAAACACCACAGTCATACAAATTACTATCTCAACCCGAAAACGACTCCAAAACACACTCCATTCACGACCTCCAAACAACCTTTACATAACGACACAAAAAGGGATGATTCAAAAGAGTCATCCCCATAAAAAGCTATTGATAATAAGTCAATTAGACTATTTCATCGCCTGCTGGATTGCTACTGCAACAGCAACGGTAGCACCTACCATTGGGTTGTTACCCATACCGAGGAAGCCCATCATCTCAACGTGTGCAGGAACTGACGACGAACCAGCGAACTGTGCGTCAGAGTGCATACGACCAAGGGTATCGGTCATACCGTAAGAAGCTGGACCTGCGCCCATATTATCTGGGTGAAGGGTACGGCCGGTACCACCACCAGATGCTACAGAGAAGTACTTCTTGCCTGCAAGAACGCGCTCCTTCTTATAAGTACCAGCTACTGGGTGCTGGAAGCGGGTTGGGTTTGTAGAGTTACCGGTGATAGATACATCTACATCCTCCTTCCACATTACAGCTACACCCTCGCGAACATCGTCTACACCGTAGCAACGAACCTTTGAGCGGAGGCCGTCAGAGTAAGCGATAGTCTCTACCTCGTGAACCTCACCTGTGTAGTAGTCAAACTGAGTCTGAACATAGGTAAAGCCGTTGATACGAGAGATGATCTTAGCAGCGTCCTTACCAAGACCGTTAAGGATTACGCGGAGTGGGTTCTGGCGAACCTTGTTTGCCATCTCAGCAATCTTAATTGCGCCCTCAGCAGCAGCGAAAGACTCGTGACCAGCGAGGAATGCGAAGCACTGAGTCTCCTCACGGAGAAGACGAGCAGCCAGGTTACCGTGACCGATACCTACGAGACGATCGTCAGCAACTGATCCTGGGATACAGAATGCCTGAAGACCCTCACCGATAGCCTCAGCAGCGTCAGCAGCTGAAGTACAGCCCTTCTTAATTGCGATAGCAGCACCTACTACGTAAGCCCACTTAGCGTTCTCGAAGCAGATTGGCTGAGTCTCCTCACACATTGTGTAAGGATCGATGCCCTTAGCGTCGCAGATAGCCTTAGCCTCCTCGATGCCATTGATACCATATTGTGCAAGCACAGCGTTAATTTTCTCTATTCTGCGCTCATAGCTCTCAAATAATGCCATAGTTCAAATAAAAATTTAAGGGTTTAACAATATGGTTTACTCGTGACGAGGATCGATATACTTAACAGCATCCTTGAAGCGGCCATAAGAGCCCTTAGCCTTCTCGAGTGCCTCAACAGGCTCGATGCCCTTCTTTACGAAGTCCATAAACTTTCCGAGGTGAACGAACTCGTAACCGATAATCTCGTCGTTTGCGTCGAGACCCATACGAGTACAGTAGCCCTCAGCCATCTCGAGGTAGCGAGCACCCTTAGCCAGAGTACCGAACATAGTACCTACCTGTGAGCGAAGACCCTTACCGAGGTCCTCAAGAGATGCACCGATAACAAGACCGCCCTCAGAGAAAGCAGACTGGGTACGACCGTAAACGATCTGCTTGAACAACTCACGCATAGCGGTGTTGATAGCGTCGCAAACAAGGTCAGTGTTGAGTGCCTCGAGGATAGTCTTGCCTGGGAGAATCTCAGAAGCCATAGCTGCTGAGTGAGTCATACCAGAGCAACCGATAGTCTCAACAAGAGCCTCCTGGATAATACCATCCTTAACATTGAGGGTCAGCTTACAAGCACCCTGCTGTGGTGCGCACCAACCAATACCGTGAGTAAGACCGGAAATGTCCTTAATCTCCTTGGCGCGAACCCACTTGCCCTCCTCAGGAATAGGAGCAGACTCGTGATTAGCACCCTTCTTTACGCAGCACATCTGCTGCACTTCGTGTGAATAAATCATAGAGTTTACTATTTTTATTAAAAAAGTTTGTACACAATCAACGGCAAAGATAATAAAATTTGGGGAAAATTTTACTCTGCCGGCAAAAATCTGCTCAAATTATTTTTTCGCCTCGTCAATAACCTTCTGAGCCTGCTTCTCTGCCTCGGCTATAAGTTTATCGGCAGCAGCCCTTGCTGCGACCTTGGCGATAGGGTTTGTAGCCTTCTCCACCAGCTTATCCGCCTCGGTGCGAGCTGTCTCTATCATCTGCGCAGCCTTTGCCTCAGCCTCGGCAATCTTCTGCTCCTTAGACTTTTGCACCTGCTGCTCTGCACCCTGCCCTGTCTGCTCAGAGTTCTCCTGCTTGCCTGCAGTTAACTTTTCCAGCAACGAACCAGCACTCTTCGCTGTGTCGAGCATCACCTTTGGAGAGGTAAATGTACCTCCAATCTTGGCGTGCAGAGTCAGCTGCGGTAGTGCCACAGCCACATTGTAGTCGATATTCTGATCAAGACCCGTTAGACCTGAGAGGGTGAGCTTGGTATTGCCGAGCTTGATATCAAACGGCTTGGTAATTACATTACCATCCTCAATAGTAAAGCTGATTACCGTTGCCTCACTACTCTGAATAGTATCAAGATTAACGCCCTTACCAACGGTCTTTGCAAGCGTGGTCAGTGCAGGAATATTAGAGAGCTTAAAGTTGCCAGATGTAATCTTTCCGCCACCATTAACGCTCTTCATCACAGGCGACATAGTGCCATCGAGCAACATATCGCAGCCCAGCGACATTGCGTATGTACCCTCAATTTTATTGAAGAGAGGCACCATACTCTCAATCATACTAACCTGCGCAGCTGTCGTCTTAAACGACGCCTGATTGAATGTTGCATCGAGTTTAAGGCTGGGCTTGGTAATATCAACAGTAGAGTATGCTGCCGATGCCTTTGCAGTGCCGTCAAACATATTCATAGCTAAATTATCGAGTGAAAGCACGCCACCCTTAACCGATGCCGCACCTGCAATATCCTCGATAACCATCTTATCAAAGAGCACCTTAGCAAAGTGGCAGTCGAGAGCCAAGTCAAGGTTCTTTGGCACCTCAATTACCGACATCTCGTCGCTCTGAGCCTCCTGCTCAGCAGGCTGCTCAGTCTGCTGCTCAGTCTGTTCAGAGTCGTCAGACATAGAGGCCATAATCTCATTAAGATCAAGTAGTTGCGACTTTAAAGTCAGGCGACCAGCAAGGGTCTTATCGTGGAGCAGATAGCCCCAATAGTTTGTAAGACTACCTACTGCTGAGATATCACTCTTGCCAATCTTTACATCTAAACTCTCAAGTGCCATCTTCGATGGAGTGAGGGTTGCCAAAGCCTTATTTACCTCGATTGTAGGCAGACCCTGATAGTCAACAGCAATACCCTCAACGCCTGCCTTACCCGATACGGCAAGGCGGTCGTAAGCACTCTTATCTATATCAGACATCTTACCTGACGCCGAGGCATCAGCAGTAACAATGCCCGCAAGAGTCATATCCTCCAACGGATAGATATCCTTAATGGCACCCAAATCAATCTTACCCTTTACCGTAGCAGCAAAGGCCAGATCAGAGAGCGGAGTTGACGCCTTGAGCGTTGCCGATACGCTTTGACCGCCAAAGGTTGCACCAAACTTAGAGACATCTACAGTAGTTGCATCCAGACTACCACCCTTATTTACCACCGCAGCAACAACATTGATTGCGGTAACAGCCTTTGGCAGGTCGGCATACTTAAACTGACCATCAGTAACCTTAAGATTGAGGTTAAATGACGGATAGTTCTCACCACTCATACGACCCTTAACGGCACCTGTGAGCGACACAGCTCCCGATGCTGTAAGTTGGTCAAAGTCCTTGGTATAGAGTGCCGGCACCAACGAAAGGATGTTTTTAAAGTCGTTTTTAGAGCAGTCAAGTACAATATCGGTAACAATATCGTCACCCTCGAGCTGCACCCAGCCATCCAACGCAGCATTAACGCTATTTACAGAGAGCTGAAGGCCATTGAGAGTATAGCGATCATTGTCAAGATCTGCCGTCACAGCACCCTCAAGCGTTGCGGTAAGTGACGAAGCAAAGCTATCCTGACCACTGACAAAGGTGATATCGCCAGCCTTTGCCTGCAGCTGAAGTGTTGTTGTTGCAGCCGACAAATCACCTGACAGCAACAGCGAAGCAGGAGCTGTGTGGAAGTGCATAGACGACTGATTATCTGTATAGTAAATCTTCGCATCCTCAACAGAGAGTGACTTAAGCGAGAGAGTGAACGATGATGAAGAGTCAGCCTCATCCTGCTCAACCTCTTCCACATCCTCGACCTGCTCAGTCTGCTCTGAAGGCTTCATAATATCCCAGTTGACGCTACCATCGGCAGCCACAACACCGTGAATTTCTGGCGAGAGCAACCACACCTTACTAATCTCAAAGCTATCGCCAAAGATTGAGAACAGGTCTACTGCAACCTCAATTCTCTCACCAGCCACAAGTGTCTGACCCTCAAAAGCATCTACACCCGTAACACTAAAGTTCACAAGCTCGAGCGACGCCTTTGGAAAGTGTCGTAAAAGTGATATATCCAACTTCTCAAACTCAACCTTAGCGTTGAGCATAGCGTTGGACTCACGCTTAACAATCTCGCCAATCTTATCGCTCAACAGCGCAGGCACAATAAGTATTACAGCAATAAATAGTGCTATAACTACCGCAGAAATCTTAACTATCTTCTTCATAAAAATTTACAATTTACTTTCAAAGATACAAATTATTTCTTAAATTTGCATTGAACAATATAAATATTTACAACTATGAGACGCTTTTTTATTTCAATAATCGCGCTATGCGCCATTTCTACCGTCTCTGCACAGTGGCTCGACGCCCTTAAGCAGGTTGCAACCGAGGTTATTGATCAGGCCACCGACGGCAAGCTTACGGAGTTGGCTATTGTCGGCAGCTGGACATACACTGCTCCCGCTGTAAGATTTAACAGCGACAATGCGCTGGCAAATATCGGTAGTAGCGCCATTACTACGCCCATTGCTGGCAAGATGGATAAGATATTTACAAAGGTGGGTATTACCGAGGGATTCTGTTCGATTACATTCAACCAGGATGGCACATTTACTATGCCGATAAAGGGCAAAACAATCTCAGGCACATATACTTACAACAATAGCGACCACTCGCTGACAATGGTTATCGGACAAAGTGGCAAGCTGACACTCAAGGGCTATGCTTATATCAGCAGCACCAATCTGCAGCTGCTCTTTAATGCAGATAAGCTCGCCGACTTTATTGTCAACATTGCATCAAATATCCGATCTCTCTCGACTATCACCGATATGATTAAGCAATACGAAAATTTCTACTTAGGATTTGAGTTTGCAAAGTAAAAAAATAGCGGTCTGTTGACCGCTATTTTTTTTATCTCTTAGCTCGCTTTGCCGCCTTAATCACCTTTGGCGAAGCAAGATACTCTTTCATCTTATCCGGATAGTCGCTCGAGATGTAGTCTATACGATGTCGAACAGCCCAATCAACAACCTCTGGATGGTTTACAATCCATAGTGTAGTCTCAAGGCCCTTGCTACGCGCATCCTCAACAAGGTGAGGCATATTCATATAGACATACATACTATATGACAGACCCGTAATACCATCAGCTGCAGCACTCTCTGCTGTAACCTTTACACCAAGTGAGCTATTAAGATATAGCACAGGGCGACCTGGAGCCAAGCGGGCAGCCTCCTTACAAGCGTGATAGCTGAACGATGTAAACTCTATCTGATCGAGCATATCTAACTCCTTTGCCAGCTTCACAAGAGTCTCGACAATAGCAGTCTCTGTCTTAGGCGACGGATGAGCCTTAATCTCACAAATCTGCTTAATTTCAGGAACCTTTTTAGCCTCCACAAGCCACTCGCGCAGGGTTGGAACCTTATTTCCGTTAGGCAGCACAGCAGCCTTGATAGCCTCCCAGGTATCGGTCTGAGCATTAAGTTCTGTACCCAAAATCTTCGGGCCGTGCGCCACAATAATCTGACCATCGGCGGTCATATTGACATCAAACTCGACACCATATAGACCCAACTTCTGCGCATTTTGCAACGCAACAATAGTATTCTCATCAGCACCGGGTGCCTTATAAAAACCTCTGTGCGCCACAAGTTTAGGCTGAGCCACAGCCACAAGGGTGAGCATCGAGGCGATAATAGTCACAACACTTCTTTTCATAATTCTACGCTTTTAATAATTAACATCGCAAGGTAGTTAATATTTTTCGGTTTTGCAAGAATATTATCCGTCTGACAAGCTATCTTTACACCAAAATCACTATCTTTGTCACCGGATAATTTATAATTAACAATGACCACTTTACGCGGACTACTGACACTATCGCCAATATTCGTCCTGCTTGCCACATACCTTATCGGTGCGTTGCTTGCTGGCGACTTCTATCGCGTACCCATATCTGTCGCATTTATCGTTGCAGCAATATACGGAATGGCAATACTCAAGGGGCATAACCTACAGGAGAGAATCGGCATTTTCTCTCGCGGAGCTGCAAATCCCGACATTATGTATATGATCTGGATATTCTGCCTTGCGGGCATCTTTGCCTCGACAGCTAAGGCTATGGGTGCCGTAGATACCACCGTAGCACTCACCCTGCAAGCCATACCGAGCAACTTCCTCCCTGCGGGCATATTTATTGCCGCCTGCTTTATCTCTATGGCTATCGGCACCTCGGTGGGAACTATCGTGGCTCTGACTCCAGTAGTTACCACTATGGCTCCGCAGATTGGCTGTAGCACAGCGTGGTTGGTGGCCATTGTTGTGGGTGGTGCCTTCTTTGGCGATAACCTATCCTTTATCTCTGACACCACTATTGCCGCAACGCAGAGCCAGGGGTGTAAGATGAAGGATAAGTTCCGTACAAACTTCGCTATTGTCCTACCTGCAGCAATATTTACACTATGCCTATATCTATTTGGTAATCAAGCCACTGAATACATAGTCACAAATACATCCGTTGAGTGGTTCAAGGCTCTTCCCTACCTGCTTGTAATTGTACTTGCACTCTGGGGCGTCAATGTGCTTATGGTGCTCATTATCGGCATAATCACCACCTCCATTATCGGCCTTATCAGTGGTTCACTCACCCCTCTGAGTATCTTCATCTCTGCCGGTGAGGGTCTGGGATCTATGTGCGAACTGATACTTGTAACTCTGCTTGCGGGTGGAGTGATGGCTGTGGTTAAAGAGCTGGGGGGCTTTGATTTCCTTATTGAGCGACTGACAAAAAATATCCGCTCTCGTCGCGCTGCCGAGTTTGTCATTGCTGTACTCACCGCCCTTACAAACTTCTGCACCGCCAATAACACCATCGCCATACTTACCGTCGGCCCTATTGCACGCGATTTGTCGACTAAGTATGCCATTCCTGCACGCAAAAGTGCCTCACTAATGGACACCGCCTCGTGCGTGGTGCAGGGATACCTTCCCTATGGTGCGCAACTGCTTATGGCTGCGGGACTTGCGACGATAAGCCCCGTTGAGATAATTCCACACCTATACTACCCATTCCTAATCGGATGTATGGTCATTGTATCAATAATTTTCAAATTCCCTCGACGATGAAAAGAGTAATTCTTCCCCTTCTTCTACTACTTGCGACTGCTTGTAATAAGGGTAACGACATTCAAGATATTGCAAATCAGGTATCTCTCACCCTCGACATCTCTCTGCCTACAGATGGCCGCGTAGCCTTTGATAACAACAGCTACAGCTGGCAGGGCGGTGAGCAGTTGGGCATATACACCACCTCTGCAACTCCTACCGTCAACACCCCTGCGACAATCTCTCTGCGCGAGGGCAAGGGATACTGCACAGCTAACATCAACGCTTTTGCCAATGGCGATATGCTCTACGCCTATATGCCTTACAACAGCCAGAGCAGCAGTGCAAGCAAGGTTACTCTGACCATCCCGACCACCCAGAGCGTCAAGAGCGCAGGTACATTCGCAGGTGAGGCTATGCCTATGGTTGCCGCACCACATACCCTTACCGAAGGTCAGGTTGTAAATCTTACTATGCAGCCATTGGCAGGCATACTATGCTTCAACATCTACGCCTCAGGCAAGTACGCAGGCGAGAAGGTATCATCTGTCCGCTACGCGACCTCTACCCCTGTCGCAGGCAGCTGTCAGTACGACCTAACCGCCGAGACTCTCGCTCTTCCAACCCTTACCGAGTACAGCATAACCACAACCCTTAGCAACCACTATAGTGTACCTACAGCCAAGAGTAGTGCTACACCTATATATATAATAGTAGCACCATCAGCCCTCAAGGGTACGCTGACCATCACCACCGACAAGGCTATATACTCCTACAACTACAGCCGCACCGTCGAGCGCAACCACTACTACAACATCAATATAGACCTATCAAACGCGCAGTACCGCAAGTCACTTACCGAAGGTGGCTCTACCACCGCCACACTCACATACAACGAGTGCAAGAGCGTCATCTCGGGCTACAAGTCTCCTAAGACATACACAAATAGCTTCGGTACCTGGACCATCTGCGCCTACAACTTCGACAACAAGGCTATACAGATAAACAGCGGCAAGGTTGCCTATATCGGCACACCTACCTTCGCAGCCCCTGCTACATCTATATCACTCACATTTACTGAGAGCTACTCTGACAAGATATATATCTGTCCAGATGCCGGCTCTACAAACCCGTCATCTATCTCGCAGACGATAAACTGCAACGGTAAAAGCGTTACCGCCGATATCAGCAGCCTTGATATGCGCGCCTTCTACATCCGCTCATCTGCCTGCGCACGCATATCAGAGATAAAGATTGTCTATGGTGCTGACAACGGCTCTATCCTTCCCGACCCAACGCCTGAGCAGCCTACACCTACGCCAGATCCGAATCCAACACCAGATCCAACACCTGATCCAGATCCGACACCAGACCCTGACCCGACTCCGTCGACATCTAAATATGTTTGGGCAGAGCTGCCTGTCATTAACGATGCCAACAACGACGGAGTACACGACAGCGATAACAACATATACTACGCCCACCACCTATGCGCTGGTGGCGAGAAGAATGCTCAGCGCAATGGCACAGCCCGCAACTACACCGTCTGCTACAGCGGTAAACACCACTGCCCACTCTGGGTAGCCGCTCCGCGACACTCTATGTACGAGCAGAAGAATTCAGACCGAACAGATGCCTATGGCAAAGACCCTAAGATTCCGAGCAGCATCCAGTATAACAGCAAGAGCACTGGCGGCGGCTGCAACAAGGGCCATATGCTCGGTAGCGCAGAGCGTCTCTGCTCGGCAGCTACAAACCGCCAGGTATTCTACTACACCAATATCGCACCGCAGTACTCGTCAACATTCAACACGGGCGGCGGCGCGTGGAACAACCTCGAGGACCATATCGACGATCTCGTCTGCTCAGATACCCTCTATGTGGTTATCGGCTGCTATTTCGACTCCTTCTCACGCAATGGCGCCTCTGCAAGCCCATCGACAATTTCGTTCGGTGGCAGAAGCGATGTGAGCTGCCCTACAATGTTCTACTACGCCCTGCTCCGCACAAAGAAGGGTAACAGCGGCAAGCGCGTGCAGGATTGTACAGCCTCAGAACTCCAGTGCGCAGCCTTTACAATCTGCCACAAAATGGGCAAGGGACATAAGCCTCAAGCTGCCGATATGATGTCTATCAGTGAGCTGGAGGCACTGACAGGCTTCAAGTACTTCCCTAATGTGCCTAACGCCCCTAAATCAACCTTCAGCTCCTCTGATTGGCTGTAGGATAACAAAAGTGCGTACGATTATGTTTTTTCGATTTTTTCATTTATCTTTGTATAGGATAGTATAGATATTAGGAATACTGTTTGCAAAAAATAGCAGAAAAACTTTGCTGTATGGATAAGAAAAAACAAGATGTGGCATACTTCCTCTCGTTCTGTATCGAGCAATATATGAACGCAAAGGGATTATCTCGTGAGGCAGCGATATCATTACTGTCAGAGAGTGGTGTGCTCGATTATCTGGCAGAGCATTTCGAGATTTTGCACACCCAAAGTCGTCAATGGATTATCGAGGAGATTGACGAGTATATAAAGGAGCGTAACAAATAGTAGATATGAAGATTCATCACGGTAGCATAGAGATTGTGGAGAAACCCGAAATTAGAGAGTCCAATCGTACATTAGACTATGGTCAGGGATTCTATACCACATCTTCATACGAACAGGCAGAGGCGTGGGTAAGGCGTAGAATGGCTGAGAAGAAAGCTTCGCAGGGATATATTTGCACCTATGAGCTCGACGAGTCCGCAATGCAGAATATGAATATCCTCACCTTTGAGACACCTACTGAGGATTGGGTAGACTTTGTGATGCAGAATCGCACACAAAAGGGCTTTGTTCACGAGTATGATATTGTCTATGGCCCTGTTGCAAACGATCGTGTTTATGCTTCATTTGCTCTTTATGAGGGAGGATTAATTAACAAACAGACCCTTATTTCGGAATTAAAGACATACAAACTCGTAGATCAGTATCTATTCCACACCGAGAAGTCGCTACAGGCTCTTACATTTATCGAAGCAAAGGAGATTAAGTTATGAGTATCACCCAGCAAAACCTATATTTGTTGCTACCATCAAAGATGAGTTGGTTGGCAACGATGTTGTCGGAGGACAAAGGCATCAGCATTGTGGAGGCGATGATAATATTGTACTCTTCTTCATTTTATGCCCGTTTGGCCGATGAGTCGACAAAATTGTGGCATCTCGGACCAGTTGCTCTGTATGAGGAGTACCAAGCGAGTTTATAAATAGAAATTCATCTCACAATTGTAGCCCACGGACACTTTGTTCGCGGGTATTTTTTTCATCTCTACCGCACCACTATAAGGCAGTAACAGCGTGCGCAACACAAAAAAAGGGGTGGCAAATGCCACCCCGAAATATAGTAATCTGAAAATTACTGCTTAACCACGAGAATCTCGTCGATCAAGTAACGGCAAGCGTTAGTCGAAGTATTAACAGAAGTGAACTTAATCTTATCTGTTGACTTAAGCTCAACATCCTTCCACTCAATCTTCTTCCACTTGAAGTCCCAAGCGCTCTGATCAGCTGACTGGAATACGCTGATAGCATCAAGAGTAGTCTCAGTACCATCTGCGTGGACAATAATGATCTGTGCCTCTGCAGCTGATGGAGTACCATCAGACATTGGAGATACATTCATAGACACTGTACACTTAGTAGCAGCATCTGCATTAAGAACAGCTGCGCCGAGCTCCTTAGTAATCATAGTACCTGGCTTGCTACCACCACCAAGCTTACAGTGGCTTGGACGGCAATCCAAGTTGCTGAATGACCAACCAGAGAGAGTATAACCCTCAGTAGTTGCACCAATCAGAGATGGAAGCTTAGAAGCTGAAACATTTGTATTTGAGCTCAAAGAGAGAACATACTTAGCATTTGCAATATAACCCTCCCAAGTTGGCTCAGGCAACTTAGAACCATCAGCTGGATAGAGACCTGCTGCAAAGTTAATATAGTCACCACCGTACCACATCTCATCGAAGCTCTGGAAGAGAACCTCATTTGCAACAGCTGTGTGAGCAGCAGCAGTAGTTACCTCGAAGTATGGAGAGTAGATAGCATCACTTGCGAGCATAGGCTTAACGCGAACCTTGTAAGTAGTTGAAGCCTGGAGTGCACCGATAGTGAAGCGGCAAGGAACTGCCTCCTCCTTGTTCCAGTATACTGAAGAAACACCACCGAACTGAGTTGCAGAGCTACCATCAGTAAGCTCAGAAGTCATCTTTGCATCTGGAAGAGCGATAGTACCCATCAGCTTACCTGAAGCATCAGAAATCTCGAGCATAAAGTCGAAGTCACCCTCGCAACCTGTCCAATCAACAGTAGCGATAGTAGGACCTACATTGTTTGTGAACTGAGACATTGCACCAGTTGCGATTGCAGCAGTTGCAGCAGAGAGATCTGAAGACTCAATACCCTCAGCAACAGCCTTAACCTGGAAAGTATTGCTTGAGTTAAGAGCAAGACCACCAGCAACGAGAGTTACAGTACCATCCTTCTCAACAAACTCGCTAACAATCTTCTCAGCACCGCCATTAGCGTATACCTCATAGTTGGTAGCATTAAGAACTGCAGGGAACTTCAAGGTTGCCCAAGCAAGACCTGCATAAGTCTCAGAGATAACTGGAGTACCGAGCTTCTTAATCTCAGCAAGAGTCTTAATAGTAGCAACTGCGCTGTACTCAGACTCAACATCGTCAGCAGTAGCCTTAACGCGTACCTCGTACTCAGTCTCGAATGCAAGACCCTCGATAGTAGCCTTAGGCTCAGCAACAGTAAGTGCAGTCCACTCAGCAGCATCCTTAGCCTTGTACTCAACTACATAAGCCTTAGTGTTTGCAACAGCATCCCAAGTAGCGTCGATAGTCTTATCTGTAGCTGCGAGAACGAGGTTCTCAGGAGCAGAGAGAGTAAGCTTACCATAGCTAAGAACCTTCACGCAGATGTTATCGAGGTAGAAACGGTGCTGGCCATCAACGCCATTACGATCACCACCGATAGCGATACGGTTACCTGGCATTACGCCGTCGATAACGAATGTATAGTGTGCCCAAGCACCAGCCTCAGAACCAACCTCGAACTGAGCAGCAGTGAAGCGAGTTGATGGACGAACGAAACGGTTGTTATCAACCTCGATAGTTGTACCACCGAGAACCTCGATGATAGCAGTACGAGGGTCAGAGTCATAGAGAGCAGCGTCGAATGAAAGCTCTACCTGTGCAGGCTGTGCAAGGCAAGTGAGCTCTGGAGTACAGAGCCAAGCGCACTTAGAAGATGCACCCATCTTTACATAACCTGTACGAGCGCAGATAGCACCCTTAGTATCATCCTCAGCCATCATACCCCAATCTGCAAGGCGAGTAGTAGCAACAAGGCCCTTGATAGTGTTGAACATACCTACCTCAGTAGATGCGTCAACGAGGTAGCAACCCTTAACACCATCGTCGTTCTTAACTGGGTCATCACCAGTTGCCTTCCAAGTTACATCCATCTGTGAACGCTGTTCATATGAGTAACCAGAAGCGTAGCTTGCATAGTCACCAGTGATGATAAGGTTAGCGAAGTCCTCATAGAGGATAATATCACCAGCAGCTGCAGGAGCAGTTGGGAGAGTTACAACCTGAGACTTCTTAGTAGTAAACTTAACTGGATCAGCAGCAACACCGTCAGTAGTGTTCTCAACGATTACTGTATACTCAGTCTCTGCCTCGAGGCCTGTGAAGATCCAACGGCAACCCTTCTTAGCGTACTTCCAGATACCAGCTGCGCTACCATCTGCAGGAAGGTTCCACTTAACAACGAGCTCATTGCCCTTCTTAAGGGTCAGTGAGTATGCCATACCGAAGTCAGCGTTGTTGTTAGCCCAGTTGAAAGTAGACCAAGTTACGATAGCATCAGCAGCTGTGATTCTATCCTCTACCATCTTAGCGGTTGGAGCTGTCTTATCCTCAACCTCATCAGGACCGATAAGACCCTTACCTACCTTAATACGAGCAGCCTCGCCTGCCTCGTCTGAGCAGAGAACCCACTTAGACATCTTTGACATAGGGTAGTTTGCACGAACGCGTACATAATAAATCTTACCCTTTGCAAGGTTTGCGAATACAGCCTGGTCACAAGCTACCTTGTCGCCCTCCTGAACTGCAGGAGAACCAACATAGTTAGAGTTTACAAGAAGTGTCTGGCTTACAGAAGCATCATATGAATCTGGAGTATCCTCCAAGTTCTTCAGAAGCTGAACTGTAAATGAGGTAGCACCTGCGTTGATTGCAGGAGCCGCATCCCAATATACGGCGAGGGTGCTGCTTGAAGAGCCAACCTCATCGTATGTTACTACATTAGGACCTGCTGCGTTAAGGTCTACACCAGCGTCGACATTGTCGGTCTTTGTGCAGGCACCAAACACAACTGACAGGCATGCAAATGCAGCTATAAGTTTGCGATTGATTTTCATAAAAGTTTTTTTTACTGGTTGATACAAATAAAATACAACAAAAATCAAGGTAAGGTCATAGACCTCTCCTTAATTCTCGTTACCCAAACTTTAGACTCTACAGAGACGTCAGGCGAACGCCCGATTCAAACCCCCGCAGAGGTGTATATTTCAAACTGCATCACAAAAGTAAAGCAAATTTTACAAATTACCAAACTTTTATGCAAAAATTTGTAATCTGTCGCATTTTTCAGCGCACCCATACACTCCTATTAATATTTTTAACACACAACGCGCGTAAAACCCCCAATCATCAATCAAAATTTTAATATTTTTTAAAAACTGATAGTTCATTATGACTATCAATTGGTTGCGCACAGCAACCAGCAGAACAACAAACACACCTCTACAACCAAGCCAGCGATAATCCTTATTACCCTATAAAAAAAAGAGTGAAAAAATTTGCAGATATTAAAAAAATATCTACCTTTGTATTCGCGTACTCCTCTTAAAAAGAGGCATGTGCACAAAACAAGCAAACAAAACAATTAAATTAAAACAAACAAAAAACAAAAAACAACCTTAAAACCGTTATTCAGATTTTCAGTATGTTTCAGACTGTGCAATCTCTCTATGCAGGTTTTGCCTGGTAGGGGGAATTAAAAAAATTAATTACAAACTGAAAATTATGAAACACGTCTTACTATCGATTTCCGGAAGATTCGGAAAGGTGCTGACAGCTGTTCTGTGTGCGATTGCATTGCTCGCATCAGGAAATGTTGTTGCACAGTCTCGAACTGTTTCCGGTACAGTTATCGACGCTGCAACTAAGGCTCCAATGCCAGGTGCAGCAATCGTTGTTAAGGGTACATCGACCGGTACTGCAACTGATGCTAACGGTCAGTACACTATCAGTGCTTCAGCTAACGCTGTTCTGGAGTGCTCATTCTTCGGTTACAATGCAGTAGAGGTTACTGTTGGTAATCGTTCAGTTATCGACTTCGCCCTCACTGAGTCAAGTCAGGCTATGGACGAGGTTGTTGTCGTAGGTTATGGTACCCTGAAGAAGGCTCAGCTGGTAGGTGCCGTTGAGAACCTCGGTGGTGAGGAGCTCGAGGGCCGTTCTACTTCGAACGTTTCTCGTTCACTCCAGGGTATGGTCCCAGGTCTTAACATTATGCCTCGAGACGGTAAGCCTACAAAGGGTGGTGATATCTATATCCGTGGTGGTTCGCAGTCTGTTTCTATGCGTTCTTCTGCTACCTCTGGTACAGGTAAGACCATCTCTCTCGGTCAGGGTGGTTCTGCACTCGTTCTCATCGACGGTGTTGAGGGTGACCTTAACTCTGTTAACCCTGAGGACGTTGAGAACATCGCTGTACTGAAGGATGCTGCTTCTGCATCAGTATACGGTGCACGAGGTGGTTATGGTGTAATCCTCGTTACAACCAAGACTCCTGCTAAGGACAAGATTTCTATCAACTACAACGGTTCTGTATCTCTCAACACTCGTACAGTGAAGTGGGAGGACAACCTCGAGGTTGATGGTCACATTTGGTTGACTAACTTTGAGGAGTACTTCCTTAACGACTCTCGTACTCCTACCTCTACAGGTAAGGCTCCAGGTAACGTAAACAACCGTTCTGATACCTTCAGCACTGTTCTTGGTGTTGACGAGAATGGTAACACTGTTGAGCGTCACTACAAGGAGGAGATGAAGCTCCGTAAGACCGATAAGAACTACGCTCTCTATGGTGTTGAGCACGGTTACACTAAGGCTGGTAACTACGCTTACTACGGTTCAACTAACTGGATCGACCTTTTCTACAAGGATCTCAACGTAAGCCACGTTCACAACCTCTCAGTATCTGGCGCATCAGAGAAGGTTAAGTACTCTATCTCAGGTCGTTACTACAACCAGGATGGTATCTACGAGTTCAACAATGAGAAGTATAACGCTTACAACCTCCGTGCTAAGGGTGAGGTTAAGGTATTCAAGTGGCTCACTTTGGGTAACAATACCTCTATCTATCACCAGTCTTATCACCAGCCAATGGTAACCGGTGGTGCACAGCCTATCCTTCGTCAGTTCGAGCACCGTGGTCAGCCTATCTATACTCCATACAACGAGGATGGTACCCTTTCATTCTATGGTGCTGCTGTAATGTACGGTGCATTCTCAGGTGACCAGTCATACCAGGAGAACATCAATATGTATGCTTCTACCACTACTACTTTGACTGCAGAGCCTATCAAGGATGTACTGAAGATCGTTGGTGACTTCACTTACAAGGCAAACCGCAACACTCAGCTCCGCGTATCTCCAATCCAGACTGGTTACTCTGGTCCTGGTGGTGCTGAGAACTACAACAACTCTTCTTACAAGTCTGACTGGCGTTACAACACAGATTACATCACTGCTAATGCAGTCCTCACTTGGACTCCTAAGCTCGGTGACAACCACAATCTGAACGTAATGGCAGGTTGGAACCTTGAGAAGAAGTCATATCGCCGTCTCTACCTCCAGCGTCTTGGTTTGATGGACCCATCTCGTCCTTCATTCGAGTTGATGGACTCTCAGGAGTACTCTGTAAGCGACGACGGTTATGATCACAACTCTGTTGGTGTATTTGCCCGTGTTAACTACTCACTCCTCGGCCGCTATATCTTCGAGTTCGCAGGTCGTTATGATGGTGACTCTCGTTTCCCTGCTACACAGCGTTGGGGTTTCTTCCCTTCAGGTTCAATTGGTTGGCGTCTTGCTGACGAGCCTTGGATGGATTGGTCAGACGAGTGGCTCGACAACTTCAAGATCCGCGCTAACGTAGGTTCACTCGGTAACTCAATGATCGATGACTACGCATTTATGGATCTTTGGTCTGTAAGCAAGTCTTCTGAGATTATCAACGGTCAGAAGGTTCCTTATGTAACTACCGACGGTATGGTTTCTCCATCACTTACTTGGGAGACCTCTACTACTTACGATATCGGTTTGGATATGGACTTCCTCCGCAACCGTCTCTCATTCTCTGGAGATATCTACAGAAAGTATACTACCGATATGATTACAACTGGTCCTGAGTATCCAGCAGTTCTTGGTGAGAGCTCACCACAGATTAACTATGGTGTCCTCAAGACTGATGGTTGGGAGGCTGCTATTACTTGGCGCGACTCATTCAAGGCTGGTGGTAAGGATTTCAACTACTCTGCTCGCTTTGCAATCTGGGATAGCCGTATGTACATCCACAAGTTCTCTAACGAGTCTGGTAACATCTACGCCTTCTATGAGGGTATGGAGCTTGGCGACGTATGGGGCTTCAAGACCGACGGTTACTTCCTGAGCAATGAGGAGGCTAACAACTGGGCTACTGACTCATTCCACAAGAACGGTTCTAACTTCCGTGCTTATGCCGGTGACCTTAAGTTCCTCGACCTCAATGGTGACGGCCAGATCAACTATGGTAAGGCTACTCTCGAGGATCACGGTGACCTCGCAATTATCGGTAACGAGCGTGCTCGTCTCCACTACGGTATCAACCTCTCTGGTAACTGGAATGGTATCGGTTTGAGCATCTTCCTCCAGGGTGTTATGAAGCGTGACTGGTATCCTGATCAGGAGTCAGGTTTCTTCTGGGGTATGTACAACCGTCCATACGACTACCTGCCTAAGGTTCACACTACTGACCGCGTAATCGTAGACTACTCTACTGAGAACTGGACAGTAACTAACCCAGGTGCATACTGGACTCGTCCTGTAGCTTACTCTGCAAACCGTAACGTAGGTCCTCTCGCATACGAGAACGACTACTATATGCAGAATGCAGCTTACCTGCGTGTTAAGAACATTACTCTCGACTACACATTCCCTACAGCACTTACAAAGAAGTGGCACATCGAGAAGCTGAAGGTTTACTTCACTGCTGAGAATCCATTCACATTCTCTCCACTCTTCAAGCACACTCAGATGTTTGACCCTGAGGTTATCGGTGCCGGTGATACCGACTTTAACGATAGTGGTGCAACAGGTTTGTCAGGTTCTGGTCAGGGTTATTCTTACCCAATGTTCAAGACCTTCACTTTCGGTTTGAATATCACTTTCTAATGTATATATAGGTATGAAAAAGAGAATATTAAATTTATTTGCTGTGGCAGCTATCGCCTTGACAGGCGTATCTTGCGAGAAGTTCCTCACTGTGGAGCCGCTCGACCAGATGTCTGCTGACACATATTTCCAGAATGAGCTTGAGCTTGAGCTCTTTGCAAATGGTATGATTAACTCATACCTGCCAACAGCAGATGGTCTGGGTTATAGCGATAGCTATTCTGACCTGTTCTGTTCTAAAACCTCTTCTGACCTCTATCGCCCAGGTATCTGGAACGCTGATAAGCAGACCGGATGGGATGTTGGTAGCTGGCGTAACATTCGTCGTGCTAACATTATGCTTACCAATATGACTCGTGCACAGGGTAATGTTTCTGAGGAGATCTACAAGCACTATCAGGGCGTAGCTCGTCTTTGGAGAGCTTACTTCTATGTAGCAAAGGTTAAGAACTTCGGTAATGTGCCTTGGATTGATCGTCCACTCGACGTTGAGGATGAGGCTCTCTACGCAGCTCGCGATGACCGTGAGTATGTTATGAGCAAGGTGCTCGAGGATCTCAACTTCGCTTGCGAGAACCTCTCTGGCGATGTTAAGTTCAACGGTGTAGTTAACAAGTGGGTTGCTCTTGCATTCAAGTCACGCGTATGTCTCTATGAGGGTACTTTCCGTAAGTATCACAGCGTAAACCCATCTACAAATGTAGCTTGGAACAACCAGTACGGTACTGCTAACGACTTCCTCAATGAGTGTATTTCAGCTTCTACTGAGTTGATGAACAGCGGTAAGTTCTCTCTCCACTCAGATTACTATGCTCTGTTCCACAACACTAACATTGCAACTTCTCCAGAGGCTATCTGGTGGAGCGATTATGATAGTGGCGAGCTCAACCGTATGCACGAGCTTACTTGGGTTGTAAACTCTTCTACTTACGACCAGCAGGTATCTCCTACCAAGCAGATGATGAACCACTACCTCAACCTTGATGGTACACCTATCACCCACGGTGGTCAGATCAACATCAACGACGAGTTCACTGGCCGTGATAAGCGACTTACTGCTTGCGTACACCACCCAGGTTATATGTACACTAAGACTAACGGTGAGACTCTTCTTAAGAACACTAACACCACTTACACTTACAACTTCTATCAGAATGTTAAGTTCTCTATCGAGAATGAGGAGAACTTCTCTAAGGGTAAGAACGATAACGACTATCCAATCCTTCGCTACGGTGAGGTTCTGTTGAACTATGCTGAGGCTAAGGCCGAGCTTGATGGTACACTCTCTCAGGCTGATTGGGATAAGACTATCGGTGCACTTCGTAAGCGTGCTGGCGTAACAAGCATCTACCCTACTGTTGCTGATGCTTGGTTGGCTAAGTACTACGCTATCGACAACGCAATTCTCCTCGAGATCCGTCGTGAGCGTACTGTTGAGTTGCTTGCTGAGGGTCTGCGTGTAGATGACCTCTTCCGTTGGAAGCTCGGTGAGCGTACTGTTCAGCGTAGTCTTGATCCAGATCAGCCATCAACCGGTTGGTTGGGCGTATGGGTTCCAAAGGAGCTCGTTGGCGGTATGGAGTTCAATGGTGCAACTTACACCTTCACCAATACAGCTCCTAAGGCTGGTCTTGGTTACAATGTAAGTGGCTCAACTGCTGACCAGAACCACTCATTCTCTAATGGTGACCACGGTTTCTTGATTTACAACTACAAGCTCGAGTGGAAGGATAAGATGTATGTTCGTCCAATCCCACAGACTGCTTTGAACGTAAATCCAAAACTTGAGCAGAACTACGGTTGGTAGTATTAACCAAAACACTATACGATGTTAGGTAAACTAAAATTCTTTCTATTAACAGCAACCCTGCTCTGCGGGGTTGCTTGTTCTCAGGGCGGTGAGAATCAGGAGAACACCGGTGGTAATAACAACAACGGTGGCAATGAAAATCCTTCTGCTGTTACTGAGATTAATGGTACAGTGATTAAGTCAGGCAACAATGTCTTTGGTTTAATCTCTGAGGCTACTACCGGCAAGGGTATTGCTGGCGTTCCTGTTACTGATGGCTATAGCTGGGTTGTTACCGACAACAACGGTGTATACCAGATGCCTGGTAACCGTTGGGCACGACGCATTTGGTTTACAATTCCTGCAGAGTACGAGGTACCTGTAGATCCTGAGAATGGTCGTCCTATTTTCTATTCAAAGAGCGCACCTGTTTCATCAAAGCAGAACCGCAACGACTGGGTACTCACTCCGCTGGCACAGCCTGAGGATGAGTTTACAATCCTTGCTATTGGTGATCCACAATGTAAGGTTGCTGCAGAGGCAGAGCGTTTTAGAAGTGAGACTATCTACGACATCAAGTCTACTATTGGTCAGGCTCAGTCTATTGAGAACCGCTACCACAGAGCTTATGCAATCACTCTGGGTGACATCACCTTTGATAACACTCCAATGTGGCCAACCATGGCAGAGCTCTGCTCAAGCGTAAAACTTGATAACGGTAACTCTATTCCAATCTTCAACTGTATTGGTAACCACGACCACGATGTTTCTCGCCAGAACGACCGTGAGGCTACAGAGAACTACTTTGACCACGTAGGTCCTACCGACTACTCATTTAACCGTGGTAAAGTTCACTTTGTAGTTATGGATAACATTGTTTGTACTACACCAGGCAGTAGCTCTTGGGATTACGATGCTGGTTACTCTTCACAGCAGATTGAGTGGCTCCGTAAGGATCTTGAGCTTGTTGCTAACAAGCACGAGAAGATGGTTATTCTTTCTGGTCACATTCCATTCCGTGATGGCGATCAGAGCGGTGGTAGCAATGTAAATAAGGATAAGGGTTATGCTGAGGTGCTTCAGATGCTTACTCAGTTCAAGGAGGCTCATATCTTTATTGGTCACACTCACTATCCACAGAACTACTATCACACATCTTACAAGACTGTAGGTGGTACTCCAGTATTTGAGCACGTACACGGTGCTGCTTGCGGTGGCTGGTGGAGCTCAAACATCGGTGTGGATGGCTCACCTAACGGTTATAGCATCTACCAGGTTAAGGGTGCAACCCTCCACAACTGGGTAGCTAAGGGCACAGGTAAGCTTGAGAGTGAGCAGATGCGCGTATACAACGGTAACGACTCATACGGTTCAAAGTATGTATATACTTGGACAGGTGGTGGTACCGGTGGTAGCGGCAATATTAAGACCAGTGGCCGTTCAGACCTTAAGGATTGCTTCGTTACAACTATTTGGAACGACGATGCTGATAACTGGACTGTTGAGCTTATTGTTGGTGGCAAGAGCTACAAAATGCAGCGTGTAAACAAAAATCTTGCTGATATGTGTGCAACTGCATTCTTCTTTAACGAGAAGGGCAAGAACACAACATCTTGGAACAAGGCACTCAAGCACTACTGGTTTGTTAAGGCTCCGTGTGGCGATCCGTCAAAGGAGACTAACTGGGAGGTTCGTGCAACACACTCTGTTCCTGGCAGTGGCCAGAAGAATGTGTACACCGCTTCAGGTTTCACAACAACCTATGCTGGTTTCTAAACTTGCATAGATACAATCAAGGGGGCTGCAAAGCCCCCTTTTTTTATAAACTCTTCTGATAGGCAATCCTCTTTGCCCCCGACTGCAGAACTATCTCTCCACATAGAATATATCCTTGCAGTGCAAGTAAATTCTGCATAGCAATATTGTCTCGATGAGTATCTACTCGGGCAGAAGTAACACCACGCTCAAGGGCTGCACTATGAGCGAAATCGAACATCTTTAAAGCTAATCTCTGCCTCTCAAAACCTGCACGAACAGCCAGGCGGTGAATAACCACATATGGAGCATTGTCTATCCAACTACCGTCAATAGTTGCGTATGTCGGCTCTCCTGCAAATGAGATTACTGCCGTTGCAACAATTTGGTTATCAACGATATATACAAAGCTCTCCCCACGAGCTATATCGCCCTTAATAATTTCTGCCGTAGGATAGCCATCTTGCCACTGGTCAACACCGGCATTGCGCAGACGCAGCTGCGCGTCGGCTATAACCTCCATTACAGAGGCAATATCGGATAGTGTTGTTCTACGAATCATTCTCTTCTAATCTCTCTAAAATCTCATCAACGACACAACCTCGCATCATCGCCCTGATTATAGTTTTTGATATTTGCAACTCGCGCTTGAGATACGACGCCTTTGCCTCACGCTGCCTCTCCTTTATGCGATTTAATATATAGTCGTAGACACTGTACTGATAAACGCTGTTAGTCTTCAGATAGTCGGTATACCAATCCAACAACCTACCCACCACGCGCTCAAGCTCGGGCTTTGAGGCTGAAATTAGGCGTGCTGTGTCAAAAAAGTGATCTGCCTGCTCCTTGCGACCCTCGATAATCTCGGCACTGCGATCCTTAAGGGTTGCCGTAATAGGCTTTGGCTTAAATTGAGAATTATCAGCACTCTTCTTACGCCTATTAGCCTTGAAAATCGCTACTACCACAATAGCAATAACTACAATAAGTGCCACAACTATAGCCCAATACCCCAACCAAAAGTATAGAGATAGCAGCACGGCAAGCAATACTATTGCCATCTGTGACCAAAAGCGATTTCCCATATAACAAAGATAGCACATTGTTACGAATTTTTACTATCTTTGTTAAAAATAACTCTGGCTATGAATAGACTTGCAACTCTTATTATCGCAATTCTCACATTTTTTACCGCAACTGCGCAGGTTGAGTACTCTATTATTCTCGATCATAGCAGCTTTCGCAAGGTAAATACGGACGCACTTACGGGCGTGAATGTAGATCCAATCCGCAAGGACAGCTCGCGCAATGCTTGTGCCCGAGTGAAGATTCAGTTTGCCAATATGAGTCGCGCAGAGGTCGATGCCATTGTGTTGCAGTTCCGCTCAAATACCGACATTGCCCGTCAGGAGATTGGCTACTACGACAACATTCTCATCCTCGAGATGACTGCCAAGCCGAACACCCGTTTTTATGTTCAGAGCCCAGAGTACGGTCAGAGTAACGAGGTAACCCTAAACCTTGAGGGCGATACTGAGTACGAGATGGAAGCGCGTCTAAATCAGAGCTTTAGCATCATCGTTGACACCAACGCAGCGGGTGCTGATATCTATATTGACGGCATCAAGAAGGCCAAAACCGATGCAAACTATCGCGCCACTATTAAGGAGGTGATGGTGGGTGAGCATACACTTAAACTTGCATATAACGGCATTAGTGCCGAGCAGAAAATCGTTGTCAATGGCGATAATATCTCCTTCCGCATTAGCCTCAACACAGCTGTTCTCAAGCCTCAGTATGTGGTCTTTAATGTCGAGCCGAAGAATACCGTTGTTACTATTGACGGCCAGATATATACCGCTGAGGATGGCGTTGTTGTGGCGTATCTGGAGGGCGGCAACCACACCTTCAAGGCCGAGGCGCGTGGCTACCATCCGCAGAGCGGAACTTTTACCGTTGAGGGCGCAAAGATTGAGCGTACTATAACCCTTAAGGGCGACTACGCTAATGTCACTATCAATGCAGAAAATGGCGCAGATATCTATGTCAATGACAAGAAGATGGGCACCACCAGCTGGTCGGGTCGTCTGAACTCGGGACTCTACCTCTTTGAGGCTCGCAAGGCAGGCTACCACACCCAGAGCCTTACTCAGCAGATAACCTCCGACAACCCACAGCAGAGCTACACCCTGCCCGCATTAACACCAATCTACGGCAGCGCAGACATCACTTCAAGCCCCGCTATGGCAGACATTACTATCGACGGCAAGCTTGTCGGTCGTACTCCGCTGCAGCTTGATAATCTGCTTGTAGGCAGCCATACCGTCAAAATCTCAAAGGCGGGCTATGCTGATAATACCCAGACTATTACAATTTCGGAGGGCAAAACCACAACGGTCAACGCAACACTGACAAAACAAGTAGTGCCTGCGACATCTCAGAGTTCTACATCATCTTCTGGCTCATCAACCATTGCAGGTTTTGATATGGTCTATGTCAAGGGCGGCACATTCACTATGGGTGCTACGGCTGAGCAGGTTTCAGATGCTGAAAGTGTCGAAAAACCAACGCACTCCGTGACCGTTTCTGATTTTTATATCGGCAAATACGAGGTAACTCAGGCTCAATGGAAAGCCATTATGGGCACCAACCCAAGCAAATGGAAAGGCGATAATCGTCCAGTTGAAAAGGTCTCTTGGAATGATGTTCAGGAGTTTATCAAGAAATTGAATGCACAGACTGGCAAGAAGTTCCGCCTTCCAACCGAGGCAGAGTGGGAGTACGCTGCTCGCGGTGGTAACCAATCTAAGGGCTACAAGTACAGCGGAAGCAACAATATTAGTGAAGTTGCTTGGTACAGAGACAACTCAAAAAGCAAGACTCACCCAGTGGGCCAAAAGAGACCAAACGAACTTGACATTTACGATATGTGTGGCAATGTATGCGAGTGGTGTCAGGACTGGTATAGTATTAGCGCATACAGCAGTAACTCGCAGACCAACCCTACGGGTCCAAGTAGTGGCTCTTACCGCGTGTTGCGTGGCGGTAGCTTGTTAAGTTACTCGAGGTACTGTCGTGTCTCTTATCGTGGCTACGGCACCACCGGCGACCGTAACTACTCCTACGGATTTCGCCTCGTCTGTCTCCCTGAGAGTGCAGCTGGCAGTAGTATAACACCATCCGCACCAAAGCCTGCGGATACCAAAACTTACAACATCGGTGACCTTGTGACGGTTAACGGCGTGCAGGGCGTCGTTTTCCAAACATCGCCAGTTGTGAAGATTGTATCTGTTAAGGAGGGCAAAACTAAGTGGGGAGAGTTTGGAGTAATCACCAATGCCACCGACAAAGACAATGGTAAGGCTAATATGGCTAAAATTAAGTCTATCTCAGGATGGGAAACAAAATATCCAGCATTCAAGTGGTGTGCAGACATTGGTGATGGTTGGTATCTCCCAGCTTTTGATGAAGTTAAAACTATTTTTGTCCATAAGGACAAGATTAATAGTGCACTACCAGCTGGTAAGATTATTATTTAAAACTCGCTATGGTCATCCACTGAGAGCAGCATTGCTCAAGCCTATTATACCTTAGCGAAAGGAATCTACAATCAGCAATCTAAAAAACTCACTTGCGCAGTGCGCGCAGTATATGTTTTAAATGGTAGTGCTACCACATCAAACAAGGTCTACAAAGTGGGTGACTACTACAACGAGAATGGCAAGGAGGGTGTAGTTTTTGAGGTATCTGCAGATGGTCATCACGGCAAGATTGTCGACCTAAAGCTCTCTGACGCAAGGTGTTGGGCTTGTACAAACACAAAAATTCTTATCGGTGCAGACAGCAAAACTGACGGAAAGTATAATATGACAAAGGTTGTTTCCATTGCAAATTGGAGCGATAATTACCACGCCTTTGAGTGGTGCAAGTCTCGTGGTACAGGGTGGTATATGCCATCTATTGAGGAGCTTAAGGTTCTACTGCTCAACGCCAATGTTCGCAATGCAGTAAATGCCACACTTGCAGCAAAAGGTGGCAAAAAGATTGAGTCTCACCACTGCTACTGGTCCTCAACAGAGAGTAATCAGAGCGGATTGATTGGCACTTGGTATGTAGATCTGACAAATGGCAAAGCAAATAGCAGCAGCAAAGATATGTACTACTTTGTGCGCGCCGTAGCAACTTTTTAGGCGGTAAATCTGATAAATGCCTGACAGACTTGTCGGGCATTTTTTGTATGCACTCAACTCTGGCACTATTTTGGAAGTAGTGTCGAGGGATGGGTAATATAGATATTATAATTGTCTTTGGCTCGATTGCCTTGATGGTATTTATGCTATTCAAAGAGTATCTCAGACCAGGATTGATACTCTTTAGTATAGTTGTGCTATTTCTATGCACGGGCATACTCACCCCCGAAGAGGCATTAGCAGGATTTGCCAATTGCGGAATGGTTACCGTAGCGTTGTTATTCCTTGTAAGTGAAGGAGTTAGGCGCAGCGGATCTCTTTCTCCGATAATGCAGCGCATATTCCCCGACAGGCATAATAGCACCATACAGCAAGGCTACCTACGGATACTGCCGACAGTAGCTGCAATCTCGGCATTTATGAACAACACCCCTATTGTGGTCATATTTATTCCACAGATAAAGAGTTGGTGCAACTCGGCAGGGCTACCGTTCAAGAAGTTCCTCATACCCCTCTCCTACGCAGCCATACTTGGTGGTATGTGTACCCTGATTGGCACCTCGACAAACCTTGTTGTACACTCGATGATGATAGATGCAGGCCTTGAGGGCTTTACAATGTTCGAGTTGGGCAAGGTAGGGGCAATAATCACCATAGTAGGGCTATTGTACATACTACTTTTCGGAGCAAGGCGGCTGCCAGACAAGAGTAGCGACGAGCAGCGTAGTGGCCACATAGTAGAGGTGGTGCTGGCCTC
Source organism: Alistipes sp. (assembly GCA_045654345.1). Classification (GTDB taxonomy): domain Bacteria; phylum Bacteroidota; class Bacteroidia; order Bacteroidales; family Rikenellaceae; genus Alistipes. The sequence continues at coordinate 29,555 of JAZOND010000016.1, read as the reverse complement.
GCGCTTCCCAGGTGTGGGATGTAGCACCGAGGAGTTTAACTTTAGACGGCACTACGGTGCCCAGATAATATCTATCCGTCGCGAGGGCGAGGAGATTGACAACATTGAGGAGTATCGCTTCAAGGAGAATGACACCCTGACGCTCAACGCTGAGGCCAACTTTGTCGATATGTGGGCCGACTCGCGCGTGTTTCTCCTCATCACAAACGGAGCTACCCACACCCAATCAGAGCCTCTGTGGCGACGTATAGTGGCACTACTGCTCTTTATCTTAATGATTACGGGAGCCACGCTCTCGGAGCTCCCTATTCTGCAAAGCGTTATGGGAGAAACAGATATGCTGCTATGGGCTGCAGTGGTGGCGGTTATTATGGCACTATGCAACATATTCCCGGCAAAGAAGTACACAAAGTACATCTCGTGGGACATACTTGTAACCATAGCTTCAGCCTTTGCCATCAGCCGCGCAATGGCACTCTCGGGGGTTGCTGATATTGTTGCCTCAGCAATAATATGGCTCAGCGGTACACTCTCACCATACATAATCCTTGCGCTGGTATACATCACCACCAACATCATCACCGAGCTGATAACAAACAACGCAGCCGCGGCATTCTGCCTACCCATAGCCCTCTCAGCAGCAGATATTCTCGGCGTAAATCCTATGCCCTTCTGCGTAGCAACAGCCATTGCCGCCTCGGCAAGTTTCTGCACACCGATAGGTTACCAGACAAACACCATAGTGCAGGGATTGGGACGCTACACCTTTGCCGACTTTATACGCATAGGTCTGCCGCTGAGCATACTGACATTTATAATCTCAATGATATTTATACCTATTTTTTGGAGTTTTTAGATATGGAGACCATCTATCCTATATTTGACTGCACAGAGAGCCGAGCAGCTAAGGAGGCTCGCCTTGCCCAGCGTGGCTGTGTGCTATGGTTTACGGGGCTATCGGGCTCAGGAAAGAGCACCATTGCCGTAGCACTTGAGCAGCAGCTCTCGGCAATGGGTTATCTCTGTCGCGTAGTCGATGGCGACAATATACGCCATACGATAAATGCCGACCTTGGCTTCTCAGCAACCGATAGAGAAGAGAATATCCGCCGCACAGCTGAGCTTTGTCGTATTTTTGCCCACACGGGCATTGTAACCATCGCCAGCCTTGTCTGTCCGACAAACGCTATGCGTCACGCGGCACAGCAGATTATCGGCAAAGACGACTTTATACAGATACACATATCCACGCCCATTGAGGAGTGCGAGAGCAGAGATGTCAAGGGGCTCTATGCACGCGCACGACGAGGTGAGATTGCCAACTTTACGGGCATCTCTGCCCCATTTGAGGCTCCCGAGTACTCCGACATTACCATAGACACCACCGACTGCTCTGTAGAGGAGTGTGTGGGCTATATAATCTACAAAATCAAAAACAGAATAGCATATGAAGTATAACCTAAGCCACCTCCGATCCTTAGAGTCGGAGGCTATACACATCATCCGCGAGGTGGCAGCCGAGTTCTCTAAGCCCGTAATGCTATACTCGATAGGCAAAGACTCATCTGTGATGGCACGCCTTGCCGAGAAGGCATTCTACCCTGCGCGTGTCCCTTTTCCGCTGATGCACATAGACTCAAAATGGAAGTTCCGCGAGATGATAGAGTTCAGAGACCACTACGCCCGTAGCCACAATTGGAATCTTATTGTCGAGTACAATCGCGAGGCATACGAGGCTGGCGTAGGGCCCTTTACCCACGGCAGTAAGGTACATACCGACCTTATGAAGACGCAGGCACTACTTGCAGCCCTTGCTCGGCACGGCTTTGATGCCGCCTTCGGAGGTGCTCGCCGCGACGAGGAGAAGAGTCGTGCCAAGGAGCGTATATTCTCATTCCGCAACGCCTTTCAGCAGTGGGATCCTAAATGTCAACGTCCCGAGCTATGGGATATATACAACACTCGCATAGGCAGTGGCGAGTCTATACGCGTATTTCCGCTCAGCAACTGGACAGAGATAGATATTTGGCAATATATAAAGTACGAAAATATACCTATCGTGCCACTCTACTATGCCGCCTATCGCAATGTGGTGGATATTGACGGCAACCTGATTATGGTCGGCGACAACCGTATGCCCAAGGCTCTACGCGATAGGGCTCGGCTGCGGCGTGTAAGGTTTCGCACACTCGGCTGCTATCCCCTATCGGGGGCTATCGAGAGTAGTGCCGACACTATCGACAAGATTATCGAGGAGATGATTACCACCTCGCAGTCAGAGCGCACCACCCGCATAATAGACTTTGACCAAGAGGGTAGTATGGAGCAGAAAAAACGAGAAGGTTATTTCTAATGAGAAGGTTTACAATAGAAGAATTTATGAAGCAGGAGCATAGCAAAGATATGCTTCGACTGCTCACGGCCGGCAGTGTAGACGACGGCAAGAGCACACTTATAGGCCGACTGCTATATGACAGCAAGCGCATATACGAAGATCAGCTGCAGGCACTTGCTCGCGACTCGCAGAGGGTCGGCAGCGCAGGTGGTAATATAGACTACGCCCTACTCTGCGACGGCCTTAAGGCTGAGCGCGAACAGGGTATTACCATAGATGTCGCCTACCGCTACTTTGCTACCTCTCGCCGCAAGTTTATCATTGCTGACACCCCAGGTCACGAGCAGTATACGCGCAATATGGTTACAGGAGGCTCAACTGCCGACCTGGCGATAATTCTTGTCGATGCCACGCAGGGTATTGTCACGCAGACGCGTCGCCATACGCTGCTTGTAAGTCTGCTGGGCATACGCCATATTGTGTTGGCGGTAAATAAGATGGATATGGTTGGTTATAGCCAAAGTACCTTTGAGACTATCGCTGACTCTTATTGTCATATGCTTGACACTCTGCAAATTAAGCCCGACACGCTGCAATGTATACCTCTTTCGGCTCTTATGGGTGACAATGTGGTCAAGTACTCTACAAATATGCCGTGGTACAATGACTCTCCTCTGCTCTCCTACCTCGAGAGCGTGCAGCACAGCAGCAATACTGCCCTTGCCCCTTTTCGCTTTTATGTGCAGTATGTCATCCGACCACATCAACACTTTAGAGGCTTTGCAGGCAAGATTTGCTCGGGGTCGATACATATTGGCGACAGTATCACGGCCCTACCATCAGGGGTCTGCTCAAAGATAAAGGGCATAATAACCTGCAACGGCTCGCGCCCATACGCCTTTGCGGATCAATCAGTTACGCTGCTACTCGAGAGTCAGATAGATCTCTCGCGTGGCGATATGATATATCGTAGTTCTCAGCCTCGACCACAAGTGGGGCATAGAGTTACGGCTATGCTTGTATGGTTAGACGAGCAGCCGTTAGATAAGAGCAAACACTTCTTTCTCAAGCACGCCACCCATACCACACGCGCACAGATTACAGAAATCGGCTACCGCATAGATATAAATAGTGGCGAGCATATTGCTACTGACACCCTTATGCTCAACGAGATTGTACAGGCCAATCTGGTATCTATTTCGGCAGTCATCTGCGACCCTTACAGCGAAAATCGCAGCTCGGGATCGTTCATACTTATCGACCCACTGACCAACTTCACCTCGGCAGCAGGTATGGTTATTAGCGTCGACAATAGCAGTCAGCCAAGCAGTCGACCCCTTACCCTTTCGCTCACCCAATGTGGCGTAGATACAGCCCACAGGCAGAGCATCGAGCAGATTTGCAAACATATAACCGAGAGTACAGGCATAGTAATAAACTGCACAGAGTGATGGGCTTCTCCTTCGACCACCTACCTTTCAACACCCTCATCGGTGCCGATAGCACCACCTTTGCCCACGCCACAGAGCACTTCAAGGCTGAAGGAGGCTACAGACAACGCTACCTACTCACACGCCTCTGTAATAAGGCTCTGAGTCCTCTGTACCGCACAAATCAGCACCAATATCTCGCCCTGCCCAAGCCCGAGATTATCTCTCCCGTATTTATTATCGGGCATTGGCGCAGCGGAACTACCTACCTGCATAACCTGCTGTGTGGCGACCCTCAATTTGGCTACTGCACCACCTACCAGACCGTATTCCCTCACCTGATGCTCTACGGAAGTGGCCTCTTTAAGAGGTTGGCAAGGCTCTGTATGCCCGCCTCGCGCCCTGCTGACCACCTCGCCCTGAGCGTCAACCAACCACAAGAGGAGGAGTTTGCCCTGTCTAATATGACCCACGCTGCATTCTACCACTTCTGGATTTTTCCCCGCCGCTTTGACTACTACCGCGACCGATACCTCTTCTTTGACACCGCCACAGATGCCGAGGTAGTTGAGTTCTGCAATGCTCTGCGCACCCTTATACATATATGCCTACACTGCCAGGGCAAGAGCCGTTTTCTCTCCAAAAACCCACCCCACACAGCACGCATACCGCTGCTGCTAAGTATGTTCCCCGACGCAAAATTCATATACATCCATCGACGCGAGCAAGATGTTATCCGCTCGACAAAAAACTTTTTCCGCCAAACACTCTCGGCACTCACACTGCAGAATTTTTCGGAAGATGAACTTGATTGTCAGATTGTTAACACATACCACGCGCTAATCGACAGGTACAAAAAAGATAGGTCGCTCATAGACAAGAGCAACCTATGTGAAATTTCATTTGAAGATCTTATTGCCGACAAAAATAGCACATTGGATTATATCTACAGTCGACTCTGATGCTTCTTAGGGTCAAATAAACGGTAACCTATAGACACGCCAGCCTTGAATGGCATAATCTCGCTCGAGCCATTAAATGGGTCGGGGTGGAGGTAGTCTTCGTGTCCCTGCGGATCCATAACAATCGTTCCATCGGGATTATATCCATTGTACCACGAACGCATAAAGGCCACACCCACAAAGGCATCAAGGCTCCATCGCTGGGCAAAGTGGTACTGATAGCCTGCGCACAAGCCCAGCATCAGGCCGAAACCCTTGCCGTAATTCCTATTGAAACTCAGGAACTTACCATTCTTAAAGAACGACGGCTTGTTAATATCAAAGCCCATCGCACCCGTATGAAACGCGCCATAAAAACCATTTGTCGCACTCTTTAGATAGTAACGATACTCCGCTCCAAACATTCCAAAAAATAGATGGCGCGAATTTATGCTCCTCCACGGCGAGAATGTAGCCTCTACAGCCAACGACGAGTGGGGAGAAATCACAGCCTCAACCTGCGGATTTATAACACCACCCAACGCATACAAAGCGTTGAGCTTGGCATAGACCTGCGCATCGGCACTGCCACATATCATCAGTATTCCAAAAAGTCCAAAAAGTAATCGTTTCATACAACAAAGATAGACCAAAAAAGAGGATTAATAAAATAATCGGTAATTTTTTCACCCATTGGTGAATAATTTTGCCAAACTTTTTATACCTTTGTAACGATGAAAACCACCTTAAATATAGGTACAGCCAACCACTCCGCACTCGGGGGGGGGATTTACGCGCCTATAAATCAATAAGTTACACCCTTTTTAATAATATCATAGACGACAGAGTTTCTCTGCCGTCCAATCTTGTTTTGTCATTTTTTATCAACTAATTTTATTTAAAATCACTTAAACTATGAAAAAAATCTTTGGATTTTTGATGGCTGCAGTCGTTCTTTTCGGCGCTGCATCGTGTGCGAAGGAGGATATTTCGTCTTCAATCGCAAATGGTGAGCAGGTAGAGGTTACCTTTACTGCAAACCTTCCAGAGCTCGGTACCCGTGCTTACGGTGACGGACTTACCGCAAATAATCTTCAGTACTTCGTTTACGAGAAGATTGGTCAGAACGAATTAAAGAAGCTTGATGCTCTTTGCGGAACAACAGGCATCCACGGCTCTGCTACAGTAAATCTTGCTCTTATCAAGGGTATGACCTACGTCATCACTTTCTGGGCTGACAACGACAAAGCGCCATACACTTTCGATGGTCAGACAGTGAGCATTGACTACACTACTAATCCTGTAAAGGCTAACAATGAGGAACTCGATGCATTCTATGGCACTAAGGAGTTCAACCCATCAGTAGACACTGACACCAATGTTGAGCTTCGTCGTCCGTTTGCTCAGCTTAACGCTATTGCAACTGACTTCGGTTTGGTTAAGAATAGTGGCATTAAGGTTCTTTCAAGTAGTAAGGTAACAGTTCAGGGTTACAATCAGTTCAATGTTCTTACTGGTAAAGTTATCGGTAATAAGGCTTCTATTACATTTGAGCAAGCTGCTGTTCCTACTGACGAGATGACAGATGAGCGCGCTCACCTTGCTATGAACTATATTCTTGTTAATGAGAAGGAACTCGTTGAGGCTACTTTCGCATTCTACGGCAAGCACGATGCTAACGACACTGCTGAGATGAAGCTTGCTGAGAACACTTACACTAACGTTCCTCTCCAGCGTAACTACCGCACAAACATCATTGGTAAGCTCCTCACTAAGTCAACCGACTTCAATGTTGAGATTCTCCCTGATTTCATTGGAACTGAGGTTGTTGATGTATTCTCTGGTGCTATGCACGAGGCTATTAACATCACAGAGAGTGGACACTACATCTTTGACAACCTTAATTTAACTGTAGAGAGTGGTGCTGCTGTAAACATTGCTGCTGCAGATGTTGTAATCTCTCTTGCTGGTAATGTATACATTGAGTCTGCAAATGGTAGCGGTATTGCTGTAGCAGAGGGTGCTGCTCTTACTCTTACAGGCGGTCACATTACCGCAAAGGGTAATGGCGACCACGCATTTGGTATCGGTGGTAATGGTGCAACTGTTACCCTTGATGGTGTTACTGTAGACTATGCTTGTGGTGGTCACATCCAGCCTCTGTTTGTAAATGATACAAAATATGGTAAGAGCGAGCCTGAGGGTGGTCCTGCTATCGGTGGTGCAGAGGTTAACATCCTCAACTCTACCATTACTAAGGTAGATGGTGGTAGCAAGGCTGCAGCTATCGGTGCTCAGTACTGGCAGAGTGCTGTTATCAACATTGAGAACTCTACTATCCTTGAGGCAAATGGAGGTAACGCATCTGCAGGTATCGGTGGTAGCCGTTACGGCAGCGACAGCAAGTACAATCTGGAAATTAACATCGTTAACTCAACTGTTACTGCAACCGGTGGTCAGGCTGGTGCTGGTATCGGCTCTGGCTATGATACTCACTGCAATCAGCAGAACTATACAGCTACAAACGAGATCAACATCGACGCGACCTCTACCGTAACTGCTACAGGTGGTAAGTATGCTGCAGGTATCGGTACTGGTTTCCACTCTGCATACCTCAGCGGTGCTATTGAGGCTGGCGCAACAATCAATGCAACTTCAGGCGAGAAGGTGTATAAAGATACTTACACAACAGCTCAGAACATCGGCTATGGTGTTGTAGATCCAGCTCGTGAGTTCTCTGGCAACAATGCAAATGTAACCTTTACTGTTGATGGCCAGGTAATTGAAAATCCAGACCCCAGAATGCAGATAGGCTGGTACAAAGATGACAATGGTAACTACCACATCTTGAGTGCTAATGGCTGGCTCTGGATGGCTGAGCAGAACGATACATTCTTCGGTAGCAAGACTATCTATCTTGACAACGATATCAACTTCTCAGGCGTAGATATTCGAGTTACAAGAATGTTGACTCCTGAGTATTCTGCAACCTTTGATGGTCAGAACCACACCATCTCTAACATCTGGATGGCATCAAATTATAACTCTGACAATCAGGCTCTTTTCGATGGTCTGATGACTGTTAAGAATCTGAACGTAGATAGAGCAAGCGTATTTGGCATGAGCCAGGTAGGTATCATTGGTGCGAACATCTTTGGAACAATCGATAACTGCCATGTAACTAACTCTCGCTCTTATGGCTATGTTCACCATGTTGGTGGTATAGTTGGTCTGCACAGCTGGGGCGAGATTAAGAATTGTTCTATTGAGAATACCAGCATCGAGTGCTACTACTATGGTGCTGTTGGTGCAATCGCTGGCGCAATGAATGAGGTATCAAGAAATATCACTGGTTGCTCTGTAAAGGATTGTAGACTGATTAAGGAGGGCCCTGAGGGTGATTATCCTGACTGGGATCCACTCTTCGGTATTGCAGTAGGATATGCATATGCTGGTGGCACTTATGTATTTGATGTAGAGGTTGAGAATAACACCATCAAGGGCGTAGCTTCAGAGCAAATGTACGGTGAGGTTGCTGCTGGTTCTACTGTTACTGTTACAATTAACGGCGTTCAGCAATAGTCTTCACTATCTTCTATATCTAAGCCCTCTTCGGAGGGCTTTTTTTTGTGCAGAAAAGAGTGGTCGGGGGTGAAGTGTGCAAACAGAAAATAAACAGAAAGATGTGTAATATATCGAAGATAAGAATTAACTATCCCCACGACCACTCTTCTGCCCTTTTTATTGCAATCATTGTACCAAACAGAGTATTTTGGCTGCGGAATTAGTAGCGCGAGTAGGCACAATATTTGGATAGGTAGGTGTAAAAATATTATAGGTATGTTGTGGGCATTTATCACCGGACTTGTGGTTGGCTGGATTGCCAATATGATTATTCGTGGCGGGGGCTACGGACTGATTGTAAATCTTATTCTTGGACTTATCGGTGCGCTGTTGGGCAGCTGGATAGTCAGACTCTTTAGCGCAGAGGAGACGGTTTTTGATATGATTATTGCGGCAATTATCGGCTCGGCAATACTCATATGGCTTGTCACAGCACTCAGCAAACGCAAAGAGGAGTCTGAGTTGTAAAATTTAGGGGGTTAGGTGTTGTATTTATAAAAATATTTCCTTAATTTTGTTATATCCTTTTCCTAAAAAGGTTATGAGCATTTATTAGGAGTGTAAATTTAGCTTCGTTTGTTGTAAATTTATGACACCACACCCCTAATTTTATACCCGCCACAAGGTGTCGGTGGCAACTAACACAACTTAAAAGAATATGCAGAAACCCGACAACAACCTGGTATTGGCAATCCTTTCAACAGTTCTCTGCTGCTTGCCATTTGGTATCGTTTCAATTCTTAAGGCCTCTAAGGTAGATACACTCTGGGCACAGGGTGATCAGAATGGTGCTGTACAGGCAGCTGCCGACGCTAAGAAGTGGGCTATTATCGCAGCTATCTGCGGTGCTGTATGGGCAGTGATATACTTCATTCTTATGTTTGTAGTAGGTCTGGCTGAGGAGTTGATGTAATAAACAATTAGCATCCATTTATACGGGAGGAGAGCACTCCTCCCGTTTTAAGTTATATAAACACTAACTATCAAACTTTTACAACTATGTCTGACGTAAACAACAATGCTCAGATAACAGATCAGAGCCAAACTTATTCCTCTACAGCTTCGCCAAAGCCGTCTATGCCGGATAACAACCTTATTTGGGCAGTGTTATGTACAGTAATGTGCTGCGTGCCGCTGGGCGTTGTGGCAATTATCAAGGCTTCAGAGGTTGAGAAGTACTGGGCAAATGGCGAGTATGACAAGGCACAGAAGGCTGCTGACGATGCTAAGAAGTGGTCACTTATTGGTGCAGGCGCGACAGCTGTATTCGTTGTGCTTTACCTGATTTTTATCATTTGTTGCGCTATACTCGAATTGGCAGTTTTCGACCTTCTTTAGTTGGAGATGAGACGCTCGGTGGTAATTACGCTTGCAGTGGTGGTTGTAGTGGCTGCACTTGTCGTGCTATACGCCTACTTTGACCCAACGCACTCATATCTTGCCCCCAAGTGCATATTCCACACCCTTACGGGCTATGAATGTCCCGCCTGCGGTGTGCAGAGGGCTGCACACGCCGTGTTAAACGGAGAGTACTACAAGGCATTTATGCTCAACCCCTTTTTGGCCGTAGCGGTACCATATCTGATATTTGTTGCTGCAACCACATTTATCAAAACAGGGCCGATGATGCGTTTGCGTGGAGTTGTGCAACACCGATATGCAATATGGTGCTATGTGGTAATATTTTTTGTCTGGTGGGTTGTTCGCAACACCCCTTGGTGGCAAAAAATCTGCGAAAATATTTGCTGATTGATTTTTTTTCACTACCTTTGCGCCGCATTAAGTACTTAATTAAAAACACAAACAAAGATGAAAAAGGGAATTCATCCGGAGAATTATCGTTTAGTGGCGTTTAAGGATATGTCTAACGACCACGTGTTTTTGTGCAGGTCCGCCGTTTCGACAAAGGAGACCATCGAGGTGAACGGCGAAACCTATCCCGTGTATAAGATGGAAATCTCCAACACATCTCACCCATTCTACACAGGTAAGATTAAGTTGGTAGATACCGCTGGTCGCGTCGATAAGTTTATGAGCCGTTACGCAAAGCGCTACGATAAGAAGAACAAGTAGTAGATACTGTTCTCGGAAAATCAGCAGTCCTTCAAGGACTGCTATTTTTTTGTATCTATATCCGTACGCTCATCCTCAATACGGAATCCGAACGATGTTACAAGTGCCACAATCATAAGGAGATAGGTCACAATCAGCGTTCCATCGCTTATCTGCAGATGAGCATAGCCCACGCCCCACTCTGTAATCCAAGCCACAATACTATTCTGCACCGTGCCGCACCACTCCGCTGCCTGTGCAGGTATATGAGCCGCAGAGAGCGGCAAGACCAGAGCTGCCAAGTTGCAGATAATCATCAGCTGAGCCGTAATCAGAGCAATCGGCGTAATTACAATACTAAGCACCGAGATCACCCCGAAGCTATTAGATATAAGCGGAGCTGTAGCCACCACGCAGGCTGTAGAGACGACCATTCCATCGACAAGACCCTTGAGCACAAAACCTCGACACGCAATGAGTTCTATTATCGGACGAGCCACAAAGATTATAGCCACCACAGCGACAAACGAGAGGTCGAAACTCAGCTCAAAGAGCATATAAGGATCAACAGCCAGCATTAGGAAAGCGGTTGCAAATAGCGAGTTCTCAGGTAGATGGCGGCTCTTCGAGATATAAGAGAGCTGCAAGACCGAGAACATTATCGCCGCACGAATAGCACTTGTCGGATAACCACACAGCGCAACATACACCCATACCATTGCCACAACAACCACCGCCCTAACTATATTTCCGCGCCAAAATAGCGACAGAGGTAATAGCAGCAGGTTGAGCAGCAAAAAGACAACACCCACGTGCATACCCGAGACAGCCAGCAGGTGCGAAGCTCCACTATCCGAATAGCTATCAGAGACCTTACGGCTCTCTATAGCACGCGCACCGAGGCTCACCGAGAGAGCTACATCACGCCCATCGCTCGGAGGAACAAGACTCTTAACCCTCTCCACGGCTCGATGGTGAAGTGTAGAGCGTTCCGAAGGGATAAACTGCACAATATTACCATCTCCAACGCTCACCCTGCCAGAGAATCCCCTGCGGTACATCGAGCGGGCATAACTTCCATCCGCAGGCTTAAACGGACGCACAACCACATCGGCACAAATAATATCTCCACTCTCAAAGATAAGCAGCGAGTCGGCGGTAATCCTCACCCGAGCACGACACGGAGTTGCATTGCACGAAATAATATCTGCCTCGCAGGTGGAGTAGCTACCATAGTTATGGCCATCATCAGCCACCTTCATCACTACCCTAACGCGCTGACCTTGAGGCAGTAGTGTTGTGCGGTGAATATTAAACACAAGACCGCCTAACGCCAAGACAGCCACAAATATCACCCTCTTCCAGAATAGCGTTAACGCCAGCGCAAGGACCAACATTATCAGCCACACAACCAGCCCCGACGGGGTATAGGCAGCCGTAACCACACCCACAATAAAGGCGAGCGTGATAAGAGCCATAGGCATCTTGGCGAACTTTTCAGCTATATATGCAGTTGAGAACTTCAGCATAGACAAATATAGTAAAAAAGTGGTTACGATATAATTATAGCAACAACTATTTTCTCCACTCCCATAATAGTGACTATCTCCCAAGATACTGGTAATCATCTCACTAATTAGTTTTACTGATTTTTTAGTTATAATAGTGATATTGTTACTAATTTTTACTATCTTTGCATTGTAGCCTATAGAGCTACATACATATATTAGTGAAAGTGTTTCGCTAATCCTTAACAGTAAAATTTGGCGATTTTAGAACACAAGGATAAGCATATGACACTCATCGCCCTGTTTGAATATATCATTCTGATATATCGCAGCGGTGTGGGGTATTGTTTATTTGTGTTCGAGCCACGCCAAATGCTCTCTGTTAAATAAACGATTCAACTCCACACTTTCTTTTTTATAGTAATTGCCAGATAGGGGTTGTATGGCACAATGGGCTTTATATGGTTAAACATCTATCAATCATCCTTATTGGATTATGCTTGGTTTCGTGTGCTACCCCTACGTATTTAAAAGAGATTAGCTATCGTTCCTTTCGCAACACTGACCCTGCTAAACAAGAGTTAACATCAAAACAAGACATTCCTTCAACATCTACGATAGCAGTCGGCGTGACTATCAGCGCAAATTATAATGCTACGGTAATTGTGTACAATCTGACCGACAAAACAATGTCCATAGACCGCACGCAGTCATTTTTTATTGGTCCTAACTATCAAATACCTTATTACGACCCAACTATCACTACCCACACCTCTACAGTCAGTTCAACCCGTGGCGTAGGTGTAAACTTAGGTGCTGTTGCAGGTGCTGTTGGTGTTGGTGGAGTTGTCGGCAGAGCTTTAAATGGCGTAAATGTTGGTGGGTCATCAACACAAGGCTCCGCGACAACAACCTATGACATTGACCAACCTATAATACACATCCCACCACACGGCCACGCGTCAATGGGTAGATCTTTCTCTCTTGGCAGTATTATCGATTTGTCTAACGATATTAACAATAACATATTCGGAATATGTATTGCATACTCAACGGACCGTTTGACCACTTTGGACAACTTCATTTCGCAGTTCCATATGAATACAATACTCATCTCGCCCGTCAGACGAGAGGGTAGAAAATACTATGTAAACGATGCTCTACGCAATATATACAAGTCTAAGCCAGATCTATTTAATGAACGAAGCTACATACTGAACTTTTTTTATGACAAGTGGTACCAAACAAAACCGTTGTATGATTATCAATAATTTTTAAAGACAGATAATATGAGAAGATTATTTAATACTATTATGGCTCTAAACACCATAATATCATTGCTGATTATCAGTTCGTGCTCATCACAGAAAAAGGTTATTGTTACTGGGGTTCCTGGTACTACAATTCATAAGAACAACTACTATTACGAAAAAATAGGAACAATAGGCGCTGACGGTAAGACCAAAGTCAAACTGGATGCAGAGGAATCGTTTTATCTTTCAAAAGCGCCTAATAGCAATAATGACTACATTCCGTTTGCTGTTAATGTTAAAGATAAATGGAATGCGTTAGATGCTTCGGTCTTTGCTATGATAGGATCCATTGCGGTAACAAGCTGGACATTAGGTTTAACCGGACCACTGTTTTTTCCAAAAGATAAACCGTTAAACACATCAACGAATAATGATTTGGTAACTTTGAAAAAGGAAATTAAATCAAAAACGGATGCGGCAAGTAACACCTCCAGTGTTAGATTTTATCAAGTTGTCGTAGGTGACACTCTACAGAGTATAGCTACTGCACACGGTGTATCTGTAGAGCAAATATGTTCATTAAACAAAATCAACCCTACAGACCAACTGCAAGTTGGCAGACTAATTAAAATCCGATAATTATAGACTTCCTCTCGAACTATAAAATAGGGATTAGCAGAAACCATTTTCTACTAATCCCTTAAATATCGCCGTGATCTACGAATATTCAGACACTTATATATTTACTCAAGCGCCACTTTTTGCATCATTACCAAAACTTTTGTGGTTGCTTTAAATTATGGTGCCCCGAAAGTTTTTTAACTTTCAGAGGCACCCCCTTTAATAATCACTATGATAAGGTATATCTATAGACAGACTAAACTAACCACTTTAATCATCAATACCAATGAGTCTACCATCAAGGGTAAATGTCAGCTCAAGACCATTTGAGAGGTTAATCTCATAATCGCGAGTATCTCGTTCAATAGACAATACTGCGCTCTGCGGATACTGCTTGTCTACATAGTGCGATATCTTTGCTGGAATAATCGCTTTCGGAATACCGGTACGCTTGTTTGAGACCTCTTTCCAATCGCCTGAGCCATTAAAATCGATCTTTGTACCATCCTCAAGTCGCACCTCATAGTCTGTATCAAGAATCTCTCTATCTACGGTAGCATACAATAGAGGAATTTTGCTAAAATGCTTACTTATAAACTCCTGAGCCGCCTTTGGCAACTGTGATAACTCAACCGGACGCTCGTCCGCACTTGCCGCAAATGTTACACCGAACACTACAGCTAAAATTACAATAAATCTTTTCATTAATTACACTTTTTAGTTATTTTCTACTACCTAACGCAACATTATATGCGAATATTGTGCAAAAAAGGTAATTAGCATAAAAAAAATTGCCAATTACCTTTTTATATCGTAAAATCGCACCTAATCTATTTAGAACAGATAACCTGTGTTGATATAGAATGCACCTGGACCATCCTGCTTACGGAGCTTACCCACTGGCAGACCGTACTCAAAGCAGACGATAAAGTTCTGGTTCATAATAAAACGCAAGCCTGCACCTGCGGTAATGTGCATACGGTCTGACGACTGGCCCTTAGCCATATAGTCATCATACTCGCCCTTCACGCGCACAAACTCCTCCTGAGAGGCAAAATCGGCAGCGGTACGCTTAAACGACATATCAACACCCCTTGTTACCATAGTACCATCACTAAAGAGGTTCAGACCAAAGGAGATATTCTGCTTCCAGAGTGTGAACGACACAAATCGCCAGCGAATCTCGGCGTTATACGATGCCATATCGTAGCCCTGCACGCGGTTACGCATAATACCACGCACTGTGCGGTAGCCACCCATACCGTCGCGGTCATAAGATGGGCCGATAGTGGTTAGGTATGGCAGCACATAGTATGGTGCGCTCTTGCCAATAGTACCCTCATAATTAAGACGATATGCAAAGGTGAGGATATCGTTCTTTACGATAGGAATATAGTGGCGGAAGGTTGCAGAGTACTTGTAGTAAGGATTTGTAGTACCCAGCCACTTTGGGGCCAGAATCATATGAGCCTCTGCCCAGATACCGCGAGACGGAGCACCCTCCTTATCACGGGTATCGAACATAAGACCCAGACGCAGAGTACTATTGATACCACCTTTAGCCTCCTTATCCGAGATAATACCCCACTGACGATACTGCTCAAAGAGAGTAGGCTCGCTATCAGGGAACATCTTATACTCCTCCTTATTCTTATTTATCTTCTCACGATTGATTGCACCCTGCTTGAAGTAGCTGAAGTGATAGCCAGCCTCCCAGAAGAGCTTATTCTGCCACAAGTTACCCACAAAGTCCGACTTGAAGAGCAACGCAAGGCGGTTTGTGCGATACTTAGGGGTGTAGAGGTACATATCCTCATTCTTCTTATCCTTACCCAACGCAACCTTCTCGTGGTCGTAGTAAGACATATAGCCGTTAAAGCCATAGAAGTCCATAGCGTTCTCATTTGTAAGGGTCAGCGTAGTTGAGAAGCGGACGCCAGGAATCCAGAAGCGGTTGTCATAAGAGACCACATAGAGCTGCGAACCCTTAGTAAAGAATGAAGCCTCTAAATACCACTGCTGGCGTGTATTTGGGTATGTGCTGCCATCACCGAAGTCGTAGATATTAAGCAGCGCACCGAGCTGGAAGCCCTTATCTGCATCAAATGCCACCGCTGGCAGAGGGCCAAAGTTATAGCCCTTCTTAATAATCTCTTGTTTTTCCTGTGCAGTAGCCGCAAAGGTGACAAACAACAAAAACAATGTAAATATCTTTCTCAGTTTCATCTTTTTACTTATTAAATATTAACTTTCTGATTTGGCGATATTTAGCTCTCAGCTTACTATTTGCCAACAACTTAATATCTGATATACCCAATCGCAATAGTCGCCAGGTCTCGTGTGCAACGATTGGCGCAGGCAACAGCGCAAGGGTTATAGGCAGTGCCCACTGCCAAGGTAGTAGCGAGTATGCCACAGCTGCGTAGACAATCATCAACAGAGGCCATATAACGAGATTGACCACAAAGCGCACCGAGTTACGGAATGCGTAGTCGCGTAACTTGGTGAATATAATGCTACACAATATAGTCATAGGCAGAGTAAGAATAGATACCGGCACGCAATATGGCAGCGCCACAAGCATAAATAGCAGCTTGAAAATTCGCGACCATAGCGGATACTTAACCGACACCGATGCCAAACTTATACGCTGACGCTTACGCATCTTTGACGCTTCAGCACCCAAAGCAAGCAACTCTGAAGCCCTCTGAGGATCCTCCTGCTTAATCTGCTCAATAAGCTTTGCTGTGGCATTATTGGCATCAAAGTGAGCATCGAGTGGGTGTACGCGCTTTCCATCTGCAGTACGATTAAAGTTCTTAATCTGCTGCTTTACAACAGCTGCGCAAATCTCGTATACCGAGTCGTAGTTCTCATCATTCGGTATGTAGAATATAGACTCCTTCATACGCTCAGCAAGCACATCCTTCATCTCGAGCATCTGCTCCGCCTGTGTCTGACCATTATGCTCTGCTATAAATTCGCCCACATTAATCGGATCACCAATCTGCACACGCACGGTAGAGCGGAAACGGAAGAAACTACCATAGCGGATACCTACTGGCACAATATAGAGCGGCATATCGCCCATCATAGACTGCGCCTGAAACGCGATGCGGAACACACCCTTTGATAGCGGCAGTGAAGAGTACTTTGCCTGATGTGTACCCTCAGGGAAGATACAGAATGGAATCTTATCGCGTAGCACATCGACTGAGCGTTCAAAGATCTCCTGATTCTTCTTAACCTCGTCATATCCATCACGCATACGCATAATCGGCATCATCTTAAACCAAGTAAGAATCTTTGCCAACTTAGGGTTACGGAAGATATCTGCACGAGCAACAAAGACTTTAGGATTGCTATCCATAGAAAGGATTATCATCGCATCCATCAACGCATTGGTATGGTTAGGAGCATAGATAACTGCGCCATCCTGCGGAATCTTATCAAGACCCACAAATCTGACATTGCGATAGGATAATCTTAACACAAAATCTACATAGTAACGCAAAAATGCGTATATCGGATCGTAATCCTGGATTTTTTTCTCTTTAGCCATAGTCTACTCGACAATTGGTTTTCTACGGAACAGATAGGCCACAGTAAGTCCTGAAACAATATGCCAGATACCCCACCAAGCAGTAACCAAAAGCATACCTCCATAGTGCTGATGCCAGATTTCAGGCGGGAAGATTACAGGATTGAAGAGCAGCACAAGACCCAGACCCGAGTTCTGAATACCAATCTCCACAGTGAGCGAGCGGCAATCCTTCTGTGGTAACTTTGCCAGCTTAGCACCAAAGAAACCTGTTGCAAGGGCGCAAGCATTGTGGAGCATTACTATGAAGAATACATAGATAATATTGTCAATAAAAATCTGCCAATTCTGCGAGAAAGAGACCACAACCATACCCACAAAGAGCAGAATTGAGAGCACCTGTGCAGGCTTGGTAATCTTCTTGGTTGCATTTGGATGGTACTTAGAAAATACTATACCCAACACAATAGGCACACCGAGAAGAAGCAGAATCTGATAGAGCATCGGCAAGAATGGGATCGACAGCTCAGGAATATTCTGCTTTACACCAACAATATAGGCGTAAAGGTTACCCCACATAAAAAAGTTAAGTGGCGTCACTATCGGCGCAAGTGCGGTAGTAATAGCCGTCATAGATACAGACAACTCGACATTACCCTTACTGAGCGACGAGATAAAGTTTGAGATGTTACCACCAGGGCAACAAGCCACCAGAATCATACCCAGCGCAATCATTGGAGTAATCCACTGGTTGAGCGCAAGTGCTACCAGGAAGGTCACCAGCGGCAGACCTACCCACTGCATCAACACTCCGATAATGACAGACTTTGGTTTTTTGAAGACCTCTTTAAATGTCGATGTCTTAATGCCCAGAGCAACACCGAACATTACAAAGGCAAGGATGATATTTACAATCATCATTCCTCCTTCTCCAAAATTGATGGTCAAATCACTAAGACCTTCTAATTGTTCTTTCATTCCCATAAGATAAATGTAAATATTTGTGTAATATAAAGTTAGTTTGTGAGTGCTTTTATACCTCTTAGTGCCACAAAATCAACCTATTTACACCCATAAAATAGGTTCACAGCAACACTAATCAACCACAAATATAATAATTTTTCCGTAATTACCACTATTTTTATGATGCAAAATCACTTTTTTACTCTACCTTTGTCAAAGATAGTTTACAAAAAAGCCCGATGAAACAGAGCCCACAAATCGAAAAACACCCGCTGCAACCATTCCTCCCGCAGGGCGCAGAAATGCTTATGTTAGGCAGCTTTCCACCTCCAAAACAGAGGTGGTCTATGGAGTTTTTCTACCCAAATTGGATTAACGATATGTGGCGAATTATGGGGCTTATATTCTTTGGCAACAAACACCACTTTGAAATTCCAAACACAAAAGCCTTCGACCCCGAGCGCATTGCTAAGTTCTGCAATACTCAGCACATAGCCCTCTATGATGCAGCCACTATGGTGCGCAGAGCCAAGGATAACGCCTCGGACAAGTTCCTCGAAGTAGTAGAGCAAACCAATATCGCATCTCTTCTCGACCAGATGCCACTCTGCACCACCATAGTTACCACAGGACAGAAGGCTACCGAGATTGTAGCCGAGCAGTTTGGTGCAACCATCCCTGCCGTTGGCGAGTATACTTATATATATTATAAACATCGCACACTGAGGCTATTCAGAATGCCTTCATCCTCTCGCGCATATCCACTCTCTATTGACAAGAAGGCCGAGCAGTATAGAAAAGTGTTTATTAATCTATAGTTTTATCTTATACGGCTATAAAAATTATCAATTTGACAAATACAAATTCTTGCACTATCTTTGTATCAGCAAAAGAAAATAAAACTTAAAACTGGCAAAAGATATGGCAACTATTAATTTAACAAAGGGCGGCTTTGAGCGCAGAGTCGCGAACCTTGAGACAATACACAGCAACTGGAATTTTATCGGCGACAAGCCGGCTCTTATCGACTTTTACGCCTCTTGGTGTGGCCCGTGCAAGGCTTTGGCACCGATTTTGGAAGAGGTATCAGAGCTTTATGCTGGCAAGGTAGATATCTACAAGGTAAATGTAGACGACGAGGAGCAGTTGGCCGAGGCATTTGGCATCCGCTCGATTCCAACCCTCTACTTTATCCCGATGCAGGGCGAGCCACAGCGCACTATGGGCGCAATGTCAAAGGAGCAGCTGTGCAAGATGTTAGACTCGATTATAAAGTAAAGCAACACAAGACAACACAATTTTAACCAACAAACAGACCTAAAACTATGATCAGCCAAAGACTTCACACCGCAATCAACGACCAGATTAATGCAGAGTTATGGTCGGCTTATCTCTACCTCTCAATGTCTATGGACGCAGAGGCAAAAGGCTATAAGGGGGTAGCAAATTGGTTCTATGTACAGTGGCTCGAGGAGCAAGACCACGCCCGCATACTGATGAACTACCTCAACTCGCGCGATGCGAAGGTCACTCTAAAGCCTATTGAGCCTGTACAGACCGAGTGGAGTTCTATACTGGAGATGTTCCAGCAGACCCTAAACCACGAGAAGGTTGTAACATCGCTGATTAACAACCTTGTAAACATAGCTACAGAGGACAAAGACTTTGCGTCGTCGAATATGCTTGTATGGTTTATTGACGAGCAGATTGAGGAGGAGGAGTCAGCGCGAGATATGATATTTGCGGCAGAGTGCGTCGATGGCAACAAGTATGGTATGTATCAGCTCGACAAAGAGTTGGCAACAAGAACATATAGCCAAGCATCACCGCTGGCAACAAATGCAGAGTAAACAACCTTAAAAAAATTGAATAGTTATGGCAACAAAGTTTTTCAAGTGCCGCCACTGCGGTAATGTAGTTACTAAAGTAGTAGATTCAGGTATTCCTGTAGTATGCTGCGGCGAGAAGATGGAGGAACTTATACCCAATACAGTAGAGGCAAGCGGAGAGAAGCACATCCCCGTAGTTACACGCATCAACGACTGCTCAATAAAGGTAGAGGTGGGTAGCGTAGCGCACCCAATGCTCCCTGAGCATCACATAGCGTTTATCTATGTCGAGACCGAGAATGGAGGCATCCGCGTAGACCTTACCGACAAGCCGGAGGCAGTTATCTGCACCTGCTCATCAAAACCAATAGCAGTATACGAGTACTGCAATCTCCACGGACTGTGGAAAACGACCTTATAAGAATTAGTGTTTCAAGAGAGCCTGCCGCAAGCAGGCTCTTTAATTATCTATAGAAGCTATCCTCGAAAATAGCGAAATTACCAACACTATCTGTTACCTTAAGGCGGAGTGTATGGGTGGACTTATCCCCTGCAGCAAGCGGAGTATCGAAGGTATGATAGAGGGTTGACTGCAGAGGCAAGTAGTTAAGCGTCCTCCACTGTCCATCAATATAGAGTTCATAGCTCTTCACACCCGAAAAGTTATCAGAGACCTTAAACGAGATACGCTTTGCTGAGCGCATAGAGGCACCACTCTTCCAATTAGGCACAATTTTAGGGGCAACCGTATCGGCCACAACTACCATCTGCCCAGCCTTGCGGGTACGAACATACACCTTGCCACCACCGGCATAGTAGCCACCTATATACCCATATTTACCCTTACGATTTTTCAGTGCCACGCAGCACTTAGTCATTAGTTCAAGTGGCACTCGTGCATCAAGAGCAACGGTCACAGGCCTCTGCATCGGAGTATTTGGATCAAGTACCATATAGCTATCTGACAGCACATTAACTCCATCAATCTGCGGTCTTTGATCCGTAGCACTCACACGACAGAATGTCGGAGCATAGTAGACACTATTTCCCACATAGGCGCACACACCTCTATCAGCAATAACAACGCCCTTACCAACGCCAGCTACCACAGCTGCACTATCACGTACGGCTGTAAATAGGCGATGATCAGCCTTACCGACAACCTTTACGGTCAGTTTGGTGCGGTTGCCACAATCATCCTCCACCTCAATCTCTACAGTACGCTTCTGGTCGGCCTCAGCACGGATTGCGCCACGCTCAACAACCCTCTTATAGAGGCGAGAAGGGGCTCCTGCCACCTGCGCAAGGCGAATAACCTCGCACTGCGCCCCCTGCTGACGAGCATAGTGGCTGACAAGATTGCACAGCCTTGTATCATCAAAGGCATAGCCATCCATACGGTACTCAAAGTTCTGCTTACCATCCACCTTCTGGCTTACACGATATACGCCAAAGCGACTACTGCCATTACCGCTCTGATTATCACGACACTCGAGCAGAAAGTAGCCCACGCGCCCAACCGATATAGTACCAGCCACCTGATAGCCTCCCCTCTTGCCCTTAGTTATGGTAAATGTGCGAGCTGCCGACTCCACAGCCACGCCATCGAGGGAATCTATCTCTATATAGTGCAACGCGAGCAGACGCGGAGCTACACTATCCTTTGGACGGAACAGACGGCGACGAACAATGTTATATGTGTGAGTGCCTGCAGCATTGCGCAACTCATAGTGCAGATGTGGGCCAAAGGAGTTGCCCGTATTACCCGAATATCCGATAACATCTCCAGCCTTTACAGGGAATTGCTCGGGCGTAAATTTAATATCAACGCTATTGAGGCAATATTGATAGCGATAGTCTCTAATATACTGCTCAAGCGTATTCTCAAAGCGCGAGAGGTGACCATATACGGTCATAGTCCCTAACTTCGGATGGGTAACATAGACCGCAAGACCATAACCCGACGGAGTATGACTCACACGCGAGATATAACCATCGGCAGCAGCAACAATACGCTTACCCTGCACGCCATCGGTCTTAATATCTACACCCGAATGAAAGTGATCGGGACGCATCTCAGCAAACGAGGCCGAGTGCAATCCCTTGACATCCTTAATAGGATATTGATATGCAAAAGCAGTGCTACACAGCACTGCAAATAGTATTAATAGTCTAAATTTTACCATTCTTCTTCACACTTAACAAGTTGCTCTACACACTGCTTAGCTGTAGCAAAGTCATATCCCTGACCTGCAGCATAGCGAAAGAGCTTCGCCTTAAGGTCTGCGCCATTTTTAGCCTTTACGGTACGCATCTTACGCTCAAGCAGACTCTGCAATCGCTCGACCATATCTACAGCACCATTTTCGGCAAGAGCTTCAGAGATAACACTACCCTCTATACCCTTGCGACGCAGTGCTGCCGTAATTTTATACACACCCCAGCCGCTGAGGTTTATCTTCTCACGGACAAAGGATGCCGCATAGCGACTATCGTCTATAAATCGTTCAGCCACAAGGCGTTGCAACACCTTCTGAGCATCAGCATCTGACACGCCCCAGCCACGCATAAGCCTAAGTGCATCGGCCGAGCACTTCTCGCTGCGAGCAGCTAAATTCATCAGCGAGGCAAGTGCCTGCTCCGCTGTTTTTGTACGCTTTACCTTCTGCTCCATACCATTCGATCCTTCCCGAAAATATCCTTCACAACCTCAATATCGCGGTAGCCCAGATAAGCAAGCATCTCTGCTACTTCACTACCGAACTGCTCATAAATCTCGAAGTACAAGCCACCCCCTGCGCGCAACATCTTCAGTCCGTTTTGAGCTATCGAGCGGTAGAAGCACAGCGCATCGTTATCATCCACAAAAAGTGCTGTATGTGGTTCATAGTCAACCACATTACGATTCATAGCAGCTACATCCGACTGCGGAATATATGGTGGATTTGAGACGATAATATCGAAAATTCCAAGGCTGCTCATATCCCCTAATGCATCGGCCTTGACAAACTCTACATTAACACCATTTTTCAGCGCATTAGACTTTGCAATAGCAAGTGCCGCATCCGAAATATCGACGGCCACAACCTCTGCACCCTTTATGCTATGAGCCACAGCAACGGCAATAGCTCCACTACCCGTACCCACATCTAAAATGCGCATTCCCGACTGTGCATCAGCAACAACTCGCGAAACAAGCTCCTCTGTCTCTGGACGAGGGATAAGCACACCCTCCTGCACATTGAAGGTAAGATCATAAAACTCAGCCTCACCAAGCACATACTGCACAGGGCGAGCTGCCGAAAGCTGCTCTATAATAGTCTGTAAATCATCTATTTGACACTCATCATCATAGTGTACCACAAGCTGTGAAAAGTTATATCCGCACTTACGACACACTACCTGGCGAGCTATAGCCGTAGCCTCGCGAGGGTCATAAAGTGAAGATACAGCCTGCTCTATCTGCCCTATTATCTGACGAACGGTCATAGCGAGAGTTTAAGTTCTGCAAGCGCGATAGCCATAACCGCCTCAATGACTACCGAGGCGCGAAGCACTATGCAGGCATCGTGACGACCTCCGATAGTCAGCGGCTCT
This sequence comes from Alistipes sp., assembly GCA_045654345.1. Taxonomy (GTDB): domain Bacteria; phylum Bacteroidota; class Bacteroidia; order Bacteroidales; family Rikenellaceae; genus Alistipes. The sequence goes on along the minus strand of JAZOND010000016.1, from coordinate 5,861 downwards.
ACGCTCTGCGAGACAAAGTTATATGTATATTGCGGCTGGGCAATGCTCGGTGTAGGCTTAATCGCCACGCGAACGACTATAGGATTGCCATTAGTAATGCCGCCATTTATTCCACCCTCGTGGTTGGTCGCAGTAGTGCCAAGTGCATCAACAATGCGGTCATTGCGCTCACTACCTCGCAGAGCCACACCTGCAAAGCCACTACCAAACTCGACACCCTTAACCGCTGGTACTGAGAAGAGTAGATGGGCTGCAATGCTCTCCACTGAGTCAAAGAATGGCTCACCGAGGTCACGACCGGCTCCTGTAACGGTACACTCAATAACGCCACCCACAGAGTCACCATCGCGCTGTGCCGCAGCAACAACAGCATCAAACTGCTCTCTATCGCCACTACCGCCCAGCTCGACAATAGTACTCGAGTAGACTGCGCTTGCCGTAATCTTCTTTGCCACAACACCCGCAGCCACAAGCAGCAGGGTCATTCGACCCGAGAAGATACCGCCACCGCGAAGATCAAACTGTTCGCCATACTTATGTCGTGCCGTAAGGTCAGCGTGTGATGGTCGCGGATGGTTTCGTAGACGGTCATAATCGCCCGAACGAGTATTTTCGTTATAAAAGACAACCTCTAAACGCTCACCCGTAGTCACCCCGTCCTCAACACCCGAGACGATATGTGGAACATCACCCTCCTTGCGCGGAGTAGTACCCTTAGCGCCCGAGCGACGACGAGCAAGATCTGCCTCAAAGTCGCTCTCTGTCAGGGCAATACCTGCAGGTACGCCCGATATAATAACGCCGAGCGACTCGGTATGCGAGCCGCCGTAAATCTCTATCTTAAACCTATTTCCGAAGCTATTATTCATCTCTCAATCTCTCCAAATCCTCAAAAAAGTTAGGATAGCTCTTTGACACACACTCTGCGCCGCGGATAGTTATCGGCTTATCGCTCAGCAGTGCCGCCACAGCTAAAGTCATAGCCATACGGTGGTCACCATAGCTCTCAACAGTAACACCGCCACGAATAGCACCGCCACGAATCTTCATAACATTACTCTCTGACAGATCCACATCAATGCCTAACTTATCAAACTCAGCTGCAATAGCCTCTGCGCGATTACTCTCCTTATGCTCAAGGCGACGCGTGCCGACAATACGACTCTCACCCTCTGCCGCTGCTGCAAGTGTCGCAAGGGCAGGAAAGAGGTCCGGGCAATTTGTCGCATCAAACTCAAAGCCGCGAAGCTCACGATGAGCAGCCGTTACCATATCCTCCTCCGTTGTCAACTCTGCGCCTGCACGCACAAGGGCATCACATATAGCCACATCTGCCTGCTTTGAGAGCATTGACAGATTTTTGACAGTCACCTCGCCCGCCACAGCACCTGCTACAAGTAGCATTGCTGCCGCACTCCAATCGCCCTCAACGGCATAATCGGTAGGAGTATAGCTCTGACTGCCGACAATATAGAACTGCTCATAGTCATTGTGCTCGATAGCCACACCAAAGCGCGCAGCTGTATCTATAGTCATATCGAGATATGGTTTCGACACCGCACCTGCAACATTTATCACCGTATCCTCAGCAGCAAGTGGCAACGAGAGTAACAATCCTGTAACAAACTGCGACGAAACAGAGCCGTCAACATCTATCTCGCCACCCTGCATAGGACCACACACCTCAATAGGCAATCGACCACCACCATCCCTGACATCGACGCCCAACGCACGCAGCGGAGCTATCATCATATCCATAGGACGGTAAAGCAGCGTACCCTCACCACGAACAACAATCGGAGAGGTGCAGAGCGAAGCTATTGGGGTAAATAATCTGGCACTAAGACCCGACTCACCCACGCAGAGCGAGTCTGAGTGCGGATTAAGTCCGCCATCAACCACGATAGTGCTATCGTCGGTACGCTCGACCTTGGCGCCGAGCATCTTAATACAATTTAATGCAGAGAGAATGTCGTTGCAAAAGTCCATATTTCGCAACACACTCCTTCCATTAGCAAGCAGAGATACGGCTAACGCTCTCTGCGCATAACTCTTTGAACACGGTGGCGCCACAACTCCCTTTAGGCGCCCATTCGAGACGGATTTGTCCATTTTTTTGCTTTTTGACACCAAAAGCAAAAAAATGCTTTTGGCTATTGGCCATTGGCTTTTTGGCATCCGCTACGCGGATATTTGTTTAATATTTTTTTTGCACCGACTTTTGTCCTGCGCACTATTTTATTGTCAGAAGGTAGTAGTTGCTACGCTCGGCATTTTTCGAGACGATGGGACATACTAAGCGTATTTCCCATTGGCGAGAAAAATGTTAGCGGAAGTAGTTGTGCCGCTATCACAACAAAACTACTCTTCGAGGGTAAACTTATGATTCCTCTTCAACTCAAAGTTCTTACCCAAATATACTCGACGAACCATTTCGTCGGCAGCAAGCTCCTCGGCGGTACCTGTCTTGAGGATTTTTCCCTCATAGAGAAGGTAGGTGCGGTCGGTGATAGCAAGGGTCTCATCGACATTATGGTCGGTGATAATTACACCGATATTCTTCTGCTTAAGGGTTGCAACAATACTCTGAATATCCTCCACCGCAATAGGGTCTACACCCGCAAACGGCTCGTCAAGAAGGATAAACGACGGATTGATAGCAATAGCTCGCGCAATCTCTGTGCGACGACGCTCACCACCCGAGAGTTGGTTGCCATAACTCTTGCGCACCTTCTGCAGACGGAACTCGTCAATAAGAGCCTCAAGGCGGTCACGCTGGTACTCCTTGGTATAATTTGTCATCTCAAGCACTGCGCGGATATTATCCTCAACGCTCAGGTGACGGAATACAGAGGCCTCCTGCGCCAGATAGCTCACACCTAACTGTGCACGCTGGTATACAGGCAGCTTAGTCAGCTCATTAACAGTACCATCATCGTGCTCAAGGAAGATCTGACCGCCGTTAGGCTTAATCAGACCCACAATCATATAGAACGAGGTGGTCTTACCTGCACCATTTGGACCGAGCAGACCTACAATCTCACCCTGACGCACATCAATAGAGACGTGATCAACCACAGTTCGCGACTTATATTTCTTGATGAGTTCAGTCGTATATAATCTCATAAAAAACTTTTTTTGTTAATTTTTCTACAAAGTTATAGTTTTTTTCCAAAAGTTTCACTATCTTTGAGTAAGATTTTCGATATTTGAAACTGATTGAACAGTTTTTGAAACGCATTTGGATTTACAAAACCGCATTACACAATGGCGCAGCAACTGACCGACAGAGAGTTAATACACCAAAAACTCAAGGAGTACTTCGGCTTTACCTCGTTCAAGGGTAATCAGGAGGCAGTTATTCTGAACCTGCTCTCTGGCCGTGACACCTTCGTGCTTATGCCAACCGGAGGTGGCAAGTCTCTATGCTACCAGCTCCCGGCACTGATGATGGATGGCGTGGCTATTATCATCTCCCCACTCATCGCCCTGATGAAGAATCAGGTTGATGCTATGCGCACATTCTCTGATAATCCTGGTATTGCTCACTTCCTCAACTCCTCGCTGTCTAAAAATGCGGTGCAGCAGGTGCGCGAGGATGTGCTTGCAGGTAAAACCAAGTTGCTCTACTTCGCCCCTGAGTCATTGACTAAGGAGGATAATATCGCCTTTCTTCACAAGATCAAAATTTCGTTCTACGCCATAGATGAGGCACACTGTATCTCAGAGTGGGGTCACGACTTCCGCCCTGAGTACCGTCGTATTCGCCCAATTATCAACGACATTGGCCAGGCACCGCTCATCACCCTTACCGCGACCGCTACACCTAAGGTACAGATGGATATTCAGAAGAACCTCGGTATGACCGATGCCAGCGTATTCAAGAGCTCTTTCAATAGACCGAATCTCTACTACGAATTACGCCCAAAGAACGACCCTGATCGCGACATTATCCGCTTTGTTAAGCAGAATGAGGGTAAGAGTGGCATTATCTACTGTCTAAGCCGCAAGAAGGTTGAGGAGCTTGCCGAGTTGCTTGTTGCCAACGGCATCAAAGCTCTGCCATATCACGCAGGTATGGATGCCCAGACCCGTGCAGACAATCAAGATGCATTCCTCAAGGAGGGTGCCGACATTATCGTTGCCACCATCGCCTTCGGTATGGGTATCGACAAGCCGGATGTGCGCTTTGTTATCCACTACGACATTCCGAAGTCTCTGGAGGGTTACTACCAAGAGACCGGCCGTGCTGGCCGTGATGGTGGCGAAGGTTTCTGCCTTACCTTTTATAATTATAAAGACATTCAGAAGCTCGAGAAGTTTATGCAGGGTAAGCCTGTTGCCGAGCAGGAGATTGGCAAGCTGCTGCTACTCGAGACGCAGTCATATGCCGAGAGCAGTATGTGCCGCCGCAGAACGCTGCTCCACTACTTCGGCGAGGAGTATAAGGAGGAGAGTTGCGGCAACTGCGACAACTGCTGCAATCCGCGTCCACGCATCAACGCCACCGAGGAGCTGGCCACAGCACTCGAGGCTCTGAAGAGCATTGGCGATAAGTTTAAGATTGACCACCTGATAGCTCTGCTGCTGGGTAAGACCACGGCTATTATCAAGAGCTACGGGCACAATAACAGCGAGTTCTTCGGCGTAGGCTCAGAGAAGAATAGCAACTTCTGGAGTGCCGTTATCCGCCAGGGACTCATTATGGGACTGATTAGCAAGAATATCGAGAACTACGGCCTTATCTCTATCACCCCTGCAGGTGAGAAGTTTATTGATAACCCTACTACCGTTCGTATAGCCGAGGATCGCGACTTCGAGGAGGAAGAGGAGAGCAAGAATGCAGCTCCAGCCCACGGCGGCGCAGCAGACGAAGAGCTCTATGCTATGCTCAAGGATCTGCGCAAGAAGGTGGCAAAGAAGCACGACCTACCTCCTTATGTCATCTTCCAGGACCCTTCACTCGCCGATATGGCTATCCACTACCCTATCACCATTGAGGAGATGCAGAACATCTCGGGCGTAGGCGCAGGTAAGGCTAAGAAGTTCGGAGAGGAGTTTATCACCCTTATTAAGGCATATGTTGAGGAGAAGGAGATTATCCGCCCTCAAGATATGGTGGTTAAGGCTGTGGCAAATAAGGCAAGCAATAAGATATTTATCATCCAGGCCATCGACCGCCAAATGGACTTCGACGATATCGCCCGCGCACGAAACCTCTCGTTTAGCGAGCTGATGACCGAGATCGAGGCCATTGTAAACTCTGGTACTCGACTTAACATCAACTACTTTATCGAGGAATATATGGACGAGGATAAGATTGACGACATCTTCCTCTACTTTAAGGAAGACGCCGAGTCTGACTCTCTCGATGAGGCATACGAGGAGCTGGGTGACGAATATACCGAGGAGGAGATACGCCTTGTGCGCGTCAAGTTCCTCTGCGAGGCAGGCCACTAAAGAAGAGCAGCAAAGAGCTAAAAATAGCCGCAATATTAAATTTTCTGCAAAATTCGTCAAAAAATTTTGCAGATATAAAAATTTGCACTATCTTTGCAGCACAAACGATGAGATTTCGCTTCGGCAGATCAAGATACATCGCGGGATGGAGCAGTTGGTAGCTCGTCGGGCTCATAACCCGAAGGTCGTGTGGTTCGAGTCCCACTCCCGCTACTAAAGAGGACAAGTCATCAGATTTGCCCTCTTTTTTTGCGTTGTTATTTTTGTAAGTGTCTGATAATGAGAATAGATACGAGGCTACGCTATTCATTCCATCAGTTCGAAATCTTCGATTTTCGTGGTCCCAATAAGCACCCTCTGGAAAGACTAATTTTTGGATTTTTTGACATACATCAAAGTCC
>JAZOND010000015.1:0-179520 GCA_045654345.1 Alistipes sp. | reverse complement strand
TTTTTCGCTTTGCGATTGTCATCAGACAAATAAATCACTTGCTCTGCGTAGGCTACTCAAACTTTTGGGCGGGGTTAGCTCAGTCGTGTATCTCCGCACCGCCCACCGGCGACTGCGGCACTCCTTCGCTGATGACGCGCTGAAGCGCGACATTCGAGTCCCCTACGCACCGCACCAAGAAGACAATCGAAAGGTTGTCTTCTTTTTTTGTATATATCTATCTCTCGAGGGCTTTGTTGATAAAATCAACATCGTTGCAGATTGATATACTATCCCGTGTGCAAGCACCCGCTAATTTATCAATCTGCAACATTGTTTTGCAATTTAGCCCTCGAGAATTAATCCACTCTTGGCGTAGGCCACTCGAACTATATAAGGGGTTAGCTCTGCAGAAGCTACTCCGCAATTACTCATAAGCATAAAAATAGGTGCATCCATAAATGCACCTATAATCATACACTCAGACTATCATCGCCCGTGATACCCCTTTCCAGGTTCGCCTGGCCACCACCAACCTACTCCGCGGTCACGATATTGCATTTGCCCATTACTATCACGGTAATACTCATATCGCACATCGTGGTCAAAAAAACGCAGGTTGGCAAATATACCTGAAATCTCTCGTGTGATCTTATTATTATTGCAATCCAAATAACATAACGCTGTACATCCAGATACATTTAACGAGGTGAGTTGGTTATAATAGCAATACAAATATACCAACGCTGTACATCCAGACACATCCAACGAGGTGAGTTGGTTATTAAAGCATTCCAACCTATCCAACTCTGTACATCCAGACGCATCCAACGAGGAGAGTTTGCCATAGGAGTAGTGCAAACTTTCCAACGCTGTACATCCAGATACATTCAACGAGGTGAGTTGGTTATTTCCGCAACCCAAAGATTCCAACGCTGTACATCCAGACACATTTAACGAGGTGAATTGGTTATTAGAGCATTCCAACAATCTCAACACTGTACATCCAGACACATTCAATGAGGTGAGTTGGTTATTATCGCAATCCAAATCTTCCAACGCTGTACATCCAGATACATTTAACGAAGTCAGTTGGTTATTACTGCAATCCAGCTCTTCCAACGCCGTACATCCAGACACATCCAATGAGGTGAGTTGGTTATCCTCGCAATACAAATAATATAACGCCATACAGCCAGAAAGTGTTCCTGCACCAGTCAAGTTATTTACAGACAATAAAATACCGGATACTCGACCATCTTGATTTATATTAACGCCATACCATTCATATAGAGGTTTATCTGTACACCAATTATCATTACGAGTCCACTTATCGCCTCCGGTGTCGCGATAGAACTTTTCTAAGATCTCTCTTTCGTCTTGGTATATAACATTAGTATCTCCATAGGCAACCCACTTTGCATCTTTAACTACATATGCTCGATAGTAGCAAGGGTAATTATTCGGGCTGATAGTGACAGTGTATGTATCAGAGGTAGTGACCTCCATAGGATCTGTATAGCTATCGTCAATAGTTGGCTCCTTATTCTTGTCGCTGAAGCAGATACCTATTTGCAGTTTCTCCTCAAAATCGCCCACCAAGGCATTGATAAAAATCTCGTACTTATCGTCAGAGACCTCTTTATACCCTCCCGTTTTGACGCCAGGCACACAGAAATAGCCTCTATTACCAACAAAAGTACGATCTAACTTAGATGAATAGTAGTATGCTCGATAGTAGTAAGTTTTACCACGCGAAAGATTATCGAATGCAACCGCAAACTGACCATTGCCATTCATATCTGCAGTTCCACAATCAGCAACACGCAGCCCAGAAGGATCCTCAGAAATCAGAATACCCACATAATCATCTGCAGATGGTGTAACAGATATGCTACCGTGCAAAGTGGCGCTGGCAGCAACAAAATCGACATCAGCAACAGAGGTTTTCAGTTCTATATTGACAACTTCTTTAGCACTCTTGAGTCTCTCCAGCTCTTGAGTGCGATTATCCAAATCATTCAGCACATAATCAAAACCCTGCTCAATCAACCAAGAGGCAATAGTAGTGGAGAGCTGACCTCCAATTGCGCCACAAGCAGAACCAATAGCGCCAGCGGCATCGGCTGCTTGCTCGTAGTTGCCATCTGTATGCGTACCATCACTAACCAGCAGGTCTGTAGCCTTAGCAACCTTCATTGCACCACTGGTTAATGTCGCGACACCTCCAATAACCAACACTGCCCCAACTGCAACATTTACGCCCGGCATAAGCATTGCACAGCCGGCAAGTATTGAGTAGGCTCCTAATCCAAAATCAAACGAGCCCTCCATAAGATACCTCGCACCCAGAACTCGATTTGCCAAATTGACAGCACTCGCTACATCTGCAGAGCCAGAAGCTGCTCTGGTTGTTTCAGCACTCCAATACTTCTCAATTTCACACTCAACATCGATATCTGGAATAATAGTTATTGTGCCATCGCTATTTATCAAATGCAAATCACAGTAATTGCCACGAACATTCTCTACATATATACTCTCGCCGTTGATATTATAGTACTGAGGGATGCCTCGTCCGTCAAAATATACCACTTCGACAACCTCCTGACCATCTTCATTTACATACACCAACATCGCCTCAGGCAAACCAGACGGGCTCTGTTTGTATACTATAAAACTATTCTCATTATATACAAACTGATCAAATCCGTTTAGGTCACCGACAATTACCTTAAAAGCCCCAGAGTCGTCTGACGGAGTTTGTGGCTTAATCTCTTCAAACCAAGAACAGCCACAGAAGGTAAATATTACAACCAATATATACAGAAATCTCTTCATAATAGTTAGATTAGAAAAAACACTCATACAAAGATAATAAACTTTTAGTTAAAAACCACCCCATGATGCCACTTCTGCAGTTGCCACAAAAAAAAACAGCAGCCCATTGGCTGCTGTTTATGCATTAATATCTATGATTACTTAGAGAAAACAAGTCTGCGTTGGTCAAGTGGGAGGTGTTGTTCTTTAGGCTCTGGAGTGTCGTGTGGCGTTCCAAAAGGCATCTGAGCAATGAGATGCCACTGCTCGGGAATATTCCATTGGTGGGCAACCTCGGCATCTATCAGCGGATTATAGTGTTGCAGTGAGGCACCAAAGCCCATATCTTCGAGGGCTGTCCACACTGATAACTGGTGCATTGCCGATGTATGGGCAGAGTACTCGTCAAATTTATCGGCATAGATAGCAAAGCGGCTCTTCATCTCTGTCACAACCGCCATATCCTCATAAAATAGTATTGTACCACACCCTGCAGCAAAACTGATATCTATCTTATGGCGACTAATCTCAAATTGTTCTGCGGTAACACGCTCCTTCAAGGCCTGCTTGACAATGCCCCAAAGGCATATATGGTGAATACCAAACAGCACAACTACCCTACTCGACTGACTGTTAAATGCCGAGGGCGTGGCCAGCATCACCCTATCAATCATCGCTACTATCTCCTCCTCCGTGGCACACATAGCCGCACTAAGCGAGTAGTGGCTGCGGCGGTGTTCTAATGTCTCAATAAAATTGCGCTCCATATCTTGTTTTTAGATACGGAGCGCAAACTTTAGACCAAACTACTCACCAGTCAGACGATCAGTCACTGCTGCGCAGGCCGCATCGCCCGTAATATTAAGCACCGTGCGAATCATATCGAACACCCTATCCAACGCATAGAGCAGCGGCAGACCCTCGATAGGAATACCAGCACTTGCAAGTACCGCAACAACCATAAGCGTAGGGCCTGGCACACCTGCCTGACCTATTGAGCCGAGCGAGGCTGTAACAGTAATAGCTACATAATGAGCCATAGTAAGCTCTATGCCGTAGAACTGGGCAAAGAATATCGCCACAAGGGTGTAGTAGATGGCATTGCCTGTCATATTAATCGTAGCACCAAGTGGTACCACAAATCCTGAAACCTGCTTTGATACTCCCATATTATCACACGCCGCCATTGTCACAGGCAGCGTAGCCATAGACGAAGCCGTCGAGAAGGCGATAACCTGCGGACGCATCATCTGGCGGAAAAACTCCTTGATAGAGACCCTTGAGAATAGCGTAATTGTCAGCGGATATATCGCAAGGCCCATAATCAGCACCGCTAACAAATCTACCCACAGCAGATTTGCCACCTTAAGCAGCACATCAAAGCCAAATGTTCCCGTAGCCTCGGCCATAAGTCCGAATACACCTATCGGAGCTACAAGCATCACCTTACCAATGCACCAAATAAGTGCCTCAAGAACATAGTTAAGTCCAGATACGACCTTCTCGCGCTTGGTCTGCTCGAGTGCCGCAATACCAAAACCGAGGAACAGTCCAAAGATGATAATCTGCAGTATATTACCCTCGGCAAAGGCCTGTATAGGATTGGCAGGAATCATTCCTATAACAGTCTGCCAAAATCCACCCTGACTTACCGTCGCGCCACCTGCATCTGCAGCCGCATTTATAAGTCCTACACTCTCAGCCGACAATCCTGCTCCAGGTTTAAATATAAGTCCTACCGCGATGGCAATGACTATCGAAATTACCGTTGTCAGCATTATATAACCGATGCTCACCACGCCTATCTTACCTGCCGAGCGACTACCGCCAAGCGTTGCTGCACCCGAGATAATAGATACAGCCACCAATGGCACCACAAGCATCTTGATCAGCTGTATAAACAGCGTACCGAGCGGAGCAAACATCGCCGCGCCCTCACCCATCGCGACACCCACAACAATACCTGCAGCCATCGCCACAAGTATCCAAAATCCTAAACTTTTTATAACTCGTTTCATATCTTACAAATCTATTTAATATCACTCTACAGACAAAGCGAGTCGGAAACCGTCGATGCTGTAACTGCGGTCGGGGCTGTCGTAGAAGCGATGAGAGACACGACAGCCCCACGCAACACCTAACCAACTACCACCACGCAACACGTGGTGGGAGCCAATACTTGGACCCGTAGGATTAGTCTGTGAGCTACTGCCGTAATCACCATACCAATCTTGACACCACTCGTATACATTGCCACTCATATCGTAGATACCCAACTCGTTAGGTCTCTTTTGGCCCACCGGATGCGTCATATTATCTGAGTTATGGTCGTACCAAGCAACATTCTTTAGTTTATTGCTACCACTATACTTATAACCCTTGGATTGTCTACCACCACGAGCAGCATACTCCCACTCAGCCTCTGTTGGCAGACGGAACTTCTTGCCAGTCTTAGCATTAAGCTTTTTGATAAACGCCTGAACATCGTTCCAAGAGACACACTCAACAGGGAGATTGTCGCCTTTCCATTTGCTCGGGTTTATACCCATTATAGCTTTCCATTGAGCCTGAGTAACCTCATACTTGCAGATGTAGAAGTCAGAAACGGTCACTAAGTGAGTCGGTTTTTCACTGCTGGATGCATCTTCAGAGCTTTGTTCTGCAGTCGCGCCCATTGTAAATGTTCCGCCCTTGACATAGACCATATCAAAACCTGCGAGATTCGCATCACTACTGACCTTAGTCAGCGTAACATTAATAGTTGTGGTCTCGCCCTCTAAAATGGTAATAGTCTGAGTCTTATCAGCATATCCCAACTTTGAGATTTTGAGCGTATAGTTACCGATAAGAATATCGCTCTTCTTGAGTGGGGTCTGTCCGATAAGTTTGCCATCGAGAGTAACATCTGCCATAAGCGGAGTGCCGTCGATCATAATAGAACCATAGATTGGCTCCGGTGCAGATATGGCGTAACTCTGCTTAGGGCGGTCAGAGGTAATCTCTCTATACATCACACCACTCTTGTGACCCTGCTTGCGAGCCTCGAAAGTGTAAGAACCAGAATAGAGAAGCCCCGACCAAGTTCCTTCACACATCTTTTGTCCATTAATCCAAATTTCGGCATTGTTAGGTGCTGTGAGGCTTACCATTGCGCCATCCACCTTTAGAGAAACGGGAAACTCCTTTGAGCCATCTACCACATCAAACTCACAACTTTGCTGATGGTGTTTATCAGCCTTAACAACATAGCTATGCCTACCCTTTGGTAGCTTTATGGTGAACGAACCATTACTTATTGGCAGCTCAAAACCGTTGTCAATAGTAATCGTTGCATTGGCGGGCTGAACTCTGAATATAACATCAAATCGCTCTACTTCGACATTTAGGTCTTGGCGAAATGATATTCTACCACTATTTACATCAATCTGCTGCTCAGCAGTTACATCTGCATAAACAAGTTTAAGCGTGTGGCTACCAATAATTACTCCCTTGACCGTGCAGCTGTTACTGCTATCCGTGCGACCCTTAAAATTGCCGTCAATATAGACATCAGCCCCCGCAACATTTGTATTTATCACGATGCTAAACTCCTGATTTAGACGCGCCTGAATCTCATACTCAGCATTGCCATCAAGATTAAGCGAGACCTCATTTGACTCACCATATTCCGCACTCCGAACATAAAAACGTGTAGCAGGCTTGGCTGTCATCTCAAGAATCAGCACATTATCGAAATATGGAGCTACCTCTTGACGAACAAGGTCGGTATTTGACTGAAACTTAACATCCAGTGCATCGACCTCAGCGCGACTCATATTGACAAACTTGATTTTCACGCGGGCACAAGCGTTGCGCGAGCTATCCTTGCGTATCGGGTCAATATTCACGCCCGTAAGCGCATCACTCTGCACCTTGCGTAGGCTGCTCTGGTCAAGGATTATCGAGTGCTCCACCTGAGCAGAGGCCGCAACGGCAACAATGGCTAATATAATCAGAGATACAAATTTCTTCATTGGTCAATTGTGGTTTGTAAAAACAATAATACACCTCAGTTTATCTACCCGACACCATAGGCTCCAACTTCTGCACGCTGCGCTTAGCACTCTGATCGCCCTGCGCTGCCGCTTTGCGATACCAATAGAGAGCCATCTCAATATCTTTAGCCACGCCAAAGCCATTCTCATATTGGTCTGCCAAGTTATTCTGTCCGACAGGATTGCCACTCTCGGCAGCCTTACGGTGCCAATAGGCAGCCACTGCATAATCCTTTACCACTCCAAGCCCAAAGTAATAGAAGGCTCCTAAGTCTGACATAGCCGCGCTATCGTCTCTCATTGCAGCCACATAATAATACTTTAGAGCAGAGGTGTAATCACCACTATTATAATAATTCTGAGCTTGCTGATAGAGCTTGTATGAAGATATAGAATAATCCACACCGCTAAGCGTTACACCTGCCGGCGCTGGCGGAGTAGGCGGCATTCCAAATGTGGCAATTGCGCGCACATAGAGTGTACTACCCTTACTTTTAGTTGAAACTCTATAGGCATCTACAGCATTCATAGAGACATAGAACACTTCGTTGTTTTCAAAATCCTCAGATGAAGACCAATAACCAGTTCCAGAGCCCTTTTCGAATATCTTAACTCCGCCATTGGCAATAAGAGTACGATTTACAGCATCGCGTACGGCATCATCAAGGGTAAAGAGTTTTACTTCATTATACGCTGGCAGATACCATCTCGAGCCTAAATCGGCACACCATTTAAACGCAGGAAACTTGGTCTGCCAAGATGGGACAACCTTAACAAATGGCATATTAAGCGTACCATCTTCCCAACTTGTGCTGTATATCTTTCTATTTTGGTTGTTACTATCCATTGTCCAAGCAATGGCACCAGACTGCTTCATACTTACAATCTTACCACTCTTACCATCAGCTGATACCTCAAACACAACGCCCTGCAATCCATTTTCAGAGTAGTAATCACCCACCTTATAGACCTTGGCAGATGATGTTGCTGCTGCAGTGCCCTCTATAACTCGTACCGCTCGCACTCCATATTGTTTATTCACTATCGAGCTATTAATTCCGCCACTTGCTAAATTAAAAAGAAAGGCAACACCATTTCCAATTTCGTTTGACGCCCACAGATAACCAAGGCCCAATTCTGGCATATGGATAGACTTTAATCGCTTGTTTATCACAAAATCGTGCTTACAAATAGCTTTCAACTCTTCTGTTGCGGGAAGATACCACCCCTCTCCAAGGTCGGCACACCACTTAAAGGCAGTGTATTTGCTCCACCAATCTGGCAACGACTTAATCTTATCGCTATTTATCTTGCCATTATAGGCCTCTACAGCATTTGTAATCGCATTTTCAGGTCCCCTAACGGCAGTTGTGCTCTTAACCGATACTATCTTTACCACTGGCGAAGTCTGGAACACAATGCCCTGCACACCAGCGATGGTCACGATATCGCCAATATTATAGCTACCCGCAGCTGCTGGCTGAGGTGCGGTTACCTTACTTAGCGTCGCATTTACCGTAGTAATCTTTCCCTCGGCAATAACTACAGACTGCGTGTAGTCGTTATAGCCCGCCTTTGAAATCTTGAGCGTATGGTTACCCACAAGCATATCGGAGAGCTCTATCGGTGCCCTACCAACAGCCTTACCATCAATAGTCACATCTGCCATAATCGGCGTAGCGGTAACCACCAGCGAGCCAACCATCGGAGTTGGTGCAGGCAGTGCGTAGCTCTGAGAAGCAACGGCAGAGGTTATATTGCGAGATATAGAGGTGGTCTGATGACCCTCCTTGCGAGCCTCGAAGATATATGTGCCCGAGTTAAGGGTTCCACTCCAGCTGCCCGTGCCGCGCTTTACGCCATTTATCCAAATCTCTGCCCCATTTGGCGCAGTAATAGTTACATTTGCAGAGTCAGCTTTGAGCAAGAAACTCTTCTCAATCTTGCTACCAGCCACGGTAATGGTTCCACTCTGCGAATGATAGCCCACAGCCGAGACGGTATAGTTATAGCTACCATTCTCAAGCAATACCTGCATAGCTCCCTGCTCAAGGGCATAGTGCTTGCCGTCAATGGTAACAACAGCATTTGTCGGTTCGACGGCAAAGACCACAAACTGAGGTCTTGAGGCCGCCTTATTAATCTGGTGGCTGAAGTGTATCGAGTCCTTGTTTACATCAATCTGCTCGGTGGTAGTAATGCCTCCATAGGTAAGCTTCAGTGTATGATTACCAATCATAACCTCCGATATAGTCAGGCTACCATTTGCCCCTGTACGACCCTTGAAAACATTATCAATAAAGATCTCTACCCCTGAAACATTAGTATTTACAACGATGCTAAAGCTCTGATTTAGGCGCGCTTCAATCTCATACTCGCAGTTAGCATCAAGATTAATATTCACCTCGTTACTCTGGCCGTAGTCTGGGCTCTGAACATAGAAGCGAGTATTACTCTTGGCAGTCATCTCAAGAATCAGCACATTATCAAAGTACTGAGCCACCTCTTGACGGACAAGATCAGTATTTGATCTAAATTTAATATCCAGAGCATCTATCTCTGCGCGGTTCATATTTGCGAAGCGAATCTTTACACGAGCACACGCATTTCGAGAAGAATCTTTGCGAATCGGGTCAATATTCACACCCGTAAGAGCATCGCTATGGGCCTGTCTGATGCTACTATGGTCAAGAATAATAGAGTATTCCACTTGCGCCGAAGCTGTTATTGCCACGATAGCGGAAATAATAATGGCTAAAAGCTTTTTCATTGCAAATAAGTTTTATTAACAAAGATAGTAATAAAAAAAGAGAGGAGCAACTTTTATTGCTCCTCTCCCCCAAATAAAAATCAACCTATTCTGCTATCGAAGCATCTTAAGCTTCTTATCAGCTGAAGTAGCCTTGCGGAATGACACTGCATAACCACCACCTGCAGCTACATTCTGCTTAAGGGTGCTCTTTGATGTACAACGCACCTCACGGATAGTGTATGCCTGTGGATTTGTCTTATAGTGTGCATTATCAGCGTCAGCATAAATCTTTGCTACATACTCCTGATTAGGCTCAAGGAAGTCGAGCGACACGGTAGATGTACGAGCATCATAACCCGCTACAGAGCCAAGGAACCACTCACCTGTACCCTTTGCCTTACGGGCGATAGTGATATACTCACCAACCTCAGCCTCAAGGTAGCGGCTCTCAGACCAATCTACAGCCACATCCTTGATAAACTGGAATGCGTCCATAAAACGCTCATAGTTCTCAGGGGTATCTGCAGCCATCTGCAGTGGTGAGTAGAGGGTCAGATAGAGTGCCAACTGATTACAGATAGTAGCATTTACGTGCGACTTATTATTCGGATTGAGCTTCTCAACCTCCATCTCAAACAGCCCCGGCGTGTAGTCCATAGGACCACCCTGCAGACGGGTAAATGGAAGGATACATACGTGGTGTGGACGGGTACCGCCAAATGACTGATACTCAGTACCTCGTGCAGACTCGTTACCGATAAGGTTTGGATAAGTACGACACAAACCTGTAGGACGAACAGCCTCGTGAGCATTTACAACAATCTTATGCTCGGCAGCCTTCTTAATAGCATAGAGGTAGTGGTTGTTCATCCACTGACCATAGTGATACTCACCGCGTGGGATAATATCGCCCACATAACCACTCTTTAGAGAGGTATAGCCATACTTATTCATAAGATCGTATGCAGCCTCCATATGACGCTCGTAGTTGCGTACAGAAGACGAGGTCTCGTGGTGCATCATCAGTCTTACACCCTTGCTGTGTGCATAGTCGTTGAGTGCCTTGATATCAAAATCAGGATATGGAGTCACAAAGTCAAAGACATAGTCCTTGGTCTTGCCAAACCAATCCTCCCAACCTACATTCCAGCCCTCGACAAGCACCTCGTCAAAGCCGTGCTCAGCTGCAAAGTCGATAAGGCGACGCACGCGAGCATTGTTTGCAGAGTGCTTAGGGCTCTGCTTAACCTTTGAGTAGTCGGTCACGCCAAGCTGAACTGCAGGAATATCATCTGTGTAAGCCCAATTACCTGCACCAGTAATCATCTCCCACCAAACACCTACATACTTAACCGGCTTAATCCAAGAGGTATCCTCATATGCACAAGGATCGTTAAGGTTAAGAATCAGTCGCGATGCAAGAATATCTCTACAATCCTCAGCCACCATAACTGTACGCCAAGGTGTGCGGCAAGGAGCCTGAAGGTAGCCCTTCCAACCCTGAGCATCAGGTGTTAAGTGGGTATTGAATACCATATTCTTATCATCCAGATCAAGATGCATACACGCATAGTCAACAAGTGCAGCCTCGTGGATGTTGATATACAGGCCCTCTGCGCTCTTCATCTGCAATGATGTCTGAACACCGGTTGCAGAGAATGGAGTCTGTGAAGAGTTTGGAGTGATAGCCTGCTGCATCAGACCGCGAATCTCGCTGAGGCGCGAACGATGATACTCATACTCCTGAGTATCATAATCACCAGGAATCCACCACGCTGTATGGTCACCTGTCATTGCAAACTGGGTCTTCTCCTCCTTGATTACAAAGTATGTGAGCTCCTTCTGCTCTGGGAAAACATAGCGGAAACCCAAACCCTCGTTGTAGAGGCGGAAGACGATATCCATCTTATAGTTACGCTGCTTCTGAAGCAGTGATACGGTCATCTGCTTGTAGTTGTCACGAATCTCAGACTCCTCACCCCATACAGGCTGCCAAGTAGTATCTGAGTTGCTAAATGATACTGCAATCTGCTCAAAGTTGTCGTACAGAGACACTGACGCGCCGTGATCAGACTTGGTAATCTCCTCACCAAATGAGATCTGACGATCCTGACCACGAAGCTCAAGACCCATACCACTTGGAAGTACAACAGCCTTACCCTTATAGTCAAGGCTATAGAGCGGTTTTCCGCCCTCACCAATCTCAAAAGTAAGAGTCAGGTTGCCATCTGGAGATGAGAGTGTCTCCTTTGCAGAGAGTGTCATCACTGCAACTGCGGCAAAAAGTGTTAAAAGTACTCTTTTCATATTTTTTATCTCTTATATTCAACTACAATAACGCTATGAGGGTCAACCTTAGTATTGTTATCAATAACAACCTCCTGGCCTGAAATTACACAACGACCATCCTTGAGCGAAGAGCTAATCTCCGCATAGTTAGACCAAGGAATATTCTTCTTCTCGCCAGAGTTGTTAATATATACAAATACTGCATCTGTATCGTTATAGCGGAAGTATGCATAGGTATTGTCGCGAGTCATAAAGTGCATAGTCTGACCATTGTGGATAACCTCCTTATTCTTACGCCAATTAAAGAGGTGCGCAGAGTAGTCAAACAGCTCCTTGTTTAGACCCTTACGACCGTCAGCAGTAAGAAGGTTGTTCTTATCGCCAGCCCAACCACCTGGGAAGTCGATACGCAGACCACCGTGACCCTGGCTCAAATCTGCAGAGCAGAGCATCATCTCCTCACCGTAGAAAATCTGCGGAATACCACGCATAGTTGCCATCATTGCAAGAGCAATCTTAGCTCGACCGCTATCCTTATTGATAATATCACCAATACGGGTTGTATCGTGGTTGTTTGTAAAGATCATCATATTATCAAGGTCGTGATATACGAAGTCGTGTGACAGACAATCATATACGCGAGTCATACCCTGACCCCAACCCGGATTATCGCAAGAGAGCGCGTGACCGATAGCCTCCTGAAGAGGGAAATCCATAATAGCACGCAGGTTAGAGTTAAAACCATCCTTATTTGCATTGCCACCCTGCCAATATGCAAGCTGTGGAATAGACGATGTCCAACACTCACCAACAATGTTGATATTTGGATACTCAGCCATAACTGACTTACACCACTTGCTCATAGGCTCCTTCTCATTGTACGGATATGTATCTACACGGAAACCATCAAGGTCGGCATACTCAATCCACCACACAGCCCACTGCTTGAAGTAGTTGAGTACAAACTCATTATTGAGATTAATATCTGGCATTGATGGTACAAACCAACCGCTCTCCTGCAGATTGAGGTCATAGTTTGACGCATTTGGATCCATATTGGTCGAGAAGCATACATTTGTGCCTGTATACTCTGGGAACATATGTACCCAATCGTTAAACGGCATATCCTTCATCCACCAGTGAGCAAGTCCGCAGTGGTTTGTAACAACATCCATAATCACCTTAATATCGCGCTGGTGAGCCTGAGCTACAAACTCCTTATAGAGCTCGTTGCTACCAAAACGAGGGTCGATATGGTAGTAGTCTGCACACGCATAGCCGTGATAAGACTCGTGCGGCTCATTATCAAGCAACAGCGGAGTAGGCCAAATAGTGGTCATACCCAGCGATGCGATATAATCTAAGCCTTTAATCATACCCTGCAAATCACCACCGTGACGACCAAAGAATGCCTTGCGGTCTGCCTTCTCAGTGGTGCAAGGTGTTGAATCGTTCTCAGGGTTACCGTTACCAAAGCGGTCAGGCATAAGCAGATAGATAGCATCTGCAGTAGTGAAGCCCTGACGCATAGCCGAGTTCTCACGACGCTCTGCAATAGTGTAAGGGTACTTAAATACATCGTCACCCTTCTTAAATACAAGGTAGTATGTACCTGCAGCAGCGTTGCTTGCAACAGCTACATCGGCAAAAATGTAGTTCGGGCTATCAGCCTTGTGAGTAGCTGTAATCTCTACCCCATTGCCACCCTCGATAGATACGCTGTACTGTGAGATATTCTCTCCACCAATAAGCAACTGCAGCGGAGTCTTCATACCTGTCCACCAGCTCAGTGGCTCTACACGAACAATCTTATTTTCAGCATCTGCTACGCTCTGCGGATCAAATGCTACGCTCTGTGAGCAAGAGATAATGCCCAGAGCTGCAAATAATATCAAAAACTTCTTCATATTACTTTGTAATTATATTCCAGCCCCAAGCTGCAAGGTTAATATCGCCAACAGTAACAGCCTCATTGGTAAGATTTGCATAAACGGTTACTGAGTTACCCTCTACGGCACGAGTAAATGCAAATACGCCTGCAGGTACATCCTCAATATACTCAATCTTACCACCTCGCTCACCCGCTGCAAGTGCTGCATTGTTGTGACGAAGTGCTGTCATCTCCTTATAGAATGCTGCATACTCATTCTGCTCCCAAGCTGGAATATGATCCTTCTCAAAGAACTCGAAACGCTTGTTCCAGCCCATCTCCTGACCGGTGTAGATCAGTGGCTGACCATTTGGCAATGTAAATGTAAGCATTGCCATAACCTTTGCAGCCTCACCCATACGCTCAAACTCGGTTCCTGCCCAAGAGTTCTCGTCGTGGTTAGAGGTAAACATCAGGCGGAATGCCTCTGCAGGGTGTGCAGCAGCATCCTTTGCAATATACTCCTTAAGCTCTGCTACACCCTTCTCGCCGCGAGCAATAGCGTTGAGCAGATGGTGGAGCTCCCAAGCATATGATGCATCGAAAGAGCCATTATGAAGCTCTGTATTCTCGCCCTCAGCAAGCCAATACATCTGAGGATAGTCCTTGCGGATAGATGGAATTACGCTCTTCCAGAAGTCAAATGGCATCTCGCACGCCATATCGCAACGGAAACCGTCAATGCCGCGAGCCATCCAGAAACGCATACACTGCTCCATCTCGGCACGCATATCATAGTTGTCGTAGTTGAGCTTTGCAATATCTGTCCAGTCATACTGAACGATAGTATTACCCTGCTCATCTCGAACATACCAATCTGCAGGACGCTCTGTAATCCAAAGTGCATCTGGTGAAGTATGATTTGCCACCCAGTCGATAATAACCTTAAGGTTAAGCTCGTGAGCCTTAGCTACAAAGGCATCAAAATCCTCGAGTGTACCAAACTCAGGGTTTGTAGCGCAGTAGTCAGAGATTGCATAGTAAGAGCCAAGTGTACCCTTACGCTCCTTTACGCCGATAGGATATATTGGCATAAGCCAAACGATATCCACACCAAGTTCAGCAAGGCGTGGCAGGTGCTCTGCAGCCGCTGCAAATGTACCCTCTGGGGTATACTGACGCACATTCATCTCATACACAACCGCATCGTATGTCCACTCAGGGTGTGCGCCCTGCGGTGTGTTGTTGCAGCAAGAGCTAAGCAGCATTACTGCAATCAGAGGGAAAAAAAGAATCTTCTTTAACATTTTATTAGTTGGTTTTAATTAAATAATCGTCTTAGGAACCGAAGGGCCGATCAAAGCCCTTCGGTCAGTATTACCAATACTACTTCTCTACGATAGTATATGGGTGTGCAAAGATGTTAAGTGAGTAGGTTACTGTACCACTCTTAACAGTCTTCAAGTTAGCGCCGTCCTGAGTAAGATTAGTAACATCGCCACCGAGGTTAATACCCCAGTCACCATTGAAACGAACCTTATACTCGTTATCAGCAGGTACATTCTCAATGGTTACATTCCAAGTCTGAGTAGCTGCGTCGTAAGCCATCTCAACATCGGTACCCCAACCACCAAATGCATCTCCATCACCAATCAAACCTACCTTAGTGATAGCTGTAGTGGTAAGAGTGTTTGCATAGTAGTCAAACTTGATGTGCCAAAGACCTGGCTCAAGTGAGATATTGCCTGCGCCAACGTCGGTGCTGATTACGCCATCAGTCATACCATAGTTGATACCGTCCCAGTTAAGGTCTGTGCAGAACTTGAAGCCCTGTGCAGCATCAGCGTTGTCTGGCATATAGAAGTAACCTGTAAGAACACCATTTTCACCCTTGATTGTTGAGTGTGCAGCATCGTGACTCCAACCCTGGTAGCCACCGATAATGTGGAGAAGAGTTGGAGCTGGGCCAGCCTCAGTCAGTGTATAAGGAACATCGAAGAGGTTAAGGGTAAATGTTACCTTACCGTTATAACCAGCCTTAAGGTCAGCACCTCCAAATGTAAGCTCATTTGCAGCACCACCCAGAGAGATGTTATAACCATTACCCTCTGCATCTACAACATCCCACATATCGTTGAAACGAACCTTGTAAGCCTTCTCAGCAACAACATTCTCAACAACTGCTGTCCAAACGCCAGTTGCTGCATCGAAAGTAAACTTAGCAGCATCAGCATCCCAGCCACCTACAGCCTCACCAATAAGACCTACAGAAACAAGAGGTACATCTACAAGCTTAAGGTTCTCAAGGTCGAAGTGGAGGTAGTGCAGACCCTTAGTAAGAACAATATTACCTGCGTCGCCGTCAGTGCTGATAACACCCTCCTTAACACCGTAGTTAGTGCCAGTCCAGCTCTGCTGTGTGCAGAACTTAACCTCGTTCTTACCATCAACATCGTCAAGGATATTTACAAAGCCACGGAAGATCTTACCCTCACCCTGAATCAGGCGTGAGCAAGCACCAGCAGGATTCCAATCCTGATAACCACCAACGATATAGAGAATAGGATCCTTATCGAGAGTAATAACAACAGTTACAGAGTCACTTGCAGTCTGACCATCAACAGCAGCAGTAGCTGTAACGGTGAAAACAACACTGTACTCACCACCCATAGAGATAGCAAGAGCCTCAAGCAATGCGCTATTTGTGGTAGTATAGAAGAGTTTTGAAGTAGTAGCCAGAGCAACAGCCTCACCGCCATTTACAGCAGCAGATACTGCATACTCAACCTCGGTCTGAACACCGAACTTTGCAGCAGACCAAGTCAGTGAGAACTCCTCATCGCCAGTGATGTCATTAACAATCACTGCGCTGTGATTTGCAACATCAAGATTGCGCTTAGGAGTTACCATCTCGTCTGCATCGTGGTTACAAGCACCCATTGCAAGGAGTGCTGCAGCCGACAGAACATATTTCCAAATTTTCATAATCTTTACTTTTTTATATAAGGTGGCAACACAGAGGTTGCCACCTCTAAAGTTTTACTCTGCCTTCTCTACAGTTGCAAAAATAGGCGATGGATTGGTTGCATCCTCTGCAAGAGCAGGAATATCACCACGGAAGTTGATAGTAAAGCGAACCTTACCAGAGAGTGTAGTGCTGAGATTGCCACCACCCTGTGTAAGGTGAGCCAAATCACCACCCCAGTTCATAGCCCAAGGGTCAGTAAAGTCACCACCAGTGAGGCGGAACTTGAACTCACCACCAACGCAGTTGTCGCATACAGCAGACCAAGTCTGGCCATTTACATCGGTGCAAGCGAGTGCAAGGTCATTTGCAACATCCCAACCACCTACTGCACCACCAATTACATTGATAGCACCTACAGCCTTGATAACTACGCTACCAGAAGTGAAGTCCTCTGCAGCAGTAACAGTAATCCAGTAAAGACCTGAAGGACGCTTGATGTTATCACCGCCTGGGTTCATAGCATCTACATTACCACCGAGGTTTACATCCCAGTTTGGCAACTGACAGAACTTGAACTCGCAATCAGCAGTTGGATCCTCAGCATTTACGAGGTTTACAAGACCCTCATACTTGCCGCTATCCTCACCAGTCTCCCAAAGAATAGGAGCAGCTGCAGGATCCCAACCCTGGTGGTTACCAGGAACATAGATATAACGACGAATCCAAGGAGCTGTAGTAGCTGCAATAGTTGTGATATTTACATTAATAAGCTCTGACTTCTTAACATACTCTGGGCTGTTGTTAGAGATAGATGAAGTCACATAGAGAGTAATCATAGAGGTCTCATTTGCAGGAAGAGCAAGACCCTTCTCATCAACACAAATATTGTTCAGAGCCTCCTTAGTCATAGTGTAGCTGGTAGTAAATGACTGACCGAGCTGAACCTCAGTCTGGCCATATACAGCATAAAGGCTGTAGGTAACCTGTGCGTGGTAACCATAATCAACCTCGCTCCAAGTGAAGGTTACATTGTTGGCAAGTGAAGCCTCATCAACAACGATATCTGCGTGAGCGTCGAGTACAGGGTTCTGTACATCCTCAGCAGGTGCAGCAAAGGTCTTAACATCCTTCTGGCAAGAGAAGGCGAGCAGAGCAGCTGCAGCTATCGAAAAATATTTCAAAAATTTCATTGTAAATTCTCTTTAAGGTTAATATTAGTAACCAACGTTCTGAGTAAGGTTTGTATTGGCAACCAAATCCTCATCTGGAAGTGGGAAGAGCTTCATATACTCTGGCAATGCCTGACCAGACTCTGCACCACCCTTGAAAGGCCATACATAGTTACCCTCTACATACTTACCAAAGCGAATCAGCGTTGTACGACGGTGACCCTCCCAGTAGAGCTCACGAGTAATCTCAGTAAATACATTATCAAGAGAGATGCTTGAGATTGCTGGATTCAAACCTGCGCGAGCCTGAAGATCGGTGATGCACTTAACAGCCTTAGCGTCTGAAGTGTTACCACCATCGATACGAGTCTTAGCCTCAGCATAGATAAGGTATGACTCAGCAGCACGGATAAGCGGGTAGTCGATAGATGCGAATGCATCAACGATATTGGTGTGCTCACCATAGAGATCCTCAGCTGTAGAAGCAAGGTTGTTGTACTTGAATACGTGCCAGCCTGCAGTGAAGGTATCCATAGCCTGGTTCTTGTTATCAGAGTAAGCAAGAGTTACAATAGCACGCTTATCAACAGCTGTAAATGTATCAACGCTCTGACCGAGCTCTGCAGAGTCTGCAGTAGCACCGATGAGGTTAGAAACAAACTGAGTTGAAACATTCAGACCAGCCCAACCATTTGCAAGACCGAGGTTGTTATTGTTGTTAGTACTTGCAGCGATAAAGAAGGTAGGACCACCATAAGACTGAGTCTTGGTTGCGTCATAGCAAGAAGCCATTACGATCTCACCAAGAGCAGCTGGGTTCTGACCATTATCACCCATAAAGAGCTCACGGTACTGAGGAGCAAGAGTATAACCCTCGATAACCTTCTCAGCAGCAGCCATAGCCTCTGCATAAACTGCCATATCCTCCTTACCTGTATAGGTCTTGTGGTTGATGAGCAGACGAGCAAGGATACCATAAGCAGCACCCTTATCTACGCGTGGGTAAGCCTGAGTGTGAACAGCCTTAAGGTTAGACTCTGCAGATACCAGATCCTCGAGCTCAGCCTTAAGCCAAGCGTAAAGCTCAGCAGCAGTAGTCTGCTCTGGCTTAACTGCGCCCATAGGGTCGTTCTCAGTTGTAAATGGAGGGTTACCAAAGTTATCAAGCAAAATCCAGTAAGCCATAGCACGAAGTACACGAACCTCAGCACGCTCGATAGCGATCTCAGGATCAGAATCGTCGGTGCTACGAAGGTACTGGTTAGCAAGAGTAACCATCATCACGCCACGAGCATAAGTAGCGTAGATAGCATCGTTCTTAACTGCGCTCCAAGTGTTGGTGTTAATCTCCTTTACCCAAGGGTCACCCCAAGTACACTTAGCCTCGTCAGTTGAGAGGGTGTTGATGCTCCACCAAGCACGGATAAACTCCGATGCACCAGCGTCACCAACTGCGATATCGGTACTACCCGCACCATCATTACCGGTGAGTGTAAAACCACCGTAAATCTTTGCGAGCTGACCAAGACGATATGTCGGATTCGAATACACCTCGTCATTACTAACAACATCGCTTGACAATGGGTACTGATCAAGCACGCCTACGCACGAGGTGAGTGTTGCAACCGCAAATGCGGCAAGAATCATTATCTTTTTCATATTTTTCACTCAATTAAAAGTTAATACCCAAGCGGATGCTGTAGATGCGTGGACGAGGGTAGATATTGCCATCGATACCGCCAGCTACAGAGCTCTCAGGATCAAGACCGCTATACTTTGTAAGTACAAAGACATTCTGAACACCTGCAGCAACGCGAATCTGTGTGTTGCTCTGACCGATATTTGTGAATGTATAACCGAGGTTGATGTCATCCATACGGAAGAATGAAGCATCCTCAAGGAACATATCTGACAGACACTGTGCAGTAGTAGAGTTTGCAGTAAAGCCATACTTAGCACCTGCAGTCTGAGTATTTACGAGGTAACCCTTGTCGATAACATCGCGGTAGTAAGCAGTTGCGCCGCTACGGAGTACATCGTTGAACATATAGTTGCCAATAGTACCGTGACCGTTGAAACCGAAATCCCAGTTCTTGTAAGCGAGCTTGAGGCTTACACCATAGTAGAAGTCAGGATTTGGACTCTTGTTTGACATATAACGGTCGTCGTTAGTAATCTGACCATCCTGGTTGCGGTCTACGAGTGCATTCTGGATAGGATTGCCCTCCTGATCATAAACCTGCTGCCATACATAGAATGTATAAGGAGTGTAACCTACCTGGTGACGCTGAACTGTGTTACCGGTACCACCACCTGCACCACCGAGGTCGATGTATGCTGAAGGAAGCTCAGTAATCTTAGTCTGCTGCCAAGTACCGTTCAAACCAATCTGAAGGTTCCAATCCTTAGTCTCTACAGGGATAAAGTTGAGTGACACCTCCACACCCTTGTTCTCCATAGAACCGATGTTCTGGTAAACATAGTTAGAGAAGTTTGCACCCAGAGGAATATTTACATAAGAAATCAGGTCGTTAGTCTGACGATAGTAAGCATCAACGCTACCGTTAATGCGGCCACGGAGGAAGCCGAAGTCCAAACCTACGTTGTAAGTAGTTGTCTGCTCCCACTTAAGGCTCTCGTTGTAAACATTTGGACGAACCGGATAGTAGAAGTCGTTAGGACCGAGTGGGTACTGAGTGTTAGGGTTCTGTGAGATAGTTGAGAACTGGATAGCAGCATAGTTATCACCAAACTCCTGCTGACCTGTCTGACCCCAACCCAAACGGAACTTGAGGGCTGATACAGCCTCAGAATCCTTCAACCAGCTCTCCTGAGCAATATTCCAAGCAAATGCTGCTGATGGGAAGTAACCCCAACGGTTCTTACCTACGAAACGAGATGAACCATCGGCACGCATAGTGAATGTGAACAGGTAGCGAGAGTCGATTGAGTAGTTGAAACGACCGTAGAATGATACCAGAGCATTACGAGATGCTGAGATTGTAGTATCACCAATCTGCTCAATATCGTAAAGATGTGCTGCAGGATCAGCTGGAGCGATACGACCGAAGTTCTTATTCTCAGTCTCAGAGTAGTTTCTGCTCCAAGAGTAACCGATCATTGCATTGAGGTTGTGGATACCAATCTCCTTCTTGTAATTAGCGTAGAACTCCAAAAGCTGGTTTACGTGAGTATTCTGGTAAGAGCTGTAGCGACCACGAGTAATATACTTGCCATCACCGTCTGTGTTAGCAAAGATAGAGCCTGGGAGGTTACCCTTATCACCAATAGTAACAGTAGCATCCTCACCGAGGTTGAGGTTGAAGCTCAAGTCCTCAAAGCCGTGAACCTTATAGTCGAGCTGGATGTTACCCAAAGCACGCAAAGAGTTGTTACCATCCCACTGATCGTAGAGCATTGCAAGTGGGTTACGAGCTGTAAGGTTTGTGCCCCAGTTGTTGTAACCATTGTTAGTTGAGTAGTCGATATTGCCATTCTCATCGTAAACATAAGGAGCCTGAGTAGGATCGTAGTAAACTGCAGAACCTACTACACCACCGTCGATATAGTTAGCGCGGTTGTAGATACCCTTAAGGTTTACATTGAGTGAGAGGTGATCCTTAAGGAACTTAGGAGCCAAGCTAACATCAAAAGTAACACGCTGGTTGTCAGACTTGTGAATAGTACCACCATCGTATACATAGCCAATAGATGCACGATAAGGCAGACGCTCCTTAGCGCCAGAACCGGTAATAGATACATTGTGATCAGTTGCAATACCGAGACGGAAAATCTGGCTCTGCCAATCTGTATCAGCTGTACCGAAGAGAGCATTTGACTTGTCAGCCAAATCTGGAGCAACAGTAAGGATGTGATTCTTGAACTGCTCAGCGTTCATCATATCCATAGTGTTGTAGTTGTGCTTAATAGACACGCTACCATTATAAGATACGCGAGCCTTACCCTTTGTACCCTTCTTAGTAGTGATGAGGATTACACCGTTAGATGCACGAGAACCGTAGATAGCAGTTGCAGACGCATCCTTAAGTACGGTGAAAGACTCGATGTCGTTAGGGTTAACGGTAGCAA
The DNA here is from genome assembly GCA_045654345.1 of Alistipes sp. Lineage (GTDB taxonomy): Bacteria > Bacteroidota > Bacteroidia > Bacteroidales > Rikenellaceae > Alistipes. The sequence continues at coordinate 157,550 of JAZOND010000015.1, read as the reverse complement.
GACCGTTTGACATACCAACACCTGCCTCACGAGCTACAGGCACACCATCAATTACGATGAGTGGGTCGTTGTAAGCAGAGAGTGAAGCACCACCACGGATACGAATCTCTGCACCTGCACCTGGAGCACCGTTACCAGAAACGATGTTTACTCCCGGAACCTTACCACGGAGCAACTCCTGTGGAGAAGTCAGAGCACCACGGTTGAGCTCCTCAGCCTTAACAGCGATAACCGAACCGGTCATATCGTTCTTCTTCACAGAACCATAACCGATGACTACCACCTCGTCAAGACCCATTGCATCCTCTACCAGAGTTACGCGAGCGAGCTCTGTAGAAGAGGCTACAAGCTGAACAGTCTTGTAACCGACAAAACTAATCTCGACAACAGCATTGCTGTCTTTTACGGTCAGCTCATACTGACCCTGAATGTCTGTCATCACTCCATTGAGAGTTCCAACCTCGGCAACAGTTGCACCAAGAATAGGAAGACCCTCTGCATCGACAACGACACCCTTTACCTCCTTACTCTGAGCCAGAGCAAGTGGCGGGAGAATTGCACACATCAGCGCAATTGTCACGCACATTAGAAGTCTTTTCATAGAATTTAAAGTTAATGAATAAAAAAATATTTGGTGTTAATTTTGTTTAGTCTCAATAGTCTCTGCTTTACCCTGCTTAATGAAGAATACAGCTACAGCACCCAGCAACAGTGCCACACCTGAAACAACAAGCATCAGTACCTGATTACCACCGAGCAGACCCAGAATCAGACCACCCACAAGCGATGCAACAATCTGTGGCAAGCAAATTGTACAGTTAAACAGACCCAAGTATGCACCCATAGAGCCACCAGAAAGCGAGTTGGTAAGCATTGCAAATGGCATTGCAAGCATTGCAGCCCAACCGCAACCGATAAGGATAAATGAGATAAAGAGCATATACTGGTCGTGAATCAAGAATGTAGAGATAAAACCTGCTGCGCCAAGCACAAGGCTCAGAGCATATCCGACCTTCATATTACGGAACAGCGGCAGCACCATTGCCCACAGTACAGAGCCGATTGCCTGAACGGCAAAGAGCACACCTACCCAGTTACCAGCCTCCTGATACTCTGGTGAGGTAGTGATAGTTGGATCTACGCCCCAAACGTTCTGAGCAATTGCGCCATTGGTATATGTCCACATATAGAGGAATGCAAACCAGCAGAAGAACTGCACCAAACCAATCTGCCAAAAGGCCTTTGGTGCCTTGATAAGCAGCTGGATAAGGTTTGCACTCTCCTTCTTCTCATCCTCTTTGATGTTGTGGAACTTAGCATACTCGTGTGGTGGCATCTCCTTTACTGTAGCACCTGTGTAGAGCACACAGAGAATCAGAATTGCTGCACCTGCATAGAATGAGTAGGTCACAGAGTCCGGAATAACGCCATCTGGAGCGATGTTGCTAATACCAATCCAAGTGAAGAGGTATGGGAAGATGTAACCCACAAGTGAACCGGCATTACAAAGCAGACTCTGGATAGAGTAAGCCTTGGTTTTCTGCTCCTCATTAACCATATCACCGACCATCATCTTAAATGGCTGCATAGCCATATTGATTGATGTATCGAGCAACATCAGCATAATAAGGCCAAATGCCATAGCTGCCTTGAAGGTAAGATTAAGGCTACCCGAGTTAGGGAGCAGTGCCATCACAAGCACAGCAATCAGAGCACCGATGTAGAGGTAAGGCTTACGACGACCCCACTTACACCAGGTCTTATCACTCCAAGTACCCACCAATGGCTGAACAATCATACCCATCAGCGGAGGTAGCACCCAGAAATAGCTCAGACTGTGAGGGTCTGCGCCGAGTGTGGCAAAGATACGACTGATGTTGGCACTCTGAAGCGCATAAGCAATCTGCACTCCAAAGAAGCCGAAACTCAGATTCCATATCTGCCAGAATGAGAGATTTGGTTTTGTTACCTGCATAATTTTAAAATATTTTAAAAAATTCTAATTACTCTAATGTCACTATACAAAAGTTCAAAATATTTTTAATACTCGAAAATCTTCACGCGCGAGCGGTAATAATAAACCGATGAAGTGCTAAAAAATCGGGTTGAACGGAAACGATTTTTCAGCCATTTTATCACTAAGAATTAATAAAATATTTACAAATTGTTTGTTTTATTGATAATTTCGTATTAAATTTGAACTGTTTTTGAGAAATTGTATGAAGAATATACGCTGTTTCAACATAGTTCACATATTTGCAGTTGTTCACGCGATTATTGTACTGCTCTGTCAATGGCTCAATGTTACAGACGAGTTGTTGCTCACCGTTGCTACGGTTGCAATGATTGCGGTTATCGGCATTCGTAAGGGGCAAAGTTTAGGTGTGGTGGCCGCTTGTGTTATTGCCGGAAATATCTTAGGTTTTGTAATCGGCACATATGGTGCGCTGCTAATTGACAATATCATTCCCGAGACATTTTTGCACGCAGTCACCTCACTTGTGACCACCGAGATTATCGGTTTCGGCGTATTGTTACTATTTAATTCTATCGGGGGGGGGAGTGGTCAACACAAGTTATGGATGCCACAGATGCTACCGATGATCTGCATCCTTGCCACGCTGTTGCTCATCCGCGTTATATACTCAAAAATCTTCGGAAATATGCTCTCCGAGGAGGCGGTAAATATCTCCCTGAAGCTAATGCTTGGCAATTCATTGGCAATCATCACCCTCGTCTGCTCTAATATCATCTATCTAATTGTAAGTCACCGCTTTGCGTGGCTCTCCACCCCACTCGGCTATATCATTGGCATCATATTTGAGACTGTATTCATCGCCTTTATTACCACCCTTATTGTCGGATACAATCTACCATTTGGCACCGAGAATCCATTTAAAGATATCTCGTTTGTGCAGATATTCTCCATCACCATTATCGCCAATCTGATTGTCTATGTGGCTATGGCACTTATATCGTATGTCTATCAGACCAGAAGTCGCATCGAAAAGGAGCAGGAGAAGCGTCGTTTGGCACAATTTCAGTATAACATACTCAAACAGCAGGTCAATCCGCACTTTCTGTTCAACTCGCTCAATATTCTCAATGGACTTATTGAGGAACAGAAGAGTATCGAGGCCTCTGAATATGTTCGAAAACTCGCAGCACTATACCGCTATATGCTACAGAACGAAAATGAGCAGCTTGTTCGATTGCAGGATGAGTTGCACTTTATAGACCAATATACAGATTTACTTAAAGTGCGCTTTCCGCAGGGCTTTACAATAGATAAACACATTGACGAGAATATCAAAAGCCGACTTGTCATTCAGTGTAGCTTGCAGGTGCTTATTGAGAACGCATTCAAGCACAATATTGTGCGAGCCGAGCAGCCGCTGCATATAGAGATTTTTACCGAACAAGAGTACATTGTCGTAAGGAATAATCTGCAGATAAAGCAGTCGAGTACCGATAGTACCAAGGTTGGTCTGAAGAATATATCCAAGCAGTACATTGCAGCTATTGACAAGGATATTATAATCAACATTTCAGACAAACATTTTGAAGTAAAACTACCTTTAATATAACCTACCTATGAAAGTCTTAATCATTGAGGATGAGCTAATTGCGCAGCAAGCACTTGTAAGAACTTTGACCACAAACTTCCAAGATATCCAGATTTGCGGAGTCTTGGACAGTGTGGACAAGAGCATCTCTTGGCTAACAAATACAGAGAGCTATCCCGATGTAATTTTTATGGATGTAGAGCTGTCTGACGGCAAATGTTTTGACATCTTTGAGCAGATAAAAATCCACTGTCCCGTGGTCATCGTGACGGCATACAACAACTATGCTGTCAAGGCCTTTGAGGTCAACTCTATAGACTATCTTCTTAAGCCTGTAAGCATTGCCGATCTCTCTCGTGCAATTGAGCGTTGTAAGCAGCGTACAAGCAAGCGTGGCGAAGATATAAACATCGAGGCTCTTAGAAACGCTATATCCTCAGAATCAAAACGATATAAGCAGCGATACCTACTCCGTTATAACGATAAGATTGTGATGATTGAGACCTCAAACATCGCCTACTTTTACTCAGAGGATGGCTGTACATATTTAATGACCCATTCTGGCGAGAAATACCTTATGGATATCTCGCTCGACACCATTGTCAAGGAGCTTAATCCATCTACATTTTTCCGCATCTCTCGCAGCTGCATAGTCTCTGACAAATCTGTCGGAAATGTCGCAAAACGACTTGGCAACAGAATTAAGCTAACGCTCAAGCCTGCCAGCGATATTGACTCTTTTGTCAGTCGCAGTAAGACCGCCGACTTCCTAACTTGGTTAGAGAGTGGTGAGCAACTATAGCATACTCTAAAAGGCGGCTTTATGCCGCTTTTTTACTATCCACTCACACCCTTTTTTGTACATTTCATAAACTTAATACAGCCATTCGCGCGTAAAGATTTTACCATCTTACCTATTTTAATAAACTTTGCGCGGTATTTAGAATTATTTTTAACAAACCATTAATACACTATGAAAAAACTTAATCTTTTAATCTTGATGCTCTGCTCGGTGCTGCTTATCGCCTCTTGCGAGACTGGTGGTGACCGTGCACACAACAAACCTACAAACAAGGAGGAGCAGGAGAAACCGGATAGCGGCGACGAGGGCAAGGATGAGCCTGGTGGCAGTCAGACCCCTACCGACCCATCTCTTGATGAGGTCTATCCTCTTATCTCTACCGACCCAACATTTGTCACAAGCGACACTACTGCTGATGTAATTGTCTACATCAACACTGAGGGCACAGGTCTTGAAGGCTTTACCGGTGCGATTTATGCTCACACAGGTGTACTCACCACTGCAAGTAAGACTACCGGTGACTGGAAGCACGTAAAGTTCGATTGGGCAGTAAACGACAACTCTTGTAAGCTCACTAAGGTTAAGAACAATGTTCACAAGCTGGTTATCAAGGGTGGTCCGCGTGCATTCTACGGCGTTCCTGCATCTACCACAATCACCCACCTTGCATTCGTATTCCGCTCTGCAGATGGCACAAAGGAGATGAAGGATAACGGCAACGATATCTTCGTTGAGATCTCTGAGCCGGGCTTGGCTGTTAAGTTTATCTCGCCTTCAAACCGCACTATCCTCGACATTAACGAGAAGTGCGTTGTCTCTGTCGCTTCAAAGGATGCTACAAGCGTAACACTCTATCAGAACGATCAGGTTGTTGCAACCTCTGCCGGTCAGGATATTAAGTATGCATACACTGCAACCGTTAGCGAGGATATCGTCTTTAAGGCTGAGGCTACCGATGGCAGCAAAACCATCTCTGAGAGCGTATATGCTACTGTTCTTGGTGCTTCAACAAACGAGGCTCGTCCTGCAGGTGTTAAGGATGGTGTTACCGTAAATGGCAGCTCTGCTACCATCGTTCTGTTTGCCCCAGGCAAGGAGCAGGTTGTCCTCTTGGGTGACTTCAACGACTTTATCCCTTCTAACAAGCATATGATGAAGAAGGATGGTGACTACTTCTGGCTCACTATTGACGGTCTTGCTCCAAATACCGAGGTGGCATATCAGTTCCTCGTAGACAAGACTATCAAGTGTGCTGACCCATATGGTACAAAGATTCTCGATCCTTGGAATGACAAGTATATCAACGAGAAGGCAAACATCTACCCTAACCTTCGCCAGTATCCTGCTGACAAGACTAACGATGTTGTATCTGTATTCTCAACTACTCCTGCAACTTATAATTGGCAGGTAACAGACTTCAAGCGTCCTAAGCAGAACAGCCTTGCTATCTATGAGCTTTTGTTCCGCGACTTTACTACTGAGCGCTCAGTGAAGGCCGCTATGGCTAAGCTTGACCATATTCAGACTTTAGGTATCAACGCAATTGAGCTGATGCCTATCCAGGAGTTCGATGGCAACAACAGCTGGGGTTACAACCCTTGTTTCTACTTCGCAGCTGATAAGGCTTACGGTACTGTAGAGGACTATAAGACCTTTATCGACGAGTGCCACAAGCGCGGCATCGCAGTTATCGTAGATATCGTTATCAACCACGCTACAGGCCTTCACCCTTGGATGAAGATGTGGTGCGACGCTGACGGTCAGGCATCTAACAACAACCCATTCTTTAACAAGGTTGCTCGCCACCCGTTCAATGTATTCCACGACTTCAATCACGAGTACGGCAAGACTCGCGAGTACTTCAAGGCTATGCTTCAGTATTGGCTTCAGGAGTACAACATCGACGGCTACCGCTTTGACCTCTCTAAGGGACTTACTCAGAAGAACTCAGGTAGCAATGTAGGTACTTGGAACCAGTACGATGCTTCTCGTATCGCTATTATCAAGGACTACGCTGACGCTATCCGTGAGGTTGAGTCTGACGCATATATCATCCTTGAGCACCTCTCTGACGCTCAGGAGGAGAACGAGCTTGCTGAGTACAAGGGCATTATGCTCTGGCGCAAGGCTGTTAGCCAGTACTCTGAGACCGTTATGGGCTGGACTGGTAGCGGCAAGAGTGATATTAGCGGCGCTGCTGCATTTGGTCGCGTAGGTAACATTGAGGACCACGACGAGGAGCGCGTAGCTTACAAGGCTATAGCTTACGGTCAGACATTTGTTAAGAACGACTGGGCACGCATTTCAAAGCACCTCCAGGGCGCATATGCACTCCACTTCCTCTCTCCATATCCAAAGATGATGTGGCAGTTCGGTGAGATGGGTTACGACATTACCATCGGTAGCGATGATGGCCAGAAGGTTGAGCCTAAGCCTGTTCACTGGGAGTATATGAACGACACTAACCGCAAGGCTCTCTACGACGCAGTTAGCAAGTGCATCACCTTCCGTACTACACACCCAGATATGTACGGCTTCGATGGTAAGACTACTATCAACACTTGGAAGGTTGGTGACGCGAATATGGCAGCTAAGACCCTGGTTTATAGCAACGCAGGTGGTAGCGTCATCGTTATGGCTAACTTCACCAATGCCGCAAGCAACGCTACTTGCAATGTACCTGTTCAGGGCGAGTGGAAGAACCTGATTACCGGCGCAGCTGTAAATCTTAACTCTGCAACCTTCTCCACTACCTTGGCTGCTGGCGACTACATCGTATTGGTTAAGGAGTAAGGTACACCACAATACAAAAGCAAGCGCACTCAAAAGGGTGCGCTTGTTTTTTATATCTATTCACAATATTTAGACAATGTGTATATCAAAGCATTTCTTTCATTATCAACGCAGTGGCGACACAAATAGATAAAAAAGACGATTGCCTTTTTAGGCAACCGTCAGGTGAACTCGCTGGGGCTCGAATGTCGCGAAGCGTCATCGCTGATACTGCACACAAATCGTCAGTGTGCAGTATCGGCAACCCCATAAATGCCCGCAAGTTTGCTGTTTTGTATTTGTGGTAGATATGCATTGCATATCAGATTAAAGGAGTGTTAGGTGTATGCTTGTATACAGACCTAAAAACTCCTTTAATCATACAACGTAGTTGTGGCATAAATACAAAAAAAGACGGCAATCAGAAGATTGCCGTCTGGTGAACTCGCTGGGGCTCGAACCCAGGACCCCAACATTAAAAGTGTTGTGCTCTACCTGCTGAGCTACGAATTCATCGCACCAAATCATTTTTGGTGGTGCAAAGATAGAACTTTTTTCTCAAATGCCAAAATAAAATTAACTTTTTTCAACTATACAATCATATTATAGCATTTGCAAATAGATCAAACCGCTATATTTAACTTTCTTCAATAAACGAAACACACAATAGTATTGATATTCACCAAGCTTTAAATGTTTAAAAAGTCGCGAAATATTGGTAGCCGAAGGCTAAAAGCAAAAAATTTATTATCTTTGCGCGATAAATAATAATATTATGGCAAGAAAAAGAGGTCCAATGCCCTTTATTGAGGCTTTAGAGATAACTACCCTCGCAGCTGAGGGTAAGGCTATGGGTCACCACGACGGAATGGTGGTTTTTGTACCGATGACCGTTCCCGGAGATGTGGTAGATGTGCAGATTAAGGCAAAAAAGCGCCGTTTTATGGAGGGCACTGTGGTGAACTTTGTAAAGCGTTCAGAGCTTCGTTGCGAGCCTGTGTGTGAGCATTTTGGTGTCTGCGGAGGTTGCAAGTGGCAGAACCTACCATACTCAGAGCAGCTCAATCAGAAGACTGCTCAGGTGCGCGACCAGCTTGTGCGAATTGGCAAGTTAGAGATTCCGGAGGTACTGCCGTGCCTTGGCTCAAACAAGCAGCTCTACTACCGCAATAAGCTCGAGTTCACCTTTGCCGATCGTCGTTGGCTCACTTACGAGGAGATTGCTCAGGCAGGCGAGATTGCAGCCGCACCTGCGCTTGGTTTCCACGTGCCAAATATGTTCGATAAGGTACTTGATATCAATAAGTGCCACCTCCAGCCTGAGCCATCAAATGCCATTCGCGACTTTATCAAGGCATACTGCATAGAGCACAACTACTCGTTCCACAATGCCCGTGAGCATCAGGGACTTATGCGCGGCATTATCATCCGCACAGCCTCTACTGGCCAAATTATGCTCAGCGTAATTTTCAATGAGGATGACAAGCCACGCATCACCGCCCTGCTTGATGCTGTTAAGGAGCGTTTCCCTGAGATTACCTCGCTCATCTACTTCGTAAATGAGAAGTGGAACGACTCACTTACAGACCAGACCCCTATCTGCTACGCAGGTAAGGACCATATTTTCGAGAGTATGGAGGGTCTGAAATTCAAGGTGGGTCCTAAGTCATTCTATCAGACCAACTCGGAGCAGGCCTACGAACTTTATAAGATTACTCGCGAGGCAGCAGAGCTTAAGGAGGACGATACTCTCTACGATCTCTACACAGGCACAGGTACTATCGCCAATTTCTGCGCTCGCCAGTGCAAGAAGGTTGTGGGTATCGAGTATGTTCCAGAGGCTATTGAGGACGCTAAGGTCAACTCTGCAATCAACGGCATTGACAACACCGTTTTCTACGCAGGCGATATGAAGAAGGTGCTTGATAATGAGTTTATTGCGCGCAATGGTCGTCCAGATGTTATTATTCTCGACCCACCTCGCGCAGGTGTTGACGAGCCGGTTATTGATGTTATTCTCAACGCCGCACCGCAGCGCATCGTTTATGTAAGTTGCAACCCTGCTACCCAGGCACGCGACCTTGCCCTTATGAGCGGTATGTATCGCATTGTGAGCGTGCAGCCTGTTGATATGTTCCCACATACACACCACGTTGAGAATGTTGTAAAGCTCGAAAAACGATAGCACTTAGAAACACACTATTATTATAATATGAGACTGAAGAATATTCTGATTATTGCAGCGTTGCTGCTAACCCTGCCCGCTTTTGCTCAGAAAGCCGACAAGGCAGACGACACAAAGCAACGCGAGAAGCTCGGTGGCAATGAGATGAGCACCAAACTTGCCAGCAAGCGTGCTCGCCCACTTGCTCCTGATGCTGTTACTCGCGAATTTTTGTACAGCGTATCACCCGAAAACCCGTACCACGTGGTAAATCCGACCATCGTAACCCTTACAAACGACACCTCGGATCTGCCAGACTACGGCTCTCGCCATATGTTCCTCTTCTATGTCGACCCTGAGTCGTATGTTACCGAAAGCGCAAACCGCGCACTGGAGAAGGAGCTTAAGGCCGATGGCGCAATGGGCTTTGAGGGCAAAACCTATAGTCCGGACATTCAGGGATATGCAGTTCTCAACCTCGCCGATACTAAGCTTCCAGGCGGTCTTGTTCGCGCCGTTGTTAGAATGGTGCTGGGCAAGAATGTACCGTCACTCAACTATGCCGATAACGACCATAGCCTGCGCAACGCGTGGAAGTTGCCCGATGTGAACAACAAGTTCGTGCTGATGTTCATCACCAAGGATGGCGATATGGTCTTCTACCGCGAGAGCCCTATGACCGATGAGGATAAGGAACTGATGTACAATACTATACAATTATACCGATAGGTTTTGAGATTAAAATAAAAATCACTATCTTTGCGTATAACGCAAAAACCTACATACAATGAACGCAAGTTTGTTATAAGGGTACTAATACCCCTCTCAGCTTGAAGTGACCCCAAAAGTTTTTTGTCTAAACTTTTGGGATCACTTCAAAACTCGAGGGTATTTTTTTTGCAATATTTGCACCCTTTTTGTCGTTATACCATTAACAAACAGTCATTCCTATGAAAAAGATTTTTATCGCGCTACTCGCGCTTGCTTGTACCCTGCCTGCTATAGCACAAGAGGCCGAGAATTACATTCAGGTAACGGGTACCTCCGAGGTGGAGATTGTTCCAAACCAATTCTTCCTATCTATAACCCTTGACGAGAGCGACACCAAGGGTCGACTGCCGCTCGAGACACAGCGCAGGCAGATGGTCTCAGCCCTCAAGTCGTTAGGCATCGACACCGAGAAGGCACTGAGTATTGCCAACATCTCTAACAGCTACTACAAGCGTTCAACATCGCTCGATGTGGCCAAGTATCAGCTGCTGCTCACCACTCCCGAGCAGCTAACTGCCGTATTTGACAAGCTAGGCAGCCTCGGCATCTCCAATATTGCTATAGAGCGCGTCGGTCACACCGACATTGAACGCTACAAGAGCGAGTGTCGCAAGCAGGCTATGGTCAACGCCAAGCAGATAGCAACCGAGCTGGCAGAGGCCATAGGTCAGCAGATAGGCAAGTGTATTTACATCTACGACTCCAACCGCGGCCTTTCGCCGACATACTACAACGACGGCTTAGTTCTGGCGCGCTCAGCATCCAAGGTTATGGCCGAGCAGACCCCTGAGGAGCCTATCGAATTTAAAAAAATCAAGCTCAGCTACTCCGTCAACGCCAAATTCCGCCTATAAAACTACAAAAGAGCACCTGCGTGGTGCTCTTTTTACTTTTTGTGCGTTTGTATTTTGCGTTATATTCACTATCTTTGTGCAATAATGATTATCGAATTAACATATTACTATGAATATTGTAAAGTTTGTATTTAACCCTCTTCAGGAGAACACCTTCGTGGTGTGGGATCAGTCGCTGGAGTGTATTATCATAGACGCAGGCAACAACTACGCAAGAGAGAATGCCCGCCTTTCAGAGTTTATCGCCGAGCATAACCTCAAGCCCGTGATGGCAGTCAATACCCACGGACATTTTGACCATCTGCTGGGCGTTAAGTATCTCAAAGATACCTACAACATTCCGTTTGCCCTCTCGTCAAAGGATGAGTTTTTGCGTCAGATGGCCACAATGAACTTTGCGATGTTCTGCTCAGATGGTATGGAAGAGCCTCCGCAGATTGATATTGACCTTGAGACTATTGACAGCATCAAGTTTGGAGACAGCGAGCTTAAGATTATCCGCACCCCTGGTCACACCCCTGGTGGCGTATGTCTTTACCACGAGCCGTCAAAGCAGCTATTCACGGGAGACACCCTCTTCCGCGAGTGCATTGGCCGATCAGACCTACCTGGTGGCGACTACAGCACCCTTATGCACTCTATTCTCGAGAATATTATCCCTATGGGCGACGAGGTTATCATCTACCCTGGTCACGGTGACAAGTCAACTATCGGCCACGAGTCGCTCTACAATCCATTTGTGGTGGAGGCAATCAATGGCGAGATAAACTTCTAAAACAACACTCAAAACAGATTTTTTATGCGTATAGATATTATCACCGTCGTTCCCGAACTGCTCGAGTCACCACTGCACGAGTCTATCCTCAAGCGTGCGCAGGAGGGTGGTTTTGTAGAGATCGTTGTTCATAATCTGCGCGACTATACAGACGATAAACGCCGTACTGTTGACGACTACCCCTTCGGTGGCGAGGCTGGTATGGTTATGAAGATTGAGCCTGTGTACCGCTGTATCGAGAAGCTCAAGAGTGAACGCCACTACGACGAGATTATCTTCACCTCACCAGACGGCATTCAGTATAACCAGCACGAGGCAAACCGACTCTCAACGCTGGAGAATATAATCATCCTCTGCGGCCACTATAAGGGCGTTGACTACCGCATTCGTGAGCACCTTATCACTCGTGAGATATCTATCGGCGACTATGTTCTCACGGGCGGCGAGCTGGCTGCAGCCATTATCACCGACTCTGTGGTTCGTCTGCTCCCGGGTGCTATTGGAGACGAGGCTTCGGCTCTGACAGATTGTTTCCAGGACGACCTCCTCGCCCCACCTGTCTACACACGCCCTGCAGAGTTCAATGGATGGAAAGTTCCTGAAGTGCTCACATCCGGCAACTTCGCAGAGATTGCCAAGTGGCAGGAGGAGCAAGCTTTCGAGCGCACTAAGGCCTTAAGGCCTGATCTTTTGGAGTAAATATGAGGTATTTTGTTATTGCGGGAGAACCGTCAGGAGATTTGCACGGCAGTAAGTTGATGCGAGGTATTGCAAACAAGGATAGCGATGCCCGCTTCCGCTTTTGTGGTGGTGACCGAATGGTTGAGGTTGGTGGTAGCGAAAATCTTGTCAAGCACTACAAAGATATGTCTTTCTTCGGCTTTGCGCAGGTGTTGCGTAATCTGAAGACCATATTCTCGCAGATAGATCAGTGCAAGGCTGCCATTGAGGAGTTTGCCCCCGATGTGATAATTCTGATTGATTATCCCTCATTTAATATGCGCATAGCCAAGTGGGCAAAGAGCAAGGGTATTAAGGTCTACTACTACATTGCCCCGAAAGTTTGGGCGTGGAAGGAGTGGCGAGTAAAGGGTATTGCTAAGTATGTAGACCGTCTTTACACCATCTTTCCATTCGAGACCGAGTATTTCCGTAGCAAGGGTATTGAGCCTATATTCTGTGGCAATCCGCTTGTCGACGACATTGCCGAGATGAGAGCACAGCTACCCTCTCGTGAGCAGTTTATAGCTGACAACAACCTTGACTCACGCCCTATTGTAGCCCTATTGGCGGGTAGTAGAGTGTCGGAGATTCGCGAGAATCTGCCCAATATGGTTGCCTTATCAAAGCAGTTTAGCGATTATCAATTTATCGTCACAGCCGTGCCGTGGATAGACAAGCAGGTGTACGATACATACCTTGCAGGCTCAAATGTCAAGTACCTCTGTGGCAAGACACAGCACACCTTAGCACACGCCGAGGCAGCTATCGTCACCTCAGGTACTGCAACCCTCGAAACCGCACTTATGGGCATTCCTGAGATGGTGCTCTATCACATACCTAAGCTCTACGAGGTTTTGCGTCCATATGTACTCAAGATTCCGTTTGTTTCGCTGGTAAATATCAATATGAACCGCGAGGTTGTACGCGAGTTGGTCTGCGCTAAGCTCGATATTGAGGATGCAGCGGCAGAACTTAGCTCAATACTCAAGGGAGGATCAAAGCGTCAGACTATGCTTGCCGACTTTAAAACCCTGAGCGCACTTATCGGCAGCGATGGTGCATCAGAGCGATTTGCATCAGACATTGTAAACACACTCAAATAGTAAAATAATGAAGATAGTAGTACTCCACAACATAGATAGCGACAAAGAGGCTTATATCACACTTCGACCTGACAATGCCGTACTGCGTAATAACGACAACTTCTACATTCCGCACATCTCGTCAGATATTGTCTGCGGCAGTGGTATTGTTGTTCGCATCTCTCGCCTTGCCAAGTGCATAGCCCCTAAGTTTGCGTCACGCTGTTACGACTCTATTACAGCGGGAGTAACCTTCCTGGCTCGCGATATTATGAATAAGGCCATCTCTGAGGCTCGTCCTGCTGATGAGGCATACTGCTTTGACCACTCAACAGCCATCGGCACAGAGTGGCTCACCCCTGAGCAGCTTACAGCTGAGAGTTCTCTATTTATGTCTATCGGTGATAATGTACAGAGCTATATTGACAGCAACATTATCAGCACTATTGACAAGGGTGTATCATTTGCCTCTAACAAGCTGACACTCAAGACCGGAGATTTGATATTTATCGCCAACAGCATCTCTGTAGAGGTAAAGCAGGGTGATAGTATCACTGTTGCGCTCAATGATATTACACCACTTAACTTCAGCATAAAGTAGTATGAGAAAGATACTATCTCTTCTACTATGTCTATTATCCCTTGCCAGCTGTAATAAGGATGCCAGCCAGCAAACAAATAAAAATTACGAAGCTGGTGATTTATATAGCGTTGGTGGCGTAATGGGCATAGTTTACAAGGTTGATAATACAGGCAAGTCGGGAATGATTGTATCTCTACACGAGCCCGAGACTCTACTTGCGTGGAGTAGCGAACTTACAACAACCAATGCCAATAGTCAGACTTCAGGCTCACTTAATATGTCAACAATCATCTCATTATCGGATTGGCAGACAAAGTATCCAGCCTTTGCGTGGTGTCAATCTCTTGATAAAAATTGGTATCTTCCCTCTATTGAGGAGCTTAAAGAGCTGTCACAAGTGGTTAATAGCAACAACTTTGCAAAGGCTATCCGCAAGTACGAGGCCACTCCATTTGCGACAAATGCTCGCTATTTATCCTCTACTGAGATGGATCAATTCTGGGTATATCTTTTCGATATTAGCACTAACACAGAGAGTGCAAATTACAAACAATACACATATCATATTCGCGCCATACGCGCCTTTTAATATGCTACTACACAAACAGTTAGAGAAATACAACCTGATTCTTGCATCTGCATCGCCACGCCGCCGTCAGTTGCTATCCGATTGCGGACTTACATTTACACTTGCCGATAAGTTCGAGTGCGACGAGACTTTTGATTCCGCGATGCCCTGCAATCAGGTGGCTGAGTATCTCTCTACACTTAAGAGCAATGCATACCCCAAGAGTCTTGAGGCAAATGACATCCTGCTAACTGCCGATACCGTAGTTATTGCTGACAATCGCATACTTGGCAAGCCTGCAGATCGTGCCGAGGCGGTAGCAATGCTTACTATGCTTTCGGGCAAGAGCCACTCGGTAATTACAGGCGTGACCATACGCACAGCAGAGCGTACACATAGTTTTTCAGTGGAGAGTATTGTTAATTTCCGCCAGATTACTACCGAGGAGATTGACTACTACATAGATACCTACAAGCCATTTGACAAGGCTGGAGCATATGGTATTCAGGAGTGGATAGGCTATGTGGCTATTGAGAGCATTGAGGGCTCATTTTTCAATGTTATGGGACTGCCCGTACAGCGACTCTATGTCGAGCTGTCAAAAATAGCCGAGAGCCTTTAATTCATATATAGGATATAGAGTAGCGAGCTTACGCTGATAACCACCCACAACAGTATGCCCTGAATAAGCGGTTTTAACCCAACCGCCTTAAGCACATCGGTAGATAGCGATGCACCGATGAAGAACATTGTGATAATAAGCCCCTTACGAGCTACTCCGGAGATAATCTTTCCAACCATTGGCACGCTATCAAGCAGATATGTATTTACAACAATCGCCACGATAAACCAGAGGATAAACCACGGAATAGATATCTTCTTACTATCATTCTTAAAGATTAGCGAGGTTACTAACGCCAACGGAATAATCCATAGCGCACGAGTCAGCTTGATGGTTGTGGCCACCTGCAGAGCCTCCTGACCATATGCAGCACCTGCGCCAACCACAGAGCTTGTATCGTGAATGGCAATAGCCGCCCAAGTTCCAAACTGCTGCTGGGTAAGACCCATCCACTCACCCAATATCGGGAATACGAACAGCGCAATGGCATTGAGTATAAATATCGTCGCCAACGCCACCGACATATCACCCTCATTTGCCTTAATAACAGGGCCTACAGCTGCAATGGCACTACCGCCACAAATAGCTGTGCCCGAGCTGATAAGATAGGCTGTATCTCTATTCATCTTAAGCATACGACGACCGATTATCATACCAATAACCATAGTACCGATAACAGAAACTATGGTAAATAACATTCCCTCCTTACCTGATGCAAGCGACTGGTGAAGGTTCATACCAAAACCCAATCCGATAACCGAGTACTGAAGCAACTTCTTAGATACCGCCTTATTGAACTTAGGGAATGGCTGACCACAGAGAAGTGCAAATATCAATCCTAAAAAGAGCGCGACGGGCGGTGTAACCCACGAACCGACAATTTCCAATCCAGGCACATATCCCAACAATATAGCCAGCAACAACACTGCGACAATTGCCACATATATAACCCTATTACAGCCCTTAAGAGTTGACAAAAAAGACATATTGATATAGTAATTATATTACACGCCACAAAAGTATAAAAAGCTCTCTTATTTACCAATATTTAAGTACGCTTTTTGATTATCATATCCTCCAAAACCCATTTTGGAATGATTTTCTTTTTTGTTTATAAAAAAAATCGTATATTTGCTTTTTGAATAGTAAACAAACAAAAAAACATATCGGGGATTTACTCCGACTTAAATATAAATATGTATCCGATAAAGTTTAAACCAATACTCAAGCAGCACATCTGGGGCGGCGAGGCTCTTCTCGATATGAAGAAGGGGCAGCGTCTGCGCGTAGACAAGAGTAAGGTCTATGGCGAGAGTTGGGATGTCTCGGGCATTGATGGCAATATTTCGGTAATATCAAACGGTTTTTTCAAGGGCAACAACCTGCAGGAGGCTATTGAGGTCTATATGTCAGAGCTTGTTGGCGAGGGCGTTTTTGAGCAGTATGGCATTGAGTTTCCGCTGCTTCTCAAGACCCTGCATTGCAAGGAGCGTACATCTGTTCAGGTACACCCTGATGACAACCTTGCAGCCGAGCGTCACGACAGCTGTGGCAAGACCGAGATGTGGTATATTGTTGATGCTGAGCCAGATGCCCTGCTGTATATAGGTTTTAAAGAGAAAGATATCACCCGCGAGCAGTATATCGAGGCTGTAGCCAGCGGTACTATTGCCGACATTATCAACCCTGTGAGTGTTAAGGCTGGCGACGCCTTCCTTATTCCATCGGGCACCGTACACTCTATCTCAGGCGGCGTTACTCTTATCGAGATTCAGCAGCCCGTAGATCTTACATATCGTATTTTTGATTGGAATAGAGTAGACAGCAACGGCAAGTCTCGCGAGTTGCATACTGCCTATGCCGTAGATGCCATCGACTTCTCATCTACAGCCGCAAACTGCAAGCGCGACTATACCGCCCGCATAAATGAGGCTACAGAGGTTGCCAGCTGCGACTACTTTACCTGCAATATTCTCAAGGTTGCAGGCTCAGCAGAGCGCAATCTCTCATCGCTCGACTCCTTTGTGCTCTATTACTGCACCGAGGGTAATGCTGAGATTATCACCGATGATGGCACCGAGGCCATCACTCGTGGCGAGGTAGTCCTCATCCCAGCTGACAGCAACGAAATTAGCATCAAAGGCACCGCTACCCTACTCGAGTATTATGTAGGTTAATAGAGATACCTCTCAACAAGTGGCAGCAGCAGGGCCGTTCCGAAGCCCGTAAGTGCCATTGCAAGACCAGACATCGCGCCCTCGACTACACCAAGTTCGATGGCGCGTGCTGTTCCTATACCGTGCGAAGCGGCACCAAGAGCAAAGCCTCGAGCCATAGGGTCGGTAACGCCAAATAGCGATAGTAGCTTAACTCCGCAGATACTACCCAGCACACCCGTGCAAAATACCACCACCGAGGTCACAGCCACAACACCACCAAGAGGCTCGCTGACAGCTATAGCAATAGGCACGGTGACCGACTTAGGGGCAATAGAGGTAATTATATCGCGCTCCATACCAAAGAGCGCAGCTATTCCTACAACCGTACCTATTCCCACAATACAACCCACAACTGTTGCTCCGAGAATTGGCAGAGTCGCACTCTTGAGCTTGCTTACCTGCTCATACATAAGATATCCGAGCGAGACGACAGACATTCCTAAGGCAAAGTCGAGAATCGAAACTGCACCCTTATATGTTTGATAATCAATATCAGCCACCTTCAAAAATACAATCACCGCTGCAGCCGTAAGCAATACGGGATGCAACAACATAAGGCGCGTCTTACGGAACAGATAGCCGCTAAGAATAAACAGCCCCACGGTCATTGTTAGCAGAAAAATATCGGACTCTATAAATGCTCTCATTGTCTGCGCTTATTTAATAGTTGAAATGCCCATCCCACAGCAACAATCACCGCAAAGGTACTGACAACAGTCGCCACGACGATTGCCACAATATTATCCATAATCATATCGTACGACTCGATAAGTCCAACGCCAAAAGGGATAAAGAAAAGAGCCATCGTGCCAAGCAGGAACTTGGCCGCAGGGCGAACAGTCTCGCCCTTGACCACACCTGCACAGAGCAGAGCAAAGAGTAGCAACATTCCGATAATATTACCCGAAATATAGCCATCTATCGCCATCGAGAGTAGATTACCCGCAAGCCAGCAGGCAAGTATCACAAACACTCCCTTCATCGTCTTACAGGGATAATAACAAACTCGAAGTTATGATTGGTATACGGAATACGATACTGCTCAAGGGCAATTGCTCCCCAGCTATTTTCGCAGATAAGACCCGACTGCGCCATATCTATATTGACATATGTATTACCATCCTTCTCGAGCAGCTGCGGATACTTGCGGTAGTTCTCTGACAGAACATCGTACTGATCAATTGCATATGGCAGAGCCGAAGCTGTGAAGAGTATATTTGACTGCACCTTAACGCCACAGCCGCTATCGTCAGTAATAGTCCAATATCGCAAGTCGCAATGAGAACCACTCTCCTGAGGGCGTGAATAGGTCATACAGAACTGCTCGTCTACACTCTGACTGTATACACCTATCGGCGTACCACTCTTGCGGTCAATATAGCTCTCAGAACCACCTGCGCCGTAGAACTCAATATTCTTAAAGCTATCAGGCATAGCGAATGCCATACCATAGCGGAGCATTCCGCGAATATCAATCTTCGCGCTACCTGGTTTCATCATCTCGCTGATAGTAACCTTACCCTCAGCGTCGATAGTATACTTAACCGTTACCACCATACCCAGCTCGCCATAGCTATACTTAGTGGTAACCTGTACACTATTATCCTGCTCCTCAATAAGGAAGAGATCCATATAGCACGCAATCTTGCGGAATGCCTTCCAAGAGTGGTAGTATACAGTATTTGTTGCACGCTTACGAACGCCATAGTCATTTTCTGTCATTGCACGATAGAACAGAGGCTCTATAGGCTTGGTTATAAGCTCTTTACCTGCAAGCTTGTAGCTATTAAGATAGCCCTTACCTGCAAATGTAATCTCAAAATCTGCACCCGAAATCTTGCGATTATCATAATCAACCTTCAGTGTACCAGCGGCACTCTGTCTGCACTTATCAAACTCAGCCTGAGCATCATAGTTGCGGATAACTATCTGATTATAAGCCACGCAATGGCCAGCCTTAAGCAACGGCTCATCACTCTTAAGCAGATAGCGAACAGTCAGAATAACCTCACCCTCGAGGCTGTCTATAGCCGCATCCTTATAGCCCAAGGCAAGGTTTATCCTCATACCTGCAGGCACATTAAGCTCATCTATTGCACCTGTAAGCGCACTCTTACCATCAGCAGTAACCTCCCACACAAGACGATAGTTGCTCAGGTCGCGGAATGAGTTCTCGTTATATACCTCGATAAGGCCCTTCTTAGCATCAATGGCCGAGGTCCAAATATTCTGATACTGATGCCATACCTCTCTTGCACTTGGATGAGGTGTACGCGATGCTGCAATAAAGCCATTGTTGCAGAATGTATCATCGCTCGGATCTGTGTCATTATAACAACCTCCATAGCGGTAGAATGTAACACCTGTCTTAGGATCTTTCCACGCCAAAGCCTGATCGACAAAGTCCCAGATAAAACCACCCTGATAGTGAGGATATTTACGAATCAAATCCCAATACTCCTTAAGGCTACCCACAGAGTTACCCATTGCGTGTGCATACTCACACTGAATCAGCGGGCGTTTAGGGTTAGATGTCACATACTTCTCGCAATCACTATAGCTTGCATACATCGGACACTCAATATCCGAGTTGTAATTCTTCGCAATATCACCATACTTCATATGACTTGCCTGCTCATACTGCACAGGACGAGACTTGTCGTAGCCCTTAATCCAGTCGTAACAAGCGTGGAAGTTAACGCCATTACCTGCCTCGTTGCCAAGGCTCCAAACAATTACTGACGGATGGTTATAGTCGCGCAACACAACTCGCTGATTGCGAATAAGATGCGCCATTTTATAATCCTCTCTATGTGCCAGACTCTTATCACCATAACCCATACCGTGTGACTCGACATTTGCCTCGTCAACCACATATAGTCCATACTTATCGCACAGGTCATACCACAACGGATTATTCGGATAGTGGCAGGTACGCACAGCATTGAGGTTGTGCTCCTTCATAATCTTAATATCGCGCACCATATCCTCATACTTGACATCATATCCGCGCTCAGGATTCAGCTCGTGACGATTAGCTCCCTTGACAAGAATAGCCTTACCATTAACCATCAGCTGCGAACCCTTAATCTCTACCTTGCGGAAGCCGACATTAAACGCAGCAGCCTCGGTTGCTGTTGATATGGTCAGCTTATAGAGATATGGAGTCTCTGCACTCCACGCCTTAACACTACCAACTGCAGCCACAGCCTTTGCCTTACCTGCAGATGGGGTCATACGCTGCTTGTAGACCACATTACCAGCGGCATCAGTAAGCACAGCATCAACCCACTTAATACCCGAAGTTACATCTACGCTGAGCGACAACTCGCCGTCAATATAGTTGTTCACAAGGTCAGCTGTAAACTTAACATCCTGAATATGAGCCTTGTCGCGGGCATAGATATAGCAGTCGCGTGCAATACCCGACAGACGCCAGAAGTCCTGATCCTCAAGATATGTACCGTCGCACCAGCGATGAATCTCCATAGCAAATAGATTCTTCTCGCCAGCCTTGATATATTTTGTAATATCAAACACAGCCTCCAACTTACTATCCTCGCTATAACCTACTCTCTTACCATTTACCCACAGCGCAAGGTTAGATGTGGCCGAGCCGATGTGGATATATACCTTTTTACTTCGCCACTGAGCTGGCACCTCAATATAACGACGATAAAGTCCCACGCTATTCTTAAACTGCGGCACAAACGGAGGGTTATCTATATACTGATTATCCCACGCATAGCCCGTATTATTGTACAACGGATCGCCATAACCGTTCAGCTCCCACAAACCTGGCACAGGCATCTTTGCCCACGATGAGTCGTCGTACTTAACAGAGTAGAAGTCCGCCGGGCGAGAATCTGTAAAGTGTCTGAACCACTGAAAGTTCCACTCACCCTCTATCGAGCGATAGTTTGGCGAGGTACGATAGCAACTACCCGCTACAGCCTGCTCTGCAGTAGGATACACAATAAAGCTCGAGCGCATAGGCTCACGATGCTGTTCGACTATCTGAGCAGATTGATAAGGATAACTCAATCCATTTGCCCTCGCAGCAAAAGCCGCCAAAAGTAGCACAACTGTAAAAATTTTTCTCATAGGTTTAGGTATTTTTCACAAAGTTAGCAATTTCAATCAAAAATTCATCATATTTACCAACTTTTATTATCCCCAACAGCCCAATAACACTAAAATTAGTAGCGCAAAACATCTGCTGAAAATTTTGCAGACCAAAAAAGTTTTACTATCTTTGCACCCGCTTACGAGCACTTGTTTGAGCTGTGGTGTAATGGTAACACAGCAGATTTTGGTTCTGTCGTTCTGGGTTCGAGTCCCGGCAGCTCAACACACAAAAGCACCTTTCAAGGTGCTTTTGTTGTTTATTGTAGGCTGTCTGACTGTGTCAGAATATAAGAAATAGGCTATATTTATGAGCAAGCTCAGATGTCGCCTATTTCATATATTTAGATATGCTAAAGCATATCCAACGCCTACAAAACATTGAGTTGCGGTATGGTTTAGGGTTACCTCCTCGGCTATTCGCGCACCAAGCTCTGCTTGACTACGCTGCCTCGTCGGTGATGACGCACATTCGTACGACATTCGAGTCCCGGCAGCTCAACACACAAAGGCACCTTTCAAGGTGCTTTTGTTGTTTATTGTAGGCAGTCTGACTGCGTCAGAATATAGGAAATGTATATCTTAGAGGATTACTTCAGCTTTGCGAGGAAGCGTTCACGATCGACAATAAAGCGGGTGTGGGTGCCCTCTCCGATAGTCTTATCGCCCTCGCGTGCAGTTATTGCGAAGGTCAGGCTACGACCATCAACAGCTGTAAGAGTTGCTGTAGCTGAGATAGTTGCGCCGAGAGCTGATGCCTTAATATGGCTTGTAGATATCTGTGTACCCACAGTAGTTTGTCCCTGCTCGAGATGGGGAGCAACGGCATTCATAGCCGCATTTTCCATAAGGGCAACCATTGCAGGAGTTGCAAAAACATCCATATCGCCAGAGCCGAGAGCAGCAGCTGTGTTTGTGTTATCAACCATTGCAGTTGATGTATAAGAGAGTCCTATTTCCATAATTTATAATCTTTTTTTCTTTGCAAAGATACTACTTTGTTTGTCAATTCGTTATCTTTGCAGTGAAAAATATGCAAAAAGGTCGTTACATAGCACTTCTACTCATCTCTCTGATTACCCTAACCACATCGGCACAAGGGCGCAGAGAGAGCGCAATATGGCACAGTGAGTGGATTGTCGAAAATGGTGATTCTATTGCCGTTTATCACCTCACGCCCGTACGCAAATATGCCCGAAAGCGCGATATGCGTCGCTATGCCCGTCTTGTAAGGGCAGTAAAGCGTGTCTATCCGCTTGCTCAGGAGGCAAAGAGTCTAATGGCCACAATGGAGACCGAGCTACTTGCCCTACCGACCAAAAAGCAGCAGAAGATGTATATCAAGGGTATCGAAAAGCGTCTTGTTCGCGAGTATACTCCTGTGCTTAAGAAGATGACTATATACGATGGTGCTGTACTTCTAAAACTCATTGACCGTCAGACAGATGACACCGCCTATGAGATTATCAAAGAGTTTCGCGGCGGCTTTGAGGCAAGCATCTGGCAGGCACTTGCCAGGATGTTTGGCAACAATCTTAAGACCGACTACGACCCAGATCAAGACGATATCCTGCTTGAGCAGATTGTAATACTCTACGAGAAGGGGTTATTGTAGCTTAACCACAGCCAATCCATTAGGCACAAATCGCTCTCCGGCCTTATCCGATGGACGATTTACGGGTGCGAACTTACCCTCTCCCACACCTATGCAGAACGAGGAGCTGCCACCGCCGTCAAGGTTAACAGCGTCATAAGCACCTAACTTCTTGAATATGTGAGCCATATCAGCATAAGATAAACCATTCGAATACTCCTTGCGACGACCATCTCCGACAAGAATAAAGAGGCGTTTTCCACTCTTTGTCACCCCTATTGCAGTGCGTGGCTCAAGGTGAGTATCAACACTCTGTATCACGCCATTGTCAAGCAGCATTAGATTGCCACATACAGCCTCGGCAATAAGACTCTTATCAAGTGCATTATACTCCTCTGTTGTCAGACAACGCGCCGAGCCGTCTTTGAGAATTGCAAACATTTTTCCGTCACCAATATCACCCTTCAAACACACACCACCACGATACATAGCTCCGCAAATCATATTACTGCGTTTGATATGATAAAAGTCGGCATTAACACCGCCCAACACCTTAATACGCTGCCTTTTAGCCTGCATAGCCTCAAGCTGTTTCGAGATAGGAGCTATAGATGTTTGCAACTCCTTCGTATCCTTAATTGAGGCATTATCGTCATCGGCTACAGTAGCAAGTATAGCCACTCTATCCGACAAACTGACATCCATAACAAAGATCTTTGTAGGCAGTTTCTTGTCCTCTTTTGTGACTGTATAGTTCATCTCGATAACATCTACACCGTCGGCAATGCTCTTTCGAGACGAGACAGTGGCCTGCTGAATGGTCGAGCAGGAGATAAAAAGTACTGTAAAAAGTAGTAATATCTGTTTCATACGACAAATATACGAAAAATTTTATTATCTTCGCGCCGTAATATGGACTAATAAAAAACTATATACAAGATGTTTGAAAATTTAACCGAGAAACTTGAACGCTCGTTCAAAATCCTCAAAGGTGAGGGTCGCATTACAGAGATTAATGTTGCCGAGACTCTCAAGGAGATTCGTCGCGCACTGATTGATGCCGATGTTAACTACAAAGTTGCCAAAAACTTTACCGACGAGGTAAAGACTAAGGCGCTGGGTATGAATGTACTTACAGCCGTAAAGCCTGGTCAGATGCTGACAAAGATTGTCCGCGACGAGCTGGCAGTCCTTATGGGTGGCACGGCTACAGACATTAAGCTTGAGGGCAACCCTGCCGTAGTGCTTATTGCCGGTCTCCAGGGTTCAGGTAAGACCACCTTCTCTGGTAAGCTCGCTTCATTTATCAAGAGCAAGAAGGGTCGTCAGGTGCTGTTGGTGGCAGGCGATGTTTATCGTCCTGCAGCTATTGACCAGCTCAAGATTCTGGGTCAGCAGATTGGCGTAGAGGTATACACCGAGGATGGCAATAAGAACCCTGTACAGATTGCTCAGAACGCTATTGCGTATGCTCGCCAGAAGAATATCAACACCGTTATTGTCGATACAGCAGGTCGTCTTGCTGTAGATGAGGCGATGATGGTTGAGATTACTGCTATCAAGGCTGCAGTAAACCCATCAGAGACCCTCTTTGTAGTGGACTCAATGACCGGTCAGGATGCTGTAAATACAGCTCGCGAGTTCAACGACCGCCTCGACTTTGACGGCGTAGTACTCACCAAGCTCGATGGTGATACTCGTGGTGGTGCGGCTATTTCTATCCGCTCTGTGGTAAATAAGCCACTGAAGTTCATCTCAAGTGGTGAGAAGATGGATACCCTGCAGGTATTCCACCCTGAGCGTATGGCTGATCGTATCTTGGGTATGGGTGATGTTGTCTCTTTGGTTGAGCGTGCTCAGGAGCAGTTCGACGAGGAGGAGGCTCGCAAGCTCAAGAAGAAGATTGTCAAGAACCAGTTCAACTTCAACGACTTCCTTGCTCAGATTGGTCAGATTAAGAAGATGGGTAATCTTAAGGACCTGGCCTCTATGATTCCGGGTATGGGTAAGATGCTCAAGAATGTAGATATCAGCGACGATGTATTCAAGCAGACTGAGGCTATTATCGGTTCTATGACTCCACAAGAGCGTGAGCATCCTGAGATTATCAACGCACGTCGTCGTGAGCGCATTGCTAAGGGTTCGGGAACTACTATGGCGGATGTAAACCGTCTGCTCAAGCAGTTTGAGGATATGCGCAAGATGATGAAGATGGCTGCAGGTGGCAAGATTCGTATGCCGCAGATGCCTACAGGTTTCCGTCGCTAAAAAGAGGATATTTATGGCACATAAAAGTGGTTTTGTAAATATTATAGGCAACCCAAATGTAGGAAAGAGTACACTGATGAATGCCCTTGTGGGTGAGCGTCTGTCGATTATCACATCTAAGGCACAGACAACTCGCCACCGCATTATGGGTATTGTAAATGGTGACGACTTCCAGATTGTATATTCAGATACACCTGGTATTCTCAAGCCTAACTACAAACTTCAAGAGTCAATGATGAAGTTTGTGCGTGGTGCTGTTTCTGATGCAGATGTTATTCTCTATGTAACCGACACCGTAGAGCAGCCAAGCGACCGCAATAGCGATATTCTTGAGAAGATCGCCCTTAGCGGCATTCCCGTGTTGCTTATTATCAACAAAATTGACCTAACAACACAGGAAAAGCTCGAGGAGATGGTCTCTTTCTGGCAGCAGCGTCTGCCTATGGCCACTATCATCCCTGCATCGGCAAAGGAGAGCTTTAATATCGGTGCAATATTTGACCGCATCCTCTCGTTACTTCCCGAGGGTGAGCCATTCTATCCCAAGGATACTCTTACAGACAAGACTCTGCGATTCTTCGCATCTGAGATTATCCGCGAGAAGATACTCACCAACTATGACAAGGAGATTCCTTACTGCTGCGAGATAGAGATTGACTCCTACAAGGAGGAGGCGGCTATTGACCGCATCAGTGCCACTATCTATGTTGCACGCGACTCGCAGAAGGGAATTATCATCGGTCACAAGGGCGAGAAGCTCAAGAAGGTTGGTCAGCAGGCCCGCCAGGATCTTGAGCGTTTCCTCGACAAGAAGGTATTTTTACAGTTATTTGTAAAGGTTAACGACAACTGGCGCAACTCGGATCGTCAGTTACGTCGCTTTGGCTACGAGTTGGAATAATGAAGCGTAAACTCTATATTTTTATATCTGCAATCGCACTACTTTGCACCACGGAGGTAACAGCACAATACAACCGTGAGTACTTCTTTTGGGTAGGTCGCCAGCAGATGATGGAGAATGAGTTTACCGAGGCAATCCGCACCCTTAATGTCATTCTACGCTTCGACAAAGATGCCTATGAGGGTTACTTCCTTCGTGGTATTGCCAAGTATAACCTTGACGACCTTATCGGTGCTGATGCCGACTTCAGCATAGCTATTGATAAGAACCCTGTCTTTACCACCGCATACACATACCGAGCCATAACTCGTTCAAGGTTAGGAAATTACGACGATGCACTCAAGGACTTCCGCGAGGCTATCGATCTGCGTCCCGACCTACCTAACCCCTACTTTAGTCGTGGTGTTACACGACTGCTCAACCAGCAGTTTGAGGATGCAATTGCAGACTTTGACAACTTTATCCGTTTTGAGAAGAAGGTCGCAGATGCATATCTAAACCGAGGCGTCTGCCATCTCTATCTTAAGGATACGGTAAGGGCATACGAGAACTTTAATCTGGCTGTACGCACAAACCGAGAAAATCCAAACTCATACAACCGTCGTGGTGCTCTATACTTTGAGCAGAAGCGATATGAAGAGGCCGAGGCAGACTTCGACAAGGCTATCGAGTGCGACTCTACCCTACCGCTCTCATTCTTTAACCGCGCCCTTGTCTATAACGCGACTAACCGCCCGCAGCAGTCACTATCTGACCTTGATAAGGTTATTGAGCTTGACTCTACAAGTTCTATCACATACTTCAACCGCGCAATTATTCGCAGCAACATAGGCGATTATAACCGCGCTCTTGAGGATTATAATAAGGTGGCTCAGTACTCGCCAAACAATGTGCTTGTATACTACAATCGCGCTATTCTGCGCACCCAGCTCGGTGATATCAAGCAGGCTGTAGAGGACTATACTCGCGCTATTGAGCTATATCCAGACTTTGCAAATGCATACTTAGGTCGTAGTAACCTGCGCCGATTGCTCCGCGACAATGCGGGTGCTAAGAAGGATCAGCAGACTGCCGAGCGCAAGATTGCCGAGTATCGTTCTCGCCTAAGCGACAGCACATACTCTATCTATGCCGACACAACGCAGAAGTTCAATCGCCTACTCTCGTTTGAGAGTAAGATTGCGGGCTCGTCATTTGAGAAGATTAAGAGCCGCGGTGGTAACCGTAGCGACAATATGACCCTGTTGCCACTATTCAAGTTCACTATGCGCAATCGCGATTCGATAGATGTTGAGCAGTCAACGCGCCGCTTCCACTCACAGCGTGCCGAGGACTTTATTGCCGAGCTTGATAACAAGCAGCTACAGATTTCACGCCTTGAGACTAACATTGCCCCTGACTCGCTGGTTACAATTAACCACAACTACCGCGAGATGGCTAAGGTTGTCGAGGGCGAGGGTGCGTGGAAGTGCCTCTTTGAGCTGGCTATCAGCGAGTCGCTCATCAAGCAGTATACCAATGCTGTAAACACATACTCGCAGGCAATTGCTCTCAATCCGTCAAATCCATTCCTCTACCTTAACCGCGCAGCGACTCAGGCTGAGATGATTGACTTTATCTCGTCGATTGACAACGGCTACCAGCGAATGAGTATCGAGAGCGACCCTGCACGCCGTCTACACAACTCGCATACCCGCACATATGACTATAGCGAGGCTATTTCGGACCTCAATAAGGCCATAAAGCTTCACCCAGGTTTTGCATACGCATACTACAACCGCGCAAATCTATATGCGCTGTCGGGAATGCTCCCAGAGGCGGCAGATGACTATACCAAGGCTATCGAACTCAACCCATACTTTGCCGAGGCATTCTACAACCGCGGACTGCTACAAATATATATGAAGGATACCCGCAAGGGCTGCCTCGATATATCAAAGGCGGGTGAGCTTGGTATTACAGAGGCTTACGATGTACTTAAAAATTACTCAAATCAATAACAATCACAATTATGACTCAAACTATTAGAAAGAATCTCAGCGATTCAGCTTGGGCAAGATGGTCAGCAATGGTGCTTATCGCACTGATGATGCTCTTTGCTCATATGTTCGTTGATGTAATCTCTCCAATCAAGGAGTTGATTCAGGTTCAGCGTGGCTGGACATCAGATATCTTCGGAACCTACGCAGGTTCTGAGTATCTGCTCAATGTATGGGGCTTCCTTATCATTGCAGGTATTATCCTCGACAAGATGGGTATCCGCTTTACCGGTCTGACATCGGCAATCGTTATGATTATCGGTGCTGCTATCAAGTACTACGCCGTAAGCGATATGTTTATCGGCACAGGCCTTGAGAGCTGGCTCAGCACTTGGTGGGTTGAGATGCCTGCATCTGCAAAGCTCGCATCATTCGGCTTTATGATCTTCGGCTGCGGCTGTGAGATGGCAGGTATTACCGCATCAAAGGCTATGGCTAAGTGGTTCGAGGGCAAGGAGATGGCACTTGCAATGGGTCTTGAGATGGCTCTGACTCGTATCAGTGTCTTCCTTATCTTTACTATCTCACCTCGTCTGGCTGGCATCGGCGGTGTTGACCCTTCAGTAGTTCGTCCGGTAGCATTCTGTTTGGCTCTGCTCTGCATTGGTCTGTTGTTCTACGCAATCTTCTGCGTAATGGATAAGAAGCTCGACAAGCAGATAGGTGCTGCAGATAACGCAGATCCTGAGGAGGAGTTCAAGTTCTCTGACATCGGTAAGATCTTCAGCAGCAAGCTCTTCTGGATCGTAGCTATGCTCTGCGTGCTCTACTACTCTGCTATCTTCCCATTCCAGAAGTTCGCAGCAAATATGCTCCAGAGCAACCTTAACCTTGATGCAACTACTGCAGCAGATATTTTCCGTTGGTTCCCTATCGGTGCTGCTTGCGTTACCCCATTCCTCGGCTGGTATCTTGACAAGCGCGGTAAGGGTGCAACTATGCTCATCCTCGGTGCGCTGCTTATGATTGTCTGCCACCTCACATTTGCACTCGTTCTGCCTGCTGTACCAAGCAAGGTTGTTGCTTACTCAGCTATCGTGCTACTCGGCGTATCATTCTCGCTGGTTCCTGCAGCTCTTTGGCCATCTATTCCAAAGATTATGGACAAGCGTTTCCTCGGTAGCGCATACTCACTTATCTTCTGGGTGCAGAACTTCGGTCTTAGCTTCACCCCAATGCTTATCGGCTGGGCTTTAGAGAAGACAAACCCAGGCGTTGCAGAGCAGATTGCAGCTGGAGCAGAGGGCGTAAGCTATAACTATACCGTACCAATGCTGCTGTTCGCATCTCTGGGCGTTCTCGCGCTACTCTTCGCGCTCTATCTCAAGGCAGATGACCGCCGCAAGGGCTACGGCCTCGAGTTGCCAAATATCAAGTAATTATAGCCGTTGGCTAAACAATAAAAGCGTTGCAGTGTTCTGCAACGCTTTTATTGTATTGTCCGAAAATCTATTCAGCAGTAATTGCATCGTAGAAGTCAGTTGTGACCCAGATAAAGCCTAATTCCTTGGCGATATTATAGGTATATGGGGTGTTAACCATCCAGAGGAAGGTCTCAATGCCGTGGTTACGGAACTGCTCAATCCAATCGGTGTGGTTGAGAATCACATTGATGTTATACGACACAGCGTGATAGCCCTTTGCCTTCACCTCATCCGGGGTGAGTGAGTGGTGGAGGTTGCTTGAGTTAAGTACGACCTTCATATTAGGCTCCTGACTAAGCACCTCGTCAAGGATTGCGCTATCGAAAGAGAGCATATACATCTGGTCGAGCATATCTAACTCGCGGATAATCTCAAGGCTCTGTGCAATCAGCTGCTTCTCGCGACCGCCCTTATGAGCCTTAATCTCGAGCAACTGCTTGATGTGCGGGGTCTGCTTTGCCTGCTCAAGCCACTCGCGCAGAGTCGGGATCTGCTGACCAAACGGCAAGGTATGAGCGCGAACCTCGTCAAAGGTGTTGCCCTGGCAGCTAAGCTCAGCTGTAATCTTATTATCGTGACGGATAACAAGCTGATTATCAGCAGTAAGATGTACATCGAACTCTACACCCGCAAAGCCCAGCTCCTGAGCGCGGCGAAGGGCATCGAGCGAGTTCTCATCGGTTGTAAACTCGCTACCCGTACTGGCATTTCCGCGGTGAGCGAGAATCTTTACACTATGTGCACTCTCTGTGCAAGCGGTAAAGGCAAAAAGAGCCACAGAGAGCAGAGTAATAATCTTTTTCATAACTATCTTCGTTTGTCTGGTAGGTTAAATGCCTTTCTAATATCTGCCACAGCCTGCGGGGTCATACCCTCGGCAGTAAAGCCGAAGTTCTTGGCGGTCATATAGATAGCTGCCGCCTTATTGAGCACATCGGTCTGGTCAAAAGCCTCCATAATATCCTTACCAACGGCTACTGTTCCGTGTTTCTCCCATAGTACAACATCGTAACGCTCAATCTGCTTCATCGTAGGCTCTACAAGCTCTGTAGATGATGGCAGTGCGTAAGGCACAACGCCAATACCCAGCGGAGCAAAGGCCAGCGTCTCAGGAATCATAGACCACAGCACCTGTGTAAGATGCTCTGAATCAAGGAACTCCTGCGAGTGCGACATTGCCACCAACTCGATAGGATGTGTGTGCAGTGTGGCCTTATAGCCAGAGCCGCACTCCAGCATATAGTTCTGTATTGCCAAGTGTGACGAGATCTCAGAGGTCGGAACAATAAGCGAGTCTGCGATAATTTCATAGCTTGCGCAGTCATCGAGAATGCGGATAATACTGCCCGCACACATTGGGTCTTTTGCAAGGTCGCGCATACGCTTACCTGTGCCCTTACAATAGAAGTAGCAACCCTTAAGTTTTGGCAAGGTAACACCTATCGGCAGCACACCGCTAATAGCAGGCATAGCCTTCATTTCATCATCGACAAACTCGGTAATGTTGAGCGTCAGGTTACCACCATTACGCTCTGCCCAACCCTTCTGCCACAGATAACCAGTAACCTCAGCCACCTCATCAAGGGCAGCTTTGAGTTCAGGACGAGAAGTTAAAATAGATTTCATATAGGTTTGTGTTAGTGTTTATGACAGTTGCTTTTTATTTACCCAGAATGCCAGCTCGCTCTGACCACGAAGATAACCCAAGTAGTTCTTCATCGCATAAGCTGGAGCATCGCAATATGAGTTGATTGTAAGACCACCCAAGTGGTTAGTTAGTGTAATGTTGTCATACTGACGATAGAACTCTGGAATCTCAGGCTCGGTCTCAAATACATCGATTGCAGCACCGAGTAGCTTACCGCTATCCATAGCTCGCTTAAATGCCTCTACATCGACAAGATATGAGCGCGCAGTATTTACCAAATATGAGTTCTGCTTCATCAGTCCAAACTCGCGGTCAGTCATAATCGCACCATTTGAACGGGCGTGCAGAGTGACAATATCGGCAGTTGCAAGCAGCTCATCAAATGGAACTATAGTCACATAATCAAGTTCAGAACTCTTTACAAATGGGTCTGCAGCGATAATCTTACAACCAAATACAGAGAGTTTGTGCGCTACAAGGCGACCGATAGAGCCAAAGCCGACAATACCCACGGTCATATCGACCATCTCCTTAATCTCTGTTGCGCTATTTGGGTAGGTTGTGCGCCAAGTACCCTGCTTGAGTGCCATATGCGAGCGAGCAACATTTCGAGTCTCAGAAAGGATAACACCCACAGCGAACTCAGCCACTGCGTTAGCATTGTGAGCCGGATTGTTCGACACAATTATATTATGCTCCGTTGCCGCCTCGACCTCTACATTCTCAAGTCCACCACGGCACGACATTACAGCCTTGAGATTCTTTGCCACCTCAAACAAATCGCGCTTGATTGGGCAGAGGTGAGTTATCAGCAGGTCTGCATCTGCTGCCGCCTCATACAACCCCTCTGGCATCTTAATACCATCAAACTGACGCGTCTCAATAGCCTTAGCTATATCGCGCATACTTGTCTTGTCAGGCAGACCAAAGAAGAACACCTCCACACTGTCGTCATTGCTAAGCAATGGACGCACACCATTTTCCATCATCTCCGCGGTGATATAAGCATCACCAATACATACTACTTTCATATAATTAGTTTTTAGGTTTTGACACTATTTGGTTATTTTAACAAAGGTAGCACTATTTATCTATATTTACAATAGTTAGAATCACTACAAAAACAAAAAAAAGGGGGCTTACCCCTTTTTTGTTAAATTATACACCTCCGTAATCTTATCACACATTGCAGACCAAGAGAAGCGTTTACGCTCTTGGACAATATTACTCCTAAAGCGAGTAAGATTATCATCCTTATATAAACTCTCAATAGAGTCGGCAACACCCTCGACTGTCGGCGGACATACATAACCCACCCTATCATCAGGTACAATCTCCGGCAGACCACCTACCTCAGTGACAATCATTGGCGTACAGAAGTTATAGGCAATCTGGGTCACGCCGCTCTGCGTAGCTGTCTTATATGGCAACACAAGGGCATCAACAGCCGAGAAGTAGTACTTCACATCATCATCCGCAATAAATCTATCGTGCAGAACAACACTACCACCCAACGCCTCAAGCAGCGGCTCATACTTCTCTTTGCTCTCGTAGAACTCACCCGCCACAATTAGCTTCAACCCATCACGACGCACCATCTTCCACGCCTCAAGCAGGGTGTCAAGACCCTTATACTCACGAATAAGACCGAAGAAGAGCAGATAGTCGCAATTTTCGTCAAGACCCAACTTACGACACGCCTCTGTGCGCTCTACCCTCTTACCAAAATTTGAAAACATAGGGTGTGGTGAGAAGAGTGCAGGGGCTGCTGTATACTCCTTAAGCTCGTTATGCACCTGCTCGGACATATAGACAAAACCATCAACTGCCCCCAAATAGTAGCGATTAAACGGTCGGTCGGTAATATGGTGCTCGTGTGGCTCTACATTGTCAATCTGGCAGACAAACTTTGTCTTACCATTACTACGGGCAATGCGCGCTATAGTACCGAAGCAAGGGGCCATAAATGGAGTCCAATACTTCATCAACACCATATCCGGAGCCTCTCGACGAATGCGATGACCAAGTGCAATCCAATTTATGGGGTTGCAGGTATTCATCACTCGCTCGATATGCAAATCTGACGGTGCAGGGGTATCTACAGTCTGACTCTTGCCGGGAAATAGCAACGATGGATACTGCAACGAGAAGGTATATATCACAACCTCGTCGCCACGCGAGATATACTCGCGTGCCATAGTCTCCATTATCGAGGCAAGTCCACCTCGGTATGGGTGTGCAGGCCCTAAAATTACAATTTTCATACTCTACTATTTCCAAACAAACGATGCTCGGCAAGCCACAACACCATCCTCGCGTGTAACCTCAAATAGTGTCTGATTTTCAACACTCTGCATACCCACCTTAAGCAACTGACCATATAGACACTCGTTCATAAAGTGAACATCTATGCGCAGTGGGCGATTGCTCTTAATAAGCTCTATATCAAGCATATCGACCATCATAGAGATATAACGCATAGTGTTCATATGGTTATTAAAGTCGATATCGCTATAAACCACCTTATGCTCACACACCACATCCGGCTCAATAGCCCTCAGTCTGAGCGGCAACTCACAAGGTGACGGCTCCGGGCAGATATATGGCTCATATAGTGTCTCTATAGTCTCCAGATTAATAGGTATGCGACGTACAAAATCGAGCATACACCACTGCGAGAGCGAACGACAGAACACATTTCCCGACTTATCAGACAGCGTAAAATTACGCGTAGAGACGAGTCTTGTATTCTGATTTACCCAAGTGGTAAGATTAAAATCTGCAAACTGCTCGGGGCGAGAATCAATTTCAAGAACAATCTTTGAAAGCACCCAAGTCAGGTTCTGCGGAGCGAGTGCATCAACGCCAAAACCCTTACCCTGTGCATCTATACCCGCGGTATTGAGTATATAATTACCAAGCGAGTCGATGGTTGCACGCAGAGTAAAATCTACATTCTGCGTAGCTACTTGATAGCTGTATGTTGTTTGATTTTCCATAGTGCAAATATAGTCATTTTTACTATCAACTGCAAAAGTATCGACTAAAAGGGTGTTTTCTTGCAATTTATACAAATATATATTACTTTTGTAGGTTGAATAGTATATTATTTTTTGTATGGCAATAAATATCAAGTTAGCAGCGTTAATGGCTAAAAAGCATATCTCTCTAACAGAGCTTGCTGAGAAGATTGGAATTACACAGGCAAACCTCTCTATCCTTAAGACGGGTAAGGGTCGTGCTATTCGTTTCTCAACTCTTGAGGCGATATGCAAGGTGCTCAAGTGCCAGCCAGGCGATATTTTAGAGTTTGAGTCTTAAAAAACTCCTAATCCGCGATTTTTTTGACTCAAAATTTGGAAAATTCAAGGGGGGGGTATATTTGCACCTGAAACGGAGCAAAAACCAGAAAATGAAGATTATTTTTAACTAATTTATTACAACAATGAGAAAACTTTTCTTATCAGTAATTGCAGCGTTAGTTGCATTTGCAGCGGTTGCTCAGATGAGTAATCGCCCGGCAATTCCTGTAATCCCGCAGGATCCTGCCGTAAGAACAGGTCAGTTGGAGAATGGTATGAAGTACTATATCCGCCACAACGACAAGCAGAAGGGACTTGCCGATTTCTACATCATCCACGATGTAGGTGCTATCCAGGAGGAGGACAACCAGCAGGGTCTGGCTCACTTCCTTGAGCATATGGCATTCAACGGCACTAAGAATCTGCCTGATAAGATGCTTATCCAGTATCTTGAGAAGGTAGGTGTTAAGTTTGGTGCAAACCTCAATGCAGGTACCTCTTGGGACTACACCCAGTACCTTATGAAGGATGTACCTGTTGCTCGTCAGGGTGTGATTGACACAGCTATGCTCATCCTGCACGACTGGTCACACTTCATCACACTTGACCACGACGAGATTGACAAGGAGCGCGGCGTAATCCAGGAGGAGCTCCGTACTCGTGACGGCGCATCTTGGCGTTCGACTATCAACCTGCTCCAGACTCTGTTCAAGGGTAGCAAGTATGAGAAGCGCAACCTTATCGGTCACCTCGATGGCCTTCAGTCATTTACTTATGACGACATCAAGTCTTTCTACCACAAGTGGTATCGTCCTGACTATCAGGCTGTAGTTATCGTTGGTGATATCGACGCCGAGAAGGTTGAGGCACAGGTTAAGGCCCTTATGGCAGACATCCCTGCACCGGCAGCAGATGCTGCAATCAAGCAGGATATCGTTGTACCTGACAACCAGGAGCCTATTATCTCTGTATTTGAGGATCCTGAGATGCTCGAGAGCGACATTACCCTCTACATCAAGCGTGCTGCAATGCCTAAGGAGTACAACAACACTATCATTGCTGAGAAGTTGGCCCTTATCAACTCTATCGGTTCGACTATGGCAAATGCTCGCCTGGCAGAGATCGCCTCTAAACCAGATGCACCATTTACCCAGGCATACATAATGAATGGTAGCGTAGGCATCTGCCCTACTATGGAGAGCCTTATCGTTGGCGTAACCACTAAGGACAACGGCCTTGCAAACGGCTTTGCTGCTGCACTCGTAGAGCTCGAGCGTATCCGTCGTCACGGCTTTACCGAGGGTGAGCTCGAGAGAGCAAAGGCTCAGGTACTGCGTCGTGAGGAGCAGGCTTATACTAACCGTAACGACCGTATGAATGGTCAGTATGTAAGCCGTTACCTCTCTGCATTCCGTAAAAATACTGCCTTCCCAGAGGCTGAGATTGAATGGAATATGGATAAGGCTATTATCGAGGAGCTCACACTCGATGATATCAATATGGTATTTGCTCGCTACATCACCGACCACAATAATGTTGTTATCGCAAATGCTCCTAAGAAGGATGGCGTTGTAAACCCTACCCAGAGCGATATTCTCAATATTATGGCTACTGTCAAGCAGGCACAGATCGACCCATATCAGGACAATACCGTCAAGGAGCCGCTTATCGCAAATCCTGCTGCTCTCAAGGGCTCAAAGGTTAAGAAGGTAGCTGAGAATCAGACTCTTGGCACTACCGAGTGGACTCTTAAGAATGGCATTAAGGTAGTAGTTAAGCCTACCACCTTCAAGGCTGATGAGGTTCAGATTCGTATGGTATCTCAGTCAGGTATCTCTGCACTTAGCGACGAGGATTACAACACAGGTAAGTATCTGTCACTTGTTATGAGCCAGATGGGTGTTGGCAAGTTCTCTTCTACAGAGCTTCGCAAGCAGCTCTCAGGTAAGAGTGCGTCTTCAGGCGTATCTCCAGACGACTATACAACTACAGTAGTAGGTAGCGGTTCTCCAAAGGATTTGGAGACTATCTTCCAGCTGGTTAACCTCCGCTTCACTTCACCTCGCTTCAATGAGGATGATTTCAACGCTGTACTTGGTCAGTATATCAGCTATGTAGAGAATCTTAAGACTAACCCAGATTTCAAAGCATCTTCTGAGCAGCTCAAGAGCCTCTACAACAACAGCCCACGCCGTCAGCAGATCTCTACTGAGGTGCTGCAGTCTATCAACTACCAGCGTGTAGAGCCTATCTACCGTCAGTTGCTTGCAAATGCTGCAGACTTTACTGTATATATCGTAGGTAATGTAGAGCTTCAGACCCTCAAGCCACTTGTTGAGAAGTATATCGGCTCACTGCCAACAAGCAAGAAGATTACCAAGCGTGTTGACGACGGTGTTCGCTATGCTAAGAATGAGGTTATCAACGACTTCCGCCACCCTATGCAGCAGCCTAAGGTTAGCGTTTGCCGCATATACACAGGTGATATCGAGTACAACCTCGAGAATAGCATCACAATGAACTTCTTGCAGGATATCCTCCGCTCTCGTTATACTACCTCTATCCGTGAGGAGAAGGGTGGTACCTATGGCGTATCTGTAGGCGGTATGGTAAGCGCACTCTACACACCTACTTACCAGCTCGTTATTCAGTTTGATACCAACGAGGTTATGGCTGACGAGCTCTCTGAGATCGTTGTTGCCGAGCTTAAGGAGCTGGCTGCAAATGGTCCTAAGAGCGAGGATCTTGAGAAGGTGCGCGAGTACCTGATTAAGGAGTGGAACAACCGCCTTGTACAGAACGGTGCTTGGATGAACTACATCTATCAGTACTACACTTACGGCGAGGCTGTAAACCGCGTAGCTAACTACGAGAATATTGTAAAGGCAATGAACGGCCAGAAGGTTGCAGAGCTTGCTGCAAAGGTACTTGCTGACAACAATATGGTTTATGTTGTAATGCGTCCCGAGAAGTAAAATCTGAACATATTACATCCCAAAAGACAGCCTTCCACGGGCTGTCTTTTTTTTGTTTTATGACCAAATTGATAGAAAAAAGTAACAAAACTGTCGCTTTTTTTGTATTTTCATAAATAATCCGTAACTTTGACAGCTATTGTGCATATAATGCACAGCTATGTATAAGAAATTTTATATTTAATTAAAATAATTTATAAACCTTTTAAACACAAGACAGTATGAAAAGCATTTTTCGTTCGTTTCTGTTCTCAGCAGTTTTGCTGATTGCAGGCGTGGCAGTTTCGTGTACAGAGACTAAGGAGAACACTGGTGGTTTCCAGGGTATTCCGACAATCTCTGTCACACCTGCATCTGTAACTGTTCCACTCGCTGGTGGCACTACCGAGGCTGTAGTTGTAACTACTCCTGCAGAGTGGACTCTCGACATTGACGCTGAGGGTGTAGTTGCATCTTCAACTTCAGGCGTTGGTGAGTCTGCAGTAACTTTTGAGGTACCAGCTGCTACAGCTATGCGTACCATCAAGGTTACCTTCACTGCAACCGGCTATGTTAGCGGCTTCCCTATCACTAAGAAGGCAAGCCTCGCAATTACCCAGTCTGACGGTGATGTTCCAACCGTAGGCGGTGCATTTGTTTACTCTGACAACTGTGGTAGCTCAGTATCTAAGGTTGACGGCTACTGGCCATATGTTGACGCATACTCAGGTTGGGCTCCAACAGGTGGTGAGGGCTTTGACCAGAGCGGTGTAACCTATACAGGTAAGAACGCATCTGTTCGTAACTCAGGTAAGACTTGGGCTCCTGTAGGTGCTACTTACGCAACTGACGCACCTTATGCTTATCTCCAGGCTAAGACCGATACAGAGTTTGTTATCAACAACATCAACATCAAGAGCGGTGTTAAGAATTACACATTCTCATTCACTGCATTCAACCAGTATGCATCTCTTATTGCATCGCCTTACACTCCAGTTGTAACTCCACTTAAGTCGGGTGAGAACCTCTCTATTTTGGTAAGTGTTGATGGTTCAAATTGGGGTAGTGTAGCATTCTCAACTATGCCTGACGGCAACTGGACTTACGCTATCGCTCCATTTACCCTGCCTGCAGATGCAAGCAAGCTCTATGTTAAGTTCAACAACTACAAGGCTGACACTACTACTGCTCTTCCAGATGCAACTTATCAGTATCAGGCAGCTCTTCGTTTTGACGACTTCCGTCTTGTAGAGGGTGGTGATGGTCCTGTTGTTGAGTTCAACATCGTTGGTGGCAATGGTGGCGGTAACAATGGTGGTGGCAATGTTCCTACAGACGCTGTTAAGGCTACTGTAGCTGAGTTCTTGGCTGCTGCTGAGGATGGCACAACATACTACGAGCTTACCGGTGTAATCTCAAATGTAGCAAACACCACATATGGTAACTTCGATCTTACTGATGCTACAGGTACAGTTTATATCTACGGTTTGAGCAGCCCTACTGGCGAGCAGAAGTACTGGGCAGCATCTGGTGCTAAGGCTGGTGATACTATCACTGTTCGTACTCTTCGTACATCATACAACAACACTCCTCAGGGTAAGGATGCTATCTTCGTATCGCTTGTTCCAGGTGAGGGTGGCGATGAGCCTACTCCTGCACCTGCTGAGGGCGCGTATGCTTCAGATGTAGCCTTTGTTTGCTCTGCAGATGATTCAACAAATGCAGTATACAGCCTTGGTACTACAACTATCGGTGGTCAGGCTGCAACTGGTTTCAAGTTGGGTAAGTCAAAGCAGCAGGGTAAATTTACCTCTAAGGCTGTTGGCGTATCTGGCACTAAGTATTTGAACTTCTACGCTGTAGCTTGGAAGAGCACAACCGCAACTCTCTATTTCCGAGTTGATGGCGGTGCTGTTCAGTCTGTAAACCTTGCAGGTAATGCTGGCGCAACCGGTAACCCTCCATACACAGCACTTACATTTGCTGCATCTGACCTCTACTCAGTAAAGCTTGAGGGTCTTGCTGACACATCATCTATCGAGTTTAGTACAAATGCAGACTTCGCATTCACTACTCATAGCGGTACTGCTCCAGACATTGCACCACGCGTAATCGTTTGCGGTGTAAAGCTCACTGACGAGCCTGTTGACACTGAGAATCCTGGCGGCAGCGAGCCTGAGCAGCCAGGTGACGGTGGCGAGCAGCCTGAGCAGCCATCCGGCTTAACTACTATCGCTGAGATTCTTGCACTTGGTCAGGGTACAACTATCAACTCTGCATCTATCGAGGGTATTGTTATCTCAAATATGGAGCTCAACAACCTCACTTCAAAGAAGGGTATGTATGTTCAGGATGCAACTGGTGCTCTCCAGCTTCGTCTTGATGCAGACCACACTATCGCCTTCGGCACAAAGGTTCTTATAGACCTTAGCGGCACTACTATTAGTCAGTATAGTGGTGCTGTACAGATCACTGTTCCTGGTAGCAAGATTACTACCGTTTCAACCGGCAACACCGTTGAGCCTAAGGCTGTATCTATTACAGACTTCCTTGCAAATAAGTATGAGGGTCAGTATGTTGCTATCGAGGGTGTTCAGGTTGCAGACTCTGACCTTGCTAAGACTTGGGTTGTAGGTGGTGCTCACACATCTATAAATATGGTGGATGCTGCTGGCAACAAATTCGTTGTATTCTCATCTAAGTTCGCTACTTATGGTGCTGAAACTGTTGCTCAGGGTTCAGGTACTATCAAGGGTATCTCTTCTATCAACAACGGCAATATGCAGATTATCTTTAGTCAGGCAAGTGACTACACTGGTCTTACTGGTGCTCGTTTCGATGGCACTACTCCTGAGCCTACTCCAGATCCAACACCAGACCCAACACCAACCCCAGGTGAGGGCGACTTTGGCTCTGATTCTATCTTCGTTCAGGCGACTGATGACACAACAATTGCTGCATACTCTCTTGGCACTTCGACTATCAATGGTAGCAGCTGCTCAGGTTTCAAGCTCGGTACAAGCAAGTTGGCAGGAGTATTCACCTCTAAAGCTGTAGCTGTTACTGGTGACAAGACCCTTGAGCTCTATGCTTTTGCGTGGAAGGGTAAGGCTGCGAAGCTCTATATCAAGGTTGTAGGTGGCGGTGAGGCCTCTGTAAGCGAGATTACCCTTGCTGCAAACGACGGTGCTACTGGTAACCCACCATACACTATCACAGCAGCAGAGAGCGACAAGTATACAGTTACATTGACAGGTCTTACTGCAGAGTCTAAAGTAGTATTCTCTACAGCTCCTACATTTGATACTGCAGCGGATTCAACATCTGGTCGTGCTGTTGTAGCAGGTGTACACCTCAAGTAATTTTAAACAAATTTCTCTCGGTAGGGCTCTTCCCTACCGAGGGGATTTTATACAGACGATGAACAAATTTTTATTTAGACTTTTTGTTGTTCTTGCAACAACATCACTCTTTTGGGCGTGCAGCGACGAGGATCCTTGGTCGCCATATCAGTCCAAAGCAACTATCTCGTACAACTCAAAGGGCTGGGACGAGACCTATAATACCATAAAGACCTCCGGTGATGTACGATACACTTGGGAGGCAACAATTGTCGAAGGATACGACTGGTGCTCATTCAGTATGACTGAAGATGTAATTGTCAAAAGTGGCAAGGTGGGAGGCTCAGTAAAT
Organism: Alistipes sp.; assembly: GCA_045654345.1. Taxonomy (GTDB): domain Bacteria; phylum Bacteroidota; class Bacteroidia; order Bacteroidales; family Rikenellaceae; genus Alistipes. The sequence goes on along the minus strand of JAZOND010000015.1, from coordinate 116,101 downwards.
GTATACTTCGATAAGAACGAAACAACCGTATCGCGTTCGGCTACGGTTTTTATAAAATTCTCCGACGGTTATACTAACACACTCTCTTTCACTCAGTTAGAGCAGAGTGACAATGCGGTATATGATCGTGCTTGGGGCGAGCAGCCTGCATACACAAGCAGCGATGATCTAATTCACAAAACATACTATACAACCCTGGCAAATGGTAACTTTGTGCGTAACTACTCTATCTGTTACGACACAGAGAAGTTGGTTTCTCGTTGGGTGGCCTATCCGCTGCACAACTGCTATGTAAACCCTTCTATTTCACGTACAAACGCGTGGTCTTTTGACCCTGCGCTGCCAGAGAGTATTCAGCAGAATATTGTCGAGGGTGGCTATAACGACGGCGGCAACAAGCAGCTTGACCGCGGACATATGCTCCCTTCTGCATCACGATACAGCACCTACGATACCAATGCACAGACCTTCTATGCAACAAATATGATGCCACAGAACAGCACCTTCAACCAGGGCGTTTGGGGTCAGCTCGAGGGCAATGTGCGTAAAGCTATCTGCGCAGACACTCTTTATGTAGTTGTGGGTACCCTCTTTGAGGATGGTAAGACATTCAACTCTCGAGGCAGAACCATTGCTCGCCCGAGCCACTGCTACAAGTTGTTGCTCCGCACTAAGAGCGGTAATACAAAGAAGAGTATCTCGGAGATTACAGATGCTTCAGAGATTAAGGCTATCGGTTTTATCTTTGAGAACCAGGCAAGCGCAGGCAGTATCAAGAACGCAGCCATATCTATTGCCGATATTGAGAAGCGTGCAGGTGTAAGCTTCTTCCGCAACCTCAATCCTGCTATTGCAGATCAGGTAAAGGCTCAGAAGAACATTAATGATTGGAATTTTTAAACTATAATATTATGAAAAAACTACTTTTAACCACACTGCTTGTTGCAGGCGTACTGTTGAGTTGTTTTGCACAGAAGCCTCATATGGTTGTCTTCTACAACCTTGAGAATCTGTTTGATACAATCAACGACCCCGACAAGAATGACGAGGAGTTTCTGCCATCAGGCGACAAAAAGTGGAACAGCACAAAGTATCAGAGAAAGCAGAGTAATATGGACAAGGTTTTCTTTGATATGGCACTTATCAACCGCCAGTTCCCTGCTGTGATTGGTGTATCAGAGATTGAGAACCGTCTGGTTCTTGAGGATTTGATTACCCAGCCAAAGATGTCGCACGGTAACTACCGCATTGTACACTACGACTCACCAGACCGTCGAGGTGTTGACTGCGCATTCCTTTATCGTCCTGAGGTATTCAAGCTCGAGGGCAGCAAGGCACACAAGTTCGAGATGCCGGGCTGGGAGAACTTCTACACTCGTGACCTTGTAACTATGTGGGGTACTATCGAGGGTGAGCCATTCTTCTTCCTGGTTTCACACTGGCCTTCACGCCTTGGTGGTAAGGAGGCTTCAGATCCTAAGCGTGAGGCTGCTGCTGCGCAGTGTCGCCGTATTGCAGACTCTGTTCGCGCTGCAAGACCTGACACTAAGGTGGTAATTATGGGTGACCTTAACGATGATGCTACCGATAAGAGCATTACCGAGGTACTCGGTGCAAAGGGTAATATCAAGAAGTTGGTTTCTGGCGACTTGTACAATCCATATATCGACCTTCTCAAGGCTGGTTATGGTACTTTGGGCTATCGTGATGCGTGGAATCTGTTCGATAACATTATCGTATCAGAGAACCTTGCAACCGGCTCTACAGGTGCGCTGAAGCTTCAGAAGGCTGATGGCAGCAAGTTCTATGGTAATATCTTCTCTCGCTCATATATGATGCAGAAGGAGGGTCAGTACAAGAACTATCCACTGCGAACCTTCGTGGGTAACAACTTCCAGAATGGTTTCTCAGACCACCTTCCTGTATATATTTATGTAGGTAAATAATTATAACTTTTACATATGAAAAAATTTTTACTCCTTACACTGCTGACCCTCTTCAGCTTTACAGCCTTTGCACAAGGCGGTATCAAGGGTCAGGTACTGTCCCGAAATGGTCGTACTGCTGTAGGTCTTGTCAAGGTTACTATTGAGTCTACAGGCCAGAACACGACTACAGATGACAATGGACACTTTGTCTTTAAGTCTCTGCCACAGGGCGACTACCGCCTTATATTTACAGCTCCAGACTTTGAGACTCTCGAGGTTATGGTGCGCGTAGAGCAGAATATGCGCGATTTGCACAATGTTATCATTGTGCCATCGCTGATTGGTGAGGTTATGGACGACTCTGTATTTGCAGAGTTTGACAACGACTCATCTGCATCTGACACTCAGGCTCTGCCATCATCACTTAGCTCGTCTAAGGATTTGTATAACAACATTGCATCGTACCGCTTTAGCGAGATGCGCTTCAATGTTCGTGGTTACGACTCTATGTATCAGGATGTATACCTCAATGGTATCCGTTTTAACGATGCAATGACCGGTTATGGTCCGTGGTCTTTGTGGAGCGGTCTTAACGACGCTACCCGTAACCAGGAGAACAGCGCAGGTCTTACCCCTACCGACTTTGGCATTGGCGGTATCGGTGGTGTTACCAATGTAAATGCTCGTGCATCACAGATGCGTAAGGGTTTCCGCGTAAGTGTATCTAACGCAAATCAGATGTACCGCTGGAGAGCTATGGTTTCATACGCATCAGGTGCGCTTGATAACGGCTGGTCATACGGTTTCTCTGTATCTACTCGTCAGGGTGGTAATGGCTATGTAAACGGTATCTTCTACAACTCTTACGGCTACTTTGCATCTGTAGAGAAGCTCTTTGGCACAAAGCATCGCCTTGCCCTCTCTATCTTGGGTACTCCACAGCAGCGTGGTGCTCAGCAGGCATCTACACAGGAGGCTTATGACCTGTTTGGCAGCAACTACTACAACCCTAATGTCGGTTATCAGGATGGTAAGATGCGTAACACCCGCGTGCGTCGTACTCACGAGCCTATCGTTACACTGAACTACATCTACGACATCTCTGACAACACCCGTCTCAATGTAGCTACAGCACTCCGCTTTGGTTTTAACGGCTACTCGGCTCTGACCTGGAAGGATGGTGCCGATCCTCGTCCGGACTACTACCGTTATCTGCCATCAAACTACCTGAGCCAGATTACACCAGAGATCCCAGGTATCTTCCAGCAGACCTCAGATGAGCAGATTGAGAACTATGTTCTCGGTGCACTCAACGCTATGCAGGTATGGAATGGCTATATTGACTTCGATCGTATGTATGCGCTCAACCAGCACGTTGACCCATCTACATCGGGCTATGCTCAGGGCAACCGCTCAAATTATATGATTGAGGAGCGTCATACAGACCAGCTCGACTACAACTTTGCTGCCAATATCTCACACAAGTTCAATGCAAATCACCGCATCATTGCAGGTCTTAAGGCTCGTGTAAACCGCACTGAGTACTACAGCACCGTTAAGGATCTGCTCGGTGGTGACTATTGGCTCGATATCGACAAGTTCGCTGAGCGAGATAAGGGTAGCGATGTTATTGCATACCAGAACGATGTTGACTACTACCTTGCTAATGGTCACGCCCGCGTAGTTAAAGAGGGTGACAAGTACGGCTACGACTACTACGCACACCTTCGCCAGGCTCAGCTCTGGGCTCAGTATGGTATGACCTACGGCGGCTTTGAGATGACTTTGGGTGCAGAGGGCGGCTACTCATCTATGTGGCGTCAGGGTCTGTGGCGCAAGGGTCTGTTCCCTAACGGCAACGACTCATATGGCAACTCTGAGCACCTTAACTACTTCACCTACAAGGCTAAGGCTGCATTTAGCTACCGCTTCTCTGGTGCGCACTCTATCGCACTCAACGCTATGGCTATGGCTGACGCTCCTAAGTTCGCTGCTGCCTTTGTATCGCCTCGTACACGAAATCAGGTAAACCCTGGTCTTACTACCGAGAAGATTTACAGTGCTGAACTTACATACAATCTCAACCTGCCTTATATCAAGGCTCGCGTATCGGGTTACTACACCCAGATGGCAGACCTTGCAAAGGTTATCTCATTCTATGACGATACTCAGTCATCATTCACCAACTTCGCTATGTCAGACATCGACAAGCGTTACTATGGTGTTGAGTTGGCTCTCAATGTACCTATTTGGAATGGCATCGCCCTCCAGGGTGCACTCAACTATGGCGACTATCGCTACATCTCAAACCCTAACTTTGTTCAGATTATCGACAACAGCGCAGAGATTGAGCTGATAGATAAGGTTAACTGGAAGAACTACTATGTAGAGAGCACTCCTCAGATTGCTGCTAACATCGGTATCGACTACCGCGGCAACAACAACTGGTTTGCATCGGTTAACTTCAACTACTACGACAAGCTCTACCTCTCTATGAACCCTGCATACCGTACTACAAATGCTGTTAAGTCATATGTAGAGGTGCTCGGTAACGAGTCTGCTACAGACGAGGCAAAGGTTTGGGCACTTACAAACATTGACAATGTTCGTAAGCAGGAGGATCTTGGCCACGCTTATACTCTTAGCGCAAGCATTGGTAAGAACTTCTACATCCAGCGTAAGTATATGCTCGGATTCAGCCTCGAGGTTAAGAATATTCTGAATAACCAGAATATCAAGACCGGTGGTTACGAGCAGATGCGTATGCGTCGTACCCGCGGTTGGAATGGTAACGAGTCAGGATCTAACCCTGCTGAGCCATTCTACTCTCGCTTTGACTCGAAGTACTTCTATATGCTGGGAACAAACTACTTCCTTAATGTTTACTTCAGATTCTAACAGATTCTAAATATTAGAGACTATGAAATATTTAAATATATATATTGTAGCCCTTGCAAGCCTTCTGTTTGTGAGCTGCTACGAGAAGTTTGAGACTCCAGATACCCCATCTGAGTGGTCAGACGAGGCTATGGAGTTAATGGGTATGCAGCACATTACTATTGCAGAGCTGAAGGATATGTTCTTTGACCTGAACAACTCAGGCTCTACAAACTCTCAGGCTGAGACTAAGTATAAGCGTTTTGTACTCTCTGAGGATGAGTGTACTGAGTACGAACTTGCAAATGATCGTTATATTGTAGGTGACTACTACATTAAGGGTAAGGTAGTGAGCAACGACGAGCAGGGTAACATCTACAAGTCACTGCACATCTTCGACGGCACTGCTGCTATAGAGCTTAAGCTTACTAATGGTCTGTTTGCAAGCTATCCTTGCAACCTCGACACTAAGGAGAGTTGCTGGGTGTATGTACGCCTTGCAGGCCTCTATATGGGTAGCTTCCGTATGATGCTCTCTATCGGTGATGTACCTACCGAGAGCCTCAATGCCTACGGAATTTACAAGTACTACGCAAACTCAAATATCGTATCTCCAAACAAGGTTGAGACTTGCGTATTCAAGGGCGCGAACTGCACACTTACTGAGGGTAAGAACGCTACAGACGATATCTATGTGGTTGACAACTACGAGGAGTCTAAGAAGATCTACAACAAGGACTTCCTTGGTCGTCTTATCCGCTTTAACAACCTTACCGTTACCTATCGCGGTGTTAAGAACGAGCAGGGCGTAGAGCCTAAGCCAGCACTTACCAGCGGTAGCAATACAAACATCTACCCAAGCTGGCTCTGCACAAGCGGTATTGTTGTTGACGGCGCTGTTCAGTATGTAGTAAGCAAGCCTTGGTATAAGCTGGCGTATAGCATCAACAACATCAGCCTCTATGGCAGTATTGCACTCTGCTATCCTGAGGCTATGAGCACAACACACGCCTCTACACCTGGTTTCTATACTGCTCGCACAAGTGGTTACTCTCGCTTTGGTGGTAATGTTGTTCCTGAGGATGGTGCTACAGGTAGCATTCTTGCAATCTATGCAATCTACTCTCACAGCTTCAACTTCAGCCAGACAACTAAGGATCAGAGCGCAGCCTTCCAGCTGACAGCATCACGCTTCCAGGACTTCCTGCCTGAGTACTACAACTCTCTTACCGAGGAGCAGCTTGCAGCTCGTCAGGCTTGGGTTGAGGCAAATACTCCACAGGAGTCTATCGACCTTCCACAGACCCTGAAGGATGACGATATGGAGTAATTCCGATATCAATAAATCAAACGAGGTTGCTAAGAGTATTCTTAGCAACCTCGTTCTTTATAAAAATAGTTGTTGGGTATTGTATCTAAAAAAAGGGTAAGCTACTTATATCGCACCGCTACAACCGCATACCCTTGCTCAATTCCTTGCCTGGGGGAGTTCTGCAGGAGCTGGTCGTATAAGACTTACCCGAGTGCAAAAGTAAAACTTTTTTTGTATCTTTGCAAAAATTTTGGACTATGAATCGTAAATTTTTTAAAAAAATATTCCGCGTGCTTATTGCACTGACCACTTTAACTGTTGGTACTCTGACAGTTGCGTGCAATTCGTTCTATGGTAGTGCAACAGAGGGTAACTGCTCTATTTTTATCGACGAGCAGACTACATACACCGATCTGACTGAGAAATGCAAGCAGTCGATACCTTCAACTATCAAGCAGTATGCCTTTGACTTCTACGCCTCGCACCTAAATTTAGAGCAGCGTATGAAGACAGGTCACTACATCATCAAGGATGATATGAGTGTTGTGTCGTTAGTGCGTATGTTCGTGCTTGGTGAACAGACACCCGTAAAGTTGGTCATTGGCGAGGCCAGAACCCTTCCCCAGCTTGCAGGCAAGCTATCAAAGCAGATTATGGCAGACTCAGCCACTATCCTGAATGTTATGTACAACAAAGCCGAGCGCGAGGCTGTAGGTTACAAGCGTGACTCGCTGATAGCTCTGTTTATACCAAACACTTATCAAGTATATTGGAACATCACCCCACAGCAACTCCTTGCCCGAATGAAGAAGGAGTCTGATACCTTTTGGAGTAGCAGAGAGCAGGGGCTTGCGAACTGCAACCTTTCAAAGTATCAAGCTATGACTTTGGCCTCTATAGTCTATGAAGAGACCAAGAACAAGGGCGAGATGCCTAAAATTGCGGGGGTATACATCAACCGTCTGCGCAAGAAGATTCCTCTGCAGGCCTGCCCTACTGTAAAGTATGCTATGGGAGACTTTTCGCTCACTCGCATACTGCATAAGCACCTAAGATATAACTCGCCATTTAACACCTACCGCAATGCAGGGCTGCCACCGGCTCCTATATGTATTCCGAGCATATCCGCTATAGATGCGGTGCTGAACTACCAAAAGAGCGACTATCTATACTTCTGTGCTCGACCCGAGTTTGACGGCACACACAACTTTGCCAAGACCCTCAGAGAGCATAATGCCAACTCAAAGCGTTACAACGAGGCTCTGAAGCGGCTGAAACAGAAAAAGTAGAGATACAAAAGGCGTTACAGAAAAGCTGTAATGCCTTTGTTTTTTCAAAAGAAGTTACTATCTTTGCCATACATATTTCACGGAAAGTGTAACTTATTCACAGAGAATAAATCTGGTAAATTTAGAAGAGTGAATAGGTAGGCATTTTACCGCGTCATATCCATTTATGGGTTGGCGCGGAGTTGTTGCTTATTTTATCTTCGCGGCTTTACCAGAGCCTATTCTCTTAAAATAAGTTTTCGGCTCCACGCTTTTCTTTTTTGTTTCTGCCGTACAGGGGTCGGGCGGTGCTAAACAAACTTACAATTATGAAAAATTCGTTATTTATCGTTGCTGTAGCGATTGCTATGACAAGCTGTGCTGTGCAGAGCCAGACCCCGCCTATGCCGTCGAATGTCGAGCACGCATACTACGAGTCATCTGTGCGCATCCTCGAGCCTGAGCAGTCGATGCTCCTCTCGCCCGTGATGGCAGACCTTGAGGTGTCTAAGACCAAGGTCGTACACACAGAGAAGGCTGCTTTTGCAGATGTCAGAATTACCCAAGCTGTTATTGCCAATATGTCGGAGTTCAAGAAGATCGCCCTCTCTCGCGCAGCAAAGGCACACAATGCCGATGTGCTTGTTGGTACAATCATAGATGTTGCGACCGTAAACAAGCGACTTGAGATTACCGTTTCGGGCTATCCCGCTTTCTATCGCAACTTCCGCACTGCTACAAAAGCCGATGCAGAGCTTGTAAAGGCTGCACTCTCTGTCAAGAATCGAGATTTGGAGAGCGATATTGTAGCTTCGCCAACTAACCGTTACGAACGCAAAGAGGAGAGATAGTATGAGGAAGTTAGTTTTAGTGGTCGCAGCCTGCCTTTTGGCAACAACTGCCTTTGCCCAACAGCTCAAAACCGCACAGGGCATCACAATCGAGACCTACACACCCGCTCCGGAGCCGGAGCCAAAGAAAATTCTTCCAATCGAAAAGGGATTCGAGCAGTCGGTGGAGTTGGGGGCAGGTCCTGCTTTGGATGACGATTTATGTTTTTTAAGTGCTGAGTACATTGCAGGCTACCGTTTCAATGATATTTTCTTTGTCGGTGGAGGAACAGGTATTGATTGGGAAGTTAGCGAAGGTTCATTAGCCATACCTTTATATGCTACCACAAGAGCATATATTCTGCCCAAAAGTCGTTGGCAACCATTTTTCGGTCTTTCATTAGGTACAGTATTTAGGGTTTCTGAGTTTGACGATTGGGGTTATAATCATAAAGATGTCGGCTTACACTTAAATCCGTCAATAGGCGTCAATTACAGAATCAACCAAAAATACAGTTGTTATTGCGCTGTGGGGTATATGTATAGGGATATGGTATACTCCTACGGCGACTACGACCATAATAAATATGATCAACCAGCCAACTGCCTTTCCATCAAACTCGGTTTTACATTCTAAACAAAAATGCACCACAGGAGACTGTAGTGCATTTTTTGTATCTATTGCTGATTACTTGTGACGGCGGCGGTGGTAGCGGCGAGATTGGCGGCGATACTGCAGAACCTTGCGACGGAGACCAAAGACAAGCAGCATCAACATTGTCACAACAATAACAATAAGCACCCACGGTTTGACAACCTCACCCTTAACTCTTGCCCACATCTCGAGCATCTGCTCTGTTCTTGCGCCTGAATCGTGCATCATTGCGCAACGCTCGATAACCTTGCGATCAGGATACTGTACAGCGTCAATCTTTACACTATCAGTACCAGGGCCAAAGAAGTAGCTGACATCGGTATAGTAGTCAAGGCTATCGTCTTGCTTTGCCTCAAGCACCTCTGGAGTTGCAACAGCACTCACATAGCCGATAGCATCCATATTACGGAGGGCAATATCGCTGCGGCACATATAGTTGATAAAGTAACGTGCAGCCTTGACATTCTTAGCATACTTAGGTATCACCCAGCCATCAAACCACACATTACTACCCTCGTCAGGTACATAGTAGTCAAGTTCAACTCCTACGCTGGCTGCCTCTTCGATAGCCCAAACGGCATCACCACTCCAAGTAAGGTTTATATAAGCCTTTTCCTTGGTCATCATCTCCTTACCGAAATCAGCCTCCCAGCCTGCAATAAGGTCGAGATTCTTTGCTGTCTTAAGGAACTGCTCAACAAGGGCAATAGACTCATCTGATGCGTCATACATAACCTGATCAAGTGTCACCTCTCCCCTATCAATAGCCTCGCGCTTAAGATATACGAGTATCGGGCCATAGACATCACGAAAAGCGTCCTTGATAAATATTTTATTGCGTAGAGCAGGATTATGCAGCACTGACCAAGAAGATGCCTGCTCTGCGGTAATATACTTAGTATTGTATAGCAGACCCGTAGTACCCCACATATAGCCTACAGAGTAGTCGTTAGCATTCTTGCCCGAGCCATCAATCATATTGAATCGCTCGATGATATATGGCGAAATATTGCTATCAATATAGTTAGGTGTATTGCCAAAGTCCTTGTCTATAGGCAGCAGAAGGTCATTGCGGAGCATTCGCTCGATGATATACTCTGAAGGGCAAACCACATCAAAGTCCTCCTTACCACGCTCAATCTTGGCAAGCATAATCTCGTTAACATCGAAGAGCTGGTATATAACCTCCACCTGCTCACCTGTCTGCTCATAGTACCAATCGGCAAACTCTGAGAGTACATCCTCATCAATATAGTCTGCCCAATTGTAAATCTTGAGTGTGTGCTCACGATCGGCTGCTACAACAGTGCCAAGCGCAACAAATAGCGTTACTATAAGTATTAAAATCTTTCTCATTTAAATATTTCCTTGTTTACGAGCGGCACGGCGTGCGCGAACATTGATAATAATGAGCAACAGCAGTACTGTAGCGAAGATAATTGTCGACAGCGGTCGAAGCTCTGGAGTCAAACCACCCTTACGAGCATCGGCATAGATAAATGTCGAGAGGGTCTCAAGGCCCTGATTACCTATGGTAAATATAGTTACCGCAAAGTCGTCAATAGAGAGTGTAAAGGAGAGTATAAATCCCGAAATCATACCTGAACGAATCTCTGGAATAATCACCTTGCGCAGTGCCTGGAATGGAGTTGCGCCAAGATCAAGAGCCGCCTCGTAAATATTAGGATTCATCTGCTGCAGGCGTGGCATAACGCTCAGCACCACATATGGGGTACAGAATGCGATATGAGCCAGCACAACGGTCACATAGCCCTGTGTAATACCGAGGCTGACAAAGAGCAAGAAGAGCGAAATACCGGTAATAATATCTGGATTGAGCATCGGGATATTATTAAGGAAAGTAATAAGCTGACGCTTGCGACCACGCATATTATAGATACCAATTGCCGCAATACTACCCAGCACAGTTGATACTGCTGCAGAGATAATAGCAATTGTAAATGTATTCTCAATAGCGTCAAGCAGGCTATGGCGCACACCGCCCGAGAAGAGCGAGGTGTATAACTCTGTCGAGAAGCCCGTCCAGTTTCCAAGTACCTTTGCCTCTGTGAACGAGAATACTGCAATAATGATTATCGGCGCATAGAGCATTGCCAGCAGCAGCCACAGGTATGATTGTGCCAAAAACTTCTTCATTACATAAATCCTCCCTCGTTTTTGGTCTGCTCATCACTATCCGAAAAGAGCGAAGTGATACCGATAATCACCAGCATAATGAGCGACAGTGCAGCTCCGTAGTTCCACATTCCGTTATTGATATTCTCCTGAATGGTAGTTCCGAAGAGTTTGATATTATTCATTGTCAGCAACTCTGCAATAGCAAATGTTGATATGGTCGGCATAAACACCATCATAATACCACTTGTCACGCCAGGCATTGAAAGTGGGAATACGACCTTCCAGAATACTGTACTCGGCTTAGCACCCAGATCCTCGGCAGCCTCGATAAGCGAGTGATCCATCTTCTGCAGAGTGTTGTATATCGGATAGATCATAAATGGCAAGAAGTTGTATACCATACCAAATATCAGCGCGCCCTCGCCAAGCGGAATATGAACAAAGTCAAAGAGTGCAACTGTAGCAAGAGTACGCACAAGGATATTTATCCACATAGGCAGGATAAAGAGCATAACTGTAGTCTGCGAGCGGTTCAGATTCTTATTGCTCAGAATATAGGCTGCAGGGTAACCAAGCAGGATACACAAAAAGGTAGTGACAAGGGCAATACCTATCGAGTAGACAAAGGTATTTACCGCCTCAGGCTGGGTTAGCAACTTGGTGAAGTTCTGCAACGAAAACGCGCCATCATTGTCTGTAAATGCATATACCCCGATAAGCACCAGTGGTAATGCTACAAACATTGCCAAGAACAGCACATATGGCAACGCCCACGAAGAACGACGATTAAAAATATTGACTCTCATCGGCTGAGAAATAGAATTTAAACGATTGTTATACTCTCTTTGTAATGTGAAGGTCTGCTGGAGATATGGTTATACCTACTATATCGCCCTTATCCCAAATATCATTTGTATCTACATACACCTTCTCGCCATTATCGGTAAGAACGGTGATATGATAGCGATTACCCTTATAGAGGATAAACTCAACCTCACCAATGACAATACCATCCTCCTTATTATCGAGCAACTCTACGCGGTCAAAGTTAACCGTTGCATAGATATTGTCTCCCTCCTTAATTGTACTCTCCTCACAGCGGAATACAGTACCAAGAATCTCTACACTATTTGTCGACAGCATACGACCCTCAAAGGTGTTGCAGGTGCGCTCCTTCTGCATTACGTGGATATCTGACGGTTTTATAAACATACCTACAGTGCTGCCAACATCAAAGGCGTTATAGTCCTGAATCATCAGCTCATAGCCATTATCGGTCTCAACAAACATCTCATAGTGTACACCCTTAAAGATGCACGACTTAACTACGCCTGTAAACTTAGCATTGTCTGTATTTGCAATAATATATATATCCTCAGGGCGAACAACCACATCAACCGGTGCGTTGGTACCAAAGCCAGCATCAACACACTCAAATGTATGGCCGATAAACTCAACCTCACGATCCTTTATCATAGTGGCATTGAGGATGTTACTCTCACCAATAAAGTCGGCAACAAATGAGTTTACAGGCTCATTATAGATATCTATAGGTGTACCAATCTGCTGAATCTTACCATCACTCATAACCACAACGGTATCTGAAAGGGTCAACGCCTCCTCTTGATCGTGGGTTACATAAATAAAGGTAATACCCAGCTCCTGGTGCATCTGCTTAAGCTCCATCTGCATATCCTTACGCATCTTAAGGTCGAGAGCTGCCAATGGCTCGTCAAGAAGCAGTACCTTCGGACGATTTACAATAGCGCGAGCAATGGCCACACGCTGCTGCTGACCACCTGAGAGCGAATTTACATCACGATCCTCATAGTCGGTCATACTTACCATCTTGAGTGCTTTACGCACGCGAAGCTCGATCTCTGCAGCAGGCACCTTATTGAGTTTAAGACCAAAGGCGATATTATCGTATACATTCAGATGCGGAAAGAGCGCGTATCGCTGGAAAACGGTATTGAGAGGTCGGCGGTGTGGCGGAACCTCGGCAATATTATTACCATCCATCATAATAACACCCGCGTCAGGCTTCAGGAAACCCGCAATCATACGCAGCAATGTGGTCTTACCACAACCCGAAGGGCCGAGCAGAGTAATAAACTCACCGGCACGAATATCAAGATTGATATTATCAAGAATAACCTTGTCGCCAAAAGACTTGCTCAAGCGCTGGATACTGATGATAGGATTCGATTTATTGGTCATATTACTTTCGTTTGCAAATAAAGTTTGTTAAATCAAAGTGGTATGTAGCTCCGAAGCTCATCGCCAAAGAGCGTGAATAGTTATTTGACGATACTACGGCGTGGAGTCGTAGTGCCTGACTATTTCTAAGTGGATAGTAGTTTACACCTGCGCCATAGAAGACATATCCCTTCTCTGACATATCGGTAGGGATAAAACCAAAGTCGTCATCATAGCCGAAGATATCCATACCCGAGAAGTACTCATAACCACCCTTGGCAAAGAGCTCGACCTTATCCTTAAAGGTATAGCCAACCTTGCAGACTGCGTGCAACTCGTGGTTATCACCCTCGTACTTAAGGTGACGATACATCAAATCGGCCTCAATGGCTAAATTGTCAAAGAAGAAGCCATTACCAAGGCCCAAAGTCTTGACAAACACACCCGGCTCATACTCAATAAGGTTTACAGACCAGAGCGGAGCAAAGCAACCATACTCACCACTCCACATAAGCGAATATGTAAACAGCTTACTTGCAAAAGGACGATAGCCAAATGGTGAAGATGCAAAGTGGAATGCTAAATTAGAGCTCTCATCGGCAAATGTATAGTCAACCTTAGCACCCCACTGATAGGTCATACTCTTATTCCAAAATGATGAACAAACCTCAGCGTGCTGATCTATATCTGCATAATCAAGCTCATAGTTACCGTACAATATAGACTCCTTTCCCAGGGTAAATGTAAAGCCGCCTACGCTGTAGCTAAGCGTAAGCCAATCTATAAAATCGGCCTCATCTGAACGAAATGGATCGGCATAAAGCGAGCGAGGGTCGGTAGATAACCAGTGGTTACTCATCGAGTAAGAGAAGTGCTCGCCGATAGAGCCATCAAAGAATGTGTAAAGAGAAGTGGCGCCGAAATCAGACCCCAAATAACCGTCCTCACCCAAAGCGATGTGAGGATTTACTTCAATACGAGGCGAGATTATCAGCGTTGGAATATTGCCTGATGCCTCAGCCTCTTGCGAGTAAGTAGAGAAGTAGCATAGCACAGCTACTGTCAGAGCAAGTATTTTTCTCATTTCCCATAAAAAAAATTAGATGGTTTCGGGTGCAAATATAACAAAAAAACTGACATTTCAGAATATTCAGCACCCATTTATACACATTTTTTGAGATTATTTGTGGAAATCACAGAGTTTTTTGATACCTTTGCATAAAATTTGACAGATATGAAACAGAATTTATTCCTAAACAGCCTGCTTCGCAGTGGCGCAATTCTCGGTTTAGTAATGGTAGCTTCGCACTGTTTTGAGCAGTGTGCTGTCGTATATGGTGGCTCTATGGGCTGGTATACAGCAATGGCTTTAGAGATGCTTGTTGCCACCGCAGTATATGTTTGGTTAGTATACCGTCTTACTAAGGGCTATGCAGCAGATGTTATGGCAGCACAGCGCGATGTCAAGTTCTTCTCCTTCGGTGCAGGTCTTGGTTATGCAACGGCTATCTCTACCCTTGCGGGTGTTATCGTAGGTCTTGGCAGATATATTCTCCACAATGTAATTATCGGTCACAACCTATATAATGAGAAGGTAATCTCTTCAGTAATGGAGATGCTCAAGGCCAACCCTGAGACAGCTCCGCTTATGAGTACCTACAACGAGATGTTCTCACAGATGGCTGCAATGCCTGCGCCAACAATTTTCCAGACAATTTTATCGACTATTTTCTCATATTCTGTATGGGGTTTGATTGTAGGCCTTCTGATTGCCGGATTTGTCAAGAAGGAGCCTAACATCTTTACACCCAACCAAAACGAGTAACAATGGCTGAAAAGTTAGATATTTCGGTAGTAATACCACTATATAACGAGGTCGAGTCTCTGCCCGAGCTTATGGCTTGGATTGATCGTGTATGCGAGCAAAACAAGCTCTCATATGAGGTTATTATGATTGACGACGGCTCTGATGACGGCTCGTGGGAGGTGATTGAGACCCTCAAGGGCCAATATACAGACAGGCTGCACGCCATACGCTTTATGCGTAACTATGGCAAGAGCGCAGCCCTCTACTGCGGTTTTGAGCGCGCAGCAGGTGAGGTGGTATTTACTATGGATGCCGACCTTCAGGACTCCCCTGACGAGATTCCCGCTATGCGCCGTATGATTATCGATGAGGGCTACGACCTTGTATCAGGCTGGAAGAAGCGTCGCTTCGACCCGCTGAGCAAGCGTCTGCCTTCAAAGTTCTTCAACTGGACTGCACGCAGAGTTTCGGGCATCAAACTCAACGACTTCAACTGCGGACTTAAATGTTATCGCAACAAGGTTATTAAGGCCATCGAGGTCTATGGTGAGATGCACAGATACATACCTATCCTTGCCAAAAATGCAGGCTTTAAGCGTATTGGCGAAAAGGAGGTTCAACATCAGGCACGCAAGTATGGTGTATCCAAGTTTGGTATTGAGCGTATGGTCAAGGGTTATTTAGACCTTATAAGCGTTACATTTATGTCGCGTTTCTCGCGTTCGCCTATGTACTTTTTCGGTAGTCTTGGCACGCTTATGTTCCTGCTTGGTGGTGCTACAACTTGCTGGGTTATAGGCAGTAAGATATACAAGCAGATTATGGAACTACCTCTGCGAGCAGTTACTGACCAGCCACTATTTTACCTGGCAATACTGGCCATTATACTTGGTGTGCAGCTCTTCCTTGCAGGCTTCTTAGGCGAGCTTATTGGCAGAAATTCATCAGACAGAAACAGATATTTAATCGACAAAAACATTTAATAGAAACCATTATGATTCAGCGTATACAGACACTCTATCTTCTTATTGTAACAGCACTTATGGCAGTAACTCTCTTCTGCCCACTTGTATATATTGCCGTAGATGGCACTCAGGTTACTCTCAGTGCCTTTAGCATCTCTGATGCCGAGGGGGTACTCTCACACGCCTCTGCGTGGTTAGGAGGTCTGCTTGTTATCACAACCCTGCTGCCACTTGTGACAATATTTTTGTTCAAGAATCGCCAACTTCAGATTCGCCTCTGCGGTGTGTTGTGCGTACTGCTTATCGGCGCACTTGCCGTTATTGGCGGCTTTACATACTCTATTGTAAACAACATCTTTGCCGACTTTGCTATCAGCTGGTCAAATATCGCTTTCCGTCTACCTGTGATTATGCCTCTTATCAGCGTAATAATCACCCCTATTGCTATGCGTGCAATTCTCAAGGACGAGATTCTTGTTCGCTCATTAGACCGAATTCGATAGTAGCAACGGTTTAGCATAACTATGACCGATATAGCACTTACTATATTCATTTTTGCTGCAGTAATTGCTACGGGAGTGGCTCTGAGCAAGATTCGCATTGCGGGGATTTCGCTCGGAACTACCTGGATACTCTTTGCAGGTATTGCAGCCTCGCACTTCGGCCTGACCGTAGATATAGACATTCTCAACTTTGCACGAGACTTCGGTCTTGTGCTCTTTGTCTTTGCACTCGGTCTGCAAATTGGCCCAGGATTCTTCTCGGCACTCAGAAGTGGAGGAGTAAAACAGATTGGACTTGCTCTGCTTATAATTATCCTTGGCGCAGCAACAACATATATCATATATATGATTACAGACACGCCACTACAAACTATGGTCGGCGTGATGGATGGTGCGGCAGTAAACACCCCGGCTATGGGTGCTACTCAGCAGGCATACTTCGACATTACAAACAGCACAGACGATTCTATTGCAATGAGCTTTGCCACTGCATATCCTATTGGTATTGTGGCAGTTATCATCGCATTTATACTGCTCAAGCTACTGCTCAGAATAGACATCAACAAGGAGAATGAGGAGCTAAGTGCTTTAAATAGCGAACATAAGTTTGCCGCCAAGTACTCCGTCGAGGTGATAAACAAACAGCTCGATGGCAAGAGCGTTAGCCATATCCGAAATATCATTGGCCGCCAATTTGTCATTTCGCGCATCTCGCACGGCGATAATAAGGCTGAGATTGCCGACTCTGAGAGCATTGTTCACTGTGGTGATAAGTTATTTATTGTCAGCAGCTTAGAGGACAAAGAGGCTATACTTGCATTCCTCGGAACAGAGATTGATATGCTCGAAAACGAGTGGGGTGAGTTTGAGGGTAAGTTAGCCTCACGACGAATAATTGTCACCCGTTCAGAAATTAACGGCAAGCGGTTTTCAGACCTACGACTACGAACAAAATATGGCATCAACATCACGCGTGTTGTGCGTGCCGGTGTAGACCTTATTCCATATCAGGGAATGGAGTTGCAGATTGGCGACAAAGTGATAGTTGTCGGTACTGAGAGTGCCATTGACAAGGTTGCGGAGCTGCTCGGAAATTCAAGCAAGAGCCTGTCTAAACCTCACATTTTCACCATCTTCCTCGGCATAGCACTCGGCGTGGCTGTGGGTAGCATTCCGTTAGTTGAGTCGCCGCAGATTCGCCTCGGACTTGCTGCCGGTCCTATGCTTATGGCCATTCTTATTGGTCGTTTTGGCACCCGACTGCACCTTATCACATATACAACTATGGGTGCAAATCTTATGCTGCGCGAGGTGGGTCTTGCACTATTCCTTGCCTCAGTGGGTCTGCTCTCGGGTAAGGGTTTTATCGAGGCTCTGCAAAATGGCGGTTATATATGGATGCTCTATGCGCTAATTATCGCCATTGTGCCACTCATTATTGCAGGTATTTTTGCCCGCAAGGTGCTAAAGATGAACTTCTTTACCCTTATGGGTACGCTTGCAGGTAGTATGACCAACCCTATTGCGCTGACATACGCAGGAAATGTTGCAGGCTCCGATATGCCTGCCATCAGTTATGCTACGGTATATCCGCTTGTAATGTTTTTCAGAGTGGTTGTGGCGCAGTTGATTATCGCATTCTGCCTATAATGGGACGCCAGAGTAAAAATAATCCGAAATATAGCTATTAGTAGGGCCGAAAAAAATTGCAAAAAGCATTTTTTTTGGTATCTTTGTGCCATAAAACCAAAACAAAACTATGAGCAAAGTAGAAATTCAGCGTGCGCATCGAATGGATGGTACAGGCGAGTATTACTTCTCGCGTCGTCTCAGAGAGATTGCAGAGATTGAGGCGGCTACAGGTCGTCAGATTATTAAGTTGGCTATGGGTAGCCCGGATCTTCCACCTGCTCCTGCAGTGGTTGAGCGTCTCTACAAGGAGGCTCAGCGTCCTGATGTTCACAAGTATATGTCATTCAAAGGCGAGCCTGTACTTCGCAAGGCGTTTGCCGATTGGTATGCTCGTTGGTATGGTGTCGAGGTAGACTACAATACCGAGGTACTGCCACTTATCGGTAGTAAGGAGGGTATTATGCACATCTGCCAGACCTTTATCAACCCTGGCGACAAGGTGCTTGTTCCAAACCCTGGCTATGCGGCTTATAAGGCTGCTGTAAGTATGACCGGTGGTGAAATGGTCCCTTACTCACTCAACAAGTCTAACGACTTTATGCCGGACTTTGAGGCTATTGAGGCTGCTGGCGTTGAGGGTGTTAAAATTATGTTCGCCAACTTCCCAGGTATGCCTACAGGCAAGACCCCTACTCGTGAGCTTTTTGAGAAGATTGTTGCCTTTGGTGCAAAGCACAATATCCTTGTTATTCACGACAACCCATACAGTTTTATCCGCAATGCCGACAAGCCTATGAGTATCCTCTCTATCGAGGGTGCTAAGGATGTGGCTATGGAGATGAACTCACTGTCTAAGGGTCACTCTATGGCTGGCTGGCGTGTAGGTGTTATTATGGGTAAGAAGGAGTGGATTGACTCTATCCTGACCTTCAAGAGCAATATGGACTCAGGTATGTTCTACCCTGTTCAGGCTGCTGCCGAGACTGCACTTGCACTTGGTGAGGAGTGGTTTACTGAGCTTAACGCTATCTACCGCGAGCGTGAGAAGGAGGGTATGGCTCTGCTCGATGCTCTTGGTTGTACATACCAGCCAAATCAGGCAGGACTCTTTATCTGGGCTGAGATTCCAGAGGACTACGAGGGCGACTGCTACGACTTCTCTGACGAGGTTATGGATAAGTGCGATGTATTCCTCACCCCTGGTGGCATCTTCGGTACTGAGGGTAAGCGTTATGTGCGCATCACACTCTGCTGCCCTGCCGAGCTGCTGCGTCGCGCAACCGAGAATGTTAAGACTCGCTTCGTTAAGTAGTTTACATATCGAGATTATGCACCTCTTGTCATCCGACAAGGGGTGTTTTTTATTTATTTACCACCCTACGCGAGCATTAAACCACCCCTAAAGGGGTGATGTTTGGAATATTATATTTTTTTACTTATCTTTGGGAGATATATAAACCATAATTGACAAAAAGATGAAAGGTATCGTACTGGCCGGTGGAAGTGGCACTCGCCTATATCCAATCACCAAGGGTGTGAGTAAGCAGTTATTGCCCGTTTATGATAAGCCGATGATTTACTATCCAATATCGGTGTTGATGTTGGCAGGTATCCGAGATATACTGATAATCTCTACCCCTACAGATCTACCCGGCTTCCGTCGTCTGCTTGGCGATGGTAGTGACTATGGTGTTCGCTTTGAGTATGCCGAGCAGCCATCTCCAGATGGACTTGCTCAGGCTTTTATTATCGGCAAAGAGTTTGTTGGCAGCCACAGCGTATGCCTTGTGCTGGGCGATAATATCTTCTACGGCCAGGGCTTTTCGGGTATGCTTCGTCAGGCTGTTGAGACTGCTGAGCGTGACAATAAGGCGACTATCTTTGGCTACCGAGTACCGGATCCTGAGCGTTTTGGCGTGGCAGAGATTGACGCTGAGGGCAATGTTATCAGCATCGAGGAGAAGCCTGCTAATCCTAAGAGCAACTACGCCGTTGTGGGTCTGTACTTCTACCCTAACAAGGTTGTGGAGGTGGCTCAGACCATCACTCCGTCGGCACGCGGTGAACTTGAGATTACAAGTGTCAACGAGCAATTCAGAGCCGATAGCCAGCTCAAGCTGCAGGTCTTTGGTCGTGGCTTTGCGTGGTTAGACACAGGTACGCAGGAGAGCCTTTTTGACGCATCGCGCTTTGTAGAGGTTGTAGAGTCGCGTCAGGGTGTGCAGATTGCCTGCCTTGAGGAGATTGCTTGGCGCAAGGGCTGGATTACCGACGAGGATATGCTCCGCCTTGCCGAGCCGATGAAGCGTAATGCTTATGGACAGTATATGATAAACCTTGTAAAGCATAAGTAATGGAGGTTATTAAGACAGATATTGAGGGTGTGTATATCCTCGAGCCTAAGGTGTTTGGCGATAGTCGCGGCTACTTCTTCGAAAGTTTCAACGCTGCCGAGTTTGAGGCCAAGACAGGCGTTAAAACCACCTTTGTACAGGACAATCAGAGCCGCTCGACATATGGCGTTCTGCGCGGACTTCACTTCCAGCGACCACCATATGCACAGTCTAAGCTGGTGAGGGTTACCGAGGGTAGTGTTATTGATGTTGCGGTGGATATTCGTCGCGGCTCGCCTACATTTGGCAAGTATGTAGCCGTAGAGCTGAGTGCTGACAACTTCCGCCAACTCTTTATCCCTCGCGGCTTTGCTCACGGCTTTATTGTGACAACTCCCACAGCCGTATTCCAATACAAGTGTGACAATCTATACTCACCTACCTCTGAGGGTGCCATTGCGTGGAACGACCCCGAGATCGGTATTGATTGGGGCATAGATGCCTCTGAGATACTCCTTTCAGAGAAGGATAAGCACCACCCTACGCTTAGCAATGCCGAGTGGTTGTTTGACTATAACGATAAACTATACTAACAATATGAAGAACATACTTGTAACAGGTGCAAATGGGCAGTTAGGCAGTGAGATGCGTCGCGTGGGCAGCGTCTCGCCAAATAACTACATCTTCACCGATGTTGCCGAGCTCGATATAACCAATAAAGAGGCCGTAGCCCAATTTGTGGCTCAGAATCGTGTTGATGTGATTATCAACTGCGCAGCCTATACCAATGTTGACAAGGCTGAGGAGGATATTGACACAGCTCGCCTGATAAACGCTACGGCTGTGGCTAATCTGGCCGAGGCTATCAAGGCTGTGAATGGTACACTCTTCCACATATCTACTGACTATGTATTTGGTACTGAGGGAAATACACCTCGCACAGAGAGTATGGCAACCAATCCGTTAGGTGTATACGGACTGACCAAGCTCGAGGGTGAGCAGGCTATTGCAGAGTCAGGCTGCAGCGCACTTATCTTCCGCACCTCGTGGCTCTACTCGGAGTTTGGCAACAACTTCCTCAAGACAATGATGCGTCTGACAGCCGAGCGCGAGCATATAAATGTGGTCTTTGACCAGGTAGGCACACCGACATATGCTGCCGACCTTGCGGTGCTTATATTCTCGATTATCGAGTACAACATCTACCGTGGTAATGAGGGTATATACCACTTCTCGAACGAGGGCGTATGCAGCTGGTACGACTTTGCAACAGAGATTGCCGCTGCTGCAGGAAACAATGCTTGTGCAATAAATCCGTGCCACTCCACCGAGTTCCCGAGCAAGGTCACTCGCCCACCATACTCAGTTCTTGACAAGAGCAAGGTTAAGGCTACATTTGGCATAGATATTCCACATTGGCGAGACTCTATGCTGCGCTGTATCAAACGAATCAAGGCTTCAAACCAACCTAAATAAGATATGAAGAGCATAATCATTACCGGAGGCGCAGGCTTTATTGGCAGCCACGTTGTGCGTCTGTTTGTAAATAAATACCCCGAGTACAGAATCATAAACCTCGATAAGCTAACCTATGCTGGCAACCTTGCCAATCTGAGCGATATTGAGGGAAAAGAGAACTACACCTTTGTGCGCGCAGACATCTGCGACTTTGATACCGTGCTTGAGGTTATGAAGCAGTACAATGTCGACGGAGTTATACATCTTGCAGCCGAGAGCCACGTAGACCGATCTATCAAGGATCCGTTTACCTTTGCACGCACCAATGTTATGGGCACACTCTCGCTACTGCAGGCAGCTCGCATCTATTGGGAGTCGCTGCCAGAGAGGTACGAGGGCAAGCGTTTCTACCACATCTCTACCGACGAGGTGTATGGCGCGTTGGAGATGACCCACCCAGAGGGTATTGAGCCGCCATTTAAGACCACCGCATCCTCTACAGAGCACCATTTAGCCTACGGAACTGACTTCTTCTACGAGACCACAAAGTACAATCCTCACTCGCCATATTCGGCATCAAAGGCGTCATCAGACCACTTTGTGCGTGCATATCACGACACTTACGGTATGCCGACAATAGTTACCAACTGCTCGAACAACTATGGTCCATATCAGTTTCCAGAGAAGCTTATACCACTGTTTATCAACAACATACGCCATCGCAAACCTCTGCCCGTATATGGTGAGGGCCAGAATGTTCGCGATTGGCTCTTTGTTGAGGACCACGCAAGGGCTATAGATACTATCTTCCACAACGGGGCCATAGCAGAGACCTACAACATCGGTGGTTTTAACGAGTGGAAAAATATCGACCTTATCAAGGTGATTATCCGCACCGTAGACCGTGCTCTGGGCAATCCTGAGGGCCATTCAGAGTCGCTGATAACCTATGTTACCGACCGTGCGGGTCACGACCTGCGCTATGCTATTGACTCGACAAAGCTACAGCAGGAGCTTGGCTGGGAGCCTTCGCTTCAGTTTGAACAGGGCATTGAGCGCACAGTAGCGTGGTACCTTGACAATCAGGAGTGGATAGACAACATCACCTCGGGCGAGTATGAGAAGTACTACGACGAGATGTACAAAGACCGATAACCACCAATGACTACAACCCAGAACCTGATAAATAAGATTAAGGAGAGCCGCTTTTTCAGAGACTCTTCGTGGGCCGTTATAGGCAGCGGCGTGAGCAAGGCTGCAGCTATGGTTGTGGGTATTATCATCGCTCGACTATTAGGTGTAGAGGCCTTTGGCGAGTATGGAATGGTTAAAAGTACGCTATTCTATATTGCCGTATTCTCAACATTTGGTCTTGGTTCGACCTCGACCAGATATATGGCTCGCTGTCCGCAGGATGACTATCAGTCAATTGTAAATATCATACGCAACTCCATATTCATAACCCTGATTACAAGCGGCGTTATGACGGTGTTACTATTTATATTTGCAGGTATGATAACCTCCGAGCCTCATCTGATTCAGATACTTAGATATACGGCCCTAATAGTGGTTTTTAACGCCATAAACACCACGCAGATAGGTCTGCTGTCAGGACTCAAGCTCTTCAAGGCTATAGCCATAAACAACGCCCTATCGGGCATTGCGACCTTTATTCTTGGCCCACTGCTCACTTACACAATGGGGCTGAATGGTGCTGTGCTGTCGCTCTTTGTGGCTACGATGCTGCAGTGTATACTCAACTACTTAGCCCTGCACAAGCATCTGAAGAGCATTAGCCATAAAGCCTGTGAGCAGCCTAAAAACAGTGACGAGGCGACAATGGGCAGCCTGTTTCGTTTCTCGCTACCTATTGCCCTACAAGAGTGTGTATATGCCTCGGCAAGTTGGATAAGGGTGATGATGGTAACATCACTTGCCGGATATAGCCAGCTGGGACTCTATACCGCCACAAATCAGTGCCATCTGATAATTATCTTTATTCCTGGTGTGTTGCGTAGCGTGATCCTCTCGCACCTTTCAAGCTCTGTGGACGATGCGAAACGACACAGCCAGACGCTAACCACAATGCTCAAGACAAACCTTATCTGTACTCTGATTCCTGCGGCAGGTGTTGCACTACTCTCGCCCGTAATTGAGAGCATATATGGCGAGTCATTCGTAGGACTTGTGCCTGTGTTGATTGTAACGGCTATAGTCAGTATATTTGAGAGCATCAGCGATATATATGTTCAGGAGTTTATAACACACGGCAAGAATTGGATAGTCTTTGGCGGATATGTCATCAGAAACTACGGCTCACTGATTATTGCCCTGCCGCTACTACTTAAGTTTGGCACGGAGCACGGAGCCTTTATGGCGTATAGTGCAATTATGGTAACGCAGATTATATACTGTCTGATGCTACACATAATTTACAAGAAATCTATAAAAGTTTAAGCAATGAGCGGAACTCTCTTCTGTATAGTGTTTATTGCGTATATGCTGTTCGGAGTGCTATTCTACGAGCTGCGCGTATTCACATATATAGACGAGATTATGGCAATACTGATAGCCATATATGCCTCGTGGCAGATGTTTACCCGTCGCGTGACTCTTAACAAGCCATTTATCATTTGGCTGATAATATCTTTTTTCTATCTTATATACTCGTTTATCATACGGTCAAATGTTCCGCAGGCGATAGTCTCCGACTTTGTGATGCAGTCCAAGCCATATCTGGTATTCTTTGGTCTGATGTGCGTACAACCCAAGCTGAGCAAACGCCACTTCAACATATTACAGACGGTATGCTGGCTGTTTGTGGCGTTGGTGATATTTATCTACATCGAGCATCCCGATGACCGAGCCATTGCCACAAGCGGAGTGCTGCTTACAGGTGAGGCTCTATCGGCAATGACAATACTGCTGGGTATACTATTCTATATGTGCAGCGACGGCAAGCAGCTATCGTCGAAGATTATAACGCTGCTGATAATGAGCGTAGGCGTACTGTCGGCAACATCTAAGTTCTGGGCGACATTTGTCTGCGCTGCAGCCATATTACTATTTGTAAATAAGCCTATCAAGTTCAACATAAAGTATCTGCTGCTCGGCTGCGCTGCTGCGGTGGTAACATTTATAATTGTCAAGGATGAGTTTATATTCTACTTTATCGAGGACTTTGAGTACACCACTCGCCCGATGCTCTATATCAAGATGTGGGATGTTTTGGCCGACTATATACCATTTGGTAGCGGCTTTGGAACATACGCCAACCCTGCATCTATGACTTGGTATTCGCCACTATACACCAAGTACAATCTGGACACAATCTGGGGCCTTGAGGATGGTGGAGATATAAACTTTGCCTCGGATGCCTACTACCCTATCTTTGCGCAATTTGGATATGTGGGCATTGTATTGTTCGTCTGCTTCTTTATATATCTATTCTGGCGTATGAACAAGCTATACTCAATTACGCAGGATATAAAACGATACAGAGTCTCGCTGATGATTGTCTGCTATATACTTATTCAGGCCACATCAAACGCGTTAGCAAATGAGCGTTCGGTAATCGCTATGACTATATTGGTTCTCTCGCTCTACCAATATGTGCAGAGTTCACGGAGCATCACGCTAAACAGCTTCGGGCTCGACTTTACAAGTCAAACAGGAAACAGTACAAGGGATGAAGATACTACTAATAAATAACTTCCACTACCGCAGGGGCGGTTCTGAGGCTGTATACTTTAATATGGCCGATATGCTCGAGCAAGCGGGGCACGAAGTGGTATTTTTCAGCTGCACCGATTCTCGCAACAGCACTCGCGGCGTCAACCGTCACTTTGTGTGTGCGAATAGTGCCGTTAACCCCGCTCTTGGCGCGATAAGGTACATATACAACCGCAATGCTGCCCGAGCCTTGAAGGCTCTTATTGCCGAGCAGAAGCCCGATATAGCCCATATACACCTGCTCTGGGGCGGACTTTCGTCGTCGATTATAAAGACGCTCAAAGAGTGCAAAGTGCCTATTGTCCACACCGCGCACGACTATAGAATGGTATGCCCTGCATACACCTTTAGCAAGGTAGATGGCTCTATCTGCGAGCTATGTCTTGATGGCAAGTACATACACTGCCTAACCAACCGTTGCTCAAAGGGCAAGCTTGTCCAGAGTGCGCTGATGAGCCTTGAGGCCTACTTCCGCAGGGCTATTAAGGCGGTGGAGGATATAGACGGCTTTGTATTTGTCAGCCGTTTTAGCTATGAGCAGCACCTGAAGGCCATTGATGCACTCAAAGATAAGAGATGTATCGTCGCCCACAACGCTGTCGATATTCCTGCTGTCGAGGCTCAGCAGGGCGATTACTACCTCTTCTTTGGTCGTTTAAGCCACGAGAAGGGTCTGCTGACACTGATAAAGGCATTTACTACACTTACCAACCTACGCCTTAAAATCGTCGGTGAGGGTGCTATAGAGCAACAATTACGCAAAGCCATAACCACGCCGAACATAGAGATGTGCGGATATATGAGTGGTGATACGCTACGACAGACCGTAGCTGGTGCCAAGGCCATAATAGTGCCGTCGGAGTGGTACGAGAACAACCCGATGACAATCATCGAGGCGGCAACAATGGGTACTCCTGTCATAGGCGCAAGAATTGGTGGCATTCCCGAGATTATCATTCAGGGTGAGACGGGCTATCTATTCACGCCCAAGTCGGCTGAGGAGCTTGCTGAGGCCGTATCCAAGATTGAGAGCCTCACTGCTGAGCAGTACAGCGCAATGAGGGATAGGTGCAAGGCCTTTGCCTTAGAGACATTCAACCCCGAGCAGTTATACAACAAGATTATAAACCTATACAACTCACTACTATGACACTCAAGCAACACGGAATAAATCTCGATTTTAGCCACCTCAAGGCGGTGTTATGCTTTGCATTAGCAAGGATTCCTATGCCTCGCACCTGGCGTAAGGTTCTTATCCGCGCTGCGGGTGTAAACCTTGTGGGACACAAGTACTTTATCGCACGCGATGTGCAGTTTGACAGCGTTCATCCGAGCAACATAACCATTTATGACGATGTACACATCACCTCGGGAGTAAAGCTGCTGACCCATCGCATAGACACAACAAACCCAGACCGAGACGATATACACTTTATCGAGGGACATATAACCATTGGCCAGCACGCCTTTATTGGCAGCGGTGCCATAATTACGGGCGATGTAACAATCGGAAAGGGTGCAATAATTGGTGCAGGAAGCGTTGTAACACGCTCAGTACCAGACTATCAGGTATGGGCAGGCAACCCTGCTAAGTTTATTAAAGACAGAGCATAGTATGGCTAAGATGACAGATATAAATACTCGCCGACTATTCACCCTGCTACGCCTTGCGCTATGCAAAGAGGCTTGTGAGCAGGAGATATTTGCAGATACCACGGCTGAGGATTGGAAGCAGATATACAACCTTGCTCTTGAGCAGGGTGTGCTGGCTATTGTATATGACGGCATACAGAGGCTTGAGGAGTGTTACGCGCTCGAGTTAGAGACCAAGATTCAGTGGGCATACAATGTGAGCCATATTGAGAAGATATATGCCAAGCAGGTAGCTGCTGCCACCAAACTCACAAAGGCATTTGCCAGCAATGGCATTACTACACTGATACTCAAGGGTTTATCAACAGCATCACTCTACCCCATTCCATCGCATCGCTCATCGGGAGATATAGATATATATCTTATGGGGCAGTACCAAAGGGCCAACGACTTGGTCAGCGCAATGGGAAATAGTGTGCACTATGACTACTTTGTGCACTCAGAGTTTATCTTTGACGGCATAAATATTGAGAACCACCGCTATCTGATAAATCCGTTTGTAAACCGCTATGCCGAGTATATCGAGCAGCAGTTAGAGCTGTTGGCCACCAAGACAAGTGACCACCCGACCATTAAGGGGGCGAAGATGGCCTGTTCGGAGTTTAGCATACTATTCTATCTGCGCCACGCAAGCTGGCACTTCGCACGCGAGTCGATAAGGCTTAGAGATATATGCGATTGGGCCATAATTCTGAGTCACTTCAGCAACTCGGCAGAGTGGAACGATTTACTGCAATGCCTCGAAAAGGCCGATATGAAGCGTTTTGCAGCCATACTAACCACCGTGGTGGCAACTGTATTCGGCACTGACTACAGCCATATATTCGGTCAGAAGTACGAGCAGTTATCAGCCCGCGTACTTGAGGATATACTCACCTTCAGCAACCCGCAGAAGCACAATAAGGTAGGATTTGTCAGAGCCTTTACTGAGAAGATACGCAACCGCATATCGCGCAAGTGGTGCTACGACAGCGTGGTGCCCGACAGTTATTGGGGCAACATATGGTTTTCGATAAAAGGCTATATATCTAAGCCTAAGGCCATTACAAAGGCAAAACTATAGGCGGTCAAGCAAGCGACGGACAGCTGAAATCTTCATTACAAGCACTATCGTATAGGCTGGAAGGATTTTGCAAGCAGCAACGGCAATCTTGGTAAACAGACCCGGTATAACCGTTCTACGGCGGCGGTACATAGCATTTACAGCCTTACAAGCCACACTATGTGGTGACGACATAACGCCCAAGCCTCGCAACCAACGGCGTGCATTCTCACTCAGGTTATAGAGCGGAGTATCTACAGCACCCGGAAAGACGGTAGTCACGCTCACGCCCTTATCTCGCAGCTCATACCACAGCGACTGGGCGAAGTTCTTAAGCATAGCCTTAGTAGAGCCATAGAGCGACATTGTCGGGTATGGTGTCCACGCAGTCATCGAACTGACAATCATAATCTTACCACCACCGCGACGAACCATATCGGCAGCAAAAAGTCGGCAGAGCTTTATCGGTGTTGTGCAGTGCAGAGCCGTGATAAAGTCGATATAGCTATCAGTAGTATTCAGAGCCTTGCCAAAGTGGAGTACGCCAGCGTTAGAGATAAGCGTATCTACAGTGCCGAAGCGTGAGGCACTATCATATATCGACTGAGCGGCGTCGGCTGCAGAGAGGTCTGTAGACAGTGTATATACGGTGACATTATATGTCTGTTCAATGCTCTTAGCAGCCTCAAGAAGAGCCTGCGGCTGGTTGCTGACAATAATCAGATTCTCACCACGCGCAGCACAGCAGCGTGCCATCTGTAGTCCGATACCAGAACTTGCACCTGTAATTAGTGTATAGCCCATTACTTCTTAAATATAAAGAATACTGCTGCAACAAGGCAGACAAAACCGACAAGGTGGTTCCACTTCAGGGCCTCATTTTTCATCACCAGCAGCACGATAATAGTAAATACCGTCAGCGAGACAACCTCCTGAATAACCTTAAGCTCCCAGATTGAGAACGGACCGCCATACTCTACACTACCAAGGCGGTTTGCTGGCACCATAAAGCAATACTCAAACAGCGCAACAAGCCAGCTGATACCGATAACGGCAAGCATACCGAGCCTCTCAAAACGGCTCTTAAACATAACCTGTCCATACCACGCAAGGGTCATAAACAGATTGGAACAGACCAAGAGCGCAACGGCTCCAATACCCTTTGACAACATAGTTTTATGCTAAAACATTCTGACTGCACGCACGCGGTAGGCCTTCTTCTTAGGGCCGTGAACAGACAACGGCTCTCTTGTATCCTTATGGAAACCCACAACACGGGCGCAATAGTTATCGTTACTCCACTGATACTTATACTCAGTAGAGGACCAGCAGCTGGTCAACTTATCTTTAAGATTTGGATTAATAACCTTGGCTGCGGCAAAAATCTTGAGCAGCTCCTTCTCTGACGGCAGATACCAACCAGGGCCCAGATTGTCAACCCAATTAAATGCCGGATAGTTAAACTCCCAATCGCGCTGATTTGCAACCTTCTTCATATTCTCTCGACCATCGGAGTTATTCAATGCAGCTATATAGCGCAACTCCGCACCCTTGGTAGCCCAATAGAGAGGCTCCTCTGAGTGGTGGAGGGATACAATCTTACCGTGGCGACCATCTTCGCTAACATCAAAGACCACGCCCTTAATATCCCCACGCTCAAATAGATCGCCCACCTTATAACGTGGTGAGGCTGCTATAGAGAAGAGCACCTCCACATTATCTGTAGGCTCGATTACTCGCGCAGCACGCAGCGAGGCGCGATAGCTCTTAGGGTGGGATGCCGTATGACCATTGCTAAATACCTTGACCGCAGCAAAGCCATTATCTACCTCTGTCGAAGACCAGAGTTTATGATCCTTATCTGAGGTGGCCAACAGCTTGAAGCCATTGATACCCAGCTCATAGTTGAGCGTGCTAACCTGCTTATACATAGCGTGTACCTCGTTGAGCGAAGGCATATACCACCCCTGACCAAACTTGGCGCACCAGCTATAGCCTGCAATAGAATCCAATAGGCCACTCTGGTCAAACTTTGGGCTGTTTTTCCTACCATCGCGGCGGTCATTAGTGCCCAGAATCTGCCTAGTATTAGCCCAGCGTAAAAGGGTCTCCTCGCAAGTTACAACCCTAACATTAGGAGTTGTGGTAAAGACTATGGCCTTGACACCATTAACACTTACAATATCGCCAACGGTGTACTGCTGTGCCCAAACCGTCTGCGCAAAGGTAAATAGCGCAACAAGGAGCGTAAATAATCTGTTCATAGTATAATAAGGTATAAGGTTAGTAAGCACTACAACATCTACTGCTGCAACATCTGCCAGAGTCTATCCTTAAGCTGCTGGATGTTATAACCCGAAACTGAGGAGATAAAGACGGTCTCGATACCCTCTGGTAGCTCAGGCTTAAGCTGCTCTATAAGCTCCTCGTCGAGCATATCGCACTTAGTGATAGCAAGGATGCGCTGCTTATCAAGCAACTCGGGGTTATACTGCGTAAGCTCACCGAGCAACACCTTATAATCCTCTGCAATATTGTCGCTATCGGCTGCAATCATAAACAGCAGCGTAGAGTTTCGCTCAATATGGCGCAAGAAGCGTGTTCCGATACCTCTACCCTCGTGCGCGCCCTCGATAATTCCAGGGATATCAGCCATAACAAACGAGTGACCATCACGCACCTCGACAATACCGAGATTTGGCTCAAGAGTAGTAAAGGCATAGTTGGCAATCTTAGGCTTAGCAGCCGAAACTACAGACAGAAGGGTACTCTTACCTGCATTTGGGAAGCCCACAAGGCCCACATCTGCAAGCACCTTGAGTTCAAGGATAAAGGCACCCTCGTCACCCTCCTCACCTGGCTGTGAGTAGCGCG
This sequence comes from Alistipes sp., assembly GCA_045654345.1. Lineage (GTDB taxonomy): Bacteria > Bacteroidota > Bacteroidia > Bacteroidales > Rikenellaceae > Alistipes. The sequence goes on along the minus strand of JAZOND010000015.1, from coordinate 84,894 downwards.
GAGCCTGGTTGGTAGCGGTCTTAAAGTGCCAATTACCGAGGCCACCACGGCCACCCTTGAGCAGCACAAGCTCCTCGCCGTGCTCGGTAACCTCGCCAACATACTGAAGTTCAGTCTCACCATCCTCAGTCTCGACAACACGGCGGGCAACGGTGCCCAGAGGTACAGGAATAACGATATCCTGAGCATCCTTACCGCTTGAGCGAGCACCCGAACCACACTGACCATCTTCTGCAAACTGGTGACGCTGGTACTTAAGGTGGATAAGGGTCCAATATTGGCTATCGCCCTTAAGAATAATGCTACCGCCCTTACCGCCATCACCGCCATCAGGACCTCCGAAGGCGACAAACTTCTCACGGCGGAAGTGTGACGAGCCCGCACCACCGTGGCCTGAACGGGCGAATATCTTTACATAATCTACAAAGTTAGATCCTGCCATTCTTTTCTCTCTTATTTGTTTTTACACTACATACGCTCAGGCACCTCGATGCCCAGCAGAGCCATACCACGGCGAACAACGCGCGCCACCTGCGATGCAAGCTGCAGACGCATAAGCTTTACAGCCTCATTCTCCTCACGAAGAATTGAGTGGTCGTGGTAGTAGCCGTTAAACATCTTACACAGCTCGTAGGTATAAGCCGCAATCATTGACGGTGCAAATGCCTCGGCAGCAGAGAGCACGGTCTGCGGATAGTCTGTAAGGCTCTTTACAATCTCAACCTCCTCAGGAAGGTAGTCGGCTGCAACTACGCCGCTATAGTCGATTCCCTGCTCTTTAGCCTTACGCAGTACAGAACAGATACGAGCGTGGGTATACTGGATAAACGGACCTGTATTGCCGTTAAAGTCGATACTCTCGCGTGGGTCGAAGAGCATTGTCTTCTTAGGGTCTACCTTGAGAATGAAGTACTTAAGCGCACCAAGGCCAATCATAGAGCATATTTTATCTGCCTCCTGCTCAGTACAGTCATCGAGCTTACCCAGCTCAGCCGACATCTCACGCGCTGTGGCAACCATCTTCTCAACAAGGTCGTCAGCGTCAACAACAGTACCCTCACGCGACTTCATCTTACCCTCTGGCAGCTCCACCATACCGTAAGAGAGGTGGTAGATGTCGTCACTCCACTCATAGCCCAACTTCTTAAGCACCAGCTTGAGCACCTGGAAGTGGTAGTTCTGCTCATTACCCACAACATAGGTAATGCCGTCGAGGTTATTCTGCTCAAAACGCTGAAGGGCAGTACCCAGGTCCTGAGTCATATATACCGATGTGCCATCGCCACGCAGCAGCAGCTTCTGATCCAATCCGTCGGCGGTAAGGTCAATCCATACCGAGCCATCCTCCTTGCGGAAGAAGATACCCTTATCAAGGCCCTCTGCCACAATGCTCTTACCAAGCAGGTAGGTCTGACTCTCGTAGTATACCTTATCAAAATCAACGCCAAGGGTCTTGTATGTGACATCAAAGCCATCGTAAACCCAGCCGTTCATCATCTCCCACAGATTGCGCACAGCCTCATCCTTAGCCTCCCACTTGCGGAGCATTTCCTGAGCCTCAAGCAGTATCGGAGCCGACTTCTTAGCCTCCTCCTCGCTCATACCACCAGCCACAAGCTCTGCTATCTCTGCCTTATAGTGCTTATCAAACTCAACATAGTAGTCGCCCACAAGGTGGTCGCCCTTAATACCTGTGCTCTCAGGGGTAGCACCATTGCCATAACGCTGCCAAGCTACCATAGACTTGCAAATGTGGATACCGCGGTCATTGACAAGGTTTGCCTTGATAACCTTATGGCCACTCTCCGCCAAAATCTGAGACACCGAGTAACCGAGAAGGTTATTGCGGATATGACCAAGGTGCAGCGGCTTATTGGTATTCGGACTTGAGTACTCGACCATAATAGTCTTGCCTGTAGACTCCGCACGACCATACTCCTCAGTTGCCACAATCTCGGCAAAGCGAGACTGCCAGAAACTCATCGAGAGCGAGAGGTTCAAAAAGCCCTTGATTACATTATAGCCACTGATATGCTCCGAAGCAGCAACCGCAGCCTGACCAATCTGCTCTGCCGTTGCCTCAGGAGCCTTGCGTGACAGCTTGAGCAGCGGGAAGCAGACAAGGGTATAGTCACCCTCGAACTCCTTGCGGGTCTTCTGTATCTGAATCTGTTGAGGCGTCACCTCTCCATAGAGGTTAGTCACAACCTCGAGCAAAATTTCCGAAATGTACTTGTCGATATTCATAATTGTAAATTTATTAGTTCCATAATTAATCCTTCTGCACCTTCTTGCCCCTCACGCCGCGGTAGATGACAATACCTAACGCAATCCCTACCACAGCCATAATGCAGTAGCCAATCTCGTGGCTGTACCGTGTCACAGTCTCTACAAGCAGCTCCTGAGGCACCACCGACTCAAGGAAGTAACCAAGTGCCGCCAACACAGCGTTCCAAATACCCGCACCTATGGCAGTGTAAAGCGCAAACTTAGCGATGTTCATACGCGCAAGACCCGCAGGGATAGATATCAGCTGACGCACGCCCGGCACAAGTCGACCTATAAGGGTGGCAATAACGCCATAACGCAGAAAGAAATCCTCTGCCTTAACCACCTTCTGCTCGTCTAACAGACACATATGACCCAGACGACTATCCGCAAAACGATGAACCAAAGGCTTGCCCAACCACAGAGCCAAGTAGTAGTTTATAAAGGCACCTATCAGCGCACCAAGCGTAGCAAAGAAGAGCACCAACCATACATTCATCTCCCCCGTCGCTGCCGCCATATATGCCGCAGGGGGCACCACAACCTCGCTCGGAAATGGGATAAACGAACTCTCAATGGCCATCAACAGCGTGATAGTCCAATAGTTCAGATTCTCCAAACACCACTCAATAAAACCGATAGACTCCATAGTTACACATTTGAACGGCAAAGATACGAAAAATTTATCAAATTAGCGACTCTTACCAAATAAATATCGCACGCATAGGCGTGTTGCTCGTGCGCGCGGTGCGCTGCGGATTTGGGGTAGCCTAAAGGCTCACGATAAAAGGCAACTATCCTTCGGTTTCAAGCTGGACTTGACCTCGGATAGCTGCCTTTTATCGTACCACCTTCGGTGGCCTCCCAAATCCGAGAACAAAAAGCATTGCCTAAAAATAAAAAAAATATAGACAACCCCTCCAAACCTCCCCTTGATAGGGGAGGCTTGGTCGCAAATTCCATTTGCTCCGAGGTGCGCGAATAACCCTCGGCTCCTGGCTAACGCAGAACGGCTAACGCAGAACAATTTGAGAACGGCTACGCAGAACAGTTAACTGAAAAGTAACGCCCGTAACAGAAAAGTAACAAAAAAGTAACGCTTGTTACCCACCCCTGTTACTCGCGTTACTTTGTTACTTTTTGGCGTGGTTGGAATGTAACGCACCGAACAAAGGCGAACAAAGCGAACAAAGGCGAACGCCCCTGTTCGTTCGTTCGTTTGTTCGTTTGACTGCGTCAAACACAAATTCATATTTACATTCCCCCCTAAATCCCCCTTTAGGAAAAGGGGGACTTGGTCGCTTCGCTCCGAGGTGCACCAAACAACCCTCGGCTCCTTGCTAACGCAGTACAAGCTAACGCAGCACATAAAAATTCACACGCGAGTAACGCCCACTCCGTGAGTGTGTGAGTTTTTGGGAGCGCGTACCAGAGAGATTAGCGATGGTGAGCCAGCAACTACGGGTGTGGTTAGGTTCAGTAGCTGAACTTGGGTAACTACCTACAGCCGTAGGTGGGTGACTACCTATAAATATATTTATATATTATAGGTAAATACAGAAATATGATATTATATCAGGCGTAGGCAGCCTGAATAATATAGATATCTACGCATATGCGTACCTGCCACCTGCAGAACTATGATATTTATTATCAAGTAGTTACTGCAAGGTAGATACCTAACGGTAGTGCATACGGCACGCTGTAACCACCGTTGTGACTACTACGGTAAATACCTAATAACTACGGTAATAACCGTGGTAAATATCCAGCTACTCGCTGTGGTAACTACCTCGTGACCTCGGTTTAGCAGAGGTAAATAGTTGAATCGGTAGCTACGGGCACCTGCCAGCATCCACCTAAACATTTGGATTTCTGATACCCACTCGCGAGACTCACGAAAAAACGAACAAACGAACGAACGAACAGGGGCGTTCGCCTTTGTTCGCTTTGTTCGCCCTTGTTCGGTGCGTTACATTCCAACCACGCCAAAAAAGTAACGAAGTAACGCAGTAACGGGGGCGTTACTTTGCGTTACTTTGTGTTACTTGCGTTACTTTTCTGCGTTAGCCAGGAACCGAGGGTCGTTTGGTGCAGCCAATAGCAGATATTAGCCTATCAGGGCTAATATTTGCTCGGCGTGGTTTTTGGTGTTGACCTTGGTGATGATATGGGTGAGCAGACCCTGCTCGTCGAAGATAAAGGTATAGCGCAGGGCACCCATATATTTACGACCACAGAAGCTCTTCTCACCCCACGCGCCAAAGGCCTGCAACATCTCTGTAGAGGTGTCGGCAAGAAGGGTGAAAGGCAAGCTATGACGCTCTATAAACTTGCGATGCGAGGCCGCGCTATCCTTGCTCACGCCAATGACATTATAACCCCTATCCGTAAGCACATCGTAGTTATCACGAATACTGCAAGCCTCTGCTGTACAGCCACTTGTGTTATCTTTCGGATAGAAATATATGATGGTCTTGCGACCTATCAGCTGCTCAGAACTAACGACATTGCCGTTCTGATCTACCACCTCGAAGTGGGGCATTGGGCTTCCGATTGCCAGCATAGACTATCTACTCCTTCTTCTTAAGGTTAGCCAGCTTATTCATAATCTTCACCATAATAAACACGCAGAATGCCAAAATGGTAAAGTCCACAACTTGCTGAATAAAAGCACCATAGTTCCAAGTAACGGCAGGCAGAACCTCTACGCCATTCTCTATTACAGCCTGCTTGATAACCAACTTAAGCTCAGTGAAGTTCACGCCACCGATAAGAAGACCGATAGGCGGCATAATAACATCATTAACCAGCGAGGTTACAATCTTACTAAATGCGCCACCGATAATCACACCGACAGCCATATCCATAACATTTCCCTTAACGGCAAACTCCTTAAATTCTTTCAAAAATCCCATAACAAATAGAAAAAGCCCCTACCCAGTTACCCGAGTAGGAGCCTATAAAATGTTTAACCAATAATCATAATTACCGCGTCGGTAGCGATATTCTCGCCCTCGGCAACGAGTATCTGCTGCACGGTACCAGCGTAGTCAGAGGTGATAGAGTTCTCCATCTTCATAGCCTCGAGCACAGCCACCTCATCACCAGCAGCCACAGCATCACCCACAGCCACCTTAAGCGCGATTACGCGACCTGGCAGTGGAGCTACCACCTTATTACCAGCCACAGGGGCCTTAGGTGCAGCAGGAGCGGCAGGAGCAGCGTCGCCAATCTCGATGATAATAGCGTCAGAAGCCACATTGTCACCCACAGCAACGAGAATCTGCTTAACCACGCCAGCGTAGTCAGAGGTAATCGAGTTCTCCATCTTCATAGCCTCGAGAACCACAACCTCCTGACCTGCAGCAACAGTATCGCCCACCTTAACTTTGATGTCGATAACCTTACCCGGCAGCGGAGCAAGGATGGTCTTGCCTGTGATAGGCTGCTTAACATCAGCAGCTACAGGAGCATCCTCAACCTTTGGAGCAGCAGCGGCAGCAGCAGCCTCGTAAGCCTTCTTCTTAAGGTTTGCCAGATATGGCTTAGCCACAAGTGGGAACAGCTCGAGCAGCAGCACCTCCTTCTCGTTCTCAGCAAGCAACACGCCACCAGCCTCTGGCAGCTCAGGGTTTGGCTGCTTCTGATACTTAGAGATATCGTAGTTGGTCTCCTCCCTCACGCCGCAAATCTGGAAGCGGAACTCAGGGTCTACAGCCACAGGGGTCTTACCGTACTCACCCTTTACGAGGTTTACAAACTGATTGTTCTTAGTGGTGTACATTGCACGACCAGCCTTCTCATCGAGGGCGCAGTTAACAGCCTGAGCACCCACAATCTGCGATGTAGGGGTTACGAGCGGTGGCAGACCTGCAGACAGACGCACGGTAGGGATAAGCTCCATTGCGCGTGGCATAATATCCTCAGCCTTGAGGGCCTGCAGCTGCGCAACCATATTTGAGTACATACCGCCAGGGATCTCAGCCTCCTGAACGAGCTTATTAGGAGCTGGGAAGCCGAAGTAAGCCTCGATAGCCTGAGCAGCAGCCAGCAGAGTAGCGAAATCCTCGGCAGCAGCAGCCTTAACTGCGCGGTTAAGCTCTACCTCCACCTCAGCAGGAACAGCGTCTACGAGTGGGTTAAATGGCTTGTGAGCAGGCTTATCTGCGCCAAATGCAGAGATGTTAAGCTCTGAGCGAATATCCTTCAACTGCTCGTTAATCTTAGCCACAGCCTCCATATTTACGCCAAGGTCGATGCCTAACTTCTGACAGAAGAGGTAAACCAACTCGAGAGCCGGAGCACCCGGGCCACCACCAAACCACCAGCAGTTTGTGTCAACCACATCAACACCCGCAGCGATAGCCGCATATACAGATGCAAGACCGTAGCCCGGAGTACAGTGTGTATGGAAGTCAACAGGGATAGATACGGCAGCCTTAATCTTCTTAATAAGCGCGCTAACACGCTGTGGAGGGATAAGGCCCGACATATCCTTAATTGTAATCATATCGGCACCAAGCTCTGCCAACACCTTAGCCTTAGAGACAAAGTAGTCGTCGGTAAATACCTGCTCAGGGTTCTTCTTACCGCGAAGCTTGTCCCAGAAGCCGAGCTTTGGATACTTAGGGTCAACAGTGTAGCATACTGCGCAGTCGGCAATACCGCCATACTTCTTTACATACTTGATTGTAGACTTAACATTATCGACATCGTTCAGACAGTCAAAGATACGCATAATACCCAGACCGCTCTCGATAGAGTTGCGACAGAATCCCTCGATAATCTCGTCAGTATATGGAGCATAACCGAAGAGGTTACGACCACGCGAGAGAGCTGTAAGCTTAGATACATCACCCACAGCAGCCTTGATGCTCTCAAGACGAGTCCACGGGTTCTCGTTAAGATAACGCATTACAGAATCAGGCACTGCACCGCCCCACACCTCCATAGCGAAGAAGTGTGCATCTTTGTAATAAGGAAGGCAACGCTCAACCTGAGCCTGAGTCATACGGGTTGCGAATGACGACTGCTGGCCGTCACGCAAAGTTAAATCCCTGATTTTAAGTACTTTAGCCATAGTTTTAGGTTTTATGTTTTGTGTTAATATTATTTTCCGTATTAATCAACTAACAAAGATAGCAAATTTTACAGATTTTCCAACACAAAAAGCAAAAAAAGTGACATTTTCTTCAAATGCCACCTTTGTTATGTTCTGCCTTAGCCTAAGCCTCGGAGCGTTAATCTCTGTAGGTATTTATCGCAAGTCGCTTAACTATAAGCACAAATCCGCCCGTAAGAACGAGGTTGACCACCAGCGTAAGCACCGAGATAAGCAGTGCCGAGCCGCCGATATTATAGCCCAGCGCAATGAAAATAACACCTGCGCCCACCTCACCACGGGTGAACATACCGATAGACAGAGCAAGTCGCTCCTTGAGCGAGTGGTTGCGATAGAACAACATTGGCACCAGCTTACCCACATTTGAGAGCACCGACACTGCCAGCACGTGCAGTGCAATAGTACCCCACGGGAGCATCGGCTGTGCCGCCATAATGCTACCTCCCGCAGCCTGTGCGCTTGCGCTGATATTTGGCATACTCATACCCACCAGCAGCATAAAGAGCAGCGAGATTGCCGTTGTAGCGCGCTCATCAGCCTTCGACTCGTGGTGGTTGCGACGGATAACCATACCCAGCACAAATGCAGGCAGCAACACCTCGATGTGCAGTGCGTTGTCAGCACCTAAATGGTGTTTAGTGACGATATAGATAATGTGCGTCAGACCAAATACCACAATGGCGTATACAAATATCATCCACCACTGCTGAGGCAGGTTGTATGTAGACATCTTGCGCCAGCCAAACCACAACAGACCCACTACAAGGAAGAGTATCACACCCATCTGCCAGCGCATACCAATCATCGCAATCTGCAGCGGAATCATCAGCAGAATAGTATCGAGGTCGTCGAAGATAGCTAACACCTGAATCTTACGATATATCCAACGCTGCTGCAATCCCAACGCCGCCAACATCGAGAAGAGAATACCCGCCGATGTAGGTGCCGCAAAACGGCTCAGCAGCAGTGTCTCCTTCCACGCATCGCCACTTGTCCAGAACTCAGACGGCAGCAGGAAGAATATGTAGTATACGGCAATCAGTATCCACGGTGCCGCCGCAGCAAGCATAGCTACAACATAGTCCTTGGCATAGCTCTTGACATTGCTCTTATCCACCTCAAACTCACGACCCACATTTATCATAATAAACGCAAGGCAGGTGCCCAACAACACGGTTACGCCCTCCGAGAGCACGCCATAGGCACCTTCGCCCATAACGCCGGGCAACATCTGCGACAAGAGCAGTCCTACTATCAACAGTACTGAAAATGAGAGTACCTTCTTCATCTATTTAAGTTAATGTTTTGTAAATTTTTAATATTTAGATGACAAAGATAAACAAATCTTTCAAAACTCCAAAATTTCGCCACACTTCTACCATATTTTTTAGCCAATAACAGACAAAAAGAGGCGAACCTCGCAAGGCCCGCCCCTCTATTACTCCTATAACGCACTACTTAACCGTAAACGGCAGTACGGCTGCAATATCGGCTGATGATGTGCCGATATACAACTCATACTCACCGGCATTGGTTGTCCACGCGTGCGCTTTGTCGCACCAATATGCGCACATCTTCTTATCCACATCAAAGGTAACGATGCTCTTCTTGCCAGCCTCTACGCTAACCTTGCTAATGGCCTTCAGCTCCTTAACAGGGCGCAGCACTGTCGGGTTCTTCTCGGCTATATAGAGCTGTACAACCTCAGCACCTGCAACACCGCCTACATTCTTCAGGTCAACAACCACCTTGAGTGGCTTGCCATCTGTCAGAGTCTTGTTACGACCAAGAATCTTGGCATTCTCAAGGGCGAATGTGGTATAACTCAGTCCATAGCCGAATGGGAATAGCGGAGCAATGCCCTTCTTCTCATACCAGCGGTAGCCCACAAGCACCGACTCATCGTAGTGCACATCATATGTCCACGGATGGAACGCCTTCTCGTTAGGGTTACCTACCGCCTTGGCAAGGCTAAATCCCTCAGGCACAGTATTTACCGCAGGGGAGTCAGCAAAGCTGCGCTCGATAGTCATCGGCAGCTTACCCGATGGATTTACCTTACCGATAATAATATCGCGGATAGCCTGCTGACCATTCTGACCCGGATACCAGCCATAGAGTAATGCCGCACACTTATCTGCCCACGCAGTCATATTGATAGCCGAGCCAGAGTGTACAAGCACGATGGTATTTGGGTTATTCTCCACAGCCATACGCACAAGCTTCTCGTCGCGCTTATCCATCTCAAATGGACGCTCAGTGCTTTCAGAGTCAAATGTGCCTGTCACGCAGAGCACCACCTCAGCAGCCTTAATATCTGCCGCTGTAGCCTTAGTTGCGAAGGTCACATTGCCGCCAAAGGCCTCTGTCAACACCTCCCTAAGCGGATGGTGATCATAGCCCTCTACGCGAGCAGCACCACCACCATAAGGCACAGTATCAAACCACTTACCCACAACAAGCACCTTCTTGTCTGTCGAGAGTGGCAGAATGCCGTTATTGCGGAGCAATACAGCACCCTCCGCCGCAGTCTGATAGCTAATCTCGAGGTGCTTAGGCAGCTGTGCCTCTAACGACTTGTCGTACTGCTGACCGCTGTTGTAACGGTCGTATAGGCCCCAACGCACACAGGTTGCAATCAGTGGACGAATCATATTCTCAATATCCGTCTCGGTAAATACCCCCTCAGCAACAAGGTCTGCGGGCTTCTTCTTGATATAGAAGGCATCCTCACCAGGCATATCGAGGTTCTGACCCGACTCGATGACCTTCTGCCAATCGTAGATTGAGTTCCAATCGCTCATCACAAGACCCTTAAAGCCCAGCGTACCACGCAGCAGGTCGGTAATCACATACTTACTCTGACCCGCCCACTCGCCGTTGAGCTGGTTGTAGGCAGTCATCACCGTTGCCACACCCGCATCAATAGCCGCCTTGAAGGCTGGAGTGTATATCTCCATAATCGCACGCTCGTCAACAATCGAATTTGAGCGACGACGATAAAACTCAGTCTGGTTTGCAAGGAAGTGCTTTGCACACGCAAGGGTACCTGTGCTCTGCATACCTGTCACATATGGATAGATAATCGAGGCTGCCAAATATGGATCCTCACCCAAATACTCAAAGTTACGACCACAACGCGAGTTGCGATAGATGTTCATACCTGGGCCTAAAATCACGCCTGCACCAGCCATACGAGCCTCCTGACCCACAGCGTGGCCATAGGCATATGCAATATCGGGATTAAATGTAGCTGCAAGCATAATAAACGCAGGGAACTGCGTTGTGCGCTCCGCAAGTATCACCTCGCTATCACGATGCAGATGCTGCTTGTTCTTCACGCCCATAGAGGCATCAGTAGTATAGATATGCGGCAACCCCTTCTCTGGCACACCAGGCAGGAAGAATCGGTTATGACCCTGAGTCATAGAAAGTTTCTCCTCAAGGGTCAGACCCTTCATAATCTCATTTGCCTTCTGTTCCGCCTCCTCATAACTCATCAGCGGTTGCGCAAATAGCGTCAGCGATGCCGACAGCGCAAAGATAGAAATCAGTAATCTCTTCATAATATCAGTCGTTTAAAGTTTATCTAATCCAAAGACGAACAACACCTACAGATGTCCTCGTAATTTTCAAAATTAGTAATAAATTTTTAATTTATGACTACAAGTGAAATATTTTTCGTAATTTAGCGCCCCGAAAAAATGTAACTGATATATGAATTTTCTCTTACAGGCCGAAGATGCTGCAAAGACTATTGAGAATCTGATACTGCCCGACAGTGTTCAGAAGGCTCACCTTACCAAGGTGGTCACCAGCATTATGGATGCTGACTATCAGGAGCTTGCAAACTCATTTTTAGACAAGATTCTTTGGATTGGTTTTAAGTTAATCATCGCCATAATCATATACTGCATTGGTCGACTTATTACCCGTTGGATTATCCGCATTATGACTCGCTCGTTTGAGCGTCGCAATGTAGAGCAGTCTCTGCGCAACTTCCTCACAAGTATGGTCAAGATTATAATGACCATCCTTGTCATCTTGGCAGCCATCCAGACGCTGGGTGTCAACACCTCGTCGTTTTTGGCTATCTTCGCCTCTGCGGGTCTTGCCATAGGTATGGCTCTGAGTGGCACACTGCAGAACTTTGCAGGCGGTATTATACTACTTCTGCTTCGCCCTTATCGCGTTGGCGACTACATTACTGCGCAGGGTCAGTCTGGTACCGTTAAGGCTATCGGATTGTTCTCCACACAGCTCAGCACACCTGATAACCGAACTATCTATGTGCCAAATAGCGCAATCTCAACCTCGATTATCGACAACTATTCGCATCCTGCTATCCGCCGTGTTGATTGGACCGTAACCATTAGCTATGGCGATGATATAGATGTTGCCCGTCAGGCTATCCTCGAGCTGCTTGCAGCAGATTCTCGCGTGCTTAAGGAGCCTGCAGAGCCTATAGTTGCCCTCAAGGAGCTTGGTAATAGTGCCCTTGTACTCACCGTGCGCGCCTGGACAGCCAATGACAAGTATTGGGAGCTGTTCTGGGATATGAACGAGCGTATGTATAAGGAACTTCCAAAGAGGGGTATCAACTTCCCTTATCCACAGTTAGATGTACATATTAAACAAAACTAAAATAGACAAATTATGGAACTTAAAGACATTTTGGCCATCTCTGGTCAGCCAGGCCTGTTTCGCTACATCGCACAGTCACGCAACGGTTTTATTGTAGAGTCACTTCTCGATGGTAAGCGTAGCAACGCAACTGCAGCTTCACGCGTGAGCGCACTTTCTGAGATCTCTATGTATACCGAGGGTGAGGATATTCCACTGGCAGAGGTATTCACAAAGATGTACGCATATACCGAGGGTAAGCAGGGCCCATCACACAAGGAGTCAGACAGCACCCTTAAGGAGTTCTTCGGCGCAGTTATTACCGACTACGACCGCGAGCGCGTACACACCTCAGACATCAAGAAGGCTATCAACTGGTTCAACCTCCTGGTAGCAGCAGGTATGACCGAGTTCACCCTTCCTGAGTACGAGGATGAGCAGACCGAGGAGTAATCCCCTGCCCTATACTCTCTATCGCCCTTCACCCGAGGGGCGATTTTTTTTATATCTATATATAAGTATAGAAAGATTTTTTGAAAAATTGACAGGCACTATTCGGCATCAAAAAAATTTTACTATTTTTGTAGTACTTAAATTATAAAAACCTGAACTTATATGAACATTTTTGAGAAAACAGGACTTCCAAAGAGTCTGTTTTGGGGATTTCTGGGCGTGCTTATCTTTATGATGGGTGACGGCATTGAGCAGACTTGGCTGAGCAAGTACATCGAGTCGCAGGGGCTTGATCACGAGTTGTTATTCACCGTTTATGGTATTGCCATTGCTATTTCGTCGTGGCTCTCGGGCGTGATTGCCGAGACTATCGGCGTGCGCAAGACTATGTGGCTCGGCTTTGTGATCTACCTTATCGGTATGGCAAGTTTTGCAGGTATCGGTATGACAGGTCTTAACTTCCCGACCCTGCTTGCCACATATGCCATCAAGGGTTTTGCATATCCGCTCTTTGCATACACATTTATCGTATGGATTACCTACCGCGTAGGTCAGGAGAGCCTCAGCTCGGCGCAGGGTTGGTTCTGGTTCGTCTTTACGGGTGGACTCAATGTGCTGGGTGCATACTATGGCGCATATACCAAGGAGGCTATTGGCGTGGTGCCGACACTATGGTCATCGCTCATCTTTGTAACTATAGGTGCTGTGCTTGCCCTTGTTGTTAACCGCTGTCCGGACAACAACCTCTTTGCTGTAGGTGCTACAAATAGCAGCGGCAATAAGTTCAAGGAGCTTATACACGGCTTGGGCATTATGAAGCGTGAGCCTAAGGTGTTTATGGGCGGTATTGTACGGATTATTAACTCTATCTCGCAGTTTGCTTTTGTGGTATTTATGCCGCTCTACTTCGCCGATCACGGTATGTCAGACACCGATTGGGGTCTTATCTGGGGTTCAGTATTTATCTTCAATATTGTCTTTAACCTCATCTTCGGCATCGTTGGTGACCGTCTGGGCTGGGCGCGTACAATCATCTGGTTTGGTGGCGTAGGTTGCGCTGTGGGCGTGCTGCTCTTCTACTATGCTCCTGAGATTTGGAACAACTTCTGGTTTATCCTCGCCTGCGGTGGTTTCTGGTGCATAATGCTTGCAGGATATGTACCTCTGAGTGCGCTTGTGCCGTCGCTTGTTGATAAGGATAAGGGTGCAGCAGTATCTGTACTCAACCTCGGTGCAGGTTTGGCGGTATTCATCGGTCCACTGCTCGTAAAGCTCCTCAAGGAGCCTATCGGCTACTCGGGCATTGTGTGGGTGATGGCTGGTCTGTATATTGTTAGCTCTGTTCTCACCTACTTCATCGCCAAGCCCAGCAAAGCGTAGCATTTAACAAACATTTTATAGTATAAGCTGCTCGCAAGTCGGGCAGCTTCTTTTTAAGATGGTCTATACACAGTTTATATCTCCCGAATATCGTGGGCTGTTTATTATTGCCATAGATCAGTCGGCATCTATGCTGGAGGTATTTGCCCACCACTCGATGATTGTCTCTAAGAGCGAGGTAGCTTCAATGGTGGCCTCTGCACTTATTGATGAGATAGTAATGCACTCGGGCAAGAATAACACCATCTGCGACACCTGCCCCTATTGCGACATTGCAGTACTCGGCTACTCCGACAGCAACGCATACCCACTGCTGAGCGAAAGCTCATTTATACTACCTATCACCTACTTCGAGCAGCTGAGTCCCGAGATTATCACTCGCACATTTGAGTATCTGCGCGATGACAACCACCTCGAGCTGGTGACCGAGAAGTACCGCGAGTGGATTACTCCACGCGCTTGTGGAGCTACGCCTATGACCGATCTGTTTACGCTCGTAAATCAGATTGCCAGCGACTGGTGCAACAACCCATCTAATAGCGATAGCCTCCCGCCTATCATCTTCAACATTACCGATGGCTACGACGACACAAACTACCCCGACCAGACCATTGCACAGGCAGAGACTATCAAGAGTAACCGCACCAACCACGGCAATACGTTGCTGTTTAATATCTTTATCGACTCTGATCCCGAGACGGAGCGACTCACATTCCCAAATATAGACAGCATCCCTGCCGACCATCCTGCAGAGACACTCGCCACCACAGCCAGCCTGCTGCCCGAACGCTTCCACGCCATTGCTAAGCACTATAATCCTACCGCACAACCGCCCTATCGCGCCGTGTGCTATAACGCCACCATCCTAAACATCATCCCGATGCTGGATATAATTGATAAGATATAGCGTTGCCCGGCACTCGTGATACGCACGACTGAGCTACCCCCCTGAAATGTGAGAATCCCCGACTTTAAGATATACGGAGGTAGGACAGCAAAGATGACTCCAAGGGATTGGCTACTGCGCAGACTAAAGTCTGCTCCGTAACGCCCATCCCCTCCGCTTGCCGCGGGGAGGGGATTTGAATGTCGCGCTTAATAAGCGCGTCATCAGCGAAGGAGTGCCGCAGTCGCCATCTATGGCGGTGCGGAGATACTCGACTGAGCTAACCCCTGAAATGTGAGAATCCCCGACTGAACGCTTGCGTAGGCAGGACAGCAAAGATAACTCCAAGGGATTGGCTACTGCGCAGATAACTCTGCTCCGTGACGCCCATCCCCTCCGCTTGCCGCGGGGGCTCCTACAAAGTTTGAAAGTGTCTATAGCACTATTTTATTATCCATATCCGCTTGTAAACAAGTTTCCACGGCTATGTATAATAAAAAAAACCTTGCTATTGCAAGGCTTTCAAACTTTGCGGAAAGGAGGGGATTCGAACCCCTGAAACGCTTTTGACGTTTACTCGCTTTCCAGGCGGGCCAGTTCAACCACTCCTGCACCTTTCCTTTTTTTCGGTCGACAAAGATAGAAAAGATTTTATATTATACCAACTTTTTTAGTAAAATTATGGAGACAATATGACTGTGATTTTAAAAAATAGTTATCTTTGTCCAATCAACTGATTATATGACAACAAGAAACTCTTTTTTAGGACACATAGCCTGCTTTACGGCGTACCTCATATTCGGTCTTAACATAGTGATATGCAAGGACTTAACCAGCAGTGGAGCGATCTCTCCGCTGGCACTTTTCACACTTCGTTCACTTGGTGCGGGAGCTATATTTTGGATTATCTCGCTCTTTATGCCCAAGCAGAGGGTTGACAAGGGCGACTATATCAAGATTTTTGCAGCCTCGGTGCTGGGATTTTTCCTCACGCAGATATTCTTTCTGATGGCAATATCGCGCATCACCCCTATGGACTGCTCGATTATCTCATCGCTCTCGCCCGTATACACAATGTTGATTGCCGCCGTAGCACTCAAAGAGCCACTCTCGGTAAAGAAAGTCGGGGGTGTAGCACTTAGTCTTTGTGGTATTATATATCTGATTCTCACGAGTGTAACCTCGGCTGGCAGCACTGCCCAGACCACACCGTTAGGCGTTATTCTGATGATTGGCAACTCTCTCTGTTTCTCGCTCTATTTAGGCATCTTCAAGCCGACGATAAGCAAATACTCGGTTGTCACATTTATGAAGTGGATATTCCTCTTCGCCTCGCTCTTTGCATTGCCATTCTCGGCAAAGGAGCTTATTTCGCTCGAGTTTACGGCACTGCCTACAGCATACATTGCCGAGTTGGCCTTTCTGATTGTTTGTGCAACATTTATCACCTACTTCCTCATCCCCGTAGGTCAGAAGATTCTGCGCCCGACACTTGTTAGTATGTACTCGTATGTACAGCCAATTGTGGCTATTGTAGTGAGTATCACCGTAGGTATGGACACCCTGAGTTGGCAGAAGATTGTTGCCGCCATTACCGTCTTTGCAGGCGTGGCTATCGTCTCACGCAGCCGACAGCATTAGCAGCCACAGCTCGAATAACAAAAGATTTACTTCACAGGCTCGGTATGAATGCCGATGTGGGTAGACTGCCCAAACTCGGCCTTAAGGCGTTGCTCAACGGTTGTGGTGATGCGATGCGCATCGTGCAGAGTCATATTACCATCCATACGAATATGTATCTCAATAGCATATGCGCTACCTATACGGCGGGTACGCAGGTGGTGTGGCGAGCTAACACCCTCAACAGAGAGTATTATCTGCTCAATTCTCTGCTCCACCTCTGCAGGCAGTGAGCGTTCAAGCAACTCATCAAGCGCAGGCTTAACAAGATCAAATGCCACCTTCACAATAAACAGACTCACAACAATTGCTGCAATAGGGTCAAGCACCCTCCACGGCTCGCCCAAGAATATTGCACCCGCGATACCTACAAGCACACCTATACTCGAAAAGGCATCACTGCGATGATGCCACGCGTTGGCTATAACAGCCTGTGAATCAAGCGACTTGCCTACCTTGATCGTATATCTATACAAAATCTCCTTGACCACAATAGATACCGCCGCAGCCACAAGGGCAATCATCCCCGGAGCCTCAAGCACCTGACCTCGTGCAACGGCAATAATATCTTTAACGCCACTCACACAGATACCGATACCCACGCCAAAGAGCGCGACGCCCACAATAATGGTTGCCAGCGTCTCATACTTTCCGTGTCCATAGTCGTGGCACTCATCGGCAGGCTTACCAGATATGCGGACAAAGAGTATAACAATAATATCGGTCACAAAGTCGGATAGCGAGTGCAGAGCATCGGCAATCATCGCCGCGCTATGTCCCACAACACCCGACACAATCTTAGCCACAAGCAGCAGTATATTTACCACACTGCCGACAATAGTCACTTTATAAATCTCTTTCTGGCGCGAATTATTAGCCATTCTTCAAATTCCTATCCAAAAAATCAATTATCCGCTGACAATATACACTATCCTGCTGCGGAGCATCAAATTGATCAATTATACAATGATTATCACCATCTAACACCCACTGCTCTACTTGCGGAGCTACTGCCGTGAGGCGTTCAAAACTCGTAAATGGCACAAGCCTATCCCCCACAGAGTGGACAAGCAGCGCAGGACGATCTCCAAGGTTTGTAATCATACGCTCAGGGGTAATATCAGCCCTCTCTCCGAACCTGATTTTAGTAACAAGTGTCACAAATGGACTAAGCACTTTAGCAACCATACTCGACACCTTCTGCTCTACATTTCTATCGAAGTTATATGCCCAATCGCAGTATGCAGAGAGTGAGATAAGCGCATCTATATCGCTATTTTTACCCACCGAGACCACCGCTGTAGCTGCGCCCATACTGAGTCCCATAACCACAATAGGAACGCCTCGATAACACTCCTGCGACTTGATATACTCCACCGCCGCATCCACATCCATCCACTCGCGCGTGCCGGCATATATCCCTTTACCCTCACTTGCGCCGTGCGATCTGAGATCCAACAGCAGCGAGGCGTAGCCATTGTCTGCAAATAGGCGGCTATGTCCATACCACTTTGTAACCGTTGGTGAGTGTATTCCGCCAAGACATATAACCACGCCACTTGGGCACTCTGCCCTAACCTCATAGGCCGTAAGTGCCAGCCCATCGGCACTTGTAAGGTGTACCTGAGTAGACTCAACGCCATAACTTGCAGGGTCATAAGGCTCTACAGAACAGCGACAATCGAGCATACTATGCATCTTTACAGCCACAATGGCATATGCCACAATGGCACTGACCACGACCAAAGACGCCACCGATAGTAGTATAGTTACAACCATACGCTTCATAATTACTTAGCAATCTTAATACTCAGCTCATAGAGCAGATAGAGCGGTATGACAACAAGTATCATACTCATCACATCTGGCGGTGTGATAATAGCAGCACAGATAGAGAGAAGAATCACAGCGTGGCGACGGTACTTCTTCATAAACTCTGCCGAGATAAGCCCCATACGCGAAAGGAAGTGTACGATTACGGGCAGCTCAAAGATAACCGCGCATACAAGCAGCAGATTTGACACCAGCGCGATATATGAACGGGCATCTATCATATTGGCTATATCTGCGCTAAACACATATCCCGAGAGGAAGTTGATTGACAGCGGGCAGAGTATAAAGTAACCAAAGGCTATGCCGATACACATACACATAATTATATATAGTATAAAGCGTGAGCTGCTTCTACGCTCACTACGGCTCAGCGCAGGCAGCACAAAGAGCCACAGCTCAAAGACAAGATATGGGATTGCCACAATAAGAGCTACATAGAATGCCAGCAGCATATGCATATTAAACTGACCCGCCATAGCTGTATTAATCAGCGTCACGGGACTCTGGTTTATCTTCAGCACAGGGCTATCGGTAATATCGGCAAGAGTACACATCATTCTATTGACCACAAAGTCGGGAGACTTAGGAGCCATAATGATATCCATAATAGGATCCTTAAAGACAAACGCCACCACCATAGCCACAAATAGCACTATAACACTACGGATAAGTCCGGGGCGCAGAGCATCAAGGTGCTCAAAAAATGTCATATCATTCACATCTTTACCTTTCATAGCACAAATATACAAAAAAGTTTTTACTTTATATTTTTATTAACTATATTTGCATTCGATTTCGGGGCGGGGTGCAACTCCCCACCGGCGGTTATAGTCCGCGACTCCCCGGGGGCAATAAGGGTGCAGAGCTACTTGGTTGGTTTGGATAGGTAGCAAGTGTTATTGAGGCAAACGGCCGAATGTGTCAGATGGCGCAAGGTTATAAGTTCTGCAAACCATATTCCTTCAGGGACTGAATCGGTGAAATTCCGATACCGACGGTATAGTCCGGATGGTAGAAATCTGTGTAGCAATGCAGGGCATAGTATGTCTTGTAATGCTATATGATGCAGCCCCGATATCTTAACAGATGTCGGATTTTTTTATTTTATTTAGGATGCGCAAGCTACTTACACTTTTAATCTTTACACTGCTCCCACTTACACTCTGGGCGCAGATCACAACATCATCTATTGCAGGAACAGTAACAGATAGCGGCAATAGTCCGCTTATTGGAGCTACCGTGGTGGCAATTCACACTCCAACTGCAACAAACTATGCAACAGCAACAGACATTGACGGCAAATATCGCCTTGACGGACTCAAACCGGGTGGCGAGTATATTGTAATATTCTCTTTTGTAGGATATAAGGATGCAGCCATAAACAAGCTACACACCTCAATCGGAGAGACTCTGCAGCTCAGCGTCACACTCCAAGAGCAGGATGCCTTAGACTGCATTGTCATTACCGGCGACAAGTCTCAGAGTGACATCTCCAAGTACGATATGGAGGCTATGCCGACTGTATCGCGCTCTATATACGACATTGCCCGTCTATCACCATACGCAAACTCTCAGCAGGAGGGTGGCGTATCTATCGGCGGCACAAATAGTCGCTACAACAGTTTCTACATCGACGGAATTGCCAATAACGATATGTATGGTCTTACCTCGAGCGGAACCAATGGCGGCCTTGCAGGCGCAAACCCTATTCCGCTTGACGCCCTTGACCGCATACAGATTGTAACAGCACCTTTTGATGTGCGTCAGAGCGGCTTTACAGGCGGAGGTATCAACGCCATAACCAAGTCGGGAACAAATAATTTCACAGGCTCAGCCTATACATATTACACCGACAATAACCTCTACGGCAAGGGTGTAAACAACACCCCGCTCACCAAGCAGACAACCCTCACCTATGGTGCCTCTATGGGTGGAGCAATTGTCAAAAACAAGCTCTTCTACTTTATCAGTGCCGAGAACTCGTTTGACCGCTCGCCATCGGCATACCACATCGGAGACCCGAACTGCAAGGTTTCAGAAGCTGATGCCATAACCATATCCAACCACTTCAAGTCACTCACAGGCTATGACGGTGGTGGCTATGGCAAGAAGAGTATCGAGCGCAACACCGTCTCTATCCTTGCCCGACTTGATTGGAACATCTCTGACAAGCACAACCTTGCCGTGCGCTACAGCTATCTCGATGCCGGCAAAGATGAGCATATAAACTCGGCCTCTACCCTACTCTTCCACGGCACAGGCTACACCTCTGTCAGCGATACACACTCGGTTATGGCGGAGCTTGACTCACGCATATCACCAAGCCTTTACAACTCTTTGCGCATAGGTTATACCCGTGTGACCGATGGTAGAGATACCGACGCCAAGACCCCGTTTGTGACTATCGACCACATTCGCGATGGTGAGAATACCGCTGTAAAGATTGGCACCGATGGCGTTGCCTGCAGCAATGAGCTTACTCAGAACAGCATAACCATCTCTGACCATCTATCTATCCACAAGGGCTCACACAACATCACCATAGGTACTCACAACGAGATATTTACCGCCAAGGTACTCTATGTCTCAAACTCTATGGGTGCATACACATACGACACTATGGATGATTTTCTTGTTGGCAAGCCATCTATGTTCCAGCAGACGCTGCCTATTGGCGATGCATCTATACGCATCAACACAGCGCAGTTCGGACTCTTTGCGCAGGATGAGGTGTGGATTAACTCTTTGCAGCTCACATATGGTCTGCGTGCCGATATACCTGTAATCTTCAACACCCCACGCGAGAATAACACCTTTAACAGCAGCACCATTGCACAAAAGTATGGCGTGGCAACAAACAGCAAGCCTGCCACTCACATACTGCTCTCGCCTCGCGTAGGCTTTAAGTGGAATATTCCTAATGCCGACAACAGACACCTTACACTACGCGGAGGTGCAGGTATATTCACAGGTCGCATCCCATTTGTATGGATTACAAACTGCTACTCAAATACAGGTATGACACAGACGGGCTATACACTCTATGGCACCGACATTCCTGCCTTTGGAGTCAGTCCAAGTGGTACAAACGGCACAAGCGCAAACCCTACAATATATGTTGCCGACAGCAAGTTCCGCTTCCCACAGACCTTCAAGGCAAATTTAGCCTTTGAGAGCGATTTAGGTCGTGGCTGGAATATCACCCTCGAGGCACTTTATGCAAAGAATATCAACGATATATCTATCCGTAACCTTGTTGCAGAGGATAACGGAAGTAAACTCTATGCCGTTAATAGCTCGCTATCTAACAACAATAATACCTCTGTATATTATGACTCAAGCGCAAAGAAGAACTTCTCATCAGTCTACCTGCTTGAGAATGAAGGCAGAGGCTACTCTTACAACCTCTCGGCAGTTATCGAGAAGCAGTTTACCTTTGGTCTGCAACTATTAGGTTCATACACCTTCTCGCAGAGCTATACCGTAAACGACGGCGTATCATCCTCTGCACCAAGCATTTGGGGTAAGAGCTACGCGACTGTATCCAACAGCAAGCAGTTGAGCCACTCTGTATTCGAGGTGCCGCATAAGGTTACCGTTCAGGCTCGATTCTCGCGTCGTTATGGCTCGATTTTCGGCTCTACCATCTCGTTGGTATATCAGGGCTACTCAGGTATGCGCTACAGCCCTACCTATTATAAAAATGGTATTGATGTCAATGGCGATACTTATCGAGGAAACTCGACTATCTACATCCCTACCGAGGCAGAGCTTGCCGTTATGAACTTTGAGAGTGCAGAGCAGCGTACAGCCTTTAACGACTATATTAACGACCATCGCGCCCTGCGCAACAATCGCGGAGCATATGCCGCTCGTAACTGCCTTATTGCCCCTTTTGAGCACCATATAGATCTACACTTTGCTCAGGACTTCTACTTCAGCAAACACGCATCGCGCAAGGTACAGATTACATTCGACATTATGAATCTGACAAACCTGCTTTGTCGCAATTGGGGTGCTGCATACTTCCTCGATGATTGGAAGCTATCGCCTGTAGAGGTCACCTCGCTCGCTGATGACGGCAAGGGCAACAAGACACCTACCTATCGCTTTGTGGGTGGAGAGATTTCGCGCAACGACCTACTCTCTCGCTGGCGTATGCAGTTCGGACTTAGAGTCATCTTCTAAGCAGTTGAGATATGTAGACAAAAAAGCACCCCACTCATTATGAGTGGGGTGCTTGTCTATTAAAAGTCAGACTACTTGTTGATCTCAGAGAGCTTCTCGAAGAGCTTACCGAACTCAGCAACAATCTCTGCACGCAGAGCTGCATAGTACTTGCGAACAAGTGATGCGTTGTGTGGCTCAGTTGGGTTGTTAACCTTAGTGTAGAGAGCATTGCGAAGCTCTACACCCTCCTGCATAACAGCAAAAATCTCCTTGTCCTTAGCTGGCTGGAAGTAGATAGCCATATCGCAGTCAAACACCAACTCCTCAAGACGGTAGTCAATCTCTTTCTTCAGAATTCTTAAATTTGCCATAGTATTAATATTTTTGTTAATAGATTTTCTCAATCATACAACAAAGGTAGAAATATATTGGCAAATATCAAAAATTTCTAACGATTTTTTCGCTTATAATGTTTTTCTTTTGGCGGAACCTCTACTATTATACCCATTTCATCGGTCTCTACCACCGCTACAGGGTATACTTTCTGCTCTGCAGCCGGCTTTTTCTGAGCTGTTGTCTGCGTAGGTGCAGGGGCAGGGGCTGGTGTTGGAGCAGGTGCCGGCTTTGGAGGAGCAACTACAGTAACCTTCTCGACTATCTTATCCATAGTATATACAATATGTACAACCGAGTGGCGCATAGGCGGCAGTATGGTATTTTTAAACAGCATCCACGCAGCTTTATCACCCTCAAGTGCCACCTGCTTCTGCTGCTCTGTATGGCTCTTGCTGCCAAGTATAGATAGTACACTCTGCTTGTTTGGCACCGAAATATCATTTACCTCAGGTATGCAATCCGACCAGCTGAACGCCACCGCTGCCGTTGTAATATCGGTTACCGAGTAGTTACTTTTAAGATAGTCGGCAGTAGCCTTTGCTCGAGCCTCCGCAAGGCTCTTATTCTTCGACTCCAGGCCATCAGGTGAGGCGTAACCGACAACCTTTATCGACTTGATATGCGTTGTGGAATCGGCCGCCTGGTCAAAGAATAGATCTAACCCCGATATTGTATCGGCATTGGTTGCAAAAGAGCTCTGCAGCTGCGAGTTGCTAATAGGAAACAACAGTTCAAAAGTGGTCTGATCACTCTCAGCATCCAGTACCAGATAACGCTCAATCAGCTTATCTGCTCTCTTCTCCTTTGATAGCAGTATCGAATCCGACACCACCCCCTGCGCCCATAACGACACCGCCGGAACAAGCGCAACAATAGAAAGTAAAATCTTTTTCACGACTGTAATATTTTGGTTCACCCCACATCCACCAAAAATCACACCAATTCACACTACCAACTATAACCAATCGACTGCAGAACAGCTAAGCAACATATTATTTCTTTCATCACACAAAAGAACATTTGAAAATAGGTTGCAATTTGCGAAACTTTTTATATATTTGCATTCGCAGAGTTGCATGACTCTACATTACATATTATTGATGAAAGTGTATTAGCTTTTATCCTTGAATGGAAATCTGGAAAATTTCAATGTCACAAGGGGAGCAACACACTCGTCACCTTGTATTGGTATGTACCTATGGCGGCACTATTATTGGTGTCCCCATACCCCAATACGGGTGTGGGGTATTGTTTATTTGTGACATAGGTATTCCAGAACCTCCATTCAGATAAACTAATAGGCTCCACACTTTCTTTTTTTTATAATGTTCGTTTGGAGTCAGCGAACATAAATATTTCAAGATGAAAAATATTCTGTACATTGCCCTATCACTGGCAATAATTGTATCATCGTGTAAAAAGTCGGATGATACTAACCCAGGCGCTCCAGAATCTATTTTGGAAAATCTGCAAACCATTAACTACATTCCACGACACCATGATGGCAAAGCCCAAGTTGTGCAGGATGAGAATAGTGGCGGATATGTAACAGTACTTGATTTTCAGCTCTACCCCAATTATATTGCAGAATCTATCGTCGAGTCTTGGGAGGAGCTATTCTCATTGCAGGCAGTACAGACAATCTCTCGTGCTATCAATATGATAGATATTATGTCCATCATAAGTTGCAGTGCCGAAGCGACTACTGGCATCGTCTCTATTACCGCATCTGCCTCTACACTTCCAGAAGATTTCTTCACTGGCAATGCAACCTATAATGCAACACTTGTAATAAGCGACCAGATAAAAACAGTAACCTCATCATACATACCTCTGACCATCATTCTTCCTGAGCCAGAACCAGAACCAGAACCAGAGCCAGAACCAGAGCCAGAGCCAGAGCCAGAGCCAGAGCCTGTAAATGAAATTATTAACATCCCTGATACTGCATTTAAGAGTTATCTTTTGGCTCTGTATGACACAGATGGTGACGGAGAGATTCGCACCTTAGAAGCTGATGTTATCACCAACATATCCTGCCCAGGAAGAAAAATTACTAAGTTAACAGGTATCGAGCATTTTGTAAATCTCCAGTCTCTTGACTGCTCTAACAATCAAATTAGTTCATTAGACTTAAGCAAGAACGAGGCTCTGATAACACTTAATTGCTCTACTAATAGCATTACTATTCTCAATCTGCACAAAAATATTGCACTAAAGAATCTCTCTTGTTGCGGCAATAAGATTACTGACTTAAGTCTTGTTAACAA
Source organism: Alistipes sp. (assembly GCA_045654345.1). GTDB lineage: Bacteria > Bacteroidota > Bacteroidia > Bacteroidales > Rikenellaceae > Alistipes. Next base: position 59,810 of record JAZOND010000015.1, on the reverse strand, counting down.
CACTGCACTTAAGAGTATTATGTGCTACGACAATCCGAACCTCATTAATCTGATATTATGGGATAACTTTGATTTCTCAAATATCGACCTAAGCGTAAATAATGGCCTTAAGATTATCAACACAGCTGGTAACTCTTTGATAAAGGTTGGTTCAATCATCACTGTTAACAAAGGCAAAGGTATCGTTTATGAGGCTGGTTCAACGCCAAAGCTTATATCTTGCACTGAAATGTCAGGTCCATGGAGCGATGGTATTAACTGGAGTGCCAACTATGGTACAAGCGGTTGGGTTCTGCCACAAAAAGATGATTTGCTCGCGGCCTATAAGCAAATCAAAACCATTAACTCAGTATTAACTACCAAAGGTTTTGCCGCTTGTGCAGGTCAATACTGGTCATATACAGTATATAACAAATATGACGCCTACGGTGTAAACCTCACAGACGGAACTGAGTTCTTCTGCAAGGTCACATATACATTCAATGTCCGATCAGTAACTACTATGTAATTATAATACGAGAATTAAATTATTACAACTATGAAAACTACATTTAATCTTTGCTGTGCATTTGCCACATTTCTGTTTAGTGCTATGTTAGTATCTTGCGGAACTAAAACACCTCTATTTCTGGACACTTCTGCGCCTGAGGAGGCGACACTTAATCTGGTCAAAATCACAGATGAGAGTAGCACATCTGTTGTTTCTGGTATACTTTCCAGCGGTACTGTAAATAATTTCTCAAATACCACATACGGAATATCGGCTTCAAACAACATCTACTGGAGCACCCTGAGTGCATTGGACATATCTCCAGATGGAGAGAAAATTGCCTACCTCTCGTATATGAACAATCAGTACAACATTATGGTACGCAGCACAAAGGCTGGTGGTACCGCTACTCAGCGTACATTCAGAAATGTTGGCTCATTCGCATTTGGCCCAGATAATAAAATCTATTTTCAGGACCGAAATCGCACAAAGAATGGATACAATAACTACATATGCTCTGTGAATGCTATTAGTGGAAGCATTATGAACCAACATACAAACGGCTATGTTAACGATGGTAATCCAAGAATGTCTTCAGATGGTAAGACCCTCTTCTTTGTCCGTGGTAGCAGTAGTGGCGCCTCTATATGGACTATTGGAGAAGATGGAACTCTCACCCTCTGCGCAAAGGGTTATAACCCAACACTGATTAAAGATAGCAATAGTTCATTCTACTGCGTTCGTAATTCATTGGATGGTCGCAGCGAGATCTGGTTTGTAGACTTTGTAAAGGGCCAAGAGAGTCTTGTGCTTGCCGATAACAACAAGAGCTTTACAAACCCTCGACTCTCTCCAGATGGCAAGTGGCTGGTTTGTGTAGGCAACTCTGTATCTTCTATATCGCAAAAGCACAATCTTGATATCTATGTGGTAAAGACCGACGGCACACGCCTAACCCAGCTGACATATCACCCTCAGGACGACACTTGTCCAGTCTGGTCTGCAGATGGACGCTATATTTACTTCATCTCTAACCGCGCGAATGAGCAGAGTCACAACAATATTTGGCGAATGAATTTTAATCTGAATTAAAACCATGAAGACCATGAAGAGATTTATCATTCTAATGGTAGCACTTATTTTTGGTATCACAACCTCTTTTGCACAAGACGACTTTTTGGGAGGAAACTCCTCTATGGGTTCGTCAATGAATATACCAAACTTTCTAAAGATAGACAATAACACCAAGCCATTCCGTGTTGGCGGATACCTAAATTGGGATTTTATGTTTGTAACTGACCTACCAAGTGATGCAACATCTTTCGGTTTTAGACCTGAGATTGGTGTTGCAGCCTACGCTATTGATGTGCTATATTTAGGAACGGGTTTGGGATACTGGCATCAATCACTTTTCGACTACTATGGATATGATGTAGAATCCAATTATTTATACATACCAATACAGATAGGTATTCAATTTAACGTTCACAAAAACATAGGTGTATTCTGTAACACTGGACCACAATTTGGTTGGATTGTCGGTCAAAAAATGGATGACGACAAGGTTGACCTAAGCGATTATGACTCCGACGACAAGAAGTTTACCGACTGGAATGTAAGATTCGGTCTTAAGTTATGGGGAGTAGATGTATACGCCACATATCAGAAGGGACTATCTGGCTGTAATGAGGATGTCGAATTATGGGGATTCGGTGTTGGTGGTCGTTTCTAAATATATCAACTACCCAAACAAAAAAATAGAGGCTAATTAATCCTTTAAACATTTTAGTTAGCCTCTTTTAAAATAAATAAGAGATATGAAGAACTATTTTCTAATTACTTTTATCTGCGTCATACTATCTATCGGAGAATTAAACGCTCAAGCCATAGATAAACAAACCTCTAAAGAGGGTAAGGTTTGGTACAAAATAACAAGTAATACCGGAAAAGTTGGTGTTGCTGACAAGGATGGAAATATCATCATACCTGCAGAACACTACAGAATATCATACTTCGATGATGCAAATGTTTATAAAGTCTACTCTGATAGAATGCATATTTGTCTATATGATCTATCCGGAAAACCTTTAATTTACAACGACTCTGGCTTCAATTACATTCATTATTATGCCGAGGAAGGTTTCTATATAGCAAAGAAAGATTCTAAATATAGCATCTTCTCTCTATCTGGCAAATGCATAATCCCTTTAGAGAGAGGATATTCCAAAATAAGATATAGTGAAGATCTGGGGCGTAACTATGCCTTCTACTATGTATATAAAGATGACAAAGAGGGTGTTTGTGATTTAAACGGCAAAGAGATTATAAAACCTATCTACCACTCTGTCATATATAGCTCTTTTGACAATTGCTTCTCGTACAAAACGAGTAGTAGCTCTAATTGGGTCGATTTGCATAAAGTACATATTAAGCCTAAAATATGGATATCTCCTACATCTGCCATCAATATAGCACAAGTACAACGAGCAGAAATATCTAAAATGAAATCCAAGCCGATAATGCAACATATCAATAGATTTTATAACAGCAATCCCCAAATATCCAAGCATTTAGGCAAAGAATACGACAAAGGTATAGAGCTAATTCTTGCAGGTCAAAATCTTAAAGCTGTAAAATATTTTCATAAGTTTGTCAAGTTTAACAAAAATGGCAGAATAGAACGCATTAAAAACAAGCACGCCTATTATCAATTGGCACACTTCTATAATTATGGAAAATTTGACATTTATTACAATGGTAATCCAGGCAATATAGAGAGAGATAGCAAATCAATAATTAGAGATTATAGAGGAAACAAAATATATGGTTTAACAGACAGGCTCCATCGTGATTATCGCATATTATGGCAAACCTCAGATGTCGCAGGGCGTAAAACACTATACGATTCCGATATACCTCTACTAACCGATTTATATAAACACAAAACTTCATCTAATGACAAACAGCGTGTTTTTGCCACCACAGTACTTGATGCTATATGCACACCAAATTACCAAAACAAAGTAACATCACTCTATCAAGTCTGGAAGGAGTTAGATCCATACCCTGATGACTACATCAAAACTATTGGAAGCATTTCAGAGCACTTGATGCCATATTTGGCAAGAATGACCCCTGCTACAAATGACGGAGATTTATACAAAAACACAGAAGATATATATAAGTTATCTCTCAAAGAATACGATAATAAAAAAGCTCTTTATTTGGCTGGCAGAGCTGCAATAGAGGGTAACTTTAGTGCTTTATCGCATATTTATACCCTTTTGGATAAAAAGATATACACAAGCAATCGTGTAAGTTCGGTTAACAACAAACTTGATATTGCAACAGATATCTATAAATACAACAAATTAGAGATATACAAAGACTTTACAAAGCTATATGTAGATTTGTACAAAATCGAACTGGCGGCAGCCAAACAGAAACAACGCGAACAGGAAGCACAAGAGGCTGCTGAACGCGCAAGAAAATGGCAAATAGCCGGTAGTATTTTATTAGGTTTAGGACAAGCTGCCCTTGATGCGACAAGTGCGTATTATGGATATAAAAGCTATGGAAACTACTATAGTGGAGGATATAGTGGTAGCCGCTCTTATAATTCAGGAAATAACAATGCATTATTAGATCCTCGTTTAGCAATACTCCAATTTCAAGAGAAACAACAAGCGCAATATTTAGAATTTTGCAAGTATCAGAAAAAATCAAATGGAGAGAATTATACTTTTGATGAATGGTCTATGATGAACGCTGCTGCCAATTATAATCCTGGTGGGCGCAATAGTGGTGGTGGTTCTTCTTCACTTGAGGCTACTATTGCCGCATCCAAGGAGAGTCGCCAGCAGCGTTTGCAAGAGCACATAGACAGATATGGCTATAAAGATTGCCATATATGCCACGGTTCAGGAACTTGTGAAACTTGCAATGGAAAGGGGTGGTTCTATGGTTCTGCCGGAGTTGGACAACTTTCTTGCCCAAATTGTTATATTGATAGTAGTGGCAGGCGCACAGGTAAATGTGGTACTTGTAAAGGCACCGGTAAAGTGTATGGCTTAAGATAACCCCTAAAAAAGGCCATAAACAACTAAAAAATGGTACCAATAGATCTCTACAATTCGTACTATAAACAAACATCGGCTGACCTTTGCGGGTCAGCCGATGCTGTGTAGTAGGATTATTGTTTAGTAGCACTCGTTTTCGTTAGGGAAATCGCAAGATTTTACATCTGAGATATAGTTCTCTACAGCCTCGGTCATAATATCGTGCAGATTGGCGTAGCGGCGCAAGAACTTTGGTGAGAAGCCCTTATTGATGCCCAGCATATCGTGGATAACCAGCACCTGACCATCTGTATCTGCACCAGCACCGATGCCGATAGTAGGGATTGTCAGAGCCTCAGAGACCCTCTTAGCAAGTGCTGCAGGAATCTTCTCAAGCACAACAGCAAAGCATCCAACCTCCTCAAGCAGTTTAGCATCAGCAATCAGTTTCTCAGCTGCAGCCTCCTCCTTTGCCTGAACTGAGTAGCCACCAAGCTGATGAACAGACTGCGGAGTGAGTCCGAGGTGACCCATAACTGGAATACCAGCAGCGAGAATCTTCTTCACAGAGTCGATAATCTCCTCACCGCCCTCAAGTTTCACACCATCAGAGCCACTCTCCTTCATAATACGCACCGCCGAGTGGAGTGCAGTAATAGGATCGCCCTGATATGTTCCAAACGGCATATCGCACACAACGAATGCACGCTCAACACCACGGACAACCGACGAAGCGTGGTAAATCATCTGATCAAGTGTAATAGGCAGCGTAGTCTTATGACCTGCCATAACATTTGCAGCCGAATCGCCTACAAGGATAATATCAATGCCTGCGCCATCGACAATAGTAGCCATAGAGTAGTCATAAGAGGTAATCATAGATATCTTCTCACCCTGCTCCTTCATCTTTCTGAGTTGCGATGTGGTTACGGCTCTAACTTTACTTTCTGTTGACATTTTTGTATATTTTTTGTTTCAATGGCACAAAAGTAACTATTTTTTTAGTATATTTGGCAAAACAAATTGTTCTTATGAAGAAAATTATAGTAATTGGTAGTTCAAATACCGATATGGTGGTGCGTTCCGAGCGTCTTCCTCGCGCTGGCGAGAGTGTTATTGGCGACAACTTTATGATGGCAGGCGGTGGCAAAGGTGCCAACCAGGCTGTAGCTGTAGCACAGATGGGACATCGTGTGTTGTTTGTTGCCGCTGTAGGTAACGACATCTTTGGCAATGCAGCTGTTCAAGGCTATGAAAATTTCGGCATAGACACCAGCTATATCATTCGCAAGAATGAGCCTTCGGGTGTGGCTCTTATTATGGTCGACGGCGCAGGTCAGAACTCTATATCTGTGGCGTTGGGTGCAAATAACTCTCTGACCGCAGAGGATGTAATGCCTGCACTTGAGCAGATATCTGAAGGCGATATTGTACTGCTACAGTTAGAGATTCCAATGGCAACCGTTGATGCTTGCGTAGCTATGGCTGCCGCTAAGGGTGCAAAGGTTATTCTCAACCCCGCCCCTGCTGCTACTGTCTGCGACAGCACACTCTCGAAGCTATATCTCATAACCCCAAATCAGACAGAGGCACAGACTCTTACAGGTGTCGAGGTTACCGACACCGCCTCTGCACAGTTTGCTGCTCAGAAGCTTATTGATTTAGGCGTTAAGCGCGTAGTTATCACTATGGGCAGTCAAGGTGCCTATCTCTACCAAGATGGTCAGGGCGAGTTGATACCTGCGCATAAGGTAAATGCCGTAGACACCACCGCCGCTGGAGATGTATACAACGGTGCGCTATGTGCTGCGCTTGCTGAGGGTATGATCCTTACCGAGGCGTTACACTTTGCAGCCAAGGCTTCGGCAATATCTGTCACAAGGGCGGGTGCTCAGCCATCTATCCCAACACGCGCTGAGGTAGATAATTTTTAGTCATTACTTTATTAATTTATAGAACACATTTTACTATGTTTATCATTAACAGTTACACACTTGCAGTTGTATTCTGCTTTATCACAATGCTCTGCTGGGGCTCTTGGGGCAATACTCAAAAGGCAGCAGGCAAGAGTTGGCGCTATGAGCTCTTCTATTGGGACTATGTTATCGGAATGGTGCTCTTTGCCCTTATCCTCGGTTTTACTATGGGTAGCAATGGTGAGCTGGGTCGTAGTTTTGTCGCAGATCTCTCTCAGGCGAGCCTCACATCTATCGGCTGGGTAATTTTAGGTGGCGTTATCTTTAACGCATCAAACATTCTACTCTCTGCCTCTACCTCGCTTGCAGGAATGGCCGTAGCATTTCCACTTGGCTGTGGTTTGGCTTTGGTGCTTGGCGTTATAAACAACTACTTAGAGCAGAGCAAGGGTAACCCTATGCTCCTTGCTCTCGGAGTACTCTTTATCGTGGTTGCGATTATATGTAACGGTATGGCAGCAGGTCGCGTAGCTAAACAGTCTGAAGGCAATAACAACAACCGTAAAGGTATTATTCTTGCCATTGTTGCAGGTCTGCTGATGTCTACCTTCTACCGCTTCGTTGTCAAGGGTATGGATATTGACAACTTTGAGCAGCCTGCAGCAGGTATGCTCACCCCATATTCGGCTATATTTATCTTCTCTGTAGGTGTACTGCTGTCAAATATCATATTTAACACCTACATTATGAAGCGTCCATTTGTCGGAGCACCCGTTTCATATAAGGAGTACTTTAGTGGCGCACTTAAAACCCACCTTGTAGGTATTTTAGGCGGTGCTATCTGGTGCCTCGGTACTGCATTTAGCTACATTGCAGCAGGCAAAGCCGGTGCAGCTGTCTCTTATGCTCTGGGCCAGGGTGCGCCTATGATTGCAGCCTTCTGGGGTGTATTTATTTGGAAAGAGTTTAAGGGTGCAGACCGCAAGACAGGCTGGCTGCTTGCGCTTATGTTTGCCCTCTTTATTATTGGTCTTGCTATCATTGTAGTGGCAGGAAATTAGGCTATTTTAAGGCGTAATAGTAAAAATTATAAAACTTTTACTAACTTTGCGCACTATGGAAGAGATTTTTGATAATATCCCGGAGCAACCTGCATACGATGTGATTGTCATCGGTGCAGGTGCTGCTGGTATGATGGCAGCAGGTACAGCTGCCCGAAATGGCAAGCGCGTTTTGCTGCTTGAGAAGATGGAGAAACCGGCGCGTAAGATTCGCATCACCGGTAAGGGTCGTTGTAACCTGACTAATGCCCGCGGAGAGGAGGAGTTTGAGCAGAATATCCGCACAAACTACGATTTTCTAAAGGTGGCATACTCGGAGTTCAACAATCGCGCGACAATGCGTTTCTTTGAGCGTATGGGCGTAAAGCTCAAGACTGAGCGTGGTGACCGCGTCTTCCCTGATAGCGGTAAGGCTGCAGATATTGCCAATGCACTTGAGTTCTACTGCCGCGACTACGATGTAGAGATTCGTTGCCACACCCGCGTGTCAGGCATTGTCACACTTGGCAATAAGATTCTGGGAGTCAAGTACTTCAACAAGCGCGGTTTTGAGCGTAGAATAGAGGCTCCAAATGTAATTATCGCCACCGGCGGTATCTCATATCCACGCACAGGCTCTACCGGTGACGGCTATATCTTTGCCGATGCGGTAGGTCATACCGTCGAGGATGTAAGACCTTCTCTTACTGCCCTTGTAACATCGCATCCGCAGGCTCAGTATATCAACGATGTACTACTCCGCAATACTACCGTCCGCCTTGTTGTTGATGGCGAGGTTATTGGTGAGGAGTTTGGTGAGGTTTCGTTCTCTGATCGCGGCATCGAGGGTGCAGCAACCCTGCGTCTGAGCCGTGATGCGGTAGATGCACTTACTGAGGAGAAGAGTGTCAAGCTCGAGCTCGACCTTAAGCCTGCCCTTGATGAGGAGATTCTCCGCGCCCGCATTTCTCGCGAGGTGGCAGAGATGGGCCCTGAGGAGTTCTTTGCTGAGCTTGTTCGTCGCCTTGTTCCAAAGCCACTTGTGGTACCTATCTGCAAGGAGCTCGATGTACACTCGCGCCTCTACATCAGCAAGGTATCAGACAAGGAGTTTGAGCGACTTATCAAGGTGCTCAAGCGTTGGTCGTTCCCAATTACAGACTACGCATCATTCGACTACGCCATTGTTACCGCTGGCGGTGTAAAGTGCTCAGAAGTAAACGAATACACTATGGAGTCTAAACTCATCAACGGACTCTATTTCGCTGGCGAGGTACTCGACATTGACGCCAATACGGGTGGTTATAACCTCCAGATTGCATTCTCAACCGGTCACTTGGCAGGTCTGTTAAAGAAGTAGTAATATGAAGCATAGTGGCAGAAATCTAAAGCGCAGACTCTACGGCTTGACCCTTATTGGCAACCGCCTGTCGCGCATCCGCCACTTCCGTGGACACGGAGTACACTCCCCGTTTGTCTACAGCCTCGTTCGCAAGGTTTTTATGCACAAAGGGCTACTCTCTGAGGACAGCAGAGCTCTCTATGACGCACTGACTACCCTCAATACCCCCAAGCGTCGCGCCATAGAGTTGCAAAACTGTATGCTCTACTGCGGCTATACCACCTTTAGCATCGACAGCACCGAGTGTTGCGCCGAGTTCAATATTCTGACCGAGCACTACCCCACTGCCGAGCTTGAGCGTGCGCTGAGCCGTGCCGCAGAGCTGGGAACAACCCTTGTGGTACTATCGCCATACCTCTGTCGTGAGCGTAAAGATGTGTGTCAGAGCCTTATTGCCCGACACACCTCTACCAGCGTAGATAATGGTGGCTATATACTTTATTTAAATAATTACCTGCCAAAGCAGCACTATCGTTTGTAAATTATGAAACTATATACCAAAGGTGGAGACAAAGGCTACACCTCCCTTATCGGAGGCGAGCGAGTACTTAAGACCGACCCGCGCGTAGAGGCATACGGCACCGTGGATGAGCTTACTGCACATATCGCCCTGCTGGCTGACCGCCTTGTAGCACGCTCTGCAGAGCTGTCAGAGTGCTTTATTCCTGATTTAAAGCGCATAAACTCAGCACTTATGACCGTCGAGGCTCTGCTTGCTGTGGGCAAGGGTGGGCAGGATAAGGTTGCCCCACTGCCTGAGGAGGTGGTTGTATGGATCGAGGGTCGTATCGACCACTTGCAGTCGCAGCTTAAGCCTATCACCTGCTTCACTATCCCCGGTGGCTGCGAGATGACCTCCCTCTGCCATATATGCCGCACCGTCTGCCGTCGTGCCGAGCGTCGCGCCATCGCCGTTACCGAGCTGTATCAGGTTGATAACAATAGTATGCTGCTGCTCAACCGACTCTCTGACTACTTCTACGCCCTGGGCAGAGTGCTGTGCGACAAACTCGGCGAGAGCGAATTTGTTTGGCAAGTTTAGCGCGTCTACTACATATTGTGAAAACTATAACGCTTGCGATTTTTGGTCGCAGGCGTTTTTATGTTAAAAAAAGTCACTAATTATTTGATTTTTAGACTTTTTATACATACATTTGCAATACCAAACAGTCCCCAAAAATGAGGAATATCTCTATATTAAATAGTGTGTTCCCACTCCGACTATTCTGGGGCGGGATTTTATGCGCCTATAAATCAATAAGTTACACCTTTTTTAATAACATCGTAGACGACAGAGTTTCTCTGCCGTCCAATCTTGTTTTGTCATTTTTTATCAACTAATTTTATTTAAAATCACTTAAACTATGAAAAAAATCTTTGGATTTTTGATGGCTGCAGCCGTTCTTTTCGGCGCTGCATCTTGTGCGAAGGAGGACATTTCTTCTTCAATCGCAAATGGTGAGCAGGTAGAGGTTACCTTTACTGCAAACCTTCCAGAGCTGGGCACTCGTGCTCAGAATCTCTATGGTACTGGTGAGGAGGTTACTACTCTCCACTACTTTGTTTACGACGGTCAGACTCTGCTTGAGGACTTGTCTGATACAGCAGATATCACAGTTGGTGAGTCTATTACCATTAATCTTGCTCTGATTAAGGGTATGACCTACAACATCCTCTTCTGGGCTGATAGCAACGAGGGCTATTATACCGTTGGTGAGGGTGGTATTGTATCTCTCAACCTTAAGAATAGCAATAACGAGAACATCGTTAAGGCTAACGACGAGAAGCGCGATGCATTCTTTTATGCAATTAAGGGTCTGAACCCTGCAAACATCAGCGGCACACAGATTGTAAATCTTTACCGTCCGTTTGCTCAGCTCAACGCTTTTGCAACTGATATCGAGGATGTACACAAGAGCGGCGTAAACATCACAAACAGCACTATCAAGACAAAAATTTACACTACTCTGAATCCATTTGCAGATGAGGATACTGAGGATGTAGGTGGTCTTACTGAGAATGCTGTCGAGTTTGCTCTCAACGACACTCAGATGCTTCCACTCAACGGCGAGCATATTTCAATGAACTATCTGCTTGCTCCTAAGGGTCGTTGCCTTGTTGATGTTGAGTTCGCATTCTCTAACGACAAGGGTCTGAACATTCCAACGGCTACATATTCTAACATTCCTCTCCAGCGCAACTACCGCACAAACATCATTGGTAAGCTTCTTACTGCTTCTACTGACTTTGAGGTTACTATTGAGGCTGACTTTGGTACACCAGATGAGACTGTAGCAACTGATGCACTATCACTCCAGGTGGCTATTAACAATGCTGCATCAGGCGTAGCGACTGAGATTACCCTCGGTGGCAACATTGACCTTAACGAAAATTCTAACCTCAGTACACTAAGCACTCGCGCAGCTGTTGAGCCTGCTCTTATAATCCCAGCTGGCAAGGAGATTATTCTTAACCTTAATGGTTACAATCTTACCTACAGCACAAAGGAGTGGAACAACAATATGATTGAAAACAACGGCAAGCTAACCATCCAGAATGGTACTGTTGCTTATACATTTGTTGGTGAGCCAGACACTTCATACGGTTCAGGTAACTATGCTATCGTTAACGCAGGTAATTTGACTATTGATGCAAATATTACTGTTAAGTATAAGGAGGAGACCGGTAAGGTATCTCACGCCCTTTATGCAATCAACGCAGGTAATGGTAATGTCGTTATCAATGGTGGTGAGATCCACAACCACAACAACCACGCAGTTCGTATTTGGGGTTCTACTGAGAGCACCTTTACAGTAAATAATGGTACTATCAAGGGTGCTCGCGCCATCTGGATGCAGCTTCCTAACGCTGACACCACAAAGGCCCCTAAGGTAACTGTAAATATAAAAGGCGGTAATCTTATCGCGACAGGCGAGACCGACTACAAACTCGCTATCTACTCTTATACCTACGGCAACAGCCTTGAAAATGTTAAGTTCGACATCACTGGTGGTACTTTTGATGGTGATATCGCCCTTTCAGGTGGTTCAAATAAGGATGCTGTTGAGACAGTAAACATCTCTGGTGGTACTTTTACCGATGTATACAGCTATGGCGATGATACTAAGGCTGCTGAGGCAATCTCTATTACAGGTGGTACTTTCGCAAGCCTTGCACCTTTAGCCTACCTCAACAATGCAAACGAGATTGTTGCTCTGAATAGCAATATCGAGAATGCAAAGCCAGTTTCATTCAAAGGTGAGGGTACTTTGAATCTTAATGGCAAGAGTGTTTCTACCGTAGACACTACCGAGAAAGCTTTTGAGTTGATTAACAACTCTGGTAAGCTCACTATCGTAGGTGAGGGTACACTCTCTGTTAATGCAACTATCAACAGCGGCTGGAGTCGTCGTTCATCTGTAATCTCAAATTGTCCTGGTGGTAATCTTACAGTACAAGAAGGTGTAGTTATTGAGCACCTCGGCGGTACCGATATGGCTTACGGTATTGATAACCTTACAAACGGTAAGGGCACTTATGCAGTGACTACTCTTGAGGGCGCAACTGTTAAGTCTACTTATTCTGCTGTTCGTCAGTTCCTTAATGGCATTGAGGCTACCAACGAACTTTATGTAAACGCAGGTACAACTCTTGTATCTCCTAATCGCGCAATTTTCTTCCAGGATCCAAGCAAGAATCCTAACACTGGTAAACTCGTTGTTGACGCAGAGGCATCTGTAACTGGTAAGGTTCATCTAGATGTTACCGCAGGTTCTACAGAGTGGCCTGTAGAGGTATCTGTTGCGTCTGCAGCATTAACAGATGGCTCAAAGGTTACTTGGGAAAATCTTCCTGCAGGTTATAGCGTAGTTGAACTGAACGGAGCTTGGACTGTTAACTATAGTGCTGCGGCTAAGATTGGCGATGCTGAGTACGGTTCACTTCAGCAGGCTATTGATGCTGTTCAGGACGGCGAGACTATCATTCTCGTTTCAGACATCAAGCAGGTTGACGGAGTTATTATTACTGACAAGAACCTCACTATCGACCTTAACAGCAAGACATTCACTGTAACTGAAGGTGCAAGTACCAACAACCGTAACTTTAAGATTAACGGTTCATCTGTTGTGACTATCAAGAACGGTACAATGGTAGCTGAAGGTGAGTATTCATCAGGTGCATATGGTACAATCCGTACTGAAGGTACTGCTAATGTTACTTTGAACGGTGTAAAACTGTATAACTCTCGTGGTAACGGATTGAATGTTAAGGCTCTTTCTGGAACTACAGTAACAATCAATGATACAGAGATTTATTCACAGTACGGTGGTGGCGTCGAGGCTGCAGGTGGTACAGTTGAATTGACTAATGTTAAAATTGAGCAGAAGGGTTTGTACCCTAATCCTTGGAACTCAATGACAATATCAGTTAATGGAGGTGGTACAGCAACTGTTCACAGCGGTACATACTCAACAGAGTGCATTACAGCTGAGGAGGCAAATAATCAGGGTACTTCTCACGGTCCTTGGTGTGCAGGTGTACTTAACTCAGGCGGTACCCTCATCATCAACGGTGGTACATTCTCAAATGACAACTTTGGAGAGAATACACTTGCAACTGCTGCTCGTGGTCTTCTTCTCGCTGACACTGGTGCGAATCTTCAGATTAATGGTGGTACTTTCAACGCTCTTAAAGCGATTGTAGATGTAACCAATAATCTTGGTGATACTTCAAGAAATCCATCTGTAACACTTACTGGTGGCGTCTTCTCTGCTGACCCACGAATTTCTGGACTCTACGCAAGCCATCTTATATCTGTTGCTGAGGGATATGTTGTAATAGAGAACGATGGTCGTTGGGCTGTTGAAGAGTTCAAACCAGTTGCAAAGGTAGGTAACATAGAGTATGGTACCATTAATGATGCTATTGCTGCGTGGACAAACAACACTACCCTTACTCTGCTTGCAGATGTAACTCTTAGTGATGTAGTTACTCTCAAATCTACTGAGTATCACATTCTTGACCTTGGTACTTATACATTGACTGCAGCTAAGGGTAAAGATGCTATTTCAATTACTGCTGAGGGTCGTAGCTCTGCAAGTTATGCATTGGATATCAAGGCTGATGCTACAAACCCAGGTGGTATTACCGCAACAAGCAAAGCAGTTGTGAAGACTACTGGTAAATCAGGTGTTAAGGATCGTCCTATCATCCGCTTTTACAATGGCGTATTCAATGCAAGTAATGTTATCAGCCATAGTGGTAGCAATGGCACTAACTGCCCGCAGTTCCAGTTCCACGGTGGCGTTTATAATTGTAATCTCTCAGCAAACCGCGCTTTGATTCAGATTTATGGAGGTACATTCAATGGTAGGTTCTATATTTCTGTAGACTCTTCTGCATATGCTCTTATCTCAGGCGGTAAGTTCAAGTACTTGGACAACCTCTATGGTTCTGCATTAAATAGCGACAAGTTTACCATCGGTTCCAGCAAGGGTAATTTTGACCGCGGTGTTTATGTTGACGACGAAGGTTATATCGTTGTAGGTGGCGCTGTAATTACTGAGTTCGGCGACAAGTTTGCAGCTAAGGCAACCAATGCAAGCAAGGCTGGTTCATATTTGCCATACAGCAGCGCTGCAACTAACGGCTTGTATTACACTAATGCTGATATGGCTATTGCTAAGCACGGTGAGGCTAATGTTGTACTTAAATAATAGTGCAACACCTAACTATTAATCTATTCTATGTTAGTAACAGCGGTGAATAGATTCGACAAAAAACCTTGGCACGGGTTTAAAAGTGCCTGATTGTTAATAAAAAGTTAATAATGGAGCGTAGGCTGTTCTTCGGAGCAGCCTATGTTTTTTTTGTGGTAGCGAAATTATCCGAAAAAATTTTGAGTTTTCATTTTTTTTTATATTTTTGCACTCTGAATAACAAATTTTAATGTTACTCGTTAACTTATAGGTAATTTAAAATAAAATAACCATAAAATTAGATAGCTATGTATTGGACACTTGAGCTTGCATCTAAGTTGGAGGATGCACCTTGGCCAGCAACCAAAGAGGAACTTATTGATTATGCAAATCGTTCTGGCGCACCACTCGAGGTACTTGAGAATCTTGAGGCCATCGAGGACGACGGCGACATCTACGAGAGCATTGAGGAGATTTGGCCAGACTACCCTTCTAAGGAGGACTTCTTCTTCGATGAGGAGGAGTATTAGTAGTAAATTTCACAGACTATCTCGCACAATAAGTTTTATTGTGTGGGTAGTCGGTATATTTTTAAATTTCTAACCTAAAAAAGTATTATGATGAAAAAATTGATGGTATTGGCATTTATGCTATTATCCACTATCTCTTATGCATCTGCGAAGTGGACTACATATTACATCGTAGAGCAGGATGAGGAGTTTGCTGTCTCTGACAGATTCAAGATTGACTGGGATGATAACTTCTTCTTCCTTGACTCTGACAGCGAGGATGAAACAAAGGCTCCTATCAAGAATCTCAAGACTAATGGCAACACCAAGACCTTTGACGTCTACTACGCTCCATCTGTAGGTGGTGGTAAGTACTGCAGCGTTAAGTTTATCACTGAGGGTGAGGGTAAGTTCACCCTTATTCAGACACTTCAGGGTGTATCAAGGAGTGCTAAGTTTGGGTTGTCTGACAAGAAGCCAATGAAAGATGCTATCCGCGATGCGAGACAAAACCCTAAGGAGCTTATAAAGGGTGGTGTTGAGAAAATTTCGAATGTCTTCAAGAAGAAAGATAAGAAGAAGGAGTAGACGATATTCGGATCTTACAGATATGTGACACTTTCGATAAACGGGGTGTCACTATTTTTTACAAAGCAGTGATTATCATCGACGATATGGACTATCAGCAAATTTTAGAAAACATATACAACGAAATACAGCCCTATGCCAAAGAGGGCAAGCAGGCGGACTACATTCCCGAGTTAGCAAAGGTCAATCCAGACCAATTCGGAATGTGCATTCACTCCATTTATGGCGAGACTGCTGCTATAGAGAGTGCCGATACGCGCTTTTCTATCCAGAGTATCTCTAAAGTATTTGCGTTGGCTATATGTCTGTCTATCAAGGGTGATAGTCTATGGAAGAGGGTCGGCAGAGAGCCTTCGGGCACGTCTTTCAACTCGCTCATCCAGCTTGAGATTGAAAAGGGCAAACCGCGTAATCCATTTATCAATGCTGGGGCTATTGTAATGGCAGACATCATACTTTCGCACTACGATGATGCAGAGACTGAATTTTTGCGCTTTGTGCGTGCCGTATCTAATAACCAGACTATCAACTACAATAGACAAGTAGCTACCTCTGAGCGAGAGAACGGCTATTTAAATGCAGCCATTGCAAACCTACTCAAGTATCACGGCACTATAGAGAACGATATAGAGAGCGTTTTACACTTTTACTTTATGATGTGTTCGATAGAGATGAGCTGCAGAGAGCTGTCGTTGGCATTTTTGGCATTTGCCAACCACCGTCGCAAGTTTGACTATGCGGGCATAACCCTCACCTCATCGCAAGTAAAGCGTATAAATGCCATTATGCAGACCTGTGGATTCTATGACGAGGCGGGCGAGTTTGCCTACTTTGTAGGACTTCCTGGCAAGAGTGGCGTAGGCGGCGGTATTGTTGCCATATATCCGCTACAATACTCAGTAGCGGTATGGAGTCCGCGCCTGAACTCAAAGGGCAACTCGGTAATGGGCATAAAGGCACTCGAGCTACTGACAACAGAGACCAAAGAGTCGATATTTTAAACAAACAACCTCTTCTTTCGGAAGAGGTTGTTTTATTAGAAGTCCAAGCCGAAATTTAGCTGCACAGCATTATGGAATGGCGTATCTTTTTTACCCACAAGGTATGCCACATCAAATTGAAAGTGGAAGAATCGTATTCCAGCACCCATAGTGGCATAGCTGATAGTCTTACTATCGGTAATATGCGCCACATTTCCACCAGCACGCAAGTAGACAAGGCGCATAAGCGAGTACTCAGCACCAAGTTTAGCGGCAAAGATATCCGACTGCTTGGTATAGCCATATCGCAGTTCGGTTGTAATATCGAGAATATGGGCATCAGAGAATGGCATTGACAGCGCAACGCCCACCGATGGCGAGATGGTATAGCGATTATACTCTGTGCTATATGGCGCATCAAAAGCGACCTTTCCGCCTACATTAATAGCTGCGCCCTCCATAAACGAGAGTGGTATGCGCGAGAAAACAGCCACATCTGCACCGCCACCGTTATAATTTGCCGTATCGTCAAAGTGTCCATAGGTACGATGAAAGCGACCCGTAGCAGCAAGGGCTACCCTATCCGAAATTTTGTATCCATAGGCAAGATCATAGCGTTGCGTACCAGGGCGTTTATCGTTATAGTTATGCGGAGGTGCGAGATTGAACTGCATACCCATAATAAGCGCGTGGCACGAAGCAAAACGCACATAGCCACCACCCGAGAAGATACGATTTTGACCATACTTCTCACCAGCAAACTCTGTATAGCCAAAAGATAGTTGCACTAAACGGTACTCCATAAGTGCAGAGGCAGCATTTCCAAAGGCAGCAAAGGCATCTCCTCGCGTAGCCACAGCAGCACCACCCATTGCCGCAATGCGAGCGTTAGGCGTATGGTCATAAAGCACCTGCGCCGACATCTCCACTGAGACAAGAGTCAAAATGAGCAACAATATCTTTTTCATCTCACACAACTTTATTCAAAAACGCTTAGCCGTTGGGCATATTATATACTCATACCGCCGCAGCAGTGAATCACCTGACCTGTAACATAGCTTGACAGCTCGGAAGCCAAGAATAGTGCCACATTTGCCACATCCTCGCCACTACCCTCACGACGCAATGGAATAGACTTTACCCACTGCTCGCGCATATCAGCAGAGAGCTTTGCAGTCATATCGGTAGCAATAAAGCCCGGAGCAATGCAGTTTGCACGAATACCGCGCGCGCCCATCTCCTTGGCGATAGACTTTGTAAGGCCAATCATACCCGCCTTAGAGGCTGAGTAGTTACACTGACCAGCATTGCCGTTAACGCCAACGACAGATGACATATTTATAATAGAGCCACCGCGCTGACGAGCCATAACGGGTGTTACAGCGTGTACAAAGTTAAATGCAGACTTAAGATTTACATTTATCACCTCATCCCACTGCTGCTCGGTCATACGGAGCATAAGGGTGTCGCGTGTAATACCCGCATTATTAACAAGTATATCTACCCTACCAAAGTCGGCAACCACCTGCTCAACCACAGCGTGGCTCTGCGCAAAGTCAGCAGCATCACCCTGATATGCCTTTACGCGAGTACCGAACTGCTCAAGAGCCGCTACAGTAGTATCAACGCCATCGCTACTACCTGCATATATAAATGCTATATCTGCGCCCTGCTCGGCAAACTTCATAGCAACCTTATTGCCAATACCGCGTCTTGCACCGGTAATTAGTGCCACTTTTCCATCAAGAAGTTTCATAATTTTGTCCGTTATTGATAAAATCTGCTCAAATATACGAAATTTATTTGAAAAATATAACTACCTTTGGGAGTTCAATATGTCAATTAGGATTTATAACACGATAAAAGCATTATGAAAGATTCACAGATTTTCGATTTGATTGGTGAGGAGCGCAGCCGCCAAATGCGTGGTATTGAGCTTATTGCATCAGAGAACTTTGTCAGCGACAGCGTTATGGCCGCTATGGGTTCTGTGCTTACTAACAAGTATGCTGAGGGTTACCCTGCAGCTCGCTACTATGGTGGTTGCGAGGTTGTAGATAAGGTTGAGAGCCTTGCTATCGAGCGCATCTGCCGTCTTTATGGCGCAGAGTATGCAAATGTGCAGCCTCACTCAGGTGCTCAGGCAAATATGGCTGTATTCTTCGCAGTTCTCAAGCCGGGCGATACCTTCCTCGGTCTGAACCTCTCTCACGGTGGTCACCTCTCTCACGGCTCAGCTGTAAATATGTCGGGTACATACTTCAACGCAGTGAGCTATTCTGTAAAGGAGTGCGACGGTCGCGTTGACTACGACGAGATGGAGGCAAAGGCACTGGAGTGCAAGCCTAAGCTTATTATCGGCGGTGCATCTGCATACTCTCGCGAGTGGGACTACGCTCGTATGCGTGAGATTGCTGATAAGGTAGGCGCACTGCTTATGATTGATATGGCGCACACTGCAGGTCTTATTGCAGCAGGTCTGCTCGAGAACCCTGTTAAGTATGCACACATCGTTACCTCAACAACACACAAGACCCTCCGTGGTCCTCGTGGCGGTATTATCCTTATGGGTAAGGACTTTGACAATCCGTGGGGTCTTACAACTCCAAAGGGCGTTGTTAAGAAGATGTCACAGATTCTCAACTCTGCAGTATTCCCAGGCATTCAGGGTGGTCCACTCGAGCACGTGATTGCAGCTAAGGCTGTTGCCTTTGGTGAGGCTCTCGAGCCATCATTTGTAGAGTACCAGACTCAAGTTGTTAAGAATGCTCAGGCACTTGCTGCAGCATTTACCGCTCGTGGTTACAACATCATCTCTGGCGGTACTGACAACCACCTTATCCTTGTTGACCTGCGTACCAAGTTCCCTGAGCTTAGCGGTAAGGTTGCAGAGAAGGCATTGGTTGCTGCTGATATCACAACTAACAAGAATATGGTTCCATTTGACTCTCGTTCAGCATTCCAGACCTCAGGTCTGCGCTTTGGTACCCCTGCTATCACCACCCGTGGTGTTAAGGAGGCTGAGATGGAGACTATCGTGGCTCTTATCGACCGCGTACTCTCTGATCCTGAGAACGAGGCAAATATCGCAGCTGTTCGCGCTGAGGTAAATGCTATGATGGAGAAATACCCACTCTTCGCGTGGTAGAGATTATAGATTTCTTTAGTCAGCTTAGCCAGAACAACAACCGCGAGTGGTTTAACGACCACAAAGAGCAGTATAAGGCTGTTGACAAAAAGCTGAAGGAGTTTGCGGCGAAGTTTATACAAGGCATCGCCGCATTCGACCCCTCTGTGGCAGGACTGAGCGTTGCCGACTGCACATATCGCATATATCGCGACATACGCTTCAGCCACGACAAGCGTCCATATAAGACCTGGACGGGCGTCTTTGTTGCTCCACACGGTAAGAAGGCAGGCTATGCTGGTTACTACATCCACTTTGAGGCTTCAGGCTGCTTCCTCTATGCAGGTTCACACTGTCCCGAGCCTGTGGTGCTAAAGAGTATCCGCGAGGAGATTTTGGACAATGGCGATGCTATGGTTGCTGCCGTAAAGAACTCTAACGGCTTTGCTCTCTGCACCGAGAATACTCTCAAGCGCACACCGAAGGACTTCCCTACGGGACACAAGTACGACGCACTGCTGCGCTTAAAGGATTTCGGCATTGAGAAGGCCATTGACCCTGCGCTCGTTGCCGCTGGCCAGGATGCGCTACTTGAGGCCGTACTTGATGATCTACGCTCAGCATATCCGCTTGTAGAGATTCTCAACCGCGCCATTAACTACGCCTACGAAGAGATGATGTAGATTATCACATACAAAATTAAGATAGGTTGTCCGACATACTGTCGCGACAACCTATTTTGTTAATTTATGCTGATAATAGAGCCATTGTACTGCACATCGGGGTACCAGGTAGAGGCGATAGTAAGCACGGCACTGCCCGAGGAGGAGTAGATGTCGAGCGAGAATTGGTAGTCGGTAGCAGAGAATAGCGAGGTTGAAAACGATACATTCCAGCCATCACGCGTCTGCTCGGTGATATAGCGCGAGACTGATGGCATAGTGTAGTTGAGAAGCACGAAGTAGTACGGCGGCGTAACGCCCTTGATATATGGCAGACAGATATCCACCTCGGTATCCCACACCGCAAGCTCGTAATTGGGGTTATTAATAAGTCGCGTAGGGCCTGCAGGCTCTTGCTGTACAGAGGACGGAATAAACTTGAAGTTCTTTGCAAGCACTATCGAGTCCAAAAATCGTTCATACTCTGCAAGTCGCTCGGCGCGTCGCTGCTCGCGTGCCTTATGTCGCTGCTCACGCGTATCTACGATAGTCTGCTGCGCCTGCGAGGCGGCTGCGACTTGATCAACATCACTCTCTTGCGAGTTGACAACCATTGCCATAGATAGAGTAACTGCTATAAGCAATAGCACAATTGTAATTTTCCATTTCATAAGCCATTTGTTTTGATTACGCACAGATGGCTACAAAAATAGAGCCAGCACCTATATATATATTATTGGTCGTCAACACCTTTAGCAAACAAAATGGCTACCAACGCATTGGCAGCCATTACTAAATTTTCTATACTATGATTATTAGAACTCATAGTTCTCCTCAACGCCCTCAAAGACTACGCGCTCAGCGATATCGCGAATCTTCTTTGCGACAGTTGCATCCAGTCCGCAGTTAGAGACATTAGAGGTAAAGCGTGTCTTATAGACAAACAGATAGTTGATACAAGCCTTCATATAGGCACCTTCACGATTCTGGTGTTTATTGTCGCTATAAATCAGATTTATATTCTGCTCTCTTGCCACACGGAAGCCAAGTCCAATAGGACTGACGATAACACCCTTATGGTCAACATCTTTCGCCAATTTCTCAATACCCGTTTTGATCAGATAGTCAAGTTTGTCATAGCTACCATAACCACGATAGTTATCAGCAGAACAAGACCAAGTGCGCTCATATACAATCTGGCACGATGGCGAATAGGTTAGAGTAAGCGTATTGATTTGATTAGCCGCATTAAGAATAGAAGCGGTGCCATTCTCGGCGTATTCTGCCGCATTTGGCGATGTGTCCTGTAAGAAGGCGTAATCAAATCCACCCTGCATCATCGCATCTCGTGACATATAGATCCTTACGTGATCAGCAAATGCCTGACTACCCTTTACGCCAATAACAGCATTAACCTGATGGCCCTCAGTACGAGCAATCTCCTTAAACATAAAGGCTGTGCCATAGTAGTAGGTATATGAGTTGCCAATAAATACCATTTTCTTAGTATCTACAACCGGAACTGCATTAGGATAGTTAATCATATACATACCCATATATCCGGTACCTGAAGGTATGCGAATAGCACCCGCACCTGGAGTAAGCACACGAACACGCACCTTAACACAGCCATCTGTTACAGGCTTTGACAGCTTAAACGACTGTGTATAGGTTACGATATACGACTCATCCATAACTGTACAGATAAACGAGTACTTTATATTCGGATCCTCAGTAGCTGTACGCAGTGAACTCTCAACGCACTTCCACTCTCCATCATCCCAATACTCAAAAATATAATACTTTGGTGCAGAAGATGCAGGGCCGATAGAGCACATAAAGTCAATCTGCTCGCCCGCTGCAACACCCTTAGTAGGGATAGCATAGAGCAGATAGTCACCTACTCCGAGATTACTTATTCTCGCTCCGCTATTGACCTCATATTTAAGTGTATTACCACTTGTAGCCACTGCACACAATACTGCATTGTTATTTTTAGGCTTTACAATACCATTGCTTACCCACTTTGAGGTATCGCTCGTTGATGACTGAAGCTCAAGTCGTGCAGGGAATGCCTCTGTAATTGAAGTAAAATATGCAGGCTGACTAACAGGAATGGTAACATTTACACCGCTCTTTGCGCCTGTAATTGTTATTGTAGCTGTACGCTCAGTTGCTGAGAAGTTAGGCTCTGCCCAAATTCTAACACTCTTTGCAGCTCCAGCAGTGATGTTCTTATCACTCGCTACAACACCAAACCACGGTTCTGAGGTTGAGATGGTTATATTCTCGCTTGTAGAACCAACGGTGATAGTCTTGTAATCTTTGCTCTGTGCAGGCAGCGCAACGCTCTCAGGAGCTGTAAGCCCCTTGATCTCTGTGGCTACAAAGGCAATCTCTTTAGCCTCAACCTTATATATTGTATTACGCACCAAATCAACCTTGTTATCAGTATTAATGGTAAAAATATTACCAGCATTATCCATAGCCGTAATAGTAAATCCTTCAGCTAATGTAGTTGGCAAAGTGGCAAAGTAGAACTTAGTAAGCTCTGTAGCCGACTCAGACAGAAGAACTCCGCCCTCAAGATTCAAGGTTATTACATCTACCGCATCCTGCGCTGCTGTAGCCACAAAGGTATCGTTGGACTGTGTAACAGTAAGCGCACCTGCTATTTTCTCGCCATTGTTTGACTTGAGTTTAATATCTCTCAGCAAAACATTTTTGCCGTAGAACTCAACGCACACATAGCTGCACAAATTACTAAAGCCCAAGTGCTTACCCTTTTTAGACGATGTAACGGCAGCCATCATATTGGCACCTCGTGCAACAGAATTTGCCACATAACTCTGTGTTGCCACAAGCTCTGCTGACATAACTCCATCTGAGTTTATTGTCACATTTCTATTGTAAGGATATAAAGCATATGTTCTGCTGAGTTTCGAGCCTGAGCTACCCTGCACACCCTCACGAATAAACTCGCCGCTGGTATCACCCTGCTTACCCATAAATACATATCTACCATTTGTAGTGGTAGTGAAGACACTTATCGCATCGGAAGAATTAAAGTGGAGCGACAAATCTTCATCCATATAGACGCGAGTAATAACCTCGTCGATAGAGGCTGTATACACAGGTTTCTCACTTGACGCCGAGTCGTCATATGGGCTGCAGCCTATAAGCAACAACGCCACAATCCAAACAAACAATGTTTTCATAATACAAATTTAAATTTTCACGGTTAGGTACTACAAAAATAGTAAAAATATTAGAAAACACCTCACCCTACCTATGTTTATTTAAAGACACGCGCAATTCTGAAACATACTGATAGAGCAAATAATTATTTTTACTATCTTTGCATAATATTTGAACAGATTATACAAAACTATGAAGGCGTTTGTTTTTCCCGGTCAAGGCTCACAAAGCGTGGGTATGGGAAAGGATTTATACGACAGTTCAGACAAGGCGAGAGAGCTATTTGAGAGGGCGAATGATATTCTCGGCTTCAGAATTACAGATACTATGTTTGATGGTACTGCCGAGGAGCTTAAGCGCACAGACATAACACAGCCTGCACTATTCCTGCACTCGGTAATTCTTGCCGAGGTAGCAGGCATTAGCCCCGACGCTGTTGCAGGCCACTCATTAGGCGAGTTCTCGGCACTTGTTGCCGCAGGAGCAATCACATTTGAGCACGGACTTACCCTTGTTGCTAAGCGCGCAAAGGCTATGCAGAATGCTTGCACCGCTGAGGCTGGCACTATGGCTGCTGTGCTGATGCTTGAGGATAGCGTTGTCGAGCAGGTGTGCGCCCAGAGTGAGGGTGTTGTTGTTGCAGCAAACTACAACTGTCCCGGTCAGGTAGTAATCTCGGGTAGTGTTGCAGCTGTCGAGGGTGCGTGCGAAAAACTCAAGGCCGCAGGTGCTCGCCGTACGATGATACTCCCCGTAGGTGGAGCCTTTCACTCACCGTTGATGGCTATGGCACAGGCAGAGCTTGAGCAGGCAATAGCCCAGACGCCATTTACAACACCGCGCTGCCCTATATATCAAAATGTAGATGCTCTGCCTCATACCGACCCCGAGCAGATAAAGGCCAACCTCACAGCACAGCTCACAGCTCCCGTACGATGGACTCAGAGCGTCAGAAATATGGTGGCAGATGGTATAACATCCTTTACAGAAGTGGGTTGCGGCGCTGTACTTCAGGGACTTATACGCAAGACTGAGGGCGGTGTAGAGTGTAGCGGACTAAGCAGTCTTTAAGTTTTTTTACGATTTTCTGAAAAAAATTTAATAAAGAGTGGAGTTTTTCCACTCTTTTTTACTATATTTGTAATCGATAACAAATTAACAAGGTAAATAATGAGTTCACTAATAGATTTTTTCAACAATCATCAGACCGAAAATAAGGGTCTGTTGCAGAAAAACAATATTATCAAGCGTAATATTATTGCCTATATGGCTGTCAATGGTGAGTCTACCCTTGCCGAGCTGACAAAGGAGCTGAGAATAAGCGTTCCGACAATCACCAAGCTCGTGCAGGAGCTCTGCGACGAGGGCATTGTTACCGACTTGGGCAAGGTTGAGACCCCGGGAGGTCGTCGTCCGAATGTCTTTGGACTGACAAATACGGCAATCTACTTTGCAGGTATTAATGTTGGTCGTGATCGTATGACATTTGTCATCACCGACCTTCAGAACAACATCATCAAGGAGGTTGAGGATAGCACCTTTGAGTTGAGCGACCGCACACAGTGCCTTGATAAGATTTGTGATAACATCGAGCATTTTATCAACACTTGCGGCATTGACAAGAGCCACATTCTTGGCATCGGCGTCTGCATCGTAGGTCGAGTAAATACGCAGCAGGGCCGTTCTTACAAGTACTTCACAAGTGTAGAGTCGTCACTGAGCGAGATTATCGAGCAGCGTGTAGGCATTCGTGTACTTGTTGAGAATGACACCCGCTCTCGTTGCTATGCAGAGTATACTTGTGGCCGTTCTAAGGATGAGAGCAATGTGCTCTACCTCCACCTCGGACTCGGTGTTGCGATTGGTATTGTTGTAAATGGTAAGCTATTCTATGGTAAGAATGGTTTTGCAGGTGAGTTTGGTCACATTCCATTCTTCGACAACGAGAAGATCTGCTTCTGCGGTAAGAAGGGCTGTCTCGAGACCGAGGTTTCGGGTATTGCCATTGAGGAGAAGATGAGCGAGCTTATTCGTGGCGGTGCAAACTCAATTCTGCGCCCTAAGTACGAGAGTGGCCAGACCATCCATATCAACGATATTATCAACGCGGCACGCAACGATGACAACCTCTCTATCGAGCTTATCGAGGAGGCAGGTGAAAAGATTGGCAAGGCTGTAGCTATCCTTATCAACATCTTCAACCCAGAGACCGTTATTGTCGGCGGCAACTTAGCTGCTGCGGGTGACTATGTAATGCTTCCACTTAAGAGCGCAACAAATAAGTACTCGCTCAACCTTGTATACAAAGATACCAAGTTCCGCCTCTCAAAGATGAGCGACAATGCTCCTGCGTGGGGTGTGGCAATGCTTATCCGCAACTTGGTAATCGGTTTGTAGTATGGTTTTGCAGGGTAAAAAGTGCAGACTGCGTAGTGTCGTCTCTTCGGATGCCGACACTATTCTTTTATGGGAGAACGACCCAGAGTTGGCACCATACAGCGATCCGCACCAACCCTATACCCTAAGCGATATCGAGCAATTTATCGAGGCTCAACAGGCTGGATTTAAGGCAAACGAG
This sequence comes from Alistipes sp., assembly GCA_045654345.1. Lineage (GTDB taxonomy): Bacteria > Bacteroidota > Bacteroidia > Bacteroidales > Rikenellaceae > Alistipes. Next base: position 33,563 of record JAZOND010000015.1, on the reverse strand, counting down.
CAACTCCGACTAATAATAGAGATCGACAACTCCCCTATTGGCGCGATAGATGTCTTCGACTACAACGGATATAGTGCTGAGGTGGGAATACTCATCTACCCCAAGCTGTTGCGCCGTCAGGGTTATGCAACCGACGCCCTTATGACCCTCAAGGCCATTGCTCCGAAGATGGGAATAAGCTCTCTTATAGCGGTAATAGATAGCAACAATACGGCAAGCATCGCACTATTTAGCCGATGCGGATTTGTAAAAAAAGATAAGAATAGATATATTTGTAGTATGAAAAGAATTGTAGCACCTTCGATACTCTCGGCCGACTTTGGCAACCTTGAGCGTGACACCCTTATGCTTAACCGCTCTGCTGCCGAGTGGGTACACGTCGATGTTATGGACGGACTCTTTGTCCCTAACATCTCATTCGGTTTTCCTGTTCTCAAGGCTGTGACTAAGGTCAGCACAAAGGTTATAGATACCCATCTGATGATCTGCGACCCTATCCGCTATGTCGAGCAGTTTGTAGCTGCAGGTTCTGACTATGTAACCTTCCACTACGAGGCTGCAGAGGATATTGACGCCTGCATTGATGCCATCCATAAGGCAGGAGCAAAGGCAGGCATCAGCATTAAGCCTGCAACCGAGCCCGAGGTGCTTGAGCAGTGGCTGCATAAGATTGATATGGTGCTTGTAATGAGCGTAGAGCCAGGCTTTGGAGGTCAGTCGTTTATGCCATACTCGCTCGATAAGGTGCGCCGTCTCAGAGCAATGGTTGAGCGTCTTAACCCAGAATGCCTCATAGAGATTGATGGTGGAATTTCAGCAACCAACGCAGCCGAGGTCTTTGCCGCAGGTGTCGATGTTGTAGTAGCAGGTTCAGCCGTCTTCTGCGCCCCTAACCCAGAAGAAGAGATTATAAAAATACTAAACGCATAATGATATCCGTAGATAACCTCACCGTCAGCTTTGGTGGCTGGACGCTATTTGACCAGATTTCGTTTCTGATAAACCCTAAGGATCGCATAGGTCTTGTAGGTAAGAACGGAGCCGGCAAGACTACTATACTTAAGCTCATCACAGGCCTTGAGCAGCCTACATCGGGTGCCGTAACGCGCACTGCCGACTGCACTATTGGCTACCTACCGCAGCAGATGCAGGTTGCCGATACTACTTCGCTCATTGAGGAGACAGCTAAGGCTTTTGAGGAGGTACTTGCCATAGAGGCTGAGATTGAGCGACTTACAACCGAGATTGCCGAGCGCACCGACTTTGAGAGTGAGGAGTATGAGAAGCTTTTGCATCGTCTCAACGACGCAAATGACCGCTACCACATTCTTGGTGGTGACACGCGCGATGCCGATATTGAAAAGACTCTGCTGGGTCTTGGATTCCGTCGCGAGGAGTTTACTAAGCCAACAAGCACCTTCTCTGGCGGTTGGCGTATGCGAATAGAGCTTGCCAAACTACTGCTTCGTCGTCCATCTATCTTCCTGCTCGACGAGCCTACAAACCACCTTGACATTGAGTCTATACAGTGGCTCGAGGAGTATCTGAAGAACTACAATGGTGCCGTGCTGTTGATATCTCACGACCGCGCCTTTTTGGACAATGTAACCAACCGCACCATCGAGTTGTCACTTGGTAAGATTTACGACTATAAGGTGCCATACTCGCAGTTTGTCACTCTCCGCGCTGAGCGTCGTGCCCAGCAGCTGGCAGCATATCAGAATCAGCAGCGACTTATCGAGAAGAGTGAGGAGTTTATCGAGAAGTTCCGCTACAAGCCTACAAAGTCAAATCAGGTACAGTCTCGCATCAAGCAACTCGACAAGCTCGAGCGCATTGAGGTTGAGGAGGAGGATTTGGCTACACTCAACATCAAGTTTCCACCTGCACCTCGTTCAGGACAGATTGTCGCAGAGGTTAAGGAGGTGGGCAAGGCATTTGGCAGCCACCGCGTATTTGGCGGTGCCGAGTTTACCATTCACAAGGGTGATAAGATTGCCCTTGTTGGTCGCAATGGTGAGGGTAAGACTACCTTTGCCCGTATGCTTATCGGTGAGTTAGAGCCAACTGAGGGTAATATACGCATTGGTGCCAATGTGAGCATCGGATACTTTGCCCAGAATCAGGACGATTTGATGGATGGCGAGTTTACCGTCTACGACACACTTGACCGCGTTGCTGTGGGAGATATTAGAACCCGTCTGCGCGATATTTTAGGCGCATTTCTCTTCCGTGGTGAGGATGTTGACAAAAAGGTTAAGGTCCTCTCAGGTGGCGAGCGTTCACGCCTGGCTATGGCGCGTATGATGCTCGAGCCACATAATCTGCTCATCCTTGATGAGCCTACAAACCATATGGATATGCGCTCCAAGGATATTCTCAAGGAGGCTCTGCGCAAGTTTGACGGTACGGTTGTTATTGTATCGCACGACCGTGAGTTCCTCGACGGCATTGTTGACAAGGTATACGAGTTCCGCGATGGTGGCGTAAGAGAGTATTTGGGTGGCATCTACTACTTCCTCGAGAAGCGCAAGATTGAGAATCTGCACGAGATTGAGCGCAAGGCAGCTCCTCAACCAACAGCCAAGGGTGGCACTACAACCCCAACCCAATCGCAGGGCAAACTCTCATATGAGCAGAAGAAGGAGCAGGAGAAGCTCATCCGTAAGCATCGCAAGGCTGTGGAGACTATTGAGCAGCAGACTGCCGAGGTAGAGGCTCAGATTGCCGCTTTTGATGCCAAGTTTGCCACCGCAACAGAGTACAACGCCGAAGATTACAAGGCTTACGATAATCTCAAGCAGCAGCTTGACCACCTTATGCACGAGTGGGAGAAGGCTGTATACGAGCTTGAGCTAATCGAGGAGCAGACATAATCTAAGGACAACCCAAATCGCAAAATGAGTAACATTAAAAATATAGTCTTTGACCTTGCAGGAGTAGTCTTTGCACGCAACAAGGAGCGTTGTCCTAAGGAGCTGATGGACTACTTCTACTTTATCAACTCGGGAGAAGCTCTGCCCGACTTCTGGAACGACTATGACCGTGGCACGCGTAGCTTTGAGGCTGTGGCGGAGGCATTGGCAGCATTTCGTTCTTCGGATGTAGAGACAGCAAAAAATATGATGGCAACAGCCATTACATATCAAGATCAGATTCCTCAGACTGCGGAGCTGATAGCAGAGCTAAAGGGCGTCGGCTACCGTGTATTTGTGCTGTCAAATATGTCTAAAGAGTATATCGAATACCTACGCAAGATGCCCGTATACAGCCACTTTGATGGAGAGGTTGTATCGTGCGAGGTGGGGCTTACAAAACCAGAAAAGGAGATTTACACTCTGCTTTTAGAGCGTTTTGGACTTGAGCCAAGTCAGACTATGTTTATTGATGACCGCAAAGAGAATGTCGAGGCTGCTGCCCAGGTAGGCATAGTTCCATTTCACTTCAGCACAGCCAACGCCCAGCAGAGTTGCGACCAGATCCGCCAGATTATAGGCGTAAAGTGCTAAAACAACTTCTTACGAGAGGTAGTAACCACAAAATCCTTGAGATAGTAAGGCTCAAAGTAGGCAACATCTACAAAATCTGCCGCTGCATACTTCTGCTCGGCAAGAGTTGCCATACCTCTTACAGACGGAGTAACCTCGATAAGCGTTGCGCCGAGCACCTGCTCACACTTGGCTGCACCACTACCAAAGATTACAAGTTCAGCACCATCTGCACGATACTGAGCAAGACTCTGCTCATCAACAACCTCGGCGGTAACATCACTTATAGCATTTCCTGCGCTGTCAAACACCTGTGTATAGACCTCCATACGGCGCGCATCAATCATCGGGCAGAGGCGTACCTTATCCCAATCCTCGACATCAATAATACCCGCATCATAGTCCTGACAAGCAACAGCTGTAAGCGCAGCAAGTGATGAGATTGCAATAAGCGGCTTACCTGTACCATAGCACAGACCCTTAGCAAACGAGACACCGATTCTAAGACCCGTATATGAACCGGGACCCTCGCCAACTGCCACAGCATCAATCTGCTCCGGAGCAATGTCGTTCTCGGTAAGCAGCTCGTCAACAAACAGAGCCACCTTCTTAGCGTGGTCACGACCCGAGTCACTCTCGCGCAGAGAGATAAGCTCGCCATTGTTTACCAATCCTACTGAACAGATATCAGTACCTGTCTCTATACAAAGTATAAGTGCCATAATCTCGAGTCAACTATTTAAAACGCTTCATTGCCTGATCCATCTCACGCTTAGCATCGTTTGCCTTCAGATACTCACGCTTATCGTAGCTCTTACGACCACGAGCCAGGCCTATAGCAATCTTGGCAAGGCCACGCTCATTAAGGAATAGTCTAAGACCTACAACCGTAAGTCCCTTATCCTGCAGCGAGCGTGAGAGCTTTGCAAGCTCCTTGGCAGTAAGCAGCAACTTGCGATCGCGCTTAGGGATATGATTATTACAAGTTCCCCAGCTATACTCGGCAATATTTACACCGCGAATCCACAACTCGCCATCAGAGAAGTAGCAGTAGCTGTCGACCATAGATGCCTTACCCATACGGATAGACTTTATCTCAGTGCCGACAAGCACCACGCCGGCCACATACTCCTCGATAATCTCGTAGTCGAATGTTGCTCGCTTGTTGCGTATATTTATATTCTTATTTTTAAATTCTGCTGCCATTAATCGTTCCATTAACAATAAACACTAATCGCCTATGCGCTGACGCACCACCTCAAAGAGCATAATGGCTGCCGCAGCAGATACATTAAGCGACTCAATTGCGCCAATCATAGGGATAGCAAGCTGCTCATCACAGAGCTTGAGAACCTCCTTAGAGATACCCTTCTCCTCTGAGCCCATAATAAGGACTGTAGGCTTACGAAGGTCAGCATCGTACATCAGCTTACGGCTATGCTCAGTAGCTGCCACAATCTGGAAGCCCTCGGTCTGCAGTGCCTTGAGTGTATTACGCACAGAACCTACACGAGCAACAGGAATGCGTGTCAGCGCACCTGCACTCGACTTCATAGCCTCAGCATTTACAGGAGCTGAACTCTTGAGTGAGGTGATAATACCGTGAGCACCTGCGCACTCCGCACTACGAGCAATACCGCCGAAGTTACGAACATCAGTCACACCATCAAAGAGTACAATCAGCGGTGTCTCATCCTCCGGCACACGCTCTAAAATATCCTGCACCTCAACATACTCAATCTCGGCAATCTGAGCCACTACGCCCTGATGACTACCGCGAGTAAGTCGGTTGAGCTTCTCAACAGGCACCTCCTGCACGCGCAGACGATGACGGAAGCACAGATCCCTCAAATCGGTCATAAGCTGACCCTCCGCACCTCTGCGGATAAAAATCTTCTCAATCTGCTTGCCCGACTCAATAGCCTCAACCACCGGTCTAATGCCGAAAACGATGTTACTGTTTGCCATATATAAACCTTCTTAAATTTTGTGCAAAGATACTAAAAATACCCGAATACTCAACTTTTATTCCTAATCTCTTCTTTTTTTGCCACGATTGCATATTGCCGCATAATCGCAATACTGACAAGTATTTTCATCCTCAACCTCTACAAATGGCACATTTGGATTAAATAGCTCCGCCAGCACTGCAAACAGCTGCGACTCAAAGCGATCAGCCACATCTCGATAGCTAACAATAGGCTCTACTCGGCGAGAGTTCTCTGAGCCCTCGCATAGAAGGGGCGAGTACTCCTTTTTAGACGAGCTATCACTCTTATACATATCACGCAGGTAGTATAGTGCAGGTTGCACATCTCTCTTATGTCGTCTATGTGCAATCATTGCATACATCAATGTATTGATAGTATTACTCTGTCGATGCTGCGCCTTGCCCTTAAAGAGATTCTCAAAGCCCGCAAAGTTCAGATGCTCCTCACCCGTCTTATAGTCGATAATTCGCAAAAGCCCATTATCCAAACTATCAACTCTATCTGCCTGACCCTCAATAGTAATGGACAGCATCTTGCCATCAGACTCAAACTCAACCGGATAGTCAAATGTAGTCTCCAACTCACTTACAACAAAGCCTGGATGAGCCACATCATAGGCGATAAGATTATCTTTCAGGTAGCGAATAACTATTCGACGAACGATATTAAGCTCACCACCGAACTGTTGATTGGTAACAGGGTTATTATTAAAGCAAATCTCGACAATTGCCTTATCGGCAACCTCCTCTATATGCTGCTCTGTGATTTTGGACAATATATTCTCAGGATTTACCACCCCGACAACCTCCTTATAGAGCAGCTCTGCCGCCTTATGAAATATTTTACCAAAATCCTTGTTATTGAGTCCCTCCTCAAGATTATCCTCAACCTTTATCTTGGCAATATACTTATAGTAAAACTGCAACGGACAGTGTACATAGCTCGAAAATGCTGTTGGCGAGAGGGTCTTTCTGCCCAAAGTATACTCGGCAAGCTGTTGCTGCGTCGCGCTATCCTTATCAATAGAGATCTTCACTCTGTTCTCGACCTTTATCGGTGTGTTGACCTTAACAAAGTTAATAGGCATACCCGACTCATACTCCAGCTGGCGAATATATCTACTTGGCTCACCTGTACCCTTCTCATCTGAGGTCGAACAGTATACAAGCCACACATTTTCAGCGCGCTCAATAAGGCGATAGAAGTAGTAGCCATACACGCCCTGATGATGCTCCTGCGTAGGCAGATTGTATGCGTAGCGGAGGCTGTATGGGATATACGAATTATCCGAAATCTTATTTCCAGGGAAGTTGCTGTCGCTCATTGAGAGCACAATGACATTCTTAAAGTCAATATTACGCGTCTCCAAAATACCCATAATCTGCAGACCCTCCAACGGTTCGCCCTCAAATGGTATTCTTACAGATTGCAAGTGGCGACGAATAAGCGACGCACAGAGCTTGAGTGACAACGGAATATTACAACTCTCAACCATATTGGCCACCTGACGGAGTGCAGTACGAATACGCACCATATACTCGATATTGAGTCTATTGCTGCTATTAACCTCAATCTGTGCAAGTAGCAGTGCAAATATGCTATCTATATACCTAATAAGCTCCACAGCCTGATCCTTAACCACAAAGATACTCTGACCCATAGGCAAGCTACTGAGCATTGTCAGCGGTATATTATAGAGTCTCTCGTCGACAATCTTCCGACGAATAGCCGCAATCTGCTCTGGGGCAGAAGATGCTATATACGGATGGGTCAGCAGACCCTCAACATCGACATAATAGAATGTTGGGGAGCCATCCTTATCCTTTGCGTGGAGCTGCAGCTCGAGCAGTCGCTCAACAAACGAGTATGCAAATGTGGTGCGCAATGGGTAACCCATTGTCACATTAACACCCTCCTTCTGATCTCCATCAGGCGTCTGACGCTTAAACTCCTCTGGCAGAGAGTAGAGCAGTGGCAGTAGCAGATTCTCATCCGTCAGCACAATAGCCGTATCGCGATCAAGGCGGTTCAAGCGACCATCTTTACCTATGCCCGCGATATTCTTAAGCACCTCGGTAATATAGTTACACTGAGCCACCGAAGTAGCCGCAGAGGCCACCGTAAGGCTCTTTATGCACTTGCTAAGGTCTCGATGCGAGATATTGAGCGTCGAAGGATAACGCTCCACATTACGACGGATAAACCTACCCGCCTCCTGCATATGGTTATAATAGTAGTAGTCGCTATAATCCCACGCAAATTCAGCATTATGGGCACTCTGCAGATAGTCAAACAGTACGCTCTCGCAGTTGCTTAGCGCATTAAAGCCTGCAACAACATACCTATTATCATCTGGCAGTAGTAAGGCATTTGACTCCTTTATCTTCTCGGCAGCATCGCGGTAAATCATACCCGTATAGCCGATACCCAAAGTGCGCAGATGGCTCTTGTAAGTACTATATATCGCTGGCAACGCACGCCATATGCGCATAAAGTACTCCTTCTGCTCGCTGAATGATATATTTGTATTTATCGTATTCCAGAATCGACTCAGATATTGCTTCTGCTCCTCAGTTAAGTAACTAATATCGGACTCTATCTCCTTGATGTCAGCAATATTTGCAAATAGCATCTGCGCATCAACCATATACTTATCGACCATATCGAAGTCGGAAATAAGCATCTCACCCCAATGGTAGAAGCGGTCAAAGTCCTCCCTAATCTCCTTCGGATATATCGTATATAGCTCTGACACAAGTCTCAACGGATCTGCCGCACGCAGTGTCGATATTGAACACATCAGCTCGTCAATAGTAGCAAAGCGCGGTGCCCAGACTGCATTACCTGCAACATCAACCAACGCCTTGTTAAAGAACAGGCGCGCACGACGCGATGGAAATAGTATTGTCAGCTTTGATATATTCTTGCCATATTTAACATATAGCTGTTCGGCAAGCTCCGCCAGAAAGCTCTTCATTATCAGTGCAGTATGTTTTATAGAGTCTACTCTATCTTCATAATCTCGCCACCAAAGAGCGAGTTCTTGTTACGCAAAATTGTCGGCTCACCCTTGTAATATAGCTTTGCCGAAGTCGACGTTACAGCCTCGAGCCTCTCTGACACGGCAATCGTAACCTCAGCCTCGTGCGAAGCGTCAATATTGGCAGATGTTGTCTGCAATGCAGAGCCATCAACCTTTGCTGTAGAGACATCGAGTTTGAAGTAGCGCGACTCTCCGCCAATTTTCAGACAGCTTCTACCCGTACACTCAACAAGAGCGTCTAACGCCTTGATATCCATAGTCACAATAGCTCCACCCTTGATATAAACATCAATCAACTTGCTCTCAACCACATCCTCAAAAGTAGCTGTAGCGCGATTTATCACGATATTATCAAGACTCTTGTACCAAATGGTAACATCGGTAGATACCACCGCCTGCTTTGACTCGGCGCGGTCGACAATCTCCAACACGCCATTTTTATCCACACCTGCGCGAAAGCGAGAGGCCGGATTTCCCTTTGTATCGTAGATAATCTTCAGACCCTCGTCTGACTCAACGCGCTTAAAGGTGATATTTATCGAACCATCAACCTCCACCTTATTAAATGGAGATAGCCACTCGGTCTTCTGCACCGTCATAGTGCGCACGGCCGCCGTTACAGCATCAGTATTTGAATCAGCAACATTCTGAGCAGTAGTTGAGAATGTCGCCAGCAGTGCAAATATATAAATCCATTTTTTCATAGCCACACTTATCTAATATGTCGTAAAGATAGTAATTTTTTGCGATATTACACTCTTTTCGCCCATTTTTCACAACATCGCAACTAAAAAAACATATCCTTCGAAAGAGGCTTTATCCATATAGATATGTAGGTTTTTTGATAAAAATGGATTATCTTTGTGGCCAAATTATAAAAATGAGAAAATATGAAGAAGTTAGCGATTATTCTTGCCACAATATTGGTTGCAGCGTCGTGCGATAGTGGCTATACCCCGACAGACAAGACATATACTACAAACAGCACTGTAAATGCATACTTCACATTTATCCGTGTCAAGGAGAACGAGCAGCCATTCCACAATGTTATTGCTGCCCGTCGTAGTGACGAGGAGCTCTGTGTAATGCTCAGCCTTGTTGGCGGTTTTACCGGTTCTGTATACGACCTTATGGACGATCCGTTTAGCAAGGAGGCACAGGCATACGAGGCTGCACAGGAGAAGTTTGGCGACTTTAACACCAACCGATCTATCTACCGATATATGACAAGCAAGGAGGGTGGTCAGTGGTTTTTAGAGAGTGGCCCGTGCACATACTACTGCTTCAGCGAGCAGATTACAGACATCACCATTACCAGCAACAACCAATGGACTGAAAACTACGCCGCTGGCACAGACCTTTCTGAATTGTTTGTAGTTGAGTTTACCTCTCTTTCAGGCTATGTAAAGCGCGGATTTACAGGCACACCACACTCTTCATATCGCCGTATTGTTAGCGAGCTTGACTACAGCGAACTTTCACTGCTTGTCGAGAGCGATTTTAACATCTACGGCGGTGTAGATATGGCTTTCTACACAGATACGATGCCCGAGAACATCGACCTGCATACAGTTACTGTCACCCTTACACTTGACACAGGCGAGAACATCTCATACTCAATCAAGCTCAACAGCATCTATATATAGACATATCAGATAGTTCTTTGGTAACAAATTTGTAATAATCGTCTCGTAACATTAAAACACCAAGTTATGAGACGATTTTTTACTTTTGCGCTACTCTGCAGCCTTGTTCTACCACTTATCGGCTGTGATAACAACGACGACTGGACCCCACGCCAGCAGATTCGTCGCGTAGACGATCTTGTCACCACCTACCCTGCCACCAAGGAGCAGTTTATAAACTTCATCTCCGACATTGAACAGGGCGTTTGGGACTTAGACAACTGGATTACCTACCGCAATGGCGAGGTATGGAACACCTCATATGGAGACTTTATAAACTTCGCCTTTGGGCGCGGCAGTGAATTTTTAGACCTAATATTCTTTGCCGATGGCACCTGCCGACAATGCTACCTCTACGCCCCTGCACCGTACAACAATATCCCCTATCCATTCCTCTACACCACCCTACTCTGGAGCTTCGACAGCGAAAATCTGAGCATCATCCTGACCAACACCGACGACCAAGCTCTTAGCAGCCCATATGCCCAAACTTCGCTACAGCTAAAGTACTACCGCTATGGCGAGTTTATTATGGATGGCCTACAGCCCTCTACCGAGCAGCTTGAAGGGTATAAAATCCGCTATATCGGCACTATAGACAACGCCGCCGTGCGCACCTCCTTCTTAGAGCAATACAAAGACGAAAAGATATACTCCACCCTTAACGGCAATAGCTACCGTTAATAAAAATAGGCGTATGCAGACCCGCATACGCCTATAATTATAAACAGACAAGTTAAAATGTAGTCACAGCACGAACATAACCTACACTGCTATTGAGACTTCGGTCTGTACACTCGCTAGTCAAGTTGACAACAAATATGCGCCTATTTGCCATTGACATTATAGTCATCGCCAACCTTATACAACTCTTTTGAACGAAGTCAAAATTGTAGGTTTAGCCTCTGGAGTTGATATCGCTTTAAGCCTAAAACGCAGAGGAACAAGCCAGGCGGAAGCCTCCGCCAGCCATATGAATTTTAGGACCATTTTGGCTACGACGCGAAATATGGCAATACTTTGCGTAGTAACACCAACTACCGCCACGCATTATACGGTTATAGCCACTACTTGGACCCGTAGGGTTAGTCTGTGATTCACTGCTGTAACTATCATACCAGTCCTGGCACCACTCCCAAACATTACCTGTCATATCATAGATGCCGAGCTCATTTGGAGCCTTCTGGCCTACTGGGTGCGCTCCTCTTGCGTTATCTTTATACCAGCCAACATCCCCTATTATATTACTACCGCTATACTTATATTTTTTAGATTTATTACCTCCACGGGCTGCGTACTCCCACTCTGCCTCGGTCGGAAGGCGGAAACGCTTGCCCGTCTGTGCGTTGAGCTTCTCGATAAACTCCTGAACATCATTCCAAGACACATCCTCAACCGGATAATTATCGCCCGTAAAGTTACTTGAATTGCTACCCATAACGGCACGCCACTGAGCCTGAGTGACCTCGTATTTGCCGATATAATAGTCCGACAGAGTCACCGAATGAGTCGGTTTCTCATTGCTATCAACATCACTACCCTGCTCGGCTGTTGCGCCCATAGTAAATGTGCCGCCCTTGACATAGACCATTTCAAAACCGGCGATATTAGAAGAGCCTGACGATGGCGTTTGCCTTGGGGTTGAGGCTGAGACCGTTGTCAACTGCTTGGTCAGCGTCACGTTAACTGTTGAGATTTTGCCCTCCGAGACAGCAACTATCTGAGTATAATCGTTATAGCCAGCCTTTGAAATTTTCAAGGTATGATTACCAACAAGCACATTACTCATCTTGAGAGGCATAGTTCCTACCGCCTTGCCATCGAGGGTAACATCAGCGGCAATAGGCGTTCCCGATACTACGAGCGAGCCCACGATAGGTGTTAAAGCGGGCAGAGTGTAGGTTTGATATGCGGTAGCAGAGGTGATTTTTTGCGAAAGGCGTGTACCCTTATGGCCAGCCTTGCGAGCCTCGAAGATATATGTGCCCGAGTTGAGCGTTCCGCGCCAGGTACCCGTGCCCTTCATCACTCCATTAATCCAAATCTCGGCATTGTCGGGCGCGGTGAGTGTTACCGTTGCGCTATCGGCAGAGAGGTTTATATGTTTTTCAACCTTGTCTCCCGCCACAGTGAATTGTCCACTCTGGGTGTGATAGCCCGCAGCGGTTACAGAGTAGCTGTATGTTCCAGCATCAAGCACTGTCTGCATCGCACCCTCTTGCAGCGAGTATGGCTGGTTATTGATAGTCACAACAGCACTCTTAGGCTCTACAACAAAGACTACAAACTGAGGCTCAGAGGCGGCAGTGTCAACATTCTGGCGGAAGGAGATAGAGTTTTTATTGACCTCAATCTTCTGCTCAGCACTTACGCTGCCATAGACAACTTTCAGAGTATGGCTGCCGATAGTTACCTCCGAGATGGTGGCTCTGTGATTAGCATCAGTACGAGCCTTATACTTGCCGTCGATATATACCTCAGCACCCTCGGTATTACTGTCTATAATGATGCTAAACGACTGATTCAGACGCGCCTCCATCTCGTACTCGCAGTCGCCCTCAAGGTTTAGATTTACCTCATTACTCTCGCCAAATTCGGGACTCTGCACATAGAAGCGAGTGTTAGGCTTAGCAGTAATTTCGAGAATAAGCACATTGTCGAAATATGGAGCAACCTCCTGACGAGCTATATCTGTATTGCTCTGAAACTTAACCGCTAACGCATCGACCTCAGCACGGCTCATATTGGCAAACTTTATCTTTACTCGCGCGCACGCATTGCGAGATGCATCCTTTGCAATCGGGTCGATATTCACACCCGTAAGTGCGTCCGTATTTACCTTGCAAAAACTGCTCTGGTCGAGAATAATCGAGTGCTCGACCTGTGCTGCTGCGGTAAAAAATGTGAGTATTGCGATAATAAGAACTGCAAGTCTGTTCATAGTCCGAGTTATTTTTAACAAAGATAGTAATAATTTCCCAAAACATATATTTTACATCGCAAAAAAGCCCCAAACAGAGATACGATTAGTATTCTCTATTTGGGGATTTGGGGATTTGAAAGTTATGCAGCAATGCTGCGATATCACGCCAAAATTAGTAGCCGAAGATTTGGGCCGGAGTTACAAACTCCACATCGCCGAGGGTCTTGAGGTACTTCATATCTACATCGTTCTTATCACCAAGGATGCAGTATACATAGTCACGGCCCTTAATATGGTTCTGCTGGAACTCAACAACATCGGCAAGAGTCATAGTCTGAATGCCATTATAGACAGCCTCTGTGCGGTTAAAGTCGGTAATACCAAACTCCTGATCGCCAACATACTTCCAAAGTACATCCATCTTGGTAGTACGGCCTGTAGCCATATTGGTAAGTATACCCTGCTTAGTGAGATCAAATGCAGCCTCAGACTGTGGCATATCCTCGATAATAGAGTCGAATGCCTCAATAGCCTGCTGCATCTTATCATTCTGTGTAGCGATAAATGCATAGAAGTAGTAAGGCTCCTTGCAAGTATTACCCTGACCCAGATATGCATATGAAGAGTAAGCAAGACCGCGAGCCTCGCGCATCTCCTGGAATACGATAGCGTTCATACCGCCACTGAAGTACTCGTTATAGAGGCGAGTAGCAGGGTCAAGAGTAACATCGAACATATCGTTGCTGCAGGTATACTGCATATAGTAGATCTGCTTTGCATCGTACTGCGCAAATACAACCTTAGGCTCTTTTACCTGCATTGTAGGAGTTGTCTTATACTCTACAGGGATAAGCTGCTCAGCTACAGAGTGATTCTTCTCCAGCTGCTTTACAAGCTCGCGCTTGCTAAGCGGACCGTAGTAGAGAATGCGGTGCTGATAGTTCTTAAGACCACGAATCTTATCGAGCAGAGCCTCAGACTCGAGTGCCATAAGCTCCTGGTTATCAATGGTTGTGCGATCAACATACTCTGCACCATAGAGCACATAACGCTGCAGTGCGCTGAAGTTTGCGCGCTGGTTAGTCTTGTTATTTGCACGGCTCTTGAGAATGTCGTTCTTAACCTCTGCAAGCACATCCTCATCGCCCTGAACATTAGCAATATAGTCCTCTGCAAGGGTCATTGCAGCAGGCATATTCTCAGAAATACCCGAGATGGTCACATAGAAGTTTGTCTTTGATGGAGAGAACGACACATCGCACGCAAGGCTATACTGCTCGCTCATAATCTCTGCAAGGCTCTTATTCTCAGTGCCGAGCAGATCCATATATTCGCTTGCAACAACGAGTGCAGGATCCTCATCTGCGCCAAAGTTATAGAGATAGACAAGTTCAAATCGCTCGTTAAGCTCATTCTGCTTATAGAGTACCTCAATACCATTGCTCAGAGTCAGGATATCCATATCGCGCTTAAAGTCGGTAAAACAAGGCTCGATAGGCTCAACCTCAGAGGCTGCAATAGCCTTGAGGAATTCAGACTGGCTATCGCGGTTGGTAGCGATAGGTGTAATCTGAGGCTTGTCAATCTTCTTCTGATTCTTATCCTCACCCTGACGCTTGCATACTGTCACAAGTGCATCTGCAGTAAGGGTCTTATTTGCCCAAGCAACAACATCCTCCTTAGTAATCTTTGAGACTTTATCCATCTTCTTCACTACATCTGCCCAATTATGGCCATTGATAAATGAGAGAGCCATAGCGTAGCAACGAGCAAAGTTATCCTCATATGACTGCATCATATCGCGCTTGTAGTTTGCAATTATCGCGCTGAGAATCTGCTCATCAAACTCGCCACGCTTAAGTGTCTCAACCTGCTCGAGCAGCAGCTGCTCAACCTGCTCAAGGTTCTGACCCTCCTTAGGCATACCAAAGAGCATCATAAAGCCGGCATCTGCAAGCTGGTCACCCGATGCGCTTGCATAGAGAACCTTCTGAGTCTGCATCAGGTTCTGGTCGATAATACCGCAGTATGCATTGCTAAGTACCTGAGGCACAAGCTCAAGCATAAGTGCATCGTCGCTATTTGCGCTACCTGTAAGCCAACCTGCAAACAGAGTCTCACTCTCAAGACCCCAAACATCAGCCTGGCGAGGCTCGGTAACAGGAACAATCTGACCCTCAACACCCTGCGGAAGGTTTTGATTTGGAACCATATCGCCGAAGTATGTGTCTACAATCTTAATAACCTCATCAGGGTTGAAGTCACCTGACAGACACACAGCCATATTATTTGGCACATAGTAGGTGTTGTAGTAGTTCTTGATATTGGTAATTGACGGATTCTTAAGGTGCTCCTGCTTACCAAGAACAGTGTGCTGGCCATATGGGTGGTTAGGCATCATCAGACCGAGGAAAGATGAAATAACCTTATTATTATCGCGTGTAAGGCTCATATTATACTCCTCGTACACGGTCTCAAGCTCAGTGTGGAAGCCACGGATAACGGCATTCTTAAAGCGTTCAGACTCAATCTTAGCCCAATTCTCGACCTGATTTGACGGGATCTCTGACATATAGCTGGTCTCGTCATAAGATGTCCAAGCATTACAGCCATCACCACCGATGCTTTGGATAAGCTTGTCATACTCATTTGGAATAGAGTACTGTGATGCCTGCTGTGAAAGCTCGTCAATCTGCGCATAGATAGCCTTGCGCTGCTTCTCATCAGTAGTTACACGGTACTGCTCAAACAGAGCCTCAATCTGGTCAAGAAGTGGCTTCTCTGCCTCATAGTTACTTGTACCAAACTTATCTGTACCCTTGAACATAAGGTGCTCAAAGTAGTGAGCAAGACCTGTAGTCTCGGCAGGGTCATTCTTTCCACCTACGCGAACAGAGATAATAGTCTGGATGCGCGGCTGCTCTTTATTTACAGACAAGTAGACCTTAAGTCCATTGTCAAGTGTATAGATACGGGTACCAAGCGGGTCGCCAGATACCTTCTCATAGCTATACTCCGAGCAAGATGACAGTGTAAAAACTACCACCGCCATCAAAAGTAATCTTAAATGTTTCATATTTGTGGGAATTAAAGTTGTTGATAAAACCAATCGTAGATACCCTCGCCAATACTCTGGTCTTGACCCTCGGCCTGCTCTATAGAATCGTTACCTTCTACAATCTCAACGCTCTCTATAAGCGGCTCATTAACCTCTGACCTATTGAACATTAACGAAACAATATCGGTAAATACAGGAATGAGCATTATAATACATAGAACCAGCTTGATACCTGTACCGAGCAGGAACGACATAAATGAGCCAAAGCCCACCTTAAGAGCCTTCTTTATATCAGACCTGTCATTGATAAACTCACCCAGCGCAGCACCAATGAACGGACCTAAAAGCGCACCGATGACACTACCCACAATCATACCTACTATAAGGCCGATAAAGGCACCAATAGAGCCATACCTACTGCCGCCAAAGACCTTGGCAAAGTAGGAAGGTAGTATAAAATCTATTATCGTTACAATGATAGTCAGCACAAGAAAGATAATAAGGCTGACAATAGATACATCCGAATAGGAGCAGAAGAAATAACACAGATATCCACAATATGCCAATATTTGACCTGGTATAATCGGCAAAACACAGCCAACCAAGCCAACAACAATAAGTACAAAAGCCAATATTGACAATATAATATCCATAAGCGTTATTTTACAAGTTTATTAGTAGCAGTCTCAGGGAAGATTACCCACGGCTCAAAGCCCTTTGCCTCCTCGAAGTCCATAGAGGCATAAGAGATGATGATAATAACATCACCCACAGAGGCCTTATGAGCTGCTGCGCCATTAAGGCATACAACACCACTACCCGCAGGACCCGGAATAGCGTAAGTCTCAAGACGCTCGCCATTGGTAACATTTACCACCTGCACCTTCTCGCCACGAATAATATTTGCAGCCTCCAACAAATTGCTGTCAATAGTAATACTGCCGACATAGTCCACATTTGCCTGAGTGACTGTCACTCGGTGGATTTTTGACTTCAGAACCTCTATAACCATATCTTATTTAAGTTTGATATTATCAATAAGTCTAATCTGTCCGGCCTGCACAGCAATGCAGCCCTGAATGCGGTCACTTGCATTCCAACTATCAACCTGCTGCAATGACAGAGCATCAACAGCCTGGAAGTAGATAACCTTAAGCAGAGGATTGTTCTCGACCTCTGACACCACCCACGAAGTCAACTGCTGAGGGGTCATCTCGCTGAGCTTGGTAGTTGCGGCACTAAGCACCTCATAGATATGTGGTGCTGCTGCGCGATGCTCAGGTGTAAGCAGTGTATTTCGAGACGAGAGAGCAAGGCCGTCAGTATCGCGGATAATTGGGCAATCTACAATCTCGAGTGTAAGACCCAGCTGCGCCATCATAGCACGGATGACTGCAATCTGCTGAAAATCCTTCTCTCCGAAATAGGCCTTATCAGGCTCAACGATAGCAAAGAGGCGGCTAACAACCTGCGCCACACCATTGAAGTGACCAGGGCGAGTAGCACCCTCCATAACCTTATCAATCTGACCGAAGTCAAAGATGCGTGTATCCGGCTCGGGGTATATCTCCTCAACACTTGGAAAGAGAACATAATCTACACCTGCAGCCTCAAGCATTGCCGCATCTGCCTCAGGGGTACGCGGATAGTTCTTAAGGTCTGTCTTATCGTTAAACTGTGTAGGATTTACAAAAACAGAGACAACAACAGTGTCACACTCAGCTCTGGCACGCTCAACAAGCGATATATGTCCCTGGTGCAATGCACCCATAGTAGGAACAAAACCAATGGTCTTATCTCGATGCGCAAGCAGTGCCTCACGCAACTCTGATACAGTAGAATACGATTTCATTTTATAATTATTTTCTGCGCAAAGTTATAAAACTATTCAAAAACGGCAATACTTCCGACCATTTTTTTCAACAAAGCAGCATCTGTGCAGCCGATAACCGTTTTACCACCATCGGCAGTACGAATTAAAAACAGATTATCCATCGAAGTGGCGTACATCTTAAACTGTCCCAATCGACCAGAAGAGTATGTACCAAAGTAGCCATAAAGACCTCCGCAACCACCCATTGTGACCAGCCACGACATATCCTTTGGGTTCAATTGCTCAATGGACAGAATTGTAGAACATAGTATTGTAACGCTATCGAAGCGACGTAATATTGTAAGCTGCGAGGCCGACACCTCAAGTCGCTGAGGAGCATAACCCTCGCAATATATTGCAATAGCAATAAGCAGAGGTAGTGCAATAACAAGACCGACAACTCCGGCGACAACTGCACCCTGAGTCATTGCCCATACAAGAAGGCCGACAATAGCCACAGCTACAACAAAGTAGCCCAAGGTTATCGTCCAAACCATCTTGCTCCAATTATATGGAAGCGTATATACTACCTCGCGTACCATTAGAACTGAACTTTAATACCGGCCAAACCACCGACACCAAGGCGACGATAGAGTGCCCAATCATAGATCTTAGCATTAGCTAAGTTACGACCCTCAAGGTATATTGTACACTGCTTTGATACGAACCAATCAAAGGTAACACCCAAGTCTACACAAGCAGGATATGTATGGCTCTGCATAGTATACTGATCAACACCCTCACCAGACTGACCCACAAAGCTCCAGCTACGCTTGCCCATAAGCTCGGCTGTAGCACCAACTGCGAACTTACGATGTGTATATCTGATGGCAAAGTTACCCTCCACAGCAGGTTTGCCGTTCTCAACATCAATAAAGTTCTTGTATATCATACCCTTAAAGCCGACTCCAATATATAGCGATGAGAGCGGTTTGTACTCTAACGATGCCACTAAAGAGTATACATTCTGACGAGCTGTTTTAAAGTCAAAACCGATATTATTGACATTATACCAATAAACAGCATCGGTAATAAATGCGGCATTGGCATAGAGTCGATATGCGAACATATTATTCAGAGTATGGCCTGCAAAACCAGCGCGCATATTATAGGTCAGGCTATTAGGTGTTGCGGCATACTCGTTACTATAGAGCATAATATACGGATTTATCTGCTGCAGATGCTTATACGAGTTATTAGACAGCTTGCTATCCACCTCAACATATGGCACAAAGGTACCATTATCCTTAACATTAAAGCCTGCATATAGCTCTGGCAGGAAGTGGTGGCGCGCCTTACCTCCCTCAGATGGGATATTGTCGAACATATAGCCAACCTTAGCCTTAATATCAAAGAGTTTTGTGTGGTGATATTCATAAGCTACATATCCGCCAATCAGTGTATTGCTATAGTTTTTAGTAAACTTCATTCCATAGTAACCCTGATACTCCAAAGCTGCCTTTATCACCGAACGATTGCCCACATTGCGACCAAAGAGCAGACCTAAAGCCATATCCAACTGCTGCACCTTGCGGTCTACCTCAGCAACCTCACCCTCTGATGGTAGCTCCTCTGTTGAGCCATCGCCCGTAAGCAGACCATAAGATGGCTGCTGCCACTGATCCGACTTATCATTATAGTAGTTTGCAGCGGCGTAGATATCAAAATTGAGGCGTTTCATATCTGAGAACGAGTCGCCAAAATTGAGCTTCAGGCCAATATCCTCATAGTTAATCTGATCAACCAAATCAACGCTCTGATCCTCAGCCTTTGGCTGGGCATAGCGGCGAAAGGCATCTGAGCTATAGAATATATCGCCGTTAAATGTGTAACGACCAATATACTTACCGCCATTAAAACCTATGCGGTTGCTCATCTGCTGCGAATTGCTACAATACTGCTCTGATGTAAACGGATTATCAACCTTGATATCCGAGAAACTGCCGCGATGGTTGATATATGCACTCAGATAGCCCACATCGGCACGATTTGTCGAGGCATATGCATCCAACTCTGTTACAAGCGGATAGCCCGCACCCGCCTTGATGTAGAACGGATAGTGCTTTGCATACTCCCAATAGGTTACTGTAGCCGGACGGAACTTCTCAGAGGTAAGTGCCGAGTCGAACGACTTTGGTGCGATTGTGTAGTCTATTTCTGGGCGGATAGCTACTGTATCAACCATATCTGGAATCATATCCATCTTGCGTGCAGGCGGCAACTTAGGCACATACTGCTTTGTAACCTCAACCTCACGCTCTAACTGAGCCGATGCCGTAATAAAAATCGGCAATGCTAATATAATAAATAGAACTCTTTTCATTATAACATCTTTTGAATTCTCTGTTTTGCCTGCTCTACAACACCATCATCAACAGGTGTATAACCATCAACAATACTCTGGTATGTTGCTCGCGCCTGGAACGCATCGCCCTTAGCCGCATATATATCGCCCAAGATTATAAATGCACGACCTAAGTAGTAGCTATGTGTCGTCTTACTATCTGCCAGCTCATATATAAGCTTTTCTGCAGTCTGGTGATCACCGCGAGTAAAGTGGTCGTGGATAATGTGGTATGCCGACTCGGCTCCGTATGCATCGCTCTTATCTGCACTCAAGTTTAGGAAGATATCCATAGCCTCGGCCTGTTTATTTTGCGAAACAAGAACCTTAGCCTTGCTAAAGCTAACCTTACGCAGCAATGAGTTTTCAACGCCAGGCAAACCCTCTACATCGGCAACCATTGCAAGAGTCAGATTATCCTCCGCATCGAGCAGTGTCGCATCTACATAGCTACGCAATGCCTTACGGCGTACATCGGCCTGCTCAACAGCGTCATACAATCTACGATATGCCGAAGCTGACTCGGTGTACATCTTATGTTCATAAGTTACAGATGCCAATTTCTCAAGCACAGGCACAGTATAGCGGTTCTTTGGACGATCAGAGAGCAGCTTCATACGCTCCAATGCCCTATCGAGCGAATCGCACTTTAAGTAGCTGTCACTCAAGCAGAAGAGTGCATCGTCAATATAGTAACCCTTAGGGAATGCTTTGATATACTCCTCAAAGTGAGCAATCGACTGGTCAGTCTTTCCGGCAAGGTATATCTTCTCAGCCGTACGATAGCTCAACGAGTCGCGGGTAACCACGCTAAGGTCACACTCAACACCCGTACGCTCTGCATAGGCAAAGTAAGATGCCACATCGCCCTTAGACACATAGATCTCACGGACACTATTAATAGCATCGCGAGCAGCCTGTGACTGCGGTGCTGCAGAGATTACATTATCGTACAACTCGAGTGAACGCTCAGAATTGCCGAGGTTAAAGTATGCAAGGCCCAAATCGAGTTTTGCCGCTGTAAGGAACGGAGTTGTTGGATGGGCAGCAACCAGAGCCTCAAGAGCCTTAACACCATCGTTATATCTGCCAGCGGAGATATGTGTACGACCCAACTCATATGCTGCATCGTCTACATAATCGCCCTGACCCGTAGCAATAATACCCTTAAGTGCTTCAATCTTAGGCTGTTCCTTACCAAGTAGGCCCAACGACATAGCTCGACGATAACGAGCATAGTGGCTATGCTCTGTACCTATGGTTATTGCGCCCTCGTAGTTCTTTACCGCCTGCTCGTAGTTGCGCTGCAGGTAGTGTACATCGCCAAGTCGGTTGTATCCGTCAGCACGAAAGGCATCTCGATTCTTATAGAGCCAGATAAAGCCGTCTAAAGCGCGCTGAGCAGCGGCATTATCGCCCACATTCATATTTGAATAACCCAAGTTATAGAGTGCAAACTTATACTCGGCAGCAGAACGCGGAGCACGCTTGATATAGTAGTTATACTGAGCTATGGCCTGCTTCATATCGCCTGTAATATAGGCTACCTCGCCTAACCAGAATGCGCAAAGTGCGTTATACTTAGGACTAACGCCTATAGAGAGCGACTCCTCAAACGACTGCTTTGCCAGCGGATAGTCAGCAGCATTAAACGCCTCAACACCCTTGAAGTAGGCTATCTTCTGAAGCGCAGTCTTCATACTACCATCGGGATTTGGGAAGCTACGAATAGCATCGTATGCCATATCGTAGTCCTTAGAGTTGTAGTAAGCGGCAATAAGCAACTCCTTGGCCTCAGGGGTACGAACAGAGTCTGGATAGCGGTTAACATATCGCGCCAGAACATTTATCGACTCGTTGAATGTACCACCGCCCGTCTCAAAGAGCAGCTTGCCGTAATTAAACAGTGCATCCTCAGATATCTCGTTATTGTATCTCTCATCTGCCGCCATAGCGAAAGCACGGATAGCGTTGCGCTTATCACCAAGGCGGATGTAGCAGTCTGCAAGGTGATAAGAGGCATTCTGCGCCAGATTGTCAGTGCCTGTACACACACTCTTCAGCGGCTCTACGGCACCTGCGTAGTCAGCAGTGCGATATGCGGTATAGCCAAGTAGATAGTTGTCCTCACGGCTTAAATTCTGACCATTACTCTTAGCATATGCAGTGATATACTGCAACGCCTTATTGTAACCATCGAGTCGGAACCACGCCTCGGCAGCAAGACGCATAATGGCTGTACGCTCGCCACCCGTTGCACTCTGCAGCAGTGTGTCGCAGTTGGCTGTCACATAGCGGTAGTTACCACGCTCAAACTCAATCTGGAGCAGGTAGTACGGAATGAGCTTCGAATACTCAGAGCTATTCTGCAGCGACTTAAAACCGTTGTAAGCCTTGTCTAATTGGCCATTCTGATAATGTATATACGACTTGTAGTAGGTAGCGTGGTCGGCAACATCACTCTGTAACGGGATGCGCTCAAAGTACTCCATCGCCTCAGTCGTATTGCCATTAGTGAACTCGATATAACCCATACGGATATCATAACGCTGACAATCCTTGCTTGTCAGTGACTTATAGTTCACACCCAAAAACAGCTGCTTTGCCTTGTCAAATTCCTCTGTCTCACAGTAGTGCAACGCCAGCAGAAAACGAATATCTGAGGCATATACAGAGCCGGGATAAGAGGCAAGGAATGCCTTCATACGCTGCTCGGCAACATTGTCGTTAAGGTGAACGGCACAGACTGTAAGACCATACTCAACCCTCTGCACCGCAGCAGCATCGGCAGATGAAACGACATCCTTAAGACGCAAGAACTCGTGCCTTGCATCGGCATAACGGCGGTGCTCAAGCAGAGTATTGGCTCGACCGAGCAGGTCTGACTCTTTTGCCCCACCAACAGCCTGTCCACATAGGGCAAGCAGTATAAACAGTGCTACAACTCTTAATTTTCTGAACATAGATATACAATTTGTGCAAAAATAACAAATTCTAACAATACTTCCCAATTTTCTGAAAGAAAATAAACCAACCTTGCAAATAAATCCATAAAAATGCCGACCTCCATTGCCAATATAGCGCAATAAATGGCATAAACGACCTTATTTGGAACAGATTTTGCTACCAAACAGGCAGTACAAACCTTAAAACAATAGACTTATGAGAGTAATTTCAACCATCAGAATGGAGAGCAACGGCAACTTCTCGCCGTCGCCTAAAAAGGTCGAACAAATGAACCCTAAAGAGCTGATGCTCTACGCCACGGCACACTGCGCCGCGCTGACTATCAAAGGCATACTCGACAAAGAGCATATCCACCCTAAATGGATGGAGATAGAGATCTCGGGAGAGCTTGATACTGAGCAGATTATGGCACAGAGCGTATACCGCTCGTTTAACATCCTCTACCGTGCCGAGTGCACCCATATTGAGGAGCACAACAAAATTGCACACGCCATTAGACTAACAAACGAGAAGTACTGCGGTCTGCTTCAGATGCTCCGCCGCATTGCCCCTGTAAGCCACGAAATTAGTATCGTCAGCACCGAGTAAAATATCGCCCGCTTGGCCTAAGCGGGCGATGTTATTTAATTGTTAATTTAAAACGCGGACAGCACGCACCGCGTAATTGATGCCCTTATAACTGCCGTTCACAATCCCATTCGAGAAATAGAAGAGGTCCGCGTGTTTGTACCCGCTCTCAGAAGAAGACCAGAGCCAACTATCTTCCGAGCCTAATCTATCGAAGTTATTGGCCGATAATGTCTTATTTATCTTATCTCGCTGAGCATAGATAGTCTTTAGCTCGTTACGCGCTGGCAGATACCAACCATTACCATAGTCTGCACACCACTTGAAGGCTGGGTACTTAGTTTGCCAGCCAGAGATAGCCTTTATTTTAGCCATATTGGCCTTACCATTGTCTTTGTCGGTGGCATTGATGGTCTGATAATCTGTGCTCCATTTCGCTATAGTCTCCTTAACAGATACAATCTTCACCACTGGCGAAGTTTGGAAAACAATGCCTTGCACGCCGTTAACGGTTACAAGGTCACCGATGTTGTATGTTTTAGTAGTTGTGGTGACAGAAGACGGTGCTGATGGCGTAGGCGTTTGTACAGATGCTGATGTGGCATTTGAGGATGATGTAATCACATAGACAGCGCGCACTGCGTAACTATCCGTCTTATTGTAAGCAGGGCCATTTTCACTACTGCAACCGAGGTATGCACCTAAATCATCGCTCTCAGTCGAAGACCACATATATAGCCAACCGAAATCATTGACCGTTAACTTAGCCTTATTATTGGCGGATAATGTTGAGTTAACTGAGTACCTCTGAGAATGAAGAGTCTCCAACTCTTTAAAGGCTGGAAGGTACCAACCACTACCATAGTCCGCACACCACTTAAACGCTGGGAACTTGGTCTGCCAGTCAGGAATAGAGATTATCTTCTCCATATTTACCCTTCCGTCCTCCATATCGGTTGCGCCTGTGGTATTTTGAGAATCTGCCCACTTGACTTCAGTCTCCTTAACAGATACCAGCTTAACCACTGGCCTTACCTGGAAGACAACACCCTGCACACCGTCAACAGTCACAAGGTCACCTATTTTATAGGTGCCCGATGCAGGGGCAGATATTTGCTGTTTTGTCAGCGTAGCGGTAATGGTTGTGGCTTTGCCCTCAGAGATGGTAACTACCTGAGTATAATCACTATAGCCAGCCTTTGAGATTTTGACGGTATGGCTGCCCACAAGCACATTACTCATCTTGAGAGGCATAGTTCCTACGGCCTTGCCATCGAGGGTAACATCAGCGGCAATAGGCATTCCAGATACTACGAGCGAGCCATAGATTGGCGTTGGAGCAGGTAGAGTGTAGGTTTGAACGGCTGTGGCGGAGGTAATCTTCTGCGAGAGGCGCGAACCCTTATGGCCAGCCTTGCGAGCCTCGAAGATGTATGTGCCCGAGTTGAGCACACCACGCCAAGTGCCCTTGCCCTTCAACGCTCCATTAATCCAAATCTCGGCTTTGTCGGGCGCGGTGAGTGTTACCGTTGCGCTATCGGCAGTGAGACTTAGTCTCTTCTCGACCTTGTCGCCCGCCACGGTGAATTGTCCACTCTGGGTGTGATAGCCCGCAGCGGTTACAGAGTAGCTGTATGTTCCAGCATCAAGCACCGTCTGCATAGCACCATCCTGCAGCGAATATGGCTGGTTGTTAATGGTCACAACAGCACTCTTAGGCTCAACGATAAATACCACAAATTGCGGTTCTGAGACGGCTATATTCACATTCTGATTGAATAGTATAGAGCTCTTGTTCACAACTATCTGCTGCTGGTAGTCGATATTTCCATAGACCAACTTGAGCGTATGGCTGCCAATGGTCACCTCCGAGATTGTAGCCTTGTGATTGGCATCGGTGCGACCCTTGTAACTGTCGTCAATATATACCTCAGCCCCCTCGACATTGCTATTTACGATTATGCTAAACATCTGATTCAGACGCGCCTCCATCTCATACTCGGTGTTACCCTCGAGATTCATAGAGACTTCGTTGCTCTGACCATACTCTGGACTCTGAACATAGAAACGGGTGTTCGGTTTGGCAGTCATCTCGAGGATAAGGATGTTGTCGTAATAGCCAATCTCCTGACGGGCAAGGTCTGTGTTGCTGCGGAACTGCAGAACAAGGGCATCTACCTCTGCGCGGCTCATATTGGCAAAGCGAATCTTCACGCGGGCACAGGCATTTCGCGAGCTATCCTTGCGAATTGGGTCTACATTCACACCCGTAAGTGCGTCCGTATTTACCTTGCGAAAACTGCTCTGGTCAAGAATTATCGAGTGCTCCACCTGCGCAGTTGCGGTCAGAATTGTAAATATTACAACAAATAAGGTCAGTAGTCGCTTCATAGTATGGGAATTTACCACAAATATAGTAAAAAAATCACACACCGCCATTTCTTTGCACGGTTTTCTCGTCAGAATGCGGTAGTAGGTGTATATCGTGAAAAATCCCCAGATGGGACATACTATGCGTATTTCCCATTTGGGGATTTGAGGGATGTGCAGCTAATGCCGCATTATCAGAAGAAAACTACTCCAAAATTCGAGAGCCGTCCGAGATAATAACAGGATAGATCTTAGGCTCGTGACCATACTTCTCTGCGAAGCGAACAGTTACGGTCTTTACAAACTCATCGCAGAGCTCATCCTTAACGAGGTTGATGGTGCAACCACCGAAGCCACCGCCCATAATGCGTGAGCCGGTAACGCCGCACTCCTTAGCTACGGTAGCAAGGAAGTCGAGCTCCTCACAGCTAACCTCGTAGTCCTTAGACATACCCCAATGGGTCTGGTACATACGCTCACCAACGGTCTCATAGTCATCGCGCTCGAGAGCCTCGCAGACATCGAGCACGCGCTGCTCCTCACCGATAACATATCGCGCACGGAGGTAGTCCTCCTCAGAGATCTGATCCTTGATAGCCTCCAGCTGCTCCATAGTTGCGCCACGGAGGAACTCCTGACCAAGAACGGCAGCTACGCGCTCGCAAGAGGCGCGACGGTCATTATATGGAGAGCCGACAAGCTCGTGCTTAACACAAGAGTTTACAAGCAGCAGGCGATAGCCGTGCTTTGCAGGGTCAAATGGGAAGTATGAGAACTCCATAGAGCGGCAGTCCAGGCGCATAAGGTGGCCCGCCTTGCCGTGAACTGATGCAAACTGATCCATAATACCGCACTTAACACCGCAGTAGTTATGCTCTGTACTCTGGCCGATGCGAGCAAGCTCAAACTTCTCAATACCAAGATTATAGAGGTGGTTCAGAGCAAATGCAAAGGTACTCTCGAGAGCTGCCGAAGAGCTCATACCTGCACCCAGAGGTACATCGCCGGCAAAGACAGTATCAAAGCCGCCGATAACACCACCGCGCTTCTGAATCTCGCGGCAAACGCCGAAGATATAGCACGCCCAACTCTGTGCAGGCTTATCCTCCTCATTGAGGCCAAACTCTGCTGACTCGTTAAGGTCGAGAGCAAAAGCACGCACCTTTTCTGTACCATTGAGGCGAATAGCTGCCACAATACCCTTATCTACTGCGCCAGGGAAAACAAAACCGCCGTTATAGTCGGTATGCTCGCCAATAAGGTTGATTCTACCAGGAGATGTAAAGAGGATATACTCCTCGCCATAGAGTTCTGCGAACTTCTGTGATACTTTAGTCTTCATATTAGGTATGTTCAATTAATTAGTATATATTTGGCTTTAGATATGTTTTAGTGTATATTTAATCTTAGCTATCGAAGAGGTGTTGACACTATACTTTGTCAGTCCCATTTCGTAAAGCAGTGATGTAGCTGCGCTATCCGATGCAAACTCGCCACACATACTGCACTCAATGCCCGCAGCGTTGGCTGTGGATATCACATACTTCAGAGCTGCCACAACGGCCTCTGAGTATGGATTATAGAGGTGCGCCACCTTGACATTGGCACGATCGGCAGCCATAACATACTGCACAAGGTCGTTAGTACCGATGCTAAAAAAGTCGCAATGCTCAGCAAGTGTCTTTGCAATAAAGACCGCCGCAGGTGTCTCAACCATAATGCCGACCTTGATATTTTTATTATAGTTAACTCCCTGATTATCAAGATCTACCTTACACTGCTCGAGTAACAGCTTTGCCTGCTGCAACTCGTCGAGGGTGGTAATCATCGGGAACATAATTCTAATATCGGTATTACTATGACCACTTGCTCGCAAAATAGCCCTGAGCTGCGTTGCAAAAAGTTCCTTAAGCTCGAGGCATACTCTGATAGCGCGCCAACCCAAGAACGGATTCTCCTCGGCATCAAAGTTCATATACGGCAGAGCCTTATCACCACCTATATCGAGCGTGCGGATGGTCAGCGGCTTACCCTTACAAGCCAATGCGGCATCTCGATATGCCTCATACTGCTGCTCCTCAGTTGGGGCAGCTGCACTCTGCATATATAGGAACTCGCTACGGAACAGACCTACTCCATCGGCACCCGACGATATTGCCTGCTCAACATCTGCTACGCTACCCGCATTTGCCAAGACAAATAGGCGCGTATCGCCCTTTGAGATTGTTTCAAAGGCCACACTCTGCTCGGCACGGCACTCCTCTGCAAGGGTTGCAAGACGCGAGTTATAGTGCTCCAAGGTCTGGGCATCTGGGTTTACAACCACCCTACCTGCACCACTATCAATAATAATAGTATCGCCCGTAGCAATATCTTTCAGACCCTGACCAATGCCTACAACCACCGCCAGATTATGGTTACGAGCCATAATACATATATGGCTGGTAGCACTACCCTGCGCGGTGACAAAACCGCCTATATCATTCAGATTCATCAGTGCCAAATCCGACGGGAATAGCTCCTCGGCAACCACTATATCGCCACTACGCAACTCTACAAACGGGTTTGATGACCCACCCGCCAAGTTATCAAGTATACGAGCAAAGATATCGCGTACATCGTCAGTTCTTGCACGAAGGTACTCATCGTCGATATCAGCGAACATAGCCACCACCTCTTCGCAAGTGGTCTGAACGGCACTCTCTGCACACATACCCTCAGCAATATGCTCCTGAACGCCATCGGCAATCATACTATCCTGTGCAATCTCGAGGTGTGCCTCAAAGATATCACTATCGGCAGCAAGGCTCTCAAGTTGCGAGATAGTCTGCTCAAGGGCCTTATCAAAGAGCGACTGCTCATACTCGGCACCAAGGCTCTCGCGCGCTATATTGCGTACAGAACGACATACCACATAGGCGCGAGAGATAGATATATCTCTGCCAGCTCGGGTATTTGAGTCTATAATCTTCATTAGTCGTTAATCTCTGCTAAAAAAGCCACTACAGCATCAAGATTTGCCTGTTCAGCACCTCCATCTGCAGAAACGGTAACCTCTGCGCCTGACTTAAGGCCCAATGAAAGGATGCCGAGCATACTCGATGCCTTAACACTCTTTGCAGCGGTGGCAAGAGTAATAGCACTGTCAAGAGTCTTGACCAATTTAACCAACTCTCCTGCAGGGCGTGCGTGCATTCCGTTAGGGGCTGTCAGAACAACTGTCTTACTTATCATAATAAATACAACTTTATGAGTTTAATACCTTATATATATCTTCAGGATTTGTAGTATTCTTCAGACGCTCAAATACCTCCTCATCGTCCAGAGCCTCACTTACGCGAGCAAGCAGCTCAAGGTGTTCGTCTCCAACGCCGGCGATACCGATAACAAGATAAGCCTTCTCTCCATCAAAGTCAACACCCTCAGGGTACTGGATAATGCTGATACCTGTGCGCAGCACCTGTTTCTTTGCGCTCTCCGTGCCGTGAGGAATAGCGATACCCATACCGAGGTAGGTAGTGGTTATCTTCTCGCGCTCGATCATTGCGTCGACATACTCCATACCCACAAAGCCACCCTTGACAAGCAGCGTACCTGCCTCAGTAATAGCCTCCCATTTATCGGCAGCCTTAGCACCGACCTTTATATTTGTCATCGGCAGAATTACATTAGACGATGTTGTCGCAGGGCTATTATCGTCCACATCGTCGCTAATAGTAACACCTGCGCTACGTTGGAGCAGCATATCATAGAGGTTGTCCAGCGCAGGATCCTCAAGGAAGTTATTAATAGCCACGATATTTACCTTCGGAGCATTACCCTTTGCGCGTGAGGCAAGACCCTGCTGACAGACAACAACATCCGCATCGGCAGGGATAGAGTTTACAGAGCAATTGCTAACCTTAACATCGAGGCCAAGCGACTCAATACGCTTGCGGAAGCGTGTAGCACCAAGCGCGCTGCTACCCATACCGGCATCGCAAGCAAAGAGAATATTGCGAATAGTATCAACACCCTTATTATTCTCTGATATGCTATCTACGCCACCATTACGCTTATACTTAGGGGTAAAGCGGTTATCAGGCAGTGTATCATCATCCTTTGCCGTGCGGCGCAGGATAAATGCCGAGGTGAGGAAGGTCACCACAGCAGCTATAAGCACCGCAGCAACATTGATAAACACCTTGCCCGATGCTGACATAATAATCACAGAGACAATACTGCCAGGTGATATAGGACCAATAAGGCCTGCGTGTGCAACAGTCATAAAGAGAATACTTGACGAAGCACCCAAAATCATAGGCAGAATGAGTATCGGGCGAGAGAGTACATATGGATAGTAAATCTCGTGAATACCGCCGATAAACTGAATAAGCACCGCACCTGGAGCAGAGCTGCGTGCTGCGCCCTTACCAAAGCACCAATATGCCATCAGCAGGCCAAAACCCGGACCCGGATTAGACTCAAGGAAGAAGATTATAGACTCACCAAACTCCTGCACCTGCACCGAACCCAGAGGGGTCAGAATACCGTGGTTGATGGCGTTATTGAGGAACATAACCTTTGCCGGCTCAATGAATATAGATACCAGCGGTAACATATTATGATCCTTAAGATATACAACTCCCGACTCAAAGAACTCGGTAATCCAAGAGATCGCACCGCCAATGGTCAGATAACCCACAATGGCCAGAATCATACCGATAATACCGAGCGAGAAGTTGTTTACAAGCATCTCAAAGCCAGCACGAACCTTACCCTCAACTGCCTTATCAAACTGCTTGATAACCCACGCCGCCAGCGGACCCATAATCATTGCACCAATGAACATAGGCACTTCAGTACCCACAATCACACCCGCAGTTGCAATGGCACCGATAACACCGCCTCTGACTCCGGCAACATTATGTCCTGCTGTATAACCGATTAACAGCGGCAGCAGATACTTCAACATTGGATCTACAAGCTGCGCCAGATGCTCATTAGGAAACCATCCCGTAGGGATAAAGAGTGCCGTAATAAGACCCCACGCGATAAATGCGCCAATATTAGGCATTACCATCGCACTAAGGGCTCGACCGAAATTTTGAATTTTATCTCTCATAATTTTAGGTATATTCTAATTGACAAAGGTAACAAAAACTATTCAATATACAAAAAAAATTAGCAAATCAAGAGGGTCTACAAACTATGAACGCAAGAATCTGGCTCCACAAAGAGTATAATTTCAAAAAAAATGATATTTCTGTTCGACCACTACCGAAGGGCGAACCCGTAGGTCGATGCAGGGCAACTTTACACCCTTCCTCAATCTCACCCACAGGCGGGAATTGAAAACCGAGGGATTGGCTCCCGTTGGTCGCCCATCCCTGGTACTCCTTAATGTCCAAAGCGGATTTTTGAAGTAGTGTTTACACTACATTTGTATTGAAAAGGTTGGCGCTCACAAATTTATTTGCAGACGCCGACTTTTCAAAACAAAAAAAAGGTTGTGAAAATTTCACAACCTTTTCAAAAATCCGCTTTGTGGCGGAGAGAGAGGGATTCGAACCCCCGGAGCCTCGCAGCTCAACGGTTTTCAAGACCGCCGCAATCGACCACTCTGCCATCTCTCCAGCGACAAAAGTACGGCGATTTTTTTAATCTGCAAAATTTTTTTACACTTTTTTTCGCACTTTTTTGAAACAAAAATTGAGCAATCTTCGTAATAATCTATAGACCAACAATTTAGAGCACGAAAAAATTTTCAATATTTTTTAGAAATTTTTTGAGATTTTTTAGTTAAATCCCCATTTTGGCGTTTTCTCGCAATTTTTCAAGCGTTATCTACAACTCGATTTTCAGCCCATCATAGCCAAAAAATACGCCATTTGGCAACTTTTGTTGTGCCAAGCTATGCAAACCCACCTCGTGCGACATATGGGTAAGATAGGCTCGTTCGGGCTTAATCTGCTCAATGAGCTCAAGAGCATCTGCAACAGAGAAGTGCGAGTCGTGCGGAGCAAATCTCAGGGCATTTACCACCAACACCCTGACACCTTTAAGCTTGGCAAGCTCGCTACTGTCTATCTCCTTAAAGTCGGTCATATAGGCCATATCGCCAAATCTATAGCCCGTAACCTCAAAGTGGGCGTGACGACCTTTTATAGGTATAATCTCTACCCCGTCAACCGTAAACGACTCATTGGCACTAATAGTATGCAGTGCAATCTCGGGCGTACCACGATAGCGCACCGTAAAAAAGGCATAGTCATAATCCTTACACACACAGTCGAGCGTCTCTGCCGTGGCATAAATATTGACAGTATGTATCTGCGGATAGTCCACAAAATTGAGTGCGCGCACATCGTCAATACCGCCGATATGGTCTTTATGTTTATGGGTAAGCAGTATTGCCGATATATGGCTCACCCCCTCACGAAGCATCTGCGTGCGGAAGTCGGGACCTGCGTCGATAATAAACCTACTCTGCCCCACCTCGACCATAGCCGAAGTACGCAGACGCTGGTCTCGAGGATCGGCTGAACGACACACCTCGCACCGACATCCGATAACAGGAACTCCCTGCGAGGTACCTGTTCCGAGTAGTGTTAAAGTGATATTTTGTGCCATAAATGTACAAGTTTATGCTGCAAAGTTACTTTTTTTGCTCCTAAATGCGATTACAAAGATACATTTTTTTGGATAATTCGTATTAAAGTACTATTTTTGCGAAACATTAAATACAAAAACAATTTTTTATTTATGGCTTACAAAATTTCAGATTCTTGCGTTGCTTGTGGTACTTGCATCGACGAGTGTCCTGTTGAAGCAATTTCAGCAGGTGACATCTATGTAATTGACCCTGACAAGTGCATCGAGTGCGGTGCTTGTGCAGGCGTTTGTCCTTCAGAGGCTATCTCATTGGAGTAACCTACCTGCTTTAAGGATAATGGGCGGTCATTTTGGCCGCTTTTTTTTTATATATTAAGGTATCTGGCAAAATTTTTGCATATTTTTCTTGGTTTTATGATTTTTAATTTATACTTTTGCTCATCAAAGTTGATTTCCACAAGTATCTGAAAATCATTTTGAATTAATATAATTAAAAAACAATTTTATTCACTCTATTTTTTAACTTAATAACTAAACAACTATGAAAAGATTTTTTCGTTTTGTGATGGCTGCTGCTGTGCTGTTTGGTGCAGTTGCGTGTACACAGAATCAGGTTGATGAGGTTGTAGCAGATCAGGAGGTGACCACTAAGCTCACCAT